>CAKUGM010000028.1 GCA_934654625.1 uncultured Collinsella sp. | reverse complement strand
ACATTACCGCTGCCGCCGAGTCGCTCGTCGATTACAACCGCTGCGGCACGCCTCTGATCGAGCTCGTGACCGAGCCCGACCTGCGCACGCCCGAGGAGGCACGCCTCTTCATGGAGAAGCTTCGCCGCATCTTTGTGACGCTGGGCATTTCCGACTGCTCCATGGAGAAGGGCTCCATGCGTTGCGACGGCAACGTGTCGCTGCGTCGCCGCGGCGAGACCAAGCTTGGTACCAAGACCGAGCTCAAGAACCTCAATTCCTTTAAGAGCTTGCATGATGGCCTTGCCTACGAGATTTGTCGTCAGGCCGAAGTGCTCGAAGAGGGCGGCATCATCTACCAAGAGACGCGCCATTGGGAGCCCAGTCGCAAGCGCACGGTGGTCATGCGCGTTAAGGAGACGGCCGACGACTATCGTTTGTTCCCCGATCCCGACCTGGCTCCGTTTGATTTGGACGATGCCTTTATCGAGAACTGTCGCGAGCAGATTCCCGAGCTGCCTGACGCCAAGCGCGCTCGCTTTGAGGCCGACTTTGGCATCAAAGCGGCAGATGCCGAGCAGATTGCGGGTGACCCCGCCTATGCCGACTTCTTTGAGAAGGCGGCTGAGGGTACTTCTGGCAAGGAGGCTCAGACGGTTGCAAACCTGCTGGTAAACGAGCTTGTTGCCTATCTTAAGGGCGCGGGCACGACGCTTGACGAGAGTGGTATCGCGCCTGCTCAGGTGACTGCGCTGGCAAAGCTTTTGGCAAGCGATGCCATCTCGAGCAACCAGGCACACGAGGTCTTTGAGCTTATGGCTCAGACCGGTGACGACCCCAATAAAATCGTGGACGAGCGCAGCATGCGTCAGGTGAGCGACACCGGTGCGCTGCAGCCGATTGTCGACGAGGTCCTGGCCAACTGTGCGGATCAAGCCCAGCAGTACCGTGATGGCAACCAGAAGGTGCTTGGCTTCCTGGTGGGCCAGTGCATGAAGGCGAGCCGTGGCAAGGGCAATCCCAAGCTCTTCAATGAGTTGCTGAGAACGTCGCTCTCGTAGGGGCGGGGTTGAGGGGCCAAGCGCAGGGCCATGCCTCTCAATTTCAGACAGTCCTGCGCAAGAAGGAGGCGCCACTGGCGCCTCCTTTGCGTGCGGAACTCATTGCGAGGCAAGGCCCTGCGCTTGGCCCCTCAACCTCGACGATTCGGCCGTTCGGGTCAGGTGGGCGGGGGAGAGAAGATGGTGACGGAGGCGCCGCTGGCGCCTCCTTTTTTGGGTGACTTATGACGTGGCGGATGGGGCTGTACAACGCCTAAACTGAGCAATGTTCAATTTGAGGTGGGTTCTTGAATACGGTTGTGACATCTAAAGAAGAAATTTGAAGAAATATTGGAAGCGAGCCGCGAGCTGGTTCGAAGCCAAGGGTGGTCTTCGATTAGCGTTCGCTCGGTGGCTGCTGCGTGCGATGTGTCGGTGGGGTCTATCTACAACTACTTTGATTCCAAGACAGATTTGGTTGCGGCGACGGTCGAGAGCGTCTGGTGCGAGATTTTCCGCCTGCCGAGCGAATCTGCTGCGTTTCAGGATATTCAGACATGCATTGCTTGGATGTACGGGCGCATCGCATATGGTTGCGAGCATTATCCAGGCTTTTTCACCTTGCATTCGCTTGGCTTTATGCATGAGGAAAAGGATGGCGGAAAACAGCGTATGCAGCAGGCGTGGCAGCATGTGCTCAATGGACTGAGTACCGTCTTAAAGCGTGACCCCAACATTCGCAGGGATGCTTTTACGGAGAGCTTTACCGTTGAGCAATTTGCCGATGTCCTGTTCTCTCTCATGCTTTCGGCACTCTTGCGGCAGGATAGCGATCCATCAGCTGCACTCGAGATCGTTCGCAGAACGCTGTACTAAAGGCCTATGTAACTGAGTATTTGTATCACTTAAACTGAACCTCGTTCAAAAAGAGACCGAGGAGTCTTTCATGAAAGTTAAACGCAACACGCTGCTTCTGATTGCTTGTCTGGTTTGGAGCGCCGCCGGATTCAATATCCTTCGCATCGGCCTGCAGGCTTACCCCATGTTCCGCGGAATGCTCAACAACTTGCTTTCTCTCGTGGTCTTTGCCGTGTTCCAGGCTATGGTCTTTGGCAAGCTCGTCAAGAAGCACACGGCGAGGATTCGTTCTTACGAGGAGGAGCGCCATTTCTTTCTCAAGTTCTTCGATAAGAAGTCTTTCGCCATCATGGCCTTTATGATGACCTTTGGCATCTTGCTGCGTTCGAGCGGCATTGCGCCAGAGCGCTTTATCGCCGTCTTCTATAGCGGACTTGGCGCTTCTCTGATGCTTGCCGGCATCCTGTTTGGCGTCAACTTTGACAAGGCGGTGCACCTCTCGTCCGATCGCGCCGCGGCATAGGTGACGGTGGCATATTGCTGAGCACGAAACCCTCGGCCGGATATCCGGTTGAGGGCTGTTTTGTGTGGGGCGGCAAGTGACACGATCATGCTTGCAACGATAGATGAAGCAGATAATCCCATTTAGATGCACTTAGGGGTGCTCTAAATGGGATTATCTGCTTCATTAGGCTGGTTACCGGTATGGGCTCGGCCCGTCAGGGGATGGCAGAAGAGAAGATTTCCAAAAAGTTACCCTCTGTTGACTGCATAAGTTAGGGATACTAAACTCATCTCTTAAAAGTGCACGCGAGTTAACTTATTTGCTCGGGCACCGGGTCACCGCGTTGCGAGTCGGCGCGGAGAAGAGAGGAATACCATGAAGAAGTCTGCATTTAATACCATGCTTGTCGGTGGCGGTTTTCTGCTCGGCACGGCCGGCATCAAGCTGCTCACCAGCGCTCCGGTTAAAAACGCCTGCGTGCAGGGCATCGCGTGCGGCATGCGTATCAAGAACGGCTACCAGGACATGGTCGAGCAGGCCAAGGCCAACGTTGACGACATGGTTGCCGAGGCTGCCTACATTACCCAGAGCGAGGCTGACGCTGCGAGCAACGCAGCCGAGTAGCGCTCCCAGGCACAACTATGAAATTCTCGATTATCAGCGAGATCCCCGGCAGGACCCGCCTTCAGTTGGCGGGTCCTGTGCCGGAGAGCGATCTCGATGCATTGATCAAGCTCGGCACCGAAATCGACGGCGTGCGCAAAGTTCGCGTCTACGGCCGCATCGGGCAGATGGCGCTCGAATACGACGAGCCGCGCCGCGACGCCGTGCTGGGCGCCGTCGGCGCGCTCAATGCCCAGGCCATCGCCGACGCCAAGTCGGGCTACGTGATGCAGCTCGAGCCGCGCAAGCACAAGTTGGTTATGGACCTGGCCACGCTTGTCGGCGTCCACTACGCGCGCCGTTGGTTTTTGCCCACGCCGCTGCGTGCCGTCTTTGTCGTTGCCGGCTACATGGCCTTTTTGCGCGCAGCTCTCCGCGAGCTCGCACAGCCGCGCCTGACCGTTCCCGTGCTCGACGCGTCGGCCATCGGTATCTCGTTCGTCAAGCGCGACGTCGACACCGCGGGCCAGACGATGTTCCTGCTCAACGTGGGCGAGCTGCTCGAGGACTACACGCGCGCCATGAGCGAAAACGAGCTCATCAACTCGCTGCTCGATGTGCCCGACAAGGCGCAAAAGGTGGTCGGTGACACCGAGGTGAGCGTTACCGCCACCGAGCTTGAACCCGGCGACCTGGTTGCCGTGCGCACCGGCATGTCCATCTGCATCGATGGCGTGGTCGAGCAGGGGAGCGCCATGGTTAACCAGGCAACCCTGACCGGCGAGCCGCTGGCCGTCGAGCGCAGCGTGGGCGACGACGTGTTTGCCGGCACCGTCGTCGAAGACGGCAGCATCTTGGTGCGCGTGCGCGCCAACACGGCCCAGACCAAACTGCGCTCGATCGTCTCGCTCGTTCAGACGGCCGACTCGCTCAAATCCGAGGGCCAGTCGCACATGGAGGACCTCGCCAACAAGATCGTTCCGTGGAACTTCCTGCTTGCGGGCCTGGTCGCGCTCACCACGCGCAGTCTCATTAAGACCTCCGCGGCGCTGATGGTCGACTACTCGTGCGCGCTCAAGCTCACGGGCTCCGTTGCCGTCATGACCGCCATGAGTGACGCCGCCAAGATGGGCGTCATGGTCAAGGGCGCGAAGTACTTTGAGTCGTTTGCCAAGGCCGACACCATCGTGTTCGATAAGACGGGCACGCTTACCGAGGCACAGCCCAGGCTTGCCTGCGTGCTTACCACCGACGGCTGGAGCAAGGACGACGTTTTGCGTTTTGCGGCCTGTTTGGAGGAGCACTTCCCTCATCCGGTGGCGCGCGCCGTTGTCAATGCTGCTAAAGAGCGCGGTCTTGAGCATCGCGAGCGTCATGCGGCCGTCGAGTACATCGTCGCGCATGGCATCGCCTCCTCGATTGAGGGGAGGCGGGCGGTTATCGGTTCCGCGCACTTTGTGTTTGAAGACGAGCGTGCTCATTTGGAGCCGGATATTCTGGAGAGTATCGAGTCGGAGATGCAGGGTCTTTCGCCTTTGTATCTGGCAGTCGACGGCGAGGTCGTGGGCGTGCTCGGCATCGAGGATCCGCTCAAGCCCGGGGTCAAAGAGGCTATTGCCAACCTGCATGCGCTTGGTGTCAAGCGCGTCGTGATGCTCACGGGCGATTCGGAGCGCACCGCTTGTCGTATCGCTCGTGAGGCGGGCGTTGACGAGTTCAAGGCAGAGTTGCTGCCCGAAGATAAATATGCATATGTGGAGCAAGCCAAGAGCGAGGGTCATCGTATCGCCATGGTAGGCGATGGCGTCAACGACTCACCTGCACTCGGCCTGGCCGATGTGGGCCTCGCGATGGGCGGCGGAAGCGATATCGCCAAGGAAGTCGCGGACATCATCCTGGCCGATACGGACCTTGCTGCCATTGTGCGCCTGCGTAGGATGAGCCAGGGCCTTATCGACCGTTTGACGAGCTCGTATTCCAAGGTGATGCTCACCAATTCGGCGCTTTTGGCGCTTGGCATCGCGGGCGTCATCGCTCCCCAAACCTCATCGCTGCTGCACAATGGCTCGACGATTGCCTATAGTCTTGGCAACGCGAAAGCTTATCTGCCGCCGGTTTCATAGCCGAGTGAGCTTGGGCATGCAGTTGCCTCAACGATAGATGTAGCAAAAAATCCCATTTAGATGCACCTTGGGGCACTCTAAATGGGATTATCTGCTTCATTTGGCCCAGGGAACTATTCCTGGACTTTCAGTGCCTCGGCGAGACTGACGCGCTTGATGGAGCGTGTGTGCAGAAGCGCTACGACGAGGTAGGTGGCGAATCCAATGCCTATGCATGCCGCCATGGACCAGCACGGTACGTAGATCTCGATGTTTCCGTTGTAAGAGATCAGCATCGCACGGAAGATCGCGGTGAGCGAGCCGATGATGACGGGCAGGCTCAGTACGAGTGATGCGGCGACGCACAGTGTGATTGAGCGGATGTAGAGGCGCGAGATTTCGCCATCGCGATAGCCAAAGACCTTCATGTAGCTGATGGAACGGGCACTACGGTCGAGTACGGCTTTGGTCAACAGGTACATGAACAGTAAGAAGATGAACACGGCAAGTCCTACCATCAAACCGATCAGGTCGCTCATCATGCCGATAAACTGATCACCTACGGCCCGCATGTCGTCGGGCGTGGTGTCGCCGGCAAAGTAGCGCGCATCGAGGTCGAGCTTCTCGTCGCTTGCGTAGCCATTGAAGTACGAGGCGTCGTTGCCAAAGAGCTCGTTAAAATCGTCGAGGCTCATGTAGACGTTCATGTCGGACTTTGAGCCCCATGTGGAACCGTTGCCCGCGTATTCGAGAGAGTAGTTCTTGTCTTCATATTTGTCGTAGAAATCGACCTGCTCGCCCTCTTTCCAGCCGAACTTGTCGAGCAGACCGCGTCCAAAGACAATCCGTCCTTCCCCAACGTTCAGGTCTTTCCAATAGCGCGAGTTGGGCGAGACTCCGTAGATCGTCACGGTCTCCTCGCCGTTTCCTTCGCCTCGGTCGTATTGAAGCTGGTAGACGGCGTATTTTTCGGCTTGGGCAATCTTGTTCGCGCCGTTGTTAATCGTATTGACAGGGTGGATATCGTCATTGTCGGTGTCGATTTTGGAGGCATCGTCAATAAGGTTGATCACTTCGTCGCGATCGCAGTCGAGGGCATCTGCGATGTCGTCGAGGCGGGCGTAGAGCGCGTCTTTCTTGTCCTGGACTTTTGCTAGAGCATTTTGCGCCGCGCTCAGGCTTGCGGCAGAGGGCGAAGCGGTCGCGGCGTCTGCTGCGGCTTGTGCCGCATTCGCAGCATCGTCGAGCTCGTCTTCTGCATCTTCGGCGGCGGTAAGAAGCTCGCCGTCGACCGACTGCAGGCGTTCGAGCGCTGCCCATTGTTCGCGTTCCTCGGTGCTGCCTTCAAGCTCGAGCGGGGCTTTAAGCGTGTACTGGTGCTTTGCCACAAGGCTTGTCTCGAGGTTGTCGGCATAGTGCGTCATCGTGGGAAGAATCGCCAGGCCGAAGAGCAAAAGCAACGAGGCAAAAGCGATGCCTATGAAGAGCGTGGCGAAGTTGCCGAGGTTGCGCAGGAAGACGCGCAGGCGGAAGCGTGCGACGAAGCCCATGCGCTCGGGCAGCCGCAGGCCTCGCTTAGTGCCGGACTTGCCGCTGGCCTCGTGACGCAAAAACTGCAGAGGCGTCTTGCCCATCTTGCGAAGAAGCCCTGCGAGTGTGATGAGGACGAGCGCTGCGGCGGGCACTACGGCGCACTTGATGAAGATCTCCCAGCTCCAGTACACGCGGAAGGGCGGCAGGCTGTAGGAGCCGTAGTAAAGGTTGCGCATGGGCTCGGTGAAGAACGCGACGCCGAGGGCGCACCCCAGTCCAGCCGCGAGTATGCCTACGATGGCGGGAAGCGCGAGGTAATGGAGGATGATCTCGCGCTTGCGGTAGCCGCTGGCGAGCAGCGTTCCGATGACGGCGCTCTCTTCTTCGATGGTGGCGTCGGTAAGCACGACGAAGACAAAGGCCATGATCACGATGATGATGTCGAGCAGCGTCGTCCACATGGCGGAATCGCCGTCCACGTCGTCGCGTGCGTACCCGATGCCCTGGTTGGAGTCGGCGTCGATGAGGTCGTCCACGCGCGCGTCCGCGTCCGTTAAGGCCTCGACCATGTCCTTCTCGGCATCGGTACGCTCGGCGACGGAGAGGTCGCGGTCATTGAAAGTGAACGAGTAAGTGTAGGCGGGCGCGCCACCGGCGTCTTCGAGCGCAGAAAAGCCGGCGTCTGTGACCTCGGCTACGCCAAAGGTAATGGTGTTTACCGTGAAGTCGGAGTTGTTGGGAAAGAGTGCCTGGCTGTCGGGCAGGGTCATGATGCCGCAGATGGTGTAAGCGCGCCCGCAAAGTTCGACCTTGTCGCCCACGGCGAGGCCGTTGTTCGTGGCGAAGACGCGGTCGACGGCGACCTCATTGTCTGCCTGGGGTTTCGTACCCTCGCAGTAGGACGCGATGTCGACCTCGGTTCGGTGCGCGTAGGTGCGCAGCGTACGCTTCGTACCGTCATCGCCGGTGGACTTCTTTATGGCCGCGTCTATGGAGAAGTTCTTGTGGAACGTGGCGCCGCCGACGCCCTCGGTCGCGTCCTCGGCAGCCTCGAGCTGGGCGTCGGTTGCCTCGAAAGAAGTCGTCACGCGACCGTCCTCGATCGTGTACTCGTCGCGCATATTGTCGATGAGGCAGCCGATGGAGTGGGCTGCGAGCAAAAAGCCCGACGTGAGGGCGATGCTGCCGCACATAAGCAGAAAGATGCCCAGGTATTTACCAAGATTGTGGCGCAGCTCACGGGGGAGCCGCCTGATCAGGGGAGTCATCGTGCGCCTACCAATCGAGCTCGGAGGCGGATACGGGTGATTCGTTGACCTCGTCTTCGGCCAGGCGCCCGTCGCGCAGACGCAGTACACGGTTGGCCATGCGAGCGATAGCGGCGTTGTGCGTCACGATCACGATAGTGCAGCCGTACTTACGGTTCACGCGCTCCATGAGCTCGAGGACTTCTTTCGAGGTCTTGTAGTCGAGGGCTCCCGTGGGCTCGTCGCACAGGATGAGGCCAGGGTTCTTTACGAGCGCGCGGCCGATGGCACAGCGCTGCTGCTGGCCGCCGGAGACCTGGCGCGGAAACTTGTTGCGGTGCTCCCAAAGGCCGAGCGAGCACAGAAGGTCTTCCATGGGTAGGGGGTTTGCCGAGAGGTGTGCTGTGACCTCGATGTTCTCTTTGATGGTGAGATCGGGCACGAGGTTGTAGAACTGGAAGACAAAGCCCAGCTCGCGGCGGCGGTACTCGCCGAGGTCCTTGCTCGAAAGTGAGGTGAGCTCGCAATCTCCGACCGAGACCGTGCCGCCATCGGCGTCCTCGAGGCCGCCGATGAGGTTGAGGAAGGTCGACTTGCCCGAGCCCGAGGGACCGAGCATGACGCAGACCTCGCCTCGGTTTACGGTGGTGGTGATGCCGCTGAGCACCTGGATGCGGGCCTCGCCGTCGCCGTAGTGTTTTTTGAGGTTGTTAACCACCAGGTAGGGGGTGTTGCCCTTCATGGGACGCTCCAATCGTTGCACGTAAGGCTAACGGAGCGGTCGATGGTGAGGGCAGAGTTAGCCTAGGTTGAGTTTAACTAGGCTAACAATAGCATAGGGGCAAGCTATCGGTTCGGGAAAGGGCATTTGTTACAAAAGCCCGTTGGAATGTGCCGAGGCGTGTTCCAACGGGGTCGCACCCAGGCGGGCGGGTTGCCTTAATTTGGCGGAGAGGGAAGACAGCGTGCCGCCAATTGCCCGCAAATACAGCGCTCGACAGCCCGGAGCGATCTACTCCGCGTTCTCCTCGATTACATCCGCATAGGCTTCGATAAAGCGCTGTACATGCGGGGCGGGGTTGCGCGGATAGGCGAGAAAGCACGGCACTTCGATGGGGCTATCGAGCGTGGTGCCAACAAAGCCTGGATGGATGCCCGACCAGGCCCCACTTGTCATCACGACGTCACCGGACTCGGCGGCCTCGTTGAAGAGCGCGAAGTCGAAGGTTTGGACATCGATGACCTCGACGCCTTCTTCTCGTCTGAGCAGGTGCCTGAGTTGATCGGTGGCGTCGTTTGCGTGGCGCAGCATGCGAACACGAAGACCGCGTAGATCATCGATCGTGAGGGTCTTTTTTGTTGCAAGCGGGCTGTCGCGCGGGACATCAACCGAGAACGGTGTCGAGAAGATGGGAAGGAGCTGACACATGCCGCCCCATCGCACGGTGGAGTAGCTCGTCTGCACGACGTCGACTTCGGCCCCGAGTCGCGTCATCACCGATGCCTTGGGGTCGTAAAGGTCGCCGACGCTGATGACCTCAAGCTGAAGGTCTTTTGCTTTTGCGCGTATGAGCGGCCAAAAAGCCTGCGTGTTCTTCCCGGGCGCCATGAGCGAGACGCCCAGGCGCACTGACGCGAGGCCTCCCAGGTTGCGTGCACGCCAAAGTGCTGCAGACGATTCGCCGATAATCTTGCGGGCATCTTCTACAATCGATTTGCCGGCTTCAGTTGTATGAACGCCGGTATGCGAGCGGGCGAAAAGCGTGAGACCGTGTTCTCCTTCAAAGGTTGTGACCTGTTTGGCCAGGGCGGGAGTCGAGATATTGAGTTTCTCGGCGGCCTTGGAAAAGCTGCCGAGTTCTGCCGCCGCTACAATTGCATCGAGCCTTCGGTCGTACATAGATGCACCCGCCTCGTCTGGTTTTATTACGACAAGTATAAACCGTTGGCTAATACCATGGCAAAACATCGGTAATTCTCGAGCGCTTGAACTCGAGCTATTCTTCGTTTTGGCATTACATTCGCCAACGAAGGGATTCAGTATGAACAATTGGCTCAATCTCGAGGGTCAGGTCTGCGCAGTGACCGGTGCCCTTGGAGGCATGGGCGTCGAGATCTGCCGCGAGTTTGCGCGCAATGGCGCCAACGTGGTCCTGCTCGACCTCGACGAGGGCAAGGTCAAGACCGCAGCTGCCGGTCTGTCCGATGAGTTTGGCATCCATGCCGAGGGCTATCGCATGGACGCTACCTGTGAGGACGAAGTCCAGGCTGCCGTCGACGCCACTATTCGCGACTTCGGCCGCGTGGATGTGCTGGTGAACACCGCAGGCATTCTGCGTTTTGCCCCGATGGAGGATCTGCCGCTTTCCGACTGGGAGACCGTCATCAAGGTCAACCTCACCGGCACCTTCATCGCCTCCCAGCGTTTTGGCCGCGAGATGATCAAGCAGGGTGCAGGTCGCCTGGTGCACATCTCCACCGCTGCTTCCTATCAGCCCGAGACGTTCTCCGGCGTCTATAGCTCCACCAAGGCGGGCGTCAACATGATGTCCAAGATGATGGCTGCCGAGTGGGGTCCCTATGGCGTGCGTTCCAACTGCGTGTGCCCGTGCTTCGTCAAGACCCCGATGAGCGCCAACTTCTATTCCGATCCCGAGGTCGAGCGCAGCCGTAGCCGCCTGATCGCTACGCGTCGCATCGGCGAGGTTACCGATATCGCCAACGCTGTCATGTTCTTGGCCTCCACGCGTTCCGACTTCACCACCGGTGCCGAGATCATGGTCGACGGTGGCTTCTCCAACATGATGGGCGACCTTACCGCCAAGCCCGGCGGACGTCGCGCCTATGCTGAGAACTACCTCAAGAACAAGGGCGTTGCCCTGTGGACCGACGAAGCGGGCGTTAAGACCCCGACCGACCAGTAAGCGATAAGAGGATAGGTAATGACCGAGACTTCAAACAAAGGCCGCGGCACGGTTCTCGCTGCCGCTTGCGTGACCATGTTCTTCATCAGCTCGATTGCGCTCTACTCTGTGGTGAGCAAGAACCTTCTGGCTGTCTACCCCGATTGGTCCAGCTCCCTTACCTGGGCATTCCCCGTGTTTCAGACCATCATGGCCATCACGGGCATCTTTGCTGGCCGCATCTCCGACAAGATCGGTCCGCGCAACATCGTGATCGCAGCCGCCATCTGCTATGGCGTAGGCTGGTTCATGTGCGGTACCGTAACCGCTCCTTGGCAGTTCTACCTGTGGTTCTCTCTCGTGGCTGCTATCGGTAACGGCCTTGGCTACAACCCGGCCCTCACCACGGGCCAGAAGTGGTTCATCGACAAGAAGGGTCTGGCTTCGGGCATCACCCTTGCCGCCTCCACCGCCGGCCCCGCTGTGCTCTCTCCGGTGCTGGCATCGCTGCTCATCCCCTCGCTCGGCATCTTCGGTGCCCTCAAGGCGCTCGGCGTGATCTTCTTTGTGACGATCATCATCTCCGCGATGTTCCTTAAGGCTCCCGAGAAGGGCTGGCTGCCCGAGGGCTATGTTGCTCCCGCGGCTGGCGCTCATGCCGGAACCTTTGGCGACCTGACTCCTGGCGAGATGGTTCGCACCCCGCGCTTCTGGGTTCTCATCATCACGTTTGCCTTTGCTGCCACTGCAGGCACTCTTCTGGTGGGCAAGGTCGCATCCATCGCAGCCGTGCAGCTCTTCTCCGATCCGGCTTCTGCCGCTGCCGTTGCCCTGGGTGGCGTCGTGGTTTCGGTGAACACCTGTGCAAACCTGGTTGGTCGCCTCTCCTTTGGCCAGATCATCGACAAGATCGGCGCCTATAAGTCGCTGCTTATCTCGCTGGTGGTGACCATCGTGGCGCTCGTGATCATGTCCATGAGCTTCACGCAGGCTATGTTCTTCGTGGCCCTGGCGCTTCTGGGCTTTAGCTTTGGCGCCTTGCTCGTCATCTACCCGCCGCTGACCGGCGGTGCGTTTGGCACCAGCAACCTGGGCGTCAACTACGGCATCATGTTTTTGGGCTATGCGGCTTCTACGTGGATCAGCCAGCCCATCACGGCCGTCCTCTACCACGCCGAGGCCGGCAGCGCTGCCTATCAGCAGTCCTTCTACGGCGCCATCGTGATTGCGGCCATCGCTGTCGTGCTTACCGTGTACATGATGGTTTCTGACAGCAAGAAGAAAACCGCGTAATCCCGCTTATCCCTTGCCTTTGGCGCGACTCGTCCTCCTCCTTTGCTGCATCGTGCAGCCGAGCCGCGCCTTCTTTCCATCTACGTGGCAAACGCGTTTTGCCTTCCGAAAGGAGCTCCCATGTCTGACGAGAAGACTCCCGTGCGCATCGCCGTCGTTGGTGCTGGCGCCATGGGTCGCAACCACATCCGATTTGTTACCGAGGAGACCGAGGCCGAGCTCGTGGCCATCGCGGACGCCTTTGAGGGCGCTCGTGCCACGGCCGAGGCCGCCGGCGTGCCGTTCTACACCGATCCTGCGACCATGATGGACGAGGTCAAGCCCGAGGGCGTCATCATCGCTACTCCCAACGGCCTGCATCTGAGTGTTGCCCGTGAGGCCATCAAGCGCGGCATCGTTCCCCTGGTGGAAAAGCCCATCTCCGATGATCTTGCCGACGCCGAGGCATTTGCCGCCGAGGCCGAGGCCGCCGGTGTGCCCGTGCTCGTGGGCCAGCACCGTCGTCACAACCCCTTCGTCCAGAAGGCCAAACAGATCATCGAGTCTGGCGAGCTGGGCCGCCTTACCGTTTCGAGCTTCCATTACATGATCTACAAGAACGACGAGTACTTCGACGTGGAGTGGCGCCGCAAGAAGGGTGCGGGCCCCATTCTCGTCAACCTTGTTCACGATGTGGACCTGCTTCGTTACCTGTTGGGCGAGCCGGTTGCCATTCAGGGTATGCAGTCGAGTGCCGCACGCGGTTTTGAGACCGAGGACTCCGCCGTCGTCAACGTGCGCTTTGCTAACGGCTCCCTTGCGTCCATGACCATCTCCGACGCCACGGCGAGCCCCTGGAACTGGGAGGCTACCGCCCGCGAGGACCCGCAGTACCGCCCCTTCGATGCCGATGCCTACTTCATCGGCGGCACCAAGGGCGCCCTTTCGCTGCCTCGCCTGCATCAGATGAGCTACGATGGCGCTTCCAGCTGGCATAAGCCGCTGCAGATGAATGTCCCCGCCGTCGATCCTGCGTTGCCGCACAAGATGCAGCTCAAGCACTTTGTGCGCGTCGTTCGCCGCGAGGAGGCCCCTGTGGTCACGCCTGCCGACAACGTCAAGACCCTGCGTTGCCTCAATGCCGTGAAGCAGGCCGCCGAGACCGGCGAGATCGTAGAGCTTGCATAGGTCGGGCAACAGCGAGAATAGCTTTGTCAAAAGTCCCTTGCCGCTACGGTGAGGGACTTCTTGTTTCGATTGCCAACCCTTTGAATAATCGGTTCATAAAGACGAAGCCCGCCATCGGGAGGAGATGGCGGGCTTCGCTGTACGTGAAACAAAATGGGAGGTAGGCGCTAGAGGCTTTCGACAAAGCGCTGGCAGGCGGCTCTTCCGGCCTCGTCCCACTTAAAGACGCCGGCGTCTTCAAGAACATGGCCAAAGACCGACCCGACTTCCTCATGAAGGATGTCGAGGGCGTTTTCTTCCGTGAGCTCGTCACGGCGGCGTTCGTAGATGTCCTGCGCCCATGCGGCATGGCTTGCGCTCAGCTCGTCGGTGGCAAGCGCGGCGATATCGCCTGCCAGCAGGTGCTCCTTCACGGCGTTGAGCTCGGGTACGAGGCGGGGCGGCAAGATGGCGAGTCCCATGACCTCGATCAGGCCGATGTTCTCCTTCTTGATGTGATGATATTCGGCATGCGGATGGAATACGCCCAGAGGATGCTGCTCAGAGGTGATGTTGCAGCGCAGGGCAAGGTAAACCTCGTATGCTTCTCCTCCCACATGGCCGGATTCGTCGACGCGGCGCACGACGGGGGTCACCGTGTTGTGTCGCGTGCCGTCTGCATCGAGAGCGTTAATGCCCACGGTCTCGTCGCTCCAGACGCGCCAAGAATCGATAACGTGCACGGCGGCTTCGAGCAGCCTATCGCGATTCGCGCTGCGCAGGCGCAACACGGAGAGAGGCCAGTGCAGCACAGCACCCGTGACCTCGGGGAATGCGTCCATCGTGAAGGTCTGCGTAACCTCGGCGCGCATCATGGGGAACTCGTGCGCTCCGCCCTGGAAGTGGTCGTGCGAAAGAATCGATCCGCCCACGATGGGCAGATCGGCGTTGGAGCCGATGAAATACCCAGGCACGGTATCGACAAAGTCGAGCAGGCACGTGAGCGCTGCGCGGTCGATATGCATCGGGCGGTGGTGCGAGCTCATGGCAATGCAGTGCTCGTTAAAGTACGCGTATGGCGAATATTGCAGGCCCCAGCGCTCGCCGCCGAGCTCGATGGGGATGATGCGCAGGTTTTGACGCGCGGGATGTGCGCCACCTGCGGTACCGGCGCCGCGTCCCGGGTAGCCTTCATTTTCGATGCAAAGCTGGCAAGCGGGATATTTCTCGCCGTTGTTTTGAGCTGCTCCCGCGGCGGCAATCTCGCGCGGGTCTTTCTCGGGCTTCGAGAGGTTGATCGTGATTTCGAGGTTGCCCCAGCTCGTTGCCGTGGTCCACTTGATGTTGCGCGCGATGGCCGAACGGCGTACGTAGCCGGCATCGCAGCAAAGGCGATAGAACCATTCGGTGGCGGCGTGCGGGCCCTGCTCGGCCACAAGGCGCTTGAACTCGGCGGAAACCTGAGCGGGCTTGGGCATGAGGATGCCCATTACGCGGCAGGCGATGCGGTCGCGTCCGCTGGTAGTGTCATCTGCGGCTCCGTTTTCGACAGCGTGCTGCGCGATGGTCGCAAGGGCATCGTCGAGGTCAAAATCGGCATCCGCAAAAGAGCTGATGTCGCCCAGGACCCATGCGGTATCCGGGGCGGGACCCGTGGCCCCGATGCACTCGAGAACGATGTTGTAGGACCATACACGGTCGTCCTCAAGCTCCAGGCCGTGGACCACCGCGTAATCGATGAGCGCTTGAATCGTATCGCGAAGAACGGTTGCGTCGACTACAGCCATGTTGCGTATGCCCCCTTGTCAGAAACCTTATAGTGACGGCTGGAGCCTTCGCCCAGCCAATAATCCATGCGATCGATGAATTCGTCGGTGAGGTCGAGTGGGACGAAGGCTTGAATGGTTCCCCCGAAGCCACCGCCGTGGATGCGAACGGCACCGCGCCCGTCAAGGACGTGCTCGGCGAGTCCCAAAGCGTACATGGCCGGCTGCTCTGCTCCCAGCTGCGCGGTTACATTCTGCAGGTACATGGCAGAGCTGGCACCGCTCTCGCGCGTGAGGTTGAGGAACGCGTCGATATCTGCCGACTGTAGAGATTCCCAGCGCTGGTCGACCAAGTCGTTCTCGTACCAGTAGTGAATACAGCGCAGCACGGCTCGGTCTCCAAATTCGGCGCGCAGCGCGGGAACCTGACGGTCGAACTCCGCTTTATCGACTTCGCACAAGCGCGCGTGTCCGAGCTTTGCCGCGATGGCCTGCATCTCGCCGGGGATGGCGGCGTAGTCGTCGGTCGAAGCGGCGTGGTCGGCGCCAACCTTTACGAGCACCAGGCTGTAGCCATGGTCATCGAAATCGAATTCAAGCTTTTGCGTCTTGGGGCAGGCGGCGTCCTCAAAATCCATGAAGGCGAGTCCGCCCAGGCACACGGCCGCCTGATCCATGAGTCCGCAAGGCTTGCCGTAATAGTGGTTCTCGGTGCGCTGGCTCATCTGCGCGAGGGAGACGGGATCGACGGACGGGGCATTCCAGAGCGCCTCCATGGTGCGGCCGATGGCTGCCTCGATTGCCGCCGAGCTCGAAAGGCCGCCGCCGGAGGGCACCGTGCAGGTCATGGCAAGGTCAAAACCCGCTGGCGTGGCACCCGCTGCAGCGATCTCGTGTGCCATTCCACGCACGAGGCTTGCGGTGCTGCCCTTCTCCTCTTCTACGATGTCGAGGGAATCGAGTGTAATCTCAAAGGGTTCGTATCCTTCGGAGGCAACGCGCACGACGTTGGTGCCGTTGGCGCAGGCGATGCCGTCGACGGCTACATCGAGGGCCGCGGCAATGATGTGGCCGCCCTCGTGGTCGGTATGGTTGCCCGAGATCTCAGAGCGACCGGGGGCGTGCACATGCAGCGTGCGCCTTTCGCCTATAGGGCCAAAAGATGATTCGAAAAGCTCTTGAAGATGGGCCAAAAGTGCTGCGGGAGCGGTTTCGGTCATGAATGTTTCCTTTCTTAAGGGCTTACATTTGCAAGCACCGTTTGTTTATCTGCCGTCTACTTGTGCGAGAAGCGGTACAAGATGGTCTGTGCATAAGGGTGGCCTGGTTCGCAGCACGGATGGACCCAATCATCGTGATGCATGTTGTCGGGCCAATACTCGGGCTCAAAGGCAAATCCGTAGCGAGGGCGGTATTCGGCACCTGCCTTGGCGTCTGTGTCGTCGAGCCAGTTTCCTGTATAGAGATGGGCGCCGGGCGTGGTGATCGATATGTCGAGGACGCGTCCGCTTGCAGGATCTTCTACATGAAGTGCTGGACGGACGGGCTCGCCTGGACGGTAACCGTCGACACAGAAGCAATGGTCGTATCCGCGTGCCTGCAGGAGCTGGTCGCACGTCTGCTCGATATCGCGGCCCAGCGCTTTTGGATGACGGAAGTCAAAGGGGGTATCGGCAACGCTGTCCACCGTTCCCGAAGACACGTTGTCGTCGCGAAGGGGTAGGTAGCTTTGCGCCTGTACGCTCACGACCTGTTCGAGAACGCTGCCAGATGCGTGACCGGCAAGGTTCCAATAGGTGTGGTTCGTCATGTTGACGAACGTTGGCGCGTTTGAGGTGCATTCATAGCGCACCTTCAGCGTGACCGCACCCGACTCGTCGGGTGCGAGCGAATAGATGGCGGTAAGAAGGCGGTTGCCGGGCAGGCCGTATTCTCCGTCGGGCAGTTCGAGTGAGAAGCAGACCGACGCTCCGTCTTCCGATGGATCCGCATGCCAGATGCGCTTGTGAATTCCTTGCGCAAGGTCGGTGTGAAGGTTGTTGCGCAAAGAGGGGCCATCGTTTCCAACCATATGGTAGGTGGTGCCTGCGATGGTGACCTCGCCTCGATCGGTGCGATTCGCGGAAGGTCCTATGGTCGCTCCGTAGCAGGCGGGGTTGTCGAAGTAGCCTTCCAAGCGGTCGAATCCGAGTACAAGGTCGTCAAGGTGACCGTTTTGATCGGGAGCGACAAGCGAGAGCAGGGTCGCTCCGAAGTCCATGACGCGCGCCGTAACGTCGCCACAGGCAAGCGTGTAGACATGTACCTCCGACCCGTCGTCGATTGCTCCGAAGCGCTCAATATCGGCCATGCAGCTTCCTCCGATGTTCGTATGCGATACGCAAAATGCCGTTCATCGATATGTATGAATCTCACGGTTTCATTATTGTTAACGTACTCATTGGCCTATAGCAGCCGATTGCCCAATTTCTGCAATCGGTGCAAAACGTTCTGTGAGCGGCATCGCGACCGTATGTCACGAGGTGGTTGATGACGAACGCGGACGGAATGTGGTATAGGCCCCTGTTGTGTACTGTGTACCTTGCGAGCTTAGGAGTGATGAAGGCCGTGCGGGGGGATGAACAGACAGAAACGGGTGCGTCGAGAGGGCGCACTGTCTCGATGATCGATGTCGCGCGCCTTGCGGGCGTGTCGCAGCAGACTGTCTCGCGCGTCGCCAACGACATGCCCAATGTGAGCGAGGCGACGCGAAAGCGCGTACGTCAGGCGATGGACCAGTTGGGCTTTCGCGTGAACTACGCCGGCCGCTCACTGCGAGACGGCAAGTACCATTCCGTGGGTTTTTGCGTGAATGACATCACCGAGTTCGGAAACCTTACGATGCTCGACGGCATCACGACCGCCGCGCGCGATTGGGACTATGCCGTCACGCTGGTCGAGATGAGCAAAGATCAGGAGTTCTCGCTTGGCGAGGCCTCTCGCATGATGTCCGCGCTCCCCATTGACGGCCTGATATTCGGCATGAGCCGTCTTGCTCCCGATTTCGAGGAGTTCAGGCCCCTACCGAGCCTTCCGACAGTGATTGTGACCATGCGCGAACATCCGTTTTGCACGACGGTCGACTCCGATCAGTACCATTGTGCGCGCATGCTCATGGACCATTTGTTCTCCTTTGGGCATCGCGAGATTCGCTACGTGGGAGGACCTGAATCTTCGATTGACGAGCAGTTCCGCCAAGCAGGGTGGAGGGACTCCCTTGAGCGGGAAGGCCTTTGCGTGGTCGAGCCGCAGCATGGCGACTGGTCTGCCAACAGCGGCTACGAGATCGCCTGTCGCATGCTCGAGCAGGACCGTGCCTTTACGGCCGTCTTTGCCGAGAACGACCAGATGGCAAATGGAGTTATTTGCGCCCTGCGCGAGCATGGATTGCGTGTTCCCGAGGACATCAGCGTCGTGGGCGTCGACGATTCCTTGGCCGAGTATGTTCCCAACAGCCATCTGACCACGGTGAGGTTCGATACGCTCAAGCGCGGTACCGCAGCTTTTGAGCACGCTTTGGGCAAAGGGTCTGATGGGGAGGACGCGGTTGCCATCCGTATCCCTGGCGAGCTTATCGACCGAGGGTCGGTGGCACCGGCAAGGAGCTAGACGAGTCCGGTTTCGCCCCGCCCCGGCGGCGCATGCGGGCCTTGATGCGAGGCTCTCGGCGCCGCTTGTTTGGAAGGCCTCCTCATCGGTACGGGAAGCATCCAGGGTCCTAAAGCGGAGTATTCCGAAAGTATCCGAAAGCAAAAGAGGGGTCGATTATTGGTGTCGCCGAGATTGACTTTCCTTTTTTGAAAGAAACGTTAATAAGCCACGGGGTCGATACCCTACCGTTCACGGGCGCTTTATGAACCGTTCGGCAGTAAGCGTGTGCATCTTGTCGGTTCCGTGTTTCTCGAATGTTAACGTACTCAAGTAACGAGGGGGACCGGGGCGCGTAGCACCACAAACCGTGGGCCGCCTCTAATGGGTCCTTGGCGGGTGACGCCCGTCTCAAGAAACGGGGCGCGTTTTGGAACGTGTCCAACAGGAAGGGAAAACGTTATGGCACTTTCTCGTCGTGAATTCCTCAAGTATTGTGGCCTTGGTATGGCCACGGTGGCTGCTGGCGGCCTCGTTGGCTGCGGCGGCTCTGGCGGCGATTCCGGCAGCGCAGCTGCAGGCGGTTCGGTTGCCAATGCCGATAAGCCCGTGGTTTTCTACAACCGCCAGCCGTCCAACTCTTCCACCGGCGAGCTCGATATGACCACGCTCAATTGGAACAAGGACACCTACTACGTTGGCTTTGACGCCGCTCAGGGCGGCGAGCTCGAGGGCCAGATGGTCGTCGAGTACATCAAGAACCATGCTGCCGATATCGACCGCAACGGCGACGGCATCATCGGCTACGTCCTCGCCATCGGTGACGTGGGACACAACGACTCCATCGCTCGTACCCGTGGCTGCCGCAAGGCTCTGGGCACCGCTGTCGAGAAGGACGGCCAGGTCGTCTCCGATCCCGTGGGCACCAACACGGACGGCAAGTCCGACAAGGTCAAGGACGGCGAGATCGAGGTCGACGGCAAGAAGTTCATCGTCCGTGAGCTCGCAAGCCAGGAGATGAAGACCTCCGCTGGCGCTACCTGGGACGCTGCAACCGCCGGTAACGCTCTGTCTGGCACCTGGGCTTCCGCTTTCGGTGATCAGATCGACATCGTCGTCTCCAACAACGACGGCATGGGCATGTCCATGTACTCCAACTGGGCCAAGGAGAACAAGGTCCCCGTCTTTGGTTACGACGCCAACTCCGACGCCGTTGCCGCTCTGGGCGACTCCGACTTCCCCTATGGCGGCACCATTTCCCAGAACCCTGCCGTTCAGGCTTACCTCACGCTGCGCCTGCTCCGCAACGCGCTTGATGGCGTCGACGTCAACACCGGCGTGGGCGAGGCCGACGCTGCTGGCAACGTCATCGCCGAGGAGGACTTCAAGTACAGCGAGGACGATCGTTCCTTCTACGCTATGAACCTCGAGGTCACCGCCGAGAACTACAAGGACTTCACCGACCCGGCGAACACCCTGTACGAGACCGCTCAGTCTCAGCTCGACGAGGGCGACAGCCCCAAGAAGAAGGTCTGGCTGAGCATTTACAACTCCGCCGACAACTTCCTGGGCTCCACCTACAAGCCGCTGCTCGAGAAGTATGCTCCGCTGCTCAACCTCGACCTCGAGGTTGTCCAGGGCGATGGTCAGAACGAGTCCTCCATCACCAACAAGCTCGCCAACCCCGCCGACTTCGATGCCTTCGCTATCAACATGGTGAAGACCGACAACGGCGCTTCTTACACGTCGAATCTCGGCCAGTAAGATAATGGCTGCTCATAAGCGTATATGAGCATATGTGCAAGGGGGATCAGGAGACTGCTCCCCCTTGCCTTTACGGGGTCATGAGTACGTAAACAGTCAATCATGGTCTCATATCAGGACGTTCTCCCTATCGTAGCTGCGCGTATTTCATTACCTGGGGAGGACATCGAGGGAAACGAGGGGTGAATACATGTCAGACAAGCAAGACGACATCGTCCTGTCGATCCGAGGGATGAGCAAG
>CAKUGM010000027.1 GCA_934654625.1 uncultured Collinsella sp. | reverse complement strand
GGAGTATACGATGCCCATCTTGCTCGCGGTGTCCTGCATGTTGTGGTACACGAGTTCGGAGTCGTATTGTGCGCCGACGCCTGCCAGGTAGCTGCGCTCTGCCTCGGGGATGCCCAGGCGCTCGAAGGTGTTCTTGATGTCGTCGGGCACGGAGTCCCAGTCATGCTTTTGATCGGTGTTGGGCTTCACGTAGGTAACGATATTGTCCATATCGAGACCGTCGATGCCCGGTCCCCAGGTGGGGTTGGGAAAGCGGTTGAAGATGTCGAGGGACTTGAGGCGCAGCTCGAGCATCCACTCGGGCTCGTCCTTCTTGGACGAGATCTCGCGCACGATATCGGGGGTGATGCCGGCCGCGAGGCGCTCGAAGCCCTCTTCGCCGTAGGTGAAGTCATAGAGGCTGCGGTCGATGTCCGCTACCTCGGTGCGGTTCTTTGCCATGCCTGCTGCTCCTTACTGGGCGTTCGCGGCGGCGTTTGCGGCCTCGCGCTCAAAGGACTCGAAGCCGTGCTCGTCGATCCAAGGGATAAGCGAGGCGTCGTCGGTGCGCACGACATGGCCCTTGACCATCACGTGGACCTTATCGACGGAGAGATGCTCGAGGATGCGCGTGTTATGCGTGATGATGAGCATGGAGCCGTCGCAGGATTTGCGGTAGACATCCATGCCGCGGGAGACCACGGAGAGTGCGTCGACGTCCAAGCCGGAGTCGGTCTCGTCGAGGATGGCGAGCTTGGGCTGCAAGAGCAGCAGCTGCAGCATCTCGACCTTTTTCTTCTCGCCGCCCGAGAAGCCCACGCCCAGTTCGCGGTTGAGATAGGCGGTGTCCATATCGAGCTCGCCGGCGAGCTCCTTCACGCGGCGGCGGAACTCCTTGCCCTTCATCTCCAGGCCAGGGCGACCGGCGATGCTTGCGCGCAGGAAGCTGGAGAGGGGTACGCCGGGAATCTCGACCGGGGCCTGGAAAGACAGGAACAGGCCAGCGCGCGAACGCTTGTCAGTGGTGAGGTCGGTGATGTCCTCGCCATCAAAGAAGATGCGGCCGTCGTTGACGGTATAGACGGGGTCGCCCATGACGAGGTGGCCGAGCGTGGACTTGCCGGCGCCGTTGGGGCCCATAAGCACGTGGGTCTCACCTGCCGAAACATCAAGATTTACCTGGTGAAGAATGGTTTTTTCCTCGACGGAGGCAGTGAGGTTCTCCACATGAAGAAGTGCGGTATCGGGCATTGTGCGCATCCTCTCAATCGCGACAGGGCTTAAACCCTAGGAATTCTCTCGGAATAACGATAAGATGATACCGTTTTTAGTCAAGCGTTAATCCGAGTACTTTGCTCGAATTTAGCTCTCTGTGCAAAAGTCACAGCTACGAGCGGCTTTTGCGGGGCTGCGCGCCCTCGCGTGTCTCGTCGGCCGATGGGAGGACGAATGCTCATATCGTCTAAGGGGCGCTATGCCCTGAGGCTCATGATCTACATCGCCGCGTTTGGCGACGAAGAGGGCAAAATCGCTCTGCGAGAGGTTGCCGAGCGCGAGAGCATCTCGTTGAAATATCTCGAACAGCTGGTTCGCCCCCTGATGGGTGCGGGTCTGCTCAAGAGCGTTCGCGGCAAGGGCGGCGGCTATATGCTCGCCAAGCCGGCTGAGGAGATCCGCGCCGGCGATATCCTGCGTGCGGCGGAAGGTTCCACCGGGGCGGTCGCATGCGAGGGTCTTGACGGGTCATGCGGACGGGCGGGGCTCTGCTCGACGGTCAAGTTCTGGACCGGTCTCGAAGCTGCTATCGACACGTATGTGGACGGCGTGACGCTGGCGGAGCTCTCCGCAGTGCCCGAGGTTCGCCTGGAAGTCGATTTGAGCGCGCTTGAGGGGTGCAAGGGCAAGTAGGGGACATTTGTCCCATTGGTCCCAAGATTGAGGATAACGAAACACCTGTGCTCGATGCTGTGGGATAATGACCCCATCGATAGCATTTGCGGGATGGCCCTTGGCTGTCTTGAATAGGGGGTTCATATGTCTTCGTTCCTGCTTTCTTGCGAGTCGACCGCCGATCGCAGCGCGGCGTTTTTTGCCGAGCGTGATATCGCGTACGTATGCTTTCATTACGAAATCGACGGCAAAACGTATTTGGACGATCTGTACCAGTCCACAACTTCCGAGCAATTCTTTGCGAGCATCGCGGCGGGTGCCGAGCCCAAGACCTCCCAGGTGGGCACGGGCGAGTACGTCGAATTTTGGGAGCCTGCGCTCAAGGAGGGGAAAGACGTGCTGCACGTCACGCTCTCTTCGGGTATTTCGGGCACGTACAATTCCGCCTGCCTGGCTGCCGAGCAACTGCGTGAGCGCTATCCCGAGCGGAAGATCTGCGTTATCGATTCGCTTGCCGCTTCTGCGGGCTACGGCTTGCTCATGGAGTATCTGGCCGATCTTCGCGACGCAGGCTTGACGTTCGATGAGCTCGCAAACTGGGCCGAGGCCCATAAGCTCAACGTTCATCATTGGTTCTTCTCGAGCGACCTGACGAGTTTTATTCGCGGCGGTCGTATCTCCAAGGCGAGCGGCATCGTGGGAACCGCCCTTAAGATTTGCCCGCTCATGAATGTAGACAATACGGGCCACCTGATTCCGCGCGAGAAGATCCGTACCAAGAAACGCGCCATCGCCCAGATGGTCAAGACCTGTATGGAACACATCGAGGACGGTGCGGCTTATACCGGCAAGGTATGCATGTCGCAATCGGCGTGCCGTGCAGACGCCGAAGCCGTGGCCGATGCCCTGGTCGAGCATATGCCGCAACTTGCGGGCAAGATCGACATCAACGATATCGGCACCGTGATCGGTTCCCATACGGGTCCTGGCACCGTCGCGCTCTTCTTCATGGGGGACGTGCGCATCGACTAGGTTCGACTCCTTCCTCGGCTTTTACTGAGCGTGCGCATGCAAAACGCGCCGATACCGGGTTTAGGTATCGGCGCGTTTTTGTTCGAATCGACGGGATTGCCGGTCGCGGAGATTATTTATGGCGGGAGAAGAACGCATTTCTGCGCTCGCGACGTCGCTGCGATGCTTGTGCGAGGTGGGCGATTACGTCGTCGGGGAAGGGGATGTCGGATCCAACACCATCGATGGGGTTGATATCACCGGCGGAAATGGGATCGATGGACGGCTCTTCGTGCACGCCCGCGTTTTCCTGCTCGCGATAGCGTGCCATCATATCCTGCTGCATCATCTGCGCCGAAGGCGGAGTCCAGATGATAGCGTTGGCGCCGGCGGCGATGGTCGCCTGAATCGACTCGGGCGTTTTTCCGCCCGGTGCGATAAGCGGGAGGTTGGGGTAGGAACGACGCAGCTCGCGCAATACTTCGGGTGTGTTTTTGCCGGCAGCGATGTTCAAGATCTTGGCGCCGGCGCGCACTTTGGCATGGGCGTCGTCGGCACGCACGACGGTTGCCACGACGGGGATGTCCACCACATGAACGATATGCTCGACCATCTCGGGCGAGGCGGGGGAGTTCACGATCACGCCCGCGACGCCTTGCATTTCGGATACGGCTGCGAGCTGAACTGAGCGCTTACCGGTTGTCGTGCCGCCGCCCACGCCTACGAATACCGGGCATTCGGCTGCGGTGAGCAGCGCCTGGGTGATCGAGGGCTGTGCGGTGAAGGGATAGACGGCAAAGACGGCGTCAGCGTTGCTGTTGCGGATCACGGCAACGTCGGTCGAGTACATGAGCGATTTGATGCGGCGCCCGAAGAGGGTGAAGCCTCCCGCGTCCTCGATGGCATCGGGGACGGAGATGGTTGCCTTTCGCAGGTTCCCCTCGATGGGGGCGGGGTCCATGGGCAAGATTCCAGCCGGGGTCACGGCATGGGGAGGTGCTGAAAGGTCGGGGTCGATATCGACTTCGGAGAAATCGACCGTGGCCTCGATGTTCTGCTCGACTCTTGCCTCGAGCTCTGGCGTATCCAACGGAGTTGCTGAAACGTTTTTGCACGGCGGAATATCGGTGCTGGTGATGGGGCTATTCTCAGTCAGGTTGTCCATGGGGGCGCTCCTTCCTGGCCGCGGTTGGTATTGATTGTCGTACGGCATGAGACCGCTGTATTTGCGCCCACGCCGTGGTGGGCTCCTGTTCTTTTGTGCCCGCGTACGTGTCAAAGACGTGCTTGCGCTAAGCTAAGGATAATTTGATGGGGTAGTTATACCCACGCATCGGCAATGCAAACTAAACGGAGAGACAGATGCAGATGAACCTCATGGACATTATCGGTCCCGTAGCGCTATTCATTGGCGTGATCTGCGTCGCGGCTGCTCTCTACTTTGTGATTACGCTCATCAAGGGCGCCGCGGCTCGTCGCCGCGATGTTCGCGACGACGCCTCGGCAGGTGCTCGCCGTCGGCCGAATGCCCGATCTGGATCGCATGCGGGCGAGGGCAAGCATAGCCGCTAACGCTTTTTGGTTATAAGCGCGAGGAAGAATCCTTCGTATTCACGTGTGGGGGCAACGGTGACGGTGCCCTCTATCTCGTTGTGCAGAACGGGGATGTCATGCTGGGCCAATAGCTTGGCAAAGGGGGCTGCTACCGTGGGGTTGCCATCGGCGTCTTCCGTTTTATCCAGGGCCATGAGCTCGCAATCGCGGTGCTTTTTGAGTACGTGGAGAACGGCGTCCTCGTTTTCTTGGGGGAGCACCGAGCATGTCGAATACAGCAGGTAGCCCCCGGGCTTAAGCACGGTGAGGCTGCGGTCAAGCAGTGCACGTTGGGAACGGGCGCATTTTTGCAGCAGTTGCTCGCTAAAGCCCTTAATCGTACGCTCGCACCCGGCGATGATCGTGCCCGAGCCCGTGCACGGGGCGTCGAGCAAGATGCGATCGAACGAGAAGAATTCGTCAAGCTCGCGCGCATCGATACGCATGACCTGCACGTTTTTTGCGCCCTGTTTCTCGAGGTTGTGCTCGAGCTTGTCTGCTCGGGGCGCGTGCATCTCAGCTGCGGTCACATGGGCCTGCGGCTCGAGGGCGGCAAGCTGCGTGGTCTTGCCGCCAGGTGCTGCGCACATGTCCAAAACGTCCTGCCCGGGCTGCACGGCAAGTGCAAGCGGGGGCAGCATGGACGAGAGGCTTTGCAGATAGATCTTGCCGTCGTGGATGAGGTCGAGGTCCCAGACGGCTCGCTCAAACGATGCAGGGACGACGAAGGCATCGGCGTACCACGGCACGCGCTCGAACTCGATGTCTGCGGCGTTTAAGGCGTCGGCCACCTCTGCGGCATTCGACTTCAGGGCGTTTGCGCGGAAAGTGACGGGACGGTCTTTTGCCTGAACGATTCCCTCTAGGATGGACTTCGCGGCAGTGCCGTAGGCGCCTGCGACGGAGTCGATGAAAAACGAGGGGAGCTCTATGTCCGCAAACGCCGCACCAAGCTGCTCCGCCTCGTCGGTGTGTTCGAATGTACGCAGGTCGAGTGCTTCTTTTACCTGCTTTTTCTGCTTTTTGCGGCGTGCCATGCGCTCTCCTTATCACGTATCTTCATGTTGCATGGTAGCAAGGGGAGCACAATTGCGCGACGGAGGAACAAAAACTAAAGAACCGCTCCCGCCGCGATAAGGGCGATGCAAAGGCCAAAGATCGCGATGTCGCGGGCGGCAAAGGGGTAGCGCTTGTAGCTGCTCTCGCGCGTGCGCAGATAAAAGCCCCGCTGCTCGGCGGCGAGCGCCGTCGCGTCGGTCTTGCCTACGCTCGAGATAAGCAACGGTGCGCATAGCGGCAGCATGAGCTTGAGTTTCTTGATGGGGTTCTTGGTGTCGTACTCCACGCCGCGTGCCGTCTGCGCCTCGATGATCGCGTTCATCTCTTGGCTGAACACCGGGACAAAACGCAATGCCGTGGTGAAGGTGAAGGCGTAGCGATACGGGATATGCAGCTTTTCGACGCAGGCGTTTGCCAGGTCGTTGAGTTTGGTGACCATGAGCATCAAGACGAGTGGAAGCGCCACGCCCAAAAGGCGCAAGCAGGCCTTGGAGCCCGTGATGAGGCCCGTGTCGGTCACAAAAGCAAAAAGCGTCTTGCCCTCGCGCATAAAAGCGGTCTGAAGCACGAGCATGATTAAGGCGATAGGGATGAGCAGGCGCAACAGCTTGAGCAGGCGATCGGCTACGCCCGCGTAGGCGCCCAGGGCAAGCGTGAGCGCAAGCAGGCCGATGAGCATCGCGTAGCTTTGAGCCAGGAAGGTGGAGAGGATGATCGCTGCGGCGAGTGCGAGTTTTGCCACGGGATTGAGTTTGTGCAGCAGAGTCGTGCCGGGCACGTAGTCGATGACGTTAACCACGATAGATCATCTCCTCGGTGATGCGAACGATATCCGAAACCTCGCTGACGCCTTCGAAGGCGGGGGAGACGGATCGCGAAAGACGGCGTGCAAGTTCGATGACCTGCGGTGGCTCAATGGATGCGGCGCGCATGAGGTCGGGCTGGCCAAAAAGATCGCGCGTGGGGCCCGATGCCAGGATGCGCCCGTCTGCCATAATAGCGATGCGCTCCGCGAAATCGGAGACCACTTCCATGTCGTGGCATACCATGATGACGGCGCAACCGGCTTCGGCCATCTGCTTCACCGTTTCCATCACGGTCATGCATTCGCGATAGTCAAGGCCGCTCGTGGGCTCGTCGAGCACGATCACGCGCGGTTCCACCACGAGAACGCTTGCGAGCGCGACCATCTGTCGCTGTCCGCGCGAGAGCGAAAACGGTGCCTCGTCGAGCGGAAGGCCGAATCGCTTTGCTGCCTCGCGCGCTTTTTCGTGCGCGCGAGCCGAATCCATCCCGTGGAGCTCGAGGCCGAAGGCGATCTCGTCTTCCACGGTCTCCTTGCAGATCTGCCGATCGGGGTTTTGGAAGAGCGTGGCGCACGAGCGGGCGATAACGCTCGTGGGCGTGCTTTTGGTGTCGGCTCCCGCAACGCGTACGCAGCCCGCATCGGGCTTGAGCAGGCCGGTGAGGAGCTTGGTGAAGGTGGTCTTGCCGGCGCCGTTTTGACCCACAAGCCCTATGAGCTCGCCGGGACGAACCGCGAGGGTAAGGTCGTGCACGGCGGCGCCTCCCAGAGGATAGGCAAAATTGACGTGCTCGAATGCGACCACGGGTTCTTGCGCCGTTGTCGCGCGCGGTGCGTGGGGAGAGGACGCGACCGTGCGGTCCGAATCGTGAAACGCGTTTCCTACTATGCCTTTGATGAGGACTTCGGCCTCTTCGACGGTAAGGCAGGGCGACGTTTGCGTGCCGATATTTTTGCGTGCAAGGCTGTTGGAGATGCGCGCCACGCGGGGGCTGTCGACACCGATGCATCGAAGCTCGTCGGCATGCGAGAAGACCTCGTGCGGTTCTCCCTCGAGGGCGATACTGCCGTTGTCGAGCACGATCACGCGGTCGCAAAACGTGGAGAGAAGCGCTACTTTCTGTTCGACAACCACGACGGTGACGTTTTGCTCGCGGTTGATCTTTGCGAGTGTCTCAAAGACGAGGAGGGAACTTGCAGGGTCAAGGGCGGCGGTAGGCTCGTCGAGCACGAGCACACGGGGCTGCAGGGCCATGATCGCGGCGATGGCGACTTTTTGCTTCTGGCCGCCCGAGAGCGTGGCGATCTCGCGGTCACGCAGGTCGGCGATGCCAACGGTCTGCAAGGCATCCGAAAGGCGCTGCTCGATCTGATCGTGTGGAACGCCGAAGTTCTCCAGACCAAAGAGCAGCTCGTCTTCCACAACAGAGGCAACCATTTGCGTATCGATATCCTGCAGTACGCTTCCGACGATGCGCGAGATATCGGTGAGCGTGACTTCGCAGGTATCCTGTCCAGCTACGCGCACGGCTCCGTAGAGCGCCCCTCCAAAGTGGTGGGGAATCGCTCCGGAAAGGCATGCGGCGAGGGTGGACTTGCCTGCACCCGAAGGACCGATGATGCCGAGGAAATCGCCTTCGCCTATCGCGAGCGAAACGTGGTTCAGCGCGGGCTCGTGCGTCTCGCGATACGAGAACGAGACGTCCTCTATGTCGATAATCGGGTTCATGACGGCCTTTCGATTCAAAAAGAGAGCAAACGAGGGCGGCGCCTACGCCCGGAGGGTGCGGGGATACCTGTGGGGGCATTCCCGCACCGGCGCATATCGAGCAGGGCTATTTCTGAAGAACTTTGGCGAGAGGGAAGAACAGCGCTTGGACCACGATGGCGTTAAAGATGGCGGTTCCCAGCACCAACGGGACCTTAGGCAGGGCCGCCTCCAGTCCAAAGCCGGCCATAAGCGTTCCCACGATGGCGAACAGGGCTCCGGAAACAAGGGTGGTGACAAATGTCGCGATAAGCGGGTTCACCTTCGTCCCGCCGATACCGCTTTTGACGAGAACGGCCATCGCGAGGGCGCCTGCGGCCTCGGTTAGGAAGTTAAGGCCCGGGATGGACGTGGTGAACTGGATTACGGCTGCCGAGATGAGGCCGTAGATGATCGCTTGAGCAAGATTCGCGCGGGTAAGCACGATTGCGAGGGCATATGCCGCGATGATGAACTGGGGCTTGATGCCGGTCATGGCTAGAGCATTGCCTGCGGTCATGTTGAGGATGAATCCGGCGGCAAGAAGGATCGCGAGCAAGACGAGGGAGGAGATGTCGACAAGGCCGCGAGGGGAAGCCTCGGCAGAGACGGTACGAGCGGTGACGTTGGACATGGGGAGGGTCCTTTCGAAAGTGAAGGTAAGTAAGGTTTCGCGCGGTTGGCGCCTGTTGCTTAGGCGCGAAGGCTAGGAAAGCTTGAGGGCCTTCTTGATGGGCAGATAGAGAGCTGCGACGAGGATGCCGTTGAAGACGGCCGTGGCGGCGACGACGGGAAGCATGGCGGCGGCGAGCTCGGCAACAAGACCGATCATCGCCATCTTGATGACCATGAAGATGCAACCCGAAACAAGGGTGGTCGCGAAGGTTGCGACGGCGGCCACAGCGGGGGAGATGCTTCCGCGGTGAGCTGCGGCGGCGACGATTGCTGCCATGAGCATCGCGGCGATGCCTTCAGCGGCGAAATCGATGAACGGCGAGGTCGTGGTGATCTGGATCACGGCTGCAGAGATGAGGCCGATGACGAGCGCCTGGCCGATGTTGGGACGCACGACGAGAATCGTAAGGCAGAAGGCGGAGATGATGAACTCGGGGCTGATGACGCCGCCCGAGACGCTCGAGATTGCTTTGCCGACGGTGAAGTTGAGGATAAAGCCAGCGGCCAAAAGGACCGCCAGAAGAACGAGGGCGCGAACGTCGAGGGTGCCGTGGTCGGTGGTGGAGACGGTGCGGGGCTGAGTGGCTGCGTTGGACATGGTGATCAACCTTTCTTGAGGTGTTTTAGGGGTTTGTCGTCGTCGGTGGGCAGATACGCTGGAGGCGCGTGATGCGTGCGGCGGGAGCCGAGGTAAAGAAAAAGGCCCCCGGTCGAAACCGGAGGCCACATCATCTACCTGGAGCTATTTTAGGCGTGAGGGACTCACAGTCGACCGACCGTATTCGCATCACGCCACCACCAGTTCATGACAGAGTTGTTGGAGAAGTTGTTCATTCTGGTGGCTCCTTTCGGAAAAGCGAAGTTGTTTAGGTTGCGCTGCACTATAGCACAGCGCGAAGACGATGCAAGAAGTATTTCGAAACTGTTTCTGTGGGCGGTAGCAGGGCGCAAGGCCGCAGCCGCGTTTTGCTAGCAGTTGTCGGGATTGAGCTTTGAGAAGTCGTCAACGATGATATCCAGGCATTTTGGCAGCGCGCGGGCACCAAAGACACCAGATGGGTTGGGGATGAGCTCGCCGTCGTACTCCATGCCCAGCGAAGGCGAGCAGGTGATCTTTGCCTCTTTTGCCTGAAGCATCTTGAACTGCGGGCGACCGAGCCCCTTGCCCGCGGGATCAAAAACGCCTGCGAGCAAGGTGGGGAGCAGCTGCACTGTTGCTACCGGTTCGATAACGGCGATATCGATGAGGCCATCGTTCATGCGACAGTCGGGAAACAGGTTGATGTCGTTTTGAATCACCGAGGTGTTGCCCACCATGCATCCGATGCCATCGAACTCGTCGACTTCACTATCGTGCTCGATCGTGAAGTGCGCCACCTGCGGGTTGGGGGTGGCAAGTGCCGAGAGCGCATAGGCGATCTCGCCGATCTCGTTCTTGTTGGGAGCGGCCTTCTCCATGATGGCGGCGTCAAAACCGGAGCCGGCGATGATGATGAAGCCGTGACGCTGCTCGTTTCCCTCGGCATCGTTCCAAAAAAGCTCGCCCATGTCGACGGGAACGGTGCGTCCGCGGCGGCAGGCCTTGGCGAGGGCGGCTGCCTCTGGGGCATTGCCGATGTTGTTGAAGAACAGGCATGCTGTGCCCGATGGGAAGATGAGGGTGGGGACATGCGAGCCGCGCAGGCAATCGAGTACGTTGGAGACGGTGCCGTCGCCGCCCGAGACCACTACGCGGTCGAAGGCGGTGACATCGCGCGTGGCGTCTTGCGGTTCCATACCCTTACCGATGAAGCGCATGGTGATTTCGTCTCCCGCCTGAGCGAGGGCGTGAGCAAAGGCATAGATCTCGTCGGAGCGGGTGCCCGAGGCGGGATTGTGGATGATAAGGCAACGCATACGTTTAGGTCCCGTTCGTCGTAAAGCCCTGTATAGTTTAGGTAGCGATATCCTACCCTGCGCACGAGTGCGCCAACCATGATTCTGGAGGAGCATGTACATCTCCACATATGAGGAGCTCCTGGCATTTTGCAAGCGCGCCGCGGAATTCGACGCCGTGGCCATCGACACCGAGTTCTTGCGCGAGCGCACATACCATGCGCGTCTGTGTTTGGTGCAGGCCGCGACCCCCGAGGAGTGCGTGGTCATCGACCCCATCGTTATCAAAGACCTTTCCCCTTTGGCGGAGCTGATGGCCGACGAGGGGGTCATCAAAGTATTCCATGCTTGTTCGCAGGACATGGAGGTGCTCTACCATACATTAGGCGTGCTTCCTACTCCCATATTCGATACGCAGGTGGCGGCTGCCTTTTTGGGCGAGCGCATGCAGATGTCCTATAACGGTCTCGTACATGCTTTCTGTGATGTCGACCTGCCTAAATCGGAGTCGCTAACCGATTGGTCGCGTCGTCCTCTGACCGATTTGCAGTTTGAGTACGCCGTGGATGACGTGCGTTATCTCATTGTGGCGTACGGGGTCATTATGGATAGGCTCGGGGAGCTGGGCCGCGTGTCGTGGGTGACCGATGAGATGCGCCCGCTCACGAATGTCGAGCACTACGTTGTCGACCAGCGCCTTGCGTTCAAGCGCGTCAAGCGCATCAATTCTTGCACGCGCCGACAGCTTGCCATCGCCCGCGAGCTCGCGGCCTGGAGAGAACGTCGCGCTGAGCGTCGCAACGTTCCGCGCAAGTGGATCATGTCGGACGAGGTGCTCGTTGCCTTGGTCAAGCGCGCGCCGAAAACTGTTGACGATTTTCGCCGTACGCGTGGAACCGAGCAGCTTTCCGAGGCTGATGCCGATGCCGCGCTCGTCGCCATCGAGCGCGGGCGCAATTGTCCTTCCGATAAGCTGCCCTTCATCAGCCGCCCGCACCATGCGCCCACGCCCGAGGTCGAAAGCGTCTGCGATCTTATGTATGCCCTCATGCGCCTGGTGTCCGAGCGCTCCGGCGTGGCGACTGCCATCATCGCGAGTCGCGATGAGCTGTTCTCGTACATGGAACATCCCGAGCAAAGTCCGTTGCGCGATGGCTGGCGATTCGAGCTCGTGGGCACGCTGCTCGACGACCTTCTGGCAGGCAACATGGGCCTTACGGTGAAAGATGGGTCTGTCGAGATTCTCTAGATGTTTTGGCTAAGAAGGGCGCGCTCCGATGGAGTGTGCCCTTTTCCTTCAGGCGAAATTAGATAGTTAGACAAACGTCTAATTATTAGGTATGATGTTGCTGCCAAAGACAACGAAAGGGATGTTATGGCAGGAGAGGGATTCAAAGCGCTTGCGGATCCTACGCGACGGCGCATCTTGGAGCTGCTGCGCGAGGGCGACCTGACAGCGGGGGAGCTCGCTGAGCATTTTGATATCAGTAAGCCCTCGCTCAGCCATCACCTGGCAACGCTTAAAAACGCCGGCCTTGTGGCAGATGAACGTCATGGACAAAACATCGTATACAGCCTCAATACCACGGTCATGCAGGACCTGATCGGGTGGTTTATGGGGTTTGCAAACAATGAAGGTGATAGCGATGAATAATGAGAATAAGGGCGTTCGCGCTACGGGTGTATCGCTGCGCGTGTGGGTGTTTCTTGCTGTTTTGTGCGCGATTAGCGTCGTGGCCCATCTCGTTGTGATGCCGAGCTTACCCGCGCAGATTCCTACGCATTGGGGAGCCGACGGATCCGTCAACGGCTGGGGTCCGCGCTGGATGGCCTCTGCGCTTGGTGCTCTGCCTCTGGCGTTTTTGGTGATGTTCTATGTGGTGCCGCGTATTGACCCTAAAGGTGAGGCATATCGAACCTCGGGTAAGTTCTACCAGGGTTTTGTGGTCGTGTTCACGCTGCTCATGTGTGCCATCAGTTGGTTGTGTGAGCTGACGGTATGGGGTATCGTTCCGGCTCGCGGCGTGGTGAATGTGGCCGTTTCCGTGGCTGCGGGCCTGCTGTTCGTGGGTATTGGCAATTATTTGCCGCGCGTCAAGCAAAATTACACGATGGGCATCAAGACGCCCTGGGCGCTCGCCGATCCCGATAACTGGCGCCGCACCCAGCGCTTTGGCGGCAGGTGCTTTGTTGTCATGGGTCTCGGCATGGTTTTACTGGGGTTGGTGGCTCCGTTGTTTTCGGACGGCGTAGTTGTTGTTGGCACCGTTGTGCTGGTCATGGGCGGAGCCGCGGTCATGTATATCTACTCGTATGTTCTTTGGCGCAGGCGCATGCGTCGCGTGGCGTAGGCCGGAAATCCACATGAACATGTTCCTGTTGGTTTGTTAATCAATAGACAGGCGTTGTGGGAATGTTTGCCGCGCATGTGCGTCCGACAGTCCCAATAAATAAAATGCCGCGAGAGGTTTGCGGCTTCTGGGTTCTCTATGTTTGGATGGCAAGCGTGGTGCTACTAGTTTGTAACGACTACCTTGTGTTTGGCTGAAGCAAAATGAAAGCAGACCGGGTTGTAACGGCAACAATTCGATTAAATGAACAATTGGGATGGCTTCCATGCACCGATTTAATACCGGGAGAAAATGTCTTGTCCGCATAAGCTGGTAACATATTGTCTCAGTTACTACAGGAACTGTATGGGTGGTGCCATCATGGGTTTTGACTGCGACAACTTATCGGCCGTTGATAAGGCAGAGGCCCTGTTTAGATACTTGGAAGAGTTTTCTAAAATCAGGCTAAAGGTGACGCGAAATATAAAGGAATATGGATCTGACAGCATTTCTGATTGCATTGATTTGCAAACACTCCCACTTAATAACGAGTGGATTGACGTTAGATTTCGTGATTCTTCCTTTGATGACGGCCCAATCCTGCAGGTTTCTAAACCGGATTTACAGCCATGCCCAAACCCTCCCCACGAGATCGTTCAGTGGCTTGCCAATGGATGGGAAAGCTATGCGTCGGAGGTAGAGTTCGTATTTCCGTCGGGGGCTTCATCGCATGAAGCATCACCACGAGACGCATTTTTCTTTAAACCGCAGAGGGCCAGCCTGTTTTATGAGTGGAATGACCTAAGGGAAAAATGGGTTAGCTGCCAGAAAAAAGCTATGGAAGCTTCTAAGCTTTATGAGCACCTTTTTAAAATGAGAGAAAAGCTGAAGAGCGATCCCGACAAGCTTGAACTTGTTGCAGCATCGATGAATGTCCGTCTTCTGGAGGACCCGAAGGTCGATCACCCGATTTTTGCCAAGAAATTGGGCATTTGCCTCGATGCAAGTGACGGATGTATCTCAGTCGAAGACGTTGATTCGGACACATTGATTCAAAAGGATTTATTGTCTCAATCTCAGGCCCTTACTCTAAGTGGAATACAAGAAGAAGACGAGCGCCTTGTTGAGTGCGGCGTCCATCCGCTTGATCGTGATGCTATCGGTCTCGAAGCCAAGATGCTTGTGAACAAGCTGTCTCCAAAATCACGCTATTTTGATAGTTGCGATGCCCTGAGTGACGGTATTTCAGATATAGACGTGAGACCGGGCTTTTATTTGCTATTTAGGCAGCGCCCTGATGGAACCCCCGCTGCCATTGATCGAATCGTTAGCACAATTGATAAGACTCAACGCGTCCCCTCTTTCCTAAACGGTTTGCTTGGTGTTTTTACTCCAGTCGAGACGGAGACGTCTTTCGAGCAGTCGGCAGAAGAAGCTACGGTTGATCGAAGGCTTGCTGAGGCAAATGGCGAAGATGACGATATTTTGCTTGCCAAGCCCGCAAATCGAGCACAGCTTGAGATAGCCAGACGCATCGAACAGGAGGATGCCGTTCTTGTTCAGGGGCCTCCTGGCACCGGCAAGACCCATACCATTGCAAATCTCATGGGCAGTTTTCTGGCCCAGGGAAAAAGAGTGCTGGTGACAAGTTATACCTCCAAGGCTTTAACGGTGCTTTCGGATAAGATGCCGGACGAGCTGAGAGGACTATGCGTTTCTACGCTGGAGGCTAACGGGGAAGACGCTCGCGATTCGATTGAGGCGATTGTTTCTCATTTGGGTGAACATTCGACGTCCGAATTGAAAAAAACAATCGATGAACTATCTCGGCAGCGTGAGGAGATATTAGTTGAGCTTGCGGAGGCGCGCAGAGGTGCTTTTAAGGAACGAGAAGTTGAGAACAGACAATTTGAGGTAGAGGGCGAGCTTCTTACACCTTACGAAGCGGCTTAATATGTTGCCCAGAATAAAGAGGAGCTCGAAGGAATCATCCCTGGAGATGTAAAGCTCTCGGCTCATTTAGATATGTCGTTGATTACAGAGCTTTATGGATCCAATAACGTGGCGACGGCAGAGGATGAGGACGAGGCTTCTCAGCTGGTCAATGCCGACTGGATGGCTTTGGTGCCAAAGCGAGATATGTATGCGGGGAACCTTAAGGAGCTCGGCGATGCGGGTTCCATGATCGCAGATATACTCGATCGACACGGGTGGCAGCTTCGGGCTAATCTGATGGCGATGGAGGTGGAGGGGATTTCCATTCCCATTTTGGACGATGAATCTGAAGCATTTCAACTTCTGTGCCATTTTAAAGACCAGGGAAAATTGACCTCGGAATGGGAACGTGGGATAGCAGCAAGGGCGCTGCGAGGGGCTGATGAGATTGCTATTTGGTTGGGCCTTTGCGATGAAGTGATATCCCTTGAGGAGAGTGCCTCGGCATACCGTCGCAAATGGTTTTCAAAGCGCATCGACCTTGGTGGCTGCGATGATTTTTGCGAACTTGCGAATACTGTTGGAGAATACAAGGAATACCTGGGAAAAACAGGTTTGCGGAAACTGCTTTCTTCGGTTAAAAATATGCCGGAAAATATAACAATAAATGGAAAGCGCGTGTTTACGGCGGAAGATTGTGACGCCATTCTTGACTTTATAAAACTTGAAGAGCGGCGATGCTCCTGCGCCGCTCAATGGGACGCTCTTATGGGGAGTGTCGGTGTGGATTATTTTGCCGAGCTGGCTGAGAATGAACCGGAGCACGAGGCCGCGCGATACATCGATGGTATTAAGAGGGCACTCTCCTGGCAGATTGAATGCATCGACCCAATGTTTAAGTTATTGGATTCGAATGGCCTTCCTTATACGGTCTTTTTCGACTGCTACGCAATGATTGACGAGATGACAAGGGTCGCCGATTATTCCCGTGTGCTCGAAACGGATATTGCTGACTTTCTTCAACTGTGTGCTGCGATTAAGAGGTCCCAGCGCGTCAAATCGTGGGCAGAGGGTGTTGTAAATAATATAAAAAGCGCTGGCTGCGTTCATAGCGAAACCGTTGAGGCCTTGACTGAAAGCTATGCGAGCCTCTGTTCGGCGGACATTCTTGGCGGCGTTAGCAATTTAACAGATAAGGTTCAGAAATACCTTGAATATTACGGTCGCCTGTGCCGATTGTGCGAGATCCGATCGACGGTGCAGCGCCGCAGCGATTTGCTTGGTCGCATGGCAAAAGACGCTCCGGAATGGTCCCGTTCTATTCGTATGCGAAGGGGTGTCCACGGAGGCATTGAAGTTCCTCGGAATATTGCCCAAGCATGGAAGTATAAACAATGTCAGGCAATTCTTGACTATGTGGACCAGATGAATGCTTCTGACCCACAACGGATGATTGCTGAGCTGGGAAAGCGTTATCGTATGACAACTGCGCGACTTGCTGGTGAGATGGCATGGCTTAAGATTCATATGGACCTTGAACGCGACACGGAGCTCAAGATAGCGCTTAATGGGTGGAAGCAAACTGTTGCAAAAATCGGAAAAGGGACGGGGAAGAACGCCTCGAGGTATCGTTCAAAAGCTCGAGAGCTTATGGCGAAATGTCAACGAGCTGTGCCAGCTTGGATTATGCCTATCAACCAAGCTCTCGATTCTTTTGACCCCTGCAGTAACGTATTTGACATCGTAATTATCGATGAGGCTAGTCAAGCAGATATGACCGCTCTAGCAATTACCTATCTTGCGAAGAAAATAATCGTAGTGGGTGACGATAAGCAGGTAAGTCCATTAGCCGTTGGAGCAAAAGACGCTACGGCTGATGGTTTGGCTGCTTCCTATATCGAGGAGAAGGGGATCCCCAATTCGCATCTGTACCGAGCCAAGTATTCGCTGTACGAAATCGCGCAGCAGGGCTTCGCTCCCATCATGCTGACTGAGCACTTTAGGTGTGTGCCGGATATCATCGGATTTAGCAACCTGCTCTCATATGATGGGAAGATTAAGGCGTTGAGAGATGCTGATGCGGGTGGTTTGACGCCTGCTTTGGTTCCGTTTCGTGTTAAAAGTGGCATGCGCTCGGGGAAGGCGAAGATTAATAAACAGGAAGCGAAGGCAGTGGTCGCGATAATTCGTGCTTGTTTGGAGCAGCCTGAGTATGAAAAGAAAACCTTTGGAGTTCTTTCCCTTCTAGGTGAAGAACAAGCCGATTTTATTCGAAATGAGCTGCTCAAAGAAATTGAACCTGCCGATATAGACAAGCATGAGATTATTTGCGGCAACGCTGCTGGTTTCCAGGGCGATGAACGTGACGTCATGATTTTGAGCATGGTTGATAGCAATGAGTCGGAGACGCCGCTGCGCCTTATGGGGGCGGGGTCAGATGACGCATATAAAAAACGCTATAACGTTGCCGTTAGCCGTGCAAAGGACCAGCTGTGGCTTGTGTATTCGCTCGACCCCGCTCGTGATTTAAAAGAAGGTGACTTGCGGAGAAGGCTCATTGAGTACATGCTCGATCCGCATGCGCTCGATAAGCGTATTGAAGAGGCGCGGGGAAAGGCGGAATCTGATTTTGAATTGCAAGTATGCGCGGAACTTGCGAAGCGAGGATATCAATTTGAACAACAAAAAGAAGTCGGAAGTTATCGTATAGACATCATCGTCAAGGATGCCCATCAAAGCGTTGCTCTTGAATGCGATGGCGACCGTTGGCATTCCACTGAAAGCCAGATTATTTCGGATATGGAACGCCAGACTATTTTGGAGCGCGTGGGATGGAATTTTATTCGTATCCGGGGAAGTGAATTTTACAGTGACCGAGATGCGACGATGGCGCGTGTTGAGGCTGAGCTGGATCATTATGGAATCGGGCGGGGCTATCGTCCTGATGTCGAGGTGCAAGAATCATCTGACCTTCTTGATCGGGTATTTGAGGAAGTTCATGCCAATTATGATGATGAGGTCAATGAGACTACGCTTAAGTCGACAAAAGCTCGCGAGTCTGCTATTGAATTCGCGCTGCAGAGCGGCTTGTCGGATGAACGCAACACTGCGATGGGGGAACGCCGCGACGAGGAGAAGACGCGCGAACATGCGAGCAAGCATGAGCCTAAAGTAGAAGAGGCGAGCAGCGGGGATCTTCAGCTTGCGCTTGAGCGAGACGGTTATCAGTGTTTTCCGTCCAAGCAGGCAGATGCTTTTTGGGTGCTTGGGGATTTATCGATTCGATCTTCGATAAAAGAGATAGCTTCTTCTTTCGATTACGGCTTCGACTATCGTGCCGATGGTACAGATGTAACGAAAGGTAACTCCGGTTGGCTTCTGTATCCCAAGGGCTCCCATGTTGAAATTTCAAATGAGCGAAGAAATGCAACAGCTAAAGAATCTCCTCGAGATACGCAAGGAGACCCTCTCCTTGATGCCTTGAAATCACTTGGGACTACCTATATTGACAAGCGTGGCAAGCAGGGTGCGCTATGGGTAATTGATTGTGCTGCCTTTAGAAAGAAGAGGAAAGCTGTTGAGAAACAGTACGGGGTTCGTTTTAACTATAGTGAGCGCGGGTCTAGGTCTACGCATTTTCAATCCGCTTGGTACACGAAGGGGACGACTTCGAAGTGATGAGGGACGTTCAAAGTCGATTCTGTTGTTCGGTAGTTTGCAACTAGCAAGTGGGTCATCGCGTTTCATATGGCGATGATTCACTTGGCTTTACGAGTATTGCCCATTTTGGGGCTGTGATTCTGTTTCGTGTGTACGGCGGCTGATAATGTGCATGAGAGAAAACTGCCAGTTCGACGGCGGGCGGCATTCCTTGTGCCATGAATTGCGGGACAAGGGCCTGTCCCTTGCTCTGATTAGCCACTTTTGTAGATGATGTTCTCTTCTTTCTAGTTCGAGTGGAGCCGCGGGTATGCGTGTCCGCTCGTACGAAAGATAAGACATACGCAATCTACCTGCGGTTTTGCTGAGAAATATCCTTATTTATCCTAAGTGAATCGATAAACGTACGAGCTGTCTGCTCGATGGATGGGCGGATATAGTGCGCACCGCTCATTCCGGGCAGCGCGTGGCCCATGATTAATTCGCACAAGTCCCACGGCATTCGAAGCTCCATCTCGCAGATGGTGCGCCATGAGTTGCGCAGGTTCGTCCATGGGATGTACTCGATATCATTGGCCTTGCAGTAATTTCTCCAACGTACGTTGTTCACCTCACGGCTGGCTGGCAGGCCGTCGCCGCGATCACTCAACCACTCGCGCCCCTGCGATACGTATTCGTCTCTTATCTGTATCAATCGTTGGGCGGCTTGAGGTAGCACGAACGTTGTTCGCCTGCTCTGCTTGGTCTTCATGCGCTCAGTTACCTCATTGCCTGATGTGCACATCTGGCGTTCGATGGATACCGCACACACGTCGATACCGTCCACGTCGATAACCCGTATATCGTCCACACGGACGGCGAGCGATTCTGCTGGGCGGCATCCCGCGAAGCAGGCGAGGATGAACGGCGCTTCCATGATCGTGCCACGCAATTTCTCTAGCACTTGCTCGGCCTGGGCGAGCGTGTATACCTTCTTTGAGCGCGTGCGCGACACAAGTGGCATCTCATATTTGATATTTGCGCCAAACGGGTTCATGGGTAGCGGCATGAATGTAGCGGCCCGCTCGAACACATACGACAGGCAGCGCAACGCCATCTCTGCATTACCGCGATTGAGCGTCAATATCCATTCCTGCACCTCCACGGCGCGAACGGTATCGATGGGCGCATCGCCCCACCTTTGACTAACAAATTTCTCCCATGAGGCCACAATCATCCTATAGGAGTTCGGCGCAATCGAATTTATTTCCAACCGCTTATTCAACAAAGGCAGCACCCACATCTCATAGGCGCGTCTAACCGTGGGCGTGGGCTTGTCCCCGGCGTGCTCAACGTGCTTTCGGTCCAGCTCTAGGCAAGCCTGCCTATACGTGCCCCAAATCGTCTTGGAGCGGCGCATACGGCCATGCGGCGTGTTTTCCATCCATCGGATAACGTACTTCTTCCCGCGCGTGATTTCGGTTACCGAACCCCACGAGCGGCGGCGTGCGCGTTGTGCCATAATGTACCTGCCTTTCTTAATAGAAACTCTGCAAAGGCGCGTGCCCTAGGTGTCCGAAGCACCTGGGGCACATCTTTTTTCTAGGCTATTTCACTACGGTCAAGTTCGGGTGAGTTCTCCGCTTCTCCGCTTAACTAACGGACGCGAGCGCGCCGTTCTTCGCGACCATCAGGATGCTTGCACGGGTGGGCGCGTTACATTCCTTGTAGCTCTTCACGAGTTCTGATTCATCGTGCGTGAGACCGTCGATAGGCCAACCGATTAGATCGTTGGGCGTGCAACCCAATACGTTACAGATGGCGGCTGCTTGCCTGATATTTATGATTGATTCCTCGCGCTCCCATGCACCGTATGTACGTGATGGAATACCCAACCTATCTGCCATTTCCTGCTGGCTTAATCCTGCATCGCTTCTCAATTTCTTGAGCATGAGTTTCATATCGCTACCTTACTGTGCCTGCCGTTTTTTCTAGGTATAGAAAATATTACCGATTTTCTTGAATAAGTTACAGAAATTCTGAAACTTTTTGTTGACATACCAATCTGGTTGTACATAATAAATTCCAGTTACAAGCTAAACGTAACTGAGAGGAGGTATGTACAAGATGGAGTACACAGACGAATTGTTTGCGGCAAACCTTCGAGCCGAGCGAGCGCGAGCGGATATGACGCAGGAGCAGCTTGCAACTAAGGCCGGAATTTCCACCGCTTCTGTTGTCGGATATGAGAAGGGCACGACTCTGCCGACGCTCACGACGCTGTACAAGCTTGCGGTAGCGCTGGGAACCACGCCTAACGCACTCATGAGCTGGGAGTAACTATCCACCCACGATCAAAAGCCTCGGCCACATGGACGCTACGGACGAGATTCCAAACTAACCATCTTTGTTCGTGAATCTTACGGTGTGCATTTATCCGTAGCGCCCACGTAGCCGAGGGCGAGAACCTTGAAAACGAGAAATAGCGAGAAAGCTTGATGGTGCAATCAAGCGACGAAGAGAACCCGCATACGTGCGGGCGGTAACCCGTGAGAGCCGATACATCCACGGGACAGATAAAAGAAAGAGCGCGTTTCCCGACAGCAAGGAAAAACGCGCCCCAAACCACAAGACACCTTGAAGGGAGGTGCCACTTATGGATGATACCACGACAACGTTTGCTGATATGGCCTGTGAGCTGGGGTTGCCCAAGAAATTGCTCTATTCGCCCAAGGAGGTTAGCCGGGTGCTTGGAGTTCCCTGCTCGACCGTTTACGACGAGATCAAATCAGGCCGTTTGAAATACCATCTGCCGCCCGGCAGGAAGTACGGGCAGCTGATTAAACCCGAATGGGTGGATGAATGGATAGAAGGGGGCACGCATGACCAAGGTTGAGAAGGCGGTCACTTGGACGCTTGCCATGCTTGGCGGCGTGGTTGCGCTCCGGACGGCCATTTATCTGTTCTGCAATCTAACGATCCTGGTGGCGAAAGCGCTGGGACGTGCGTAAGGAAGGTTGAGCATGGCACAAGGCAAGCACTACACGACACCGATTGAGATTAGACGCGCCAAAGAGCGCAAGCTATTTACCTACGGCTTTCTTTGGGGCGCGTTCTGCACTCTGGCTGTCGTGGTTGGGCTTGTGGCGCTTGTGCTCTGGTCACTGTAGGAGGTCTGCCGATGAATGGATTCATGGGATGGACCGCCGAGCAGGGCCGGGCGGGAAACTGGTACGCGGCCAAGTTCCTCGATACCGGGGACACCCACGGCGGCAAGACCGGGATCATCAGGATTCGAAAGCAGCTCACCCACGTCAAGCCGTATGCGCCCCGCGAGGAAGCGGAGCGCGAGATAAAGCGACTGTACGTGAAGGGGCTGTTGCGATGAATGGACCCGGCAGAAGAAATTGTGGGGATACTGTGCTTTCCGGTCAAGTTGTCCCTCGCCAAAGGGACAACTCCTATTTCTGGCGCTCAGACGAGGACAGATACATAAGGACCCACCGCCTTGACGGCTACCTTCTTATATCCGAATCGATGAAGGGGCGCGGGTGGAACAGGTCACCGGAAGCGATCAAGAAGCACGCGAAGCGCGTTTTAGGAATCAACCTGAGCAAGTACCCGTCCACAGGGTTGCAACGCTGCGTCTCATGCGGCAAGTGGGAGGTCAGGACGAACTCGCGCTCCGGCCAGATGGGGCTTTGCCCCGCGTGCTGGAGACGAAGGCAGGCCGAAGCGATACGCGAGGGCATGGACGAGAAGCGCGCCGAGACGGAATACCAACGAGAGAAGAAGCGCAGGAGGGATGCACGAAACCGAATGCGCGACAAGGGAGAAGACAGCAAATGACACAGACGGCAGCACCGGGAACCCCGGTGAAGATTTCCGCACTTGAGCTTGAGAA
>CAKUGM010000026.1 GCA_934654625.1 uncultured Collinsella sp. | reverse complement strand
GTCTGGCACTTTTCCAAGTAGAGGCCACTTTTCTTAGGAAAAACACCAGGAAACAGTGCTTCGAAAAGGTTGTCTACTTTAGAAAATCGAATACTGGTACTGAAATCGGGAAGTTTGTGTTGTGTGGGGGCGCATTTTGCATCTCAGATGCCCTTTTGCCACGAGACTGCCACGCCATGCGCGCTCATTGCCCGAAGCCGATTGGGAAAAGAGGCGTCGGACCGCTGCTTTCGCGCCAGGAGGACGGGCAGGTGCGACGCACTGATTAAAGAAAAACGGACGCGCCCGAGCGCGAAGGTTCGGGCGCGTCCGCGTGCACCTGGGAGTGAGAAGAAGAAAGAGGAAGGAAAAGGATCCTCACGCGCCAGGCGACTAGGGGATGATTTAACGGGCGCTGCAAGAGGCGACTACATCTACTCCGGTGTCGCATACGTTTGCAAGTACGATATCGCCCATTTTGACGGGAGCGACCACGTGAACCCTGCGGATGGCATCCATTGCTTGCGCCTGCAGCGATAAGGGAATGGCTTCGCGCGTGCGCACAGGGATGAGGGGTTCACCGGTCTGCGCCCCCTCGAGACGGGCGGTCGAGGCGAGGACGCGCATGGGACACGTTGCCTCTTGACGTCCAAAGCGCTCGCCGCGGGGGCAATTATTGCCAGTGACGGAAACAACGGAACCGACCTCATCAAGCGTCACCGTAAGGTGGCACTCGGAGGGGCATACCGTGCAGTAGAAGTCTTTGACCGTGTGGGCGTCACTCATGGTCATCGCCCTCCTCGATAACGCTGACCTCGATGGATTCTTTTGCCGCGACGGCAAGCTTTGCTGGCAGCGGGAACGATTCCATGATGCTGGGGATAAACGAGCGCGGCTTTCCCTCGAGTGCCGTAGCGCCATCGACGGTGATGCGCACGTGCGCGCGCTCGACGGGACGGCGAACGCGGAAGAACAGCTTTGCTGCTTCGCCGCGCGTGAGGCGTGCGGGCACCACGTAGTTGGCGATGCCGCCGGCGCTGATGGGGATATTCTCGCTGCTGGCGGCGAGCGTGCCTGCGGCATATGAGGCTGCGGCGGCGCCAGCGCGCTCGGCCTCGCGCGTCACGTTATCGGCAAGGTCGTGCACGTGCAGCACGTTTCCGCACGAGAAGATGCCCGGCACGGTGGTCTCGAGCGATTCGTCCACGATGGCACCGCGTGTGCGCGGGTTGAGCTCCACGCCTGCCGCGGCTGAGACTTCGTTTTCGGGGATGAGGCCCACAGAAAGAAGCAGTGCGTCGCAGGGAATCGTGCGCTGTGTTCCCTCGATGGGGCGCAGCCGCTCGTCGACTTGCGAAACTTCCACCGCTTCCACGCGGCTCTTACCGATCACGCGCGTAACCGTGGTGGAAAGGTGCAGGGGGATGCCAAAATCTTCGAGGCAGTTCTTCACGTTGCGATGCAGGCCGTTGGCGTAGGGCATGAGCTCGTAGACGCCCTCGACCTCAAAGCCCTCGAGTGCCAGGCGGCGCGCCATGATAAGCCCGATGTCGCCGGAACCCAGGATGACAAAGCGGCTTCCGGGCTTGAGGTTCTCGATATTGATGTAGCGCTGTGCGAGGCCCGCGGTAAAGACGCCGGCGGGGCGGCTGCCGGGGATTTTGATTTCGGAGCGTGTGCGCTCGCGGCACCCCATTGCCAGGACGACCGAGCGGGCGACAAGGGTGACCATGCCCGTTTCGCTCATGAAGACGACGTCGGAAGTGCCGGATTCGTCATCGTGATGAATGGAGAGGACCATGGAACCCAGGTACACCTTGATGGGGGAGGCCTCCACGCGGTCGATGAAACGCTGGGCGTACTCGGGACCGGTGAGCTCTTCTTTGAAATAGGTGAGGCCAAAGCCGGGGTGGATGCACTGGCGCAGGATGCCGCCAAGCTGGCCATTGCGCTCGACGATGGCGGTAGAGGCGCCAGCATCGGCGGCCTTGAGAGCTGCGGCCATGCCCGCAGGGCCACCGCCGATAACGACGACGTCGTAGGTGATCTTGTTCATTTAATCATCGCCCTTCACAGGACCGAGGACTATTTCGGAGCCAGGGTTCTCCAAGAGAACCTTAGCAGGGGCTATACCCAACTCGCGGGACAAAATGTCCACGACGCGGCTTTGGCAAAAACCGCTTTGGCAGCGGCCCATTCCCGCCCGGCAACGGCGTTTGACGCCCTCAACGGAGGTCGCGCCCGGCGTGCGATGAATGGCGGCGACAATCTCCGCTTCGGGTACGGTTTCACAGCGGCAAACGATGCGGCCCCATGCCGGATCGCTCTGAATGAGCTCGTCTTGATGCTCGGTGGTCGCGATGTCGAAATCTTCCGGCGCATGACGAACGGGGTCGAAGTTCGGGTTTTCAACGAGGGGGACTCCGCCGTCACGGAGGCACTCAACCATGTATTCTGCGATGGCCGGAGCGCTAGCGACGCCGGGCGATTGGATGCCTGCCGCCTGGAATAGGCGGGGTTGAATTTTTGACTGACCGATAAAGAAATCGTTGGTATCGGTGATGACGGCACGGCCGCCGGCGAACTGACGGATGGACGAGCGGACGTTGAGCGAGGGAACGAGTTTGATGGCCCCTGTCATGAGTTCGTCGATGTCGTCGGCGTAACAGGAGAGGTCGCCCTTTTCGCGCATGACGGCAGTGGAACCGATGAGGATGTTGCCATGCACCGTTCCCATTACAACGACGCCCTTTGTTGTGGGAGTGGGGACGGGGTAGATAGGCATGATCGATTTGGCCGTGGCATTCTTATCGAGGACCAGCAGATTGCCCTGGCGCCAGCCGATTTCGAAATGCTCTCCGCCTGCCATATCAGAAATCGCGTCTGCATAACAGCCTGCCGCGTTGATGACCCAGCTAGAGGAGACGTCGCCTTTTGCCGTATGAAGGACGAACCCGTCGTCTGTTTGGCTGATTTCTTGAACGGGGGCATTGAATAAAAATTCAACTCCGTTCGCGGCGGCGTTTTCTGCAGCAGCGATGGCGACATCGAACGGGTCAACGATGCCGGTGTGAGGGCAATAGAGTGCTTGAATGGCATCGGGCGAAGCTTGGGGTTCAAGCTCATGGATACGTTCGGGGCCAACGATTTCAAGACCCTCGACTCCATTTGCATGGCCGTTTTCAAGAAGCGTCTGCAGATGCTCGCAATCGCTTTGGGTAAAGGCGAGGACCATAGATCCCGTGCGCTTGAATTCAAATCCAAGCTCTTTTGACCAAGCGCTATAGAGCTTGTTGCCGCGGGCGTTTACCTTGCTTTTCATGCTTCCGGGCGCTGGATCATATCCGGAATGGATAAGGCCGCCGTTTGCCTTGGTGGTTCCGCAGGCAATATCGTTGGCCGCTTCGATGACGACCGCCTGAAGCGAGTAGCGCGATAGCTCTCGTGCTATAGCGCAGCCGATGATGCCTCCGCCCACGATGGCGATGTCGCATGCGATCATATGGCCTCCAAGGTTCCCGTTGGAAGAATGTGGACGCATTGTCTCACTAGCCACAATAATCAACAAAAATCAAAAAATAGCAATGAGGAACCGCTTGTCATCGGCGAGTGGGGAAACAAACGAGGGGGTTGAAAAAACGAAAGAAAGAAGTCTGATCGAGAAAAAGAAGAAGCTGCAACACTATTCAACATAAAAAGAAGGGGTGTTGAATAATATCGCAGATCAAAATAGGTGTTGAAGGAGTTGGTGTTAGCCTAGAAGTTCCGGAACAGGAGTCTCCTCGTCGCCATCGATAATGGCGCAGCCCTTGCTGCGCAGTGCCTCGTGCCATTTGGCGTCAAGTGGATGGTCGGTGATGACTGCAGTGATTTCATCGAAGTCGCAGATGCGCACGAAAGATGTCTGCCCAAATTTGGTGTGGTCGACTACGAGGTATTGCTTGTCGGAGCGTTCGATCATCAGATGGCGGATGGATGCCCATTGATCGGTGGACTCGGTAATGCCATTGTTGATCGAGACGGTTCGACAGGAGATAAATGCTTTGTCGACGTAGTATTCGGCAAGCGCGCGTTGAGCGATTGTGCCGGAAAACGCCTGCTCCTTAATGGAGAACTCACCACCAACGCTGACCAGGCGAATGTTCTCGCTTTGAGCAAACAGGTTCATGATCATCAGGTTGTTGGTGACCACGGTGATGTTGAGGTTGCTGAGTGCTTTGGCAATGTGATAGCAGGTAGTTGAGTTGTCTAGGAAGATGGCGTCGCCGTTGTTCACCAAGTTGTAGCAGCGCTTGGCAATGAGTTCCTTCTCGTCGATGTAGACGGTTTTGCGCAGGTCGATATCGATAAGGTTCTCGACACCGCTTTGAATAAAGGCGCCACCATGCGTGCGCATGAGCACGCCTTCTTTTTCCAGGGCCTTAAGGTCGCGACGAATCGTTTCACCAGTGACGCCAAATTGTTTTGCAAGGGCGGCCACCGAAGCGCTCTTCTTGGCAATGACGATTTCCTTGATTTGCTGTTTGCGTTCTGCGGCGAGCATCGGTTTCACCTCGATGTTGATTTGCGTGTTTACTAATCAATATAGCAAGCACAAAACAAAATGCTGCGGTCAAGTTCGCCAACATGTGCTTTTACCACTCAACTTTCAATAGCTACCGTTCGGATAGTTGACCAAAACAGACAGAGATAAACATGTTGACAGTGTGGAACCAGGCCATAGAATCAAATCAAATCAACACGAACCAACACACTGCCATGGAGAGGAGTTGAAGAAATGGGTCTTATGAATGAGGCACAAGCACGCCAAGCTATCGTCGACGCCGGAACGGTGCTCTATAAGCAGGGCTATGTTGTGTCCAACGATGGCAATATCAGTGTGCGCATCTCTCCCGACACCATCGTCGTCACGCCTACGGGCGTCTCGAAGGGCGATATGAATCCCGACATGATGGTTGTCATGGATTTGGACGGCAACGTGATCTCGAAAGGCCTTCGTGGCCCTTCGAGTGAGGTGAAGATGCACCTGCGCGTCTATCGAGAGAATCCCGACGTTACCGCCGTAGTTCACGCGCATCCCATCTATGCAACGTCGTTTGCAATCGCAGGAGTGCCGCTGGACAAGCCGATCCTCTCCGAAGCGATGCTGCAGGTTGGCGTAGTACCCGTTGCGCACTACGCAAAGCCCGGTACGACCGATGTTCCCGATAGCATCGCTCCGTTCGTTAAGGATTACGCAGCTGTCATGCTTTCCAACCACGGCGTGCTTACCTGGGGTGCCGACCTCGAGCAGGCGCTCGCGCGCATGGAAGTGGTCGAGAACTACGCCAAGATCACCCTCGTGGTGAATCAGATCGGTTCTGAGCGTGGACTTTCTCAAGACCAGGTAGACGGTCTTGCAGGCATTCGTCAGAACATGGGGCTTTCGCCCATCGTGATGCCCAAGGGCAACGCAGAGGTAATCAACGGGACCGACGTGATCCCGCAAGGCAACTAAGGATAAGGAAGATATCGCATGGTTCTGAGGAAAGAGCTCGTTCAGGTTCACCAGAAGTACGCCTCTCAGGAAGAAGCGCTTCGCTCGATCGCACAGACGTTTGTTGATCTGGGCGTCGTCAAGGAAAGCTTCCCGCAGGCAATCATCGATCGCGAGGCGGTCTATCCGACGGGTCTTCCTGCGTCCGAGTTCGATATCGCCATCTCGCACTGCGACAGCGATCACGTGAACGAGAGCGCCATCGGCGCCGTCGTTCTTGATGAGCCGGTCGAGTTCGAGATGATGGGCGGCATGGGCGATGGCCCGCTGAGTGTTCGTCTGATTTTCATGCTCGCTATCAAGGACCCCAAAGCACAGGTTCCTACGCTGCAGAAGATGATGGCAATCATCCAGAATCAGCAGCTTTTGAAGGATATTCGCGAAGCCGATACCGCAGAAGAGGCGTTTGACCTCATCGCTCCGGCACTCGCTGAATAGAAAGTCATCATGGTCGCGCCTGAAAGTGGGCGATCGAAAGGGAGAAAGGACGAAAGATGGCTGAGATTAGTATCCTCTCTGTTTGCGGTTCGGGAGTTGTAACCTCCCACATGGTCGCAAACAAGCTTGTCGAGATGTTTGAGGACGAGGGCTACGACGTCACCACTGACGAGTGCAACCCCTCCGAGCTCGACGGCTATCTGACCCGTGGCAGCTACGACTTCATCGCTTACTCGAGCCCTATCGGCGACGACACCCACGGCGTGCCCGCATTTAGCGCCATGGGCCTGATCACCGGTCTCGGCGAGGACGAGTTCAAAGAGGAGGCCCTTGAGGCTCTTCACGCTGCCGGCAAGTAATTGCCCGCACTGATTTGCATTTACGAATGCTACTTACATGAAAGGGGATGGCATGGACGCATTCCTGAGTGCCTTGAACATGTTCTTTACGACATTTAAGGCTGCCGTATTTGTTCCTGTCTTTATTTTCGTTATTGCTTTGGCAATGGGCGTTAAGCCCAAGAAGGCCTTCTTCTCGGCCCTGTCCGCAGGCGTTGGCCTTGAGGGCTTCTCCCTGGTCATTGGCTCCTACAGCCCGATCCTGTCGCCGATCATCGACAACATGATCAACGCTGTGGGCATCAACCTGCCGATCGTCGACCTTGGCTGGCAGACCACCTCGATCATCGCTTACTCCTATCAGGTTGGCATGATCTACATCGCGGTCGCCATTGCCCTTCAGGTCATCCTGTACCTCGTGCGCTACACCACGGTCTTCCAGGCCGGCGACCTTTGGAACAACTATTCCTACTTCGCATGGGGCTCCTGCCTGTTCGTTCTGACCGGCAACTTCTGGCTCGCCATGGCTTGCATGGTTGTCCAGCAGCTCTACACCCTGCTCTGCACTGAGGTTATCGCTAAGCGTTGGTCCAACTACTATGGTTATCCCAACTGCACCATCGCCTCCCTGCACACCGCTACCGTCGGTATCTTCGCCGTGCCGCTGAACCTGCTGCTCGACAAGCTTGGTCTGTACAAGATCAACGCCGACCCCACCGTCCTGCGCAAGAAGCTCGGCTTCATCGGTGAGCCCATGACCCTCGGTCTCTTCCTCGGCCTGTTCATCGGTATCGTCGGTGACTTCAACAAGCTCGGTGAGCTTGCTACCTGGGGCGAGATCACGACCTGTGGCATCGCAACCGCCGCCGTCATGGCTGTCTTCCCCAAGGTCTCCGGCATCTTCGCTGGCTCCTTCTCGCCGATCACCGAGGCCGGCAAGAAGAAGATGAAGGCCGCTGGTCACGCTGACCGCGAGTGGTACCTGGCCGTCAACGACGCTACCGGCTATGGCGAGGCTGCAACCCTCATCACCGGTATCCTCCTGATGCCCACCACGCTCGTTGTGTCCTTCATCCTTCCTGGCAACCTGGTTCTGCCCATGCTCGACCTCGTCGCCATCCCCTACATCATCCAGCCCTTCATCGCTTGCTCTAACGGCAACATCCTGAAGTCCTTCATCGGCGGCCTGATCTTCATGATCGCCAACCTGTACTTCTGCACCCTCACCGGTCCTGCCTTCACCGATGTCGCCATCTCCACGGGCATCGACCTGCAGGGCGCCACGATGGTTACCTCGCTCGTCATCCTTGGCCAGCCTGTCGGTGCCATCATCTTCCTCGCCTTCCTGACCCAGAACCCGATTATCATCGGTGCCGTTGTCGTGGTCTACGTCATCTGCTACGTCCTGGTTCACAAGAACATGACCGCTATTCACGAGTTCATCGAGAACAGCGCTCTGAACCACACGACCAAGAAGGTCGAGACTGCTGCCTAATTCAGCCTGCTTGCTGAAGTAGCAATGCTCTTGCGGCGGGCCGGACATAATCGCCGGCCCGCTTTTTTAAACCCGTAATGTTAGAGAGGGGATAACATATGGCAACCGCTGCCGATGTTAAAGTCGAGTACAAGACGCTCGTGAAGGAGTCCGGCCTGCGTATGCTCGAGAGTGGCCTTACCGTGGCCACATGGGGCAACGTGAGCTATTGTGATCGTGAGACGGGTCTTGTCTACATCACGCCGAGCGGTATGGACTACACGACCATCACCGAGGACGATATCTGCGTCTACGATCTGGACGGCAATCATATCGAAGGCGACCGTCGTCCCTCCATCGAGCTTCACCTGCATATCGGCATGTTCAACGCTCGTCCCGAGGCCCGCGCATGCATCCATACGCACCCCATCTTCTCGACGGTCTTCTCCTCGATGGGCGAGGATATTCCTATCGATATCCACGATGAAGCCGCTCAGGCTCTTGGCGATTCGGTGCGCTGCTGCGAGTACCAGTTGCCGGGCACTCAGGCTCTGGCCGACGAAGCTATGAAGACCATTGGCGACAAGGCGAATGCCTGCATGCTGCGCAGTCATGGTCTCGTGTGCATCGGTGCCGATATGGATGCAGCCTTCAAGGTTTCCACTGTTGTCGAGATGGTCGCCGAGATCTATTGGCGCATCCGCGCAACCGGTGGCACGTACGTGCCCATTGCGGCCGAGAACGTTTCTGCCATGCAGGAGTTCGTGAAGACCAAGTACGGCCAGTACTAAGGATTGGCACGCGAAAGTGTGGGGACGCTATCGCGCGAGCTGAAGACAATAACCGAGGGAGAACATCATGGCAGCATCGCCTACTTATACCTATACGTTTAAGGTCGAACCTCAGATGTTTCGACATGCCCTGTATTTCAACACGTTTGGCAAGCAGCGCATTCAATCGGTCATCATTGCTGCGATGGCAGTGATGGGTGTGGGAATGCTGCTGGCAAATCTCATCTTCCATGTTGAGATGACGAGCGTGATGCAGTTGTGCTACATCGTTATCATCGCCGCGGTTCCGTTGCTGCTGTTCTCCTGTGAGCATAGCTATCGCGACTACAAGAAGTCGCCTTTGGCCGACGCCGTGCGCTCGGTGTCTATTAACGAAGATTGGCTGAAGTTCAAGGTGGCTGGCGGCGCTGACTCCGAAAAGATCGAGTGGCGTCAGGTTTCGGCGGTTTTTGAGCTCGCTGACTTCTTCATTATCTATCGCGATGCCAACCTCATGGTACTTTTGCCCAAGAGCGCTGTTGCCGCGGAAGAGCTGCCCAAGATTCGCGCTGTGATGCGCCATAACCTTGGTCGCGGTTTCCATCTGCGTCGTATTGGACAGGTTGCTGCGGCATAGCCTGTCGCGCAATCAGCGCGTTGCGGCAACGCTATTCATCAACTCTGCCGTTCAAAACAAACCCGTCGTCATTCTCCCTCTGATGGGAAGATTTTGGACGGCGTCTTGAGCTTGGCCCCGTCGGTCCCCACCGGCGGGGCCTTTTGTGCGTAAAAACAAATCTTGATTCGGGTGAAAGCGCGGATCTGGCCAGCACTTGCTTTCGTCGCGAATCCCTAAAGAGAATCGCTCTTGTCAGCGTCGTGAGCGACCTATCTCGCTTCACAGACGACAGATGCGCGATTTATCTCTTTTATACTGCCGTTCACCCTCTGATTGGCTCCGTTCATCTTCGAATATCTCGTTTTGACCTCAATTTGAGAAAAAGAAGATAAAAATAGGTGCTGTCAAAAGAAAAAGTAGATAAACGGAGATTCGTTTACCGGCTTTTTCGCTTTTGGAAAGAGGGAGGACCTGCATGAGCTCGATTCTGGATACGCCGCTTCTTAAAGAGGCTGTCGCATCGTGCCATTACTTCTGGAAGGCTGGCTGGGGTGAATTTCACGCTGGCAATCTGAGCTATCTTCTGTCTGAAGAAGAGCTGGCTGATTTGAAGCCGTTCTTCCGCGACGATCCTATTCGCGTTCCCGTAGCTTTCGATACCTGTGGCCTCGAGGGCCGCTATTTCCTGGCTACGCGTTCTGGCGGCCAGTTCCGCACGCTGCCCGATCGCGTTGAGCGCGATATGGGAATTATCCGCGTGGTCGAGGGCGCTTACGAGATCATGTGGGGCTACGAGAATGGCACCGGCCGTCCAACGAGCGAGACTCCCGCCCACCTGCTGTGCCACGCTGCTCGTTTGTCGCAGAATCCCGACAACCGCATCGTCATGCATTGCCATCCCACGTACCTCAATGCCATGAGCACGATTGCCGACATGAGCGAAGAGGCTCTGACCAAGACGCTTTGGTCGCTCAACTCCGAGTGCGTGCTTGTGTTCCCCGATGGCGTTGGCGTGCTTCCGTGGATGAAGTGCGGCGAAGGCCCCATCGGTCCGGCTACTGCCGAGAAGATGAAAACCTACCGTGTGGTTGTGTGGCCCTATCACGGCATCTTCGCTTCGGGCTCTTCTTTCGACGAGACGATCGGTCTTATCGAGACTATCGACAAGAACGCTCATGTCTACGTTTCGGTCGGCGGAAACATCAAGCAGTGCATCACTGACGAGCAAGTGCACGAGCTGGCCGATCACTTTGGTCTTGAGACCGCTTTTTAATAACCCCTGTATTTGATTTGGAGCGTTGTATGTCACAGGACGCAGTATCGCTTGGCTCTCTCATCCATGAAGACATGGTCTATTTCGATGTTGAGGCCGAGACGTGGCAAGACGTCGTGCGAATCCTGGCGGGTCATGCCATCGAGCACGGATATGCCGTCGAGGGCTACGCCGAGGACGTTATCGAGCGCGAAGAGCTTTATCCCACGGGTTTGCCCACCGATGTCATGAAGGTTGCCATTCCGCACGCCATGGTCCAGGACCACGTGAAAGAGGCTGCGATCGTCGTTGGCAAGCTTGCGCATCCCATCGACTTCAAGGAGATGGGCGACGGCGAGAACGACGTTCCCGTCGAGATGGTCTACATGCTCGTTGCTAAGGGCGACAAGCATCATCTGGCAGTGCTCCAGCAGCTTATCAGCGTGTTTGCGACGCCTGAGTTCATGACCGAGCTCAAGACCGTCGAGGACCCGGCCTCGCTCAAGGCAACCTTGATCGACCTGGCAGGGAAAGTAGTCCTTTAACTTCGGGATTTTGTTCATGTGCACCAAGGAGCAAATGAACGTTCCATAGATACTCAGATTTGTCTCATGAGGAAGGGAGGAAACAATGAAGAGGATCATCGTTGCCTGTGGAGGTGGAATCGCAACATCTGCGACCGTGGCCACCAAGATCAACAGCAGGCTCAAGGATGCACGTCTGGCAAACATGGCCAAGTGCGACGCGGTCGATATCAAGTCGCTTGACCGCGAGTTCTCCGGTTCGGACCTATACGTTTCGATCACTCCGGTTCGCGGCAAGGTCATCGAGGCTCCGATTCCCGTCATCAACGGCATGCCGTTTTTGACCGGCGTGGGCGCCGACGCGTGCTTCGACAAGATCGTGGAGACGCTGGGTCTCAAGTAATGCATCTAGCAACGCATCAACAGGAATGTTGGATTTAGCAAAGGGAGTGTAATACATGGAACTCCTCGCATCATTCTTCCAGGCCATCTTGGATCTGGGATCGTCCGTCTTCATGCCTCTGGTCGTTTTGATCATCGGTTTGATCGTGGGCCTCAAGCCCTCTAAGGCTTTCGGCGCGGGCCTGACCCTTGGCGTCGCTATCGTGGGTATCAACCTTGTTGTTTCCTACATGTCAACTTCCATCGGCGAGCCCGTCCAGGGCTTTGTCGAGACGCTTGGTCTGCAGCTCTCCGGCCTCGACATGGGTTGGTCGCCGGCACTCGGCCTCGTGTGGTCTTGGCGCTACGTCTTCTTGATGTTCGTCATCCAGATCGCGATCAACGTCGTCATGCTGCTGCTCAACCAGACCGACACCCTCAACGTTGACATGTGGAACGTCGCCAACCAGGGCTTCACCGCTTTCTTGATCTACTGCGTGACCGGTTCCGTGGTCGCAGGCTTCATCGCTGGCGGTATCCAGGTCATCCTTGAGCTCAAGAGCTCCGACGCCACCAAGTACCAGATCCAGGAACTCACGGGCTGCCCGGGCATCGGTATGCCGCACCCCATGTTCCTCTCGAACATCATCTTCTATCCCATCGCTTGCGCGCTGGACAAGGTGTTCCCTGCCGAGACCAAGCTTGACTGCGCTGCTCTGCAGGACAAGATCGGCATCTTTGGCGAGAACCACGTTATCGGCTTCATCCTCGGTACCGTTATCGGCCTTATCGCAGGCCAGGGCGAGCAGGCATTCGCAACCGGCGTTATGGCCGCAACCGCTCTTACTCTCTTCCCGATGGTTTCCAAGCTGTTCATGACCGCTCTGACCCCCATCTCCGAGGCTGCCTCCGCATGGGTCCAGAAGCGCTTCCCCGGCCGTCAGATGGTCGTCGGTCTGGACTGGCCGATCCTCGCTGGTAACTCCGAGATCTGGGTTGCCATCATCCTGACCATTCCCGTTGCCCTTGCCGTTTCCCTCGTGCTTCCCGGCAACACGGTTCTGCCTTTCGGCAACCTCATGAACGTCTGCGTCTGCGCCGCCGCTTTCGTCTCCTGCAAGGGCGACCTGCGCAAGATGATCGTCATCTCCTGGCTCATGGTTCCCATCCTGTGCTGGTCTGCTTCCGACTTTGCTCCGATGCTCACCCAGCTCGCCCAGGAAGTGGGCGGCACCCTGCCTGAGGGCGGCCTGCAGCTCGCTTGGTGGGGCATGGATATTGCCGAGGTCCGCTGGGCAGCCGTCGAGGCCTGCCGCGGCAACATCGGTGGCATCGCCGCCATCGTCGGCTACCTGGCTCTTTGCATCCCCTACTTCAAGGCTCAGCGCAAGGAAGAGCGCGCCGCAGCCGAGCGCATGGGCGTCGAGTACATCGGCAAGTAAGCTCATCGCTTCAAGTAATTAGCTCTAGGAGGTCATCGGAATGTCCAAGAAAGCATCGAACCTGCTCAAAACGATCGCATGGTGCGTCATGGTCGTGCTCGCCGTCTACTACCTGGTGTGCGCATTTACGACCAGAAACCTCGTCGCTACCGCAATCGCTGCTTTCTTGGCATTCATCGCGGTCAAGACGTCTGCAATGGTTCCTATTCCAGAGATCTATCGCAACCAGGGCGTGACCGAGGAGATGTTCTCCGGCAAGCGTAAGAAGAAGTCCGCGAACTAATCGCCCCCTTCTCTCGACTTGTTCTTTTGCCCGCGCTGCATGCTTCGAGTGAATACGCGGGCCACCAACGACAAAAGTTCTGAAACGATTTGAAAGGAATTCGATTATGAGCGACCAGACCATGAAGGCAGTTCGTTTCTATGCCCCCGGCGACATCCGTGTTGAGGAGATCCCCGTTCCGCAGCCCGGTCCCGGCGAGGTCGTTATCAAGAACAAGGTCACGCTGACCTGCGGTACCGATGTCAAGACCTATAAGCGCGGCTATCGCTACGAGCCTCCCTTCGGTTTTGGCCATGAGGCTTCCGGTGTCGTCGCAGCCGTGGGCGAGGGCGTTACCAACTTCAAGGTCGGCGATCGCGTGGTGGCTCACAACTCCGCACCCTGCGGCCACTGCTACTACTGCAAGCGCGGTGACGAGTCCATGTGCGAGAGCTTGATTCAGAATCAGTTCGATAACGGCGCTTATGCCGAGTATCAGCTCATTCCCGCGCCCATCGTCAACATGAACATGTTCCACATGCCCGACGAGATGAGCTACAAGCAGGCAGCCCTTCTCGAGCCCATGGCTTGCTCCGTCTACGGTACGGCCAACTGCCCGATCGAGATTGGCGACTACGTTGTCGTTAACGGCTGCGGCCCCATCGGCCTGGGCTTTGTGCGCATGTGCGTCCTGCGCGGTGCCCATGTCATCGCTTGTGATATGTCCGCTGCTCGTCTTGAGGCTGCCAAGAAGCTCGGCGCCGTCGATACCGTCAAGGTCGATGAGGTCGAGGATCAGGCTCAGGCGGTCAAGGACCTTACCGAGGACGGCCGTGGCGTAGACGTCGCCATCGAGGCGACGGGCGTGCCGTCGGTCTGGGAGAGCGCTATGCACATGGCTCGCCCGGGTGGCTTCGTCCTGCTGTTCGGTGGCCTGAAGAAGGGCTCCGAGGTCTCGCTCGATGCCAACCTCATGCACTACAGCCAGCTTACGGTCAAGGGCGTGTTCCACACCACCCCGATGTATGTCCACAGCACCTTCGAGATGATCAAGATGGGTCAGTTCCCCGAGGAGATCTTCGTCCAGAACGAGTACTCCATCGATGACACCGAGAAGGCCATTCTCGAGCATGCTTCCGGAGCGGTCATCAAGAACGCGATCGTTTATCCGGACTAAATCGTCTCTTTTGCTTCCGAACTGGTTCGAGCGGCACCAACGACAGTTATTCAACCAGTTCGGAAGCCCTTTCGCGGGCACGCAATGCGGGAACGTCTTGCCTGCGCGCCTGCGCGAACATGGATGAGCGGCACCTCGCTTTTCCATATTCGCGCATGCACATGCTTGTTACGTTGTCCCCCAATCGAATCCCGCGCTGGCCTCGGGCCATCGCGGGATTTTTTTACGAGAGGATTTGCTATGAAAAAGTTCATCAACGATCCGGCTGATGTCGAGCGCCAAGTGGTCGATGGTTACGTGAAGGCATATCCGTCGCTTATCGCAAAGGCGGCGGACGATATCGTCGTGCGCGCGCATGCCAAGCGCGACAAGGTTGCCCTTGTTTCCGGTGGCGGCATGGGCCATGAGCCGGCACATCTGGGATTTGTGGGCTCCGGCATGCTCGATGCCGCGGTGGGCGGCGCGGTATTTACCTCGCCTGCAGTGGACAGGGTTGCCGCCGGGATTGGAGCGGTGGCTCCCGGCAACAAGGGCGTCTTGCTGGTCATCAAGAACTACACGGGCGATGCCGTGAACTTTAAGATGGCCGAGCAGGCGGCTAAGGAAGACGGATTTAACGTCGACCATGTGGTCGTGGACGACGACGTGGCGGTTCAGGATTCGACGTTTACCGTTGGTCGCCGCGGCGTGGCGGGCACCGTCTTTGTTCATAAGTGCGCTGGCGCGGCGGCCGAGACCGGGGCCGACCTGCCCGAGGTGAAACGCGTTGCCGAGAAGGTTATCGCTAACGTTCGCACTATGGGCGTCGCTATCGAGCCCTGCACCGTGCCGGCTGCGGGAAAGCCTGGCTTCGAGCTCGCAGATGACGAGATGGAGATGGGCGTTGGTATTCATGGCGAGCCTGGTGTGCGCCGCGCCGCTATGGAGCCCGTTGACGCTATGGTCGACGAGATGCTCGAAAAGATCTTGGGCGATATCGATTATTCCGGCCATGAGGTTGCAGTGATGGTAAACAGCTCGGGCGCGACTCCGCCCTATGAGCTCGCCATTGTGAACAACCGCGTACACGATGTCTTGACTTCTCGCGGCATCCCCGTTTGGCGTACCTATATGGGTCCATATATGACGTCCCTTGAGATGCGCGGTTTCTCGATTTCGATTTTGCGCCTGGATGAAGAGCTCAAGGAACTCTTGGCGGCACCCGCTCAGGCCCCTGCATGGGTCGAGGGGTCTGTGGCGCGAGAGGCGGCCGATGCCGCTCCGGCGGCAGCGAAGGTGCTCGAGCAAAAGGCCGAGGTTGCCGACGGCGGTGTTGCCGATGAGGCGACAGGGCTTGTGTGTCGCGTGCTCTCCGAAGTCGCGGACGTGATCAGCGCCCATAAGGATGAGCTCACCGAGCTCGATATGCCTATTGGCGACTCCGATCACGGTATCAATATGGCTCGCGGCTTCGAGGCCGTTCGTGAGCAGCTGCCTGTTCTTGAAAAAGGAGGCGTCCCCGCCGCGCTTCGTACGGCCGGCATGACGGTCGTTTCGAAGGTGGGCGGCTCTTCGGGCCCGCTGTACGGAACCATTTTGCGCAAGTTGGGAATTACCGCAAAGAAGATGGGCGGGCTGACGCTCGATTCGTTCACCGTGGGTCTTGATGCCGGGTTCAAGGGAATTCAGGAGCTCGCTGGCGCAAAAGAGGGCGATAAGACCATGCTCGACGCCATGGTTCCCGCTATCAGGTCGCTCGAGCGTAGCGTCGAGGCGCATCAGGGTGTTGCCGAGGCACTTGATGCGGCGGCTGCAGCAGCTGCCGAGGGGGCAGAGGCTACGATTCCGCTGATTGCGCATAAGGGCCGTGCCAGCTATCTGGGCGAGCGCTCCGTGGGCCATAAGGACCCCGGCGCGGCTTCCTTCGCTTACTGCATGGCGGCGATTGCGCAGGCTTACAAGAATTAAGAAAGAGAAGCGGGCTCGATCGATGTGACCGGGCCCGAACTATTGGAGGGGTCTTTTATGGTTGGAACCGTTCTTGTTTCGCATTCGCAGGCTTTGGCCGAGGCGATGGTTGATTATGCACACATGATGGCGCCGCAGGCTGTGGTGGTTGCTGCCGGCGGCTTGGAAGATGGGTCTTTTGGTACGAGCTACGAGAAGATCGAGGCTGCAATCGAGCAAGCACAGCAGGGCGATGGCGTCGTGGTGCTTATGGATATGGGCAGCGCGGTCATGACTGTCAAAATGGTGCTCGAGGATATGGAAGACGATACCGTTTCCATGGCGGACTGTCCTTTTGTTGAGGGCGCTGTCGAGGGAACCGTGCTGGCCCAATCGGGCGCTGCGCTTACCGAGATTGTTCAGGCGCTGAGCAACGTCGGCGCTGTTCATAAGCTATGATTTGATTTGTGTAATTGAGGGAAGCATATCGGAGAAAATGAGCTCAAGGGATGCTTCTTTATTTGGCGTTGCGGCGTTTAATGCTCGCGGCGCAAAGGGGTGGGCGTTATGACTACGGCGACAGAAAAGGCTGGTGAGCGGAAGCTCTTTCCCGAGGAGCGCCGCGCTGCCATCTTGGGCATTCTTTCGCGGCAGCCTAAGGTAATGGTAAACGACCTTGCCAGTAAATTTGGGGTTTCGACCTTTACGGTTCGTGCCGACCTTGATGAGCTCGAGAGCGAAGGCAAGCTGCGCCGCTGCCATGGCGGAGCAATGTCTGTGGCAAAAACCATGAAGGTGGAAGACTATCAAAAGCGGCGTTCTCATGCGAGCGACGCTAAGAGTGCCATTGGCGCTGCCGCCGTTCAGTTTGTCGAGGCTGGAGATTCGATTATTATCGACACCGGCACCACAACCTTGGAGCTCGCAAAGCATCTTGTGGGAATTCCTGACCTTACGATCGTGACGAACGATTTTGAAGTCGCCGCTTTTGTCGAGGAAAAAATACCCGAGGCCGATTTGCTCTTCTTGGGCGGATGGGTGCGTACGGGATATCGCTACGCTTACTCGCTTGAATCGTTGCGTTCCGTTGAACATCTGCATGTCGATAAGGCATTTCTTTCTGCAAACGGCATGACGGTCGAAGACGGTTTCACGTCCGAAAGCTACGAGCAGGCGCAGCTTAAAGCTGCGTACGCGCATGCGGCATCTGAAACCATCATGTTGATCGACACGGGCAAGTACGGCAAGGTGACTTTCTCCGGTTTTATTGATTTCGATCAGGTGGACGCTGTGGTGACAGAGGAGACGCTTGAACCCGCTGTTGCCGAGGCTATTCAGAAAAAGCATCCAGGTATTGAACTCATCAGCGCTCGATGATCGTTTGCTCAAGACTTGAAATCACGCCTTGAACCCGGCCCCGTCCCCACAGGCGGGGCCTTTTGCGTGCAAGTGCGGTTGCGTTACAACAGTTTCTTTAGATAGTCGCTTTTTGCATAGAGGATACGGTCGATGTAGATTGCGTCTGACACACGATAAAACGCGAGATAATTGCCCGATCGAACGTAGCGGTATTCGCTCTTGACTGCGTAAATTGAGGATAGGGGAGTGCCGGATAGGGGAAACCGGGCAAGAAGGCCAATCCGATTCAGAATCTCGTCAATGGTTGTCTTGGCCGCATTTGGACTTGAGAGTTCGTCGGAAATATAGCCGAAAACGCTTTCAAGGTCGTCTTGGGCAAGAGGAGAGAATTTGATGTCCAAGGACACGGCTGCTCCTTAAAGCGAGAAATGTGCCTTTACAGACTCTTCGGATAGCCAGCCAGACTGCTCTCCCGACGCCTTGCCGGCTTCGAGCTGCGACACAAGCATTCCTGCAGCATTGAGGCGATCGAAGTCCTTCATATCCAAAATCGCATAGCACCCACGTCCATTTTTAGTTAAAAAGACGGGAGACCCTTCGTGCACATCGGAAAGGACTTCGTTGTAGCTACGCAAGTCGGAAACAGGTTTGATTGCAGGCATTGTCCGCTCCAATCGCAAGATAGGTCGAAAGATATTACGTAATATATTCTTGCACATCAACAATGATTTTAAGTCCTTTCCACCCCTTTTTGTTTCCAAACGGTCACGGCCACATATGTCAAAAAGTCTTTCATATTAGAGTGCTATCCTTTCGAGCTATTCGATAAGCGATGGGCGCTGATACGTAGATATGCATGAATCGCCCTGAAATATACATTTGGAGATGAACGAATCGATGGCTATCAAGGTTGGCGTCGTTGGGGCAGCGGGATATGCGGGAGTCGAGCTGGTGCGCCTGCTCATCGCCCATCCCGATTTTGAGCTCGTGGCCATTACGTCCAACGCCGATGCCGGGCAGTCGCTTGCAAGCGTGTATCCGGTATTTGCTGGCGTGTCCGACCTTGCTTTCACCACGCACGACGACCCCGTCCTCAAGACATGCGACGCCGTATTCCTGGCTGTTCCCCATACCGCGGCACTCGCTGCTGTGCCTGGCCTTCTTGCCGCGGGCGTCTCAGTGTTCGACCTCTCGGCCGACTACCGTCTGTCCGACCCCGCCGTCTATGAGAAGTGGTACGCCACACCCCATACGAGCCCCGAGCTTTTGGCGACGCGCACCTTTGGCCTTCCGGAGATCTTTGACGAGGAGCTTGCAGATGCGGCCTCACGTCACGCTGCGGGGGAGGCTACGCTTGTGGCCTGCGCCGGTTGCTATCCTACGGCGACCTCGCTGGGCGCATATCCCGCCGTCGATGCCGGTTGGCTGGCCGATGGCGCCGTAGTTATCGTCGACGCTATCTCGGGCGTGACGGGCGCCGGCAAATCGGCCAATGCGCGCACTCATTACTGCAGCGCCGACGAGTGCGTCGAGGCCTACGGCGTATGCAAGCATCGCCATACGCCCGAAATCGAGCAGATCCTCGGCCTGCCGGACCACGTTGTCTTCACGCCGCACCTGGCCCCTCTCAAGCGCGGCCTGCTTTCGACCATCAATATTCCGCTCGCCGAGGTTCCCGCGCAGGAGCTGACGCTCGACATGGTGGTTGAGCGCTACCGTGAGTTCTATGATGATCGACCCTTCGTGCGCGTGCTCGATGCCGGCCAGATGCCCAAGACGTCTTCGGTCGCCGGCAGCAATGCCTGCCAGATCGGCCTTGCCCTCAACAAGACTGCTCGCATGCTTGTGGTGACCTCTGCGATCGACAATCTGTGCAAGGGCGCGGCAGGTCAAGCTATCCAATGCGCGAACGTGGTTTTTGGGCTGGACGAGCGACGAGGTCTCCCTCTTATTGCCATGCCTGTGTAAACGTTGTTTACACGACGCTGGCTGGCTACACTGGTACGCAAAACAAATGCCATCGTTGGGGAGTTTCTCTTGTTTGATATCGATTCGTTTGATCTTCGTCTGCGCGCCGTGCCGGATGGCGGCGTGACAAGCGCCCAGGGCTTTAAGGCCGCGGGCATCCACGCTGGTTTTCGCAAGAATCCGGAGCGCCTGGACTTTGCCATGGTCGCCGCCGATGCGCCCGTTGCCGCGGCGGGCGTCTTTACCACCAATCGTTTTTGCGCGGCGCCGGTTCAGGTGTGCCGCGAGCATCTGGGCGGTCGTGAGCTCGGCTACGGCCGGGTGCAGGGCGTCATCATCAACTCGGGCAATGCCAATGCCGCTACGGGCGAGCCCGGCCTGGCGCTAGCTCGCGAGAGTTGCGAGATCGCCTCGCAGGTCATGGGCTGTGCTCCCGAGCAGGTGCTCGTCTCCTCGACGGGCGTGATCGGCCAGCAGCTGGGCATCGAGTGCTTTGAGATCGGCATCCCGGCGGTTTTTGACGAACTGTCCGAGCGGGGCGGCGCCGATGCCGCGCGAGCCATCATGACCACCGATACGCATCCCAAGGAGTACGCCGTCACCTACGCGAGCGGCGAGCTCGAATATGCCGATTGCCAGTTCACCGTGGGCGGCATGTGCAAGGGCTCGGGCATGATCATGCCCAATATGGCAACGATGATCTGCGTCATCACTACCGACGCTCCGGTGGCTCCCGCAACGCTTCACACGCTTCTTACCAGCTGCGTCAATAAGACGTTCAACAAGGTGACGGTCGACTCCGACACGTCCACCAACGATACGTGCATCATGCTTGCTTCCGGCGCCGCCGCTGTCGACGTTCCCCTTATCGAGGAGGGAAGCGACGCCTACGAGGAGCTCCGCTATGCCCTGTATTCGGTGTGCGAAGCTCTGGCGCGCGGCATTGCCTCCGATGGCGAGGGCGCGTCAAAGCTCGTGACCGTTAACGTGACGGGGGCCGCAACCGAAGGGGACGCCGACATCGCCGCCCGTGCTGTGGCAAACTCCCCGCTGGTCAAAACCGCAATTGCCGGTCACGACTGCAACTGGGGCCGCATCGCTATGGCGCTTGGCAAATGCGGCGTGTTCTTTGAGCAAACCGATGTGTCCATCGATATCATGGGCATACCCGTATGCCGCGAGGGTCTGACCGTTCCCTTTGATGAGGACGAGGCGCTGCGACGATTCGAGGCGCCCGAGATCGTTATCGATGCAGACCTGGGCGCGGGAAATTGCTCCACGACGGTTTGGACCTGCGATCTTACGCACGAGTACATCACCATCAACGGCGATTACCGCACATAGTCGCGCGTCGAATATTGCCCTCCATCCCGCGGCGCTGCTGCACCGCGGCCAACCTCATAAGGATGTAGCATGAAATACGCACGCGATGCGAAGCCCTCTTTGCTCAACGAACAGACCGCCCAGGTGCTCTTCGAGACCCTGCCGTGGATTAAGAACCTGACGGGAAAGGTCGTCGTCATCAAGTACGGTGGCGCGGCCATGGTCGACGCAAAACTGCGCGAAGACGTGATGAGCGATATCGTTCTGCTCAAGATCATGGGCATGCAGCCGGTGATCGTTCACGGTGGCGGCAAGGCCATCAACGAGGCATTCAAGCACTACGATCTGCCTGTCGAATTCAAGAACGGGCAGCGTGTGACGACGCCTGCTGCCATGGATATCGTACGCGAGGTCCTGGGCGGCAAGGTTAACCAAGAGCTCGTGGCGGCCCTCAACCAGCACGGCAATCTTGCCGTAGGCGTTTCGGGCAGCGATGCCGGTACGCTTATCGCCTCTACGCTCGATCCCGAGCTGCAGCGCGTCGGTAAGATCGAGAGCGTGAACGTCGACTACATCGAGCGCCTCATCGACGGCGAGTACATTCCTGTGATCGCCACCATCGCCAAGGGCGAAGATGGCGGGTTCTACAATATCAACGCCGATATCGCTGCCGGTGCCATCGCTGGAGCCCTGCGCGCGCATAAGGTGATCTTCCTCACCGACGTTGACGGTCTGTACGAGGATTTCTCGGATAAGAGCTCGCTCATCTCCAACCTCACTATGGAGGAATGCCAGGCCATGCTCGATCGCGGAGAGATCGATACGGGCATGATCCCCAAGCTCAACGCTTGCATCGAGGCGGTCAAGGCCGGCGTGTTCCGCGCGCATATCATCAATGGCACCACGCCGCATTCGCTGCTGCTCGAGCTGCTCACCGATGCTGGCGTGGGCACGGTGCTTCATTCCAGCGAGACGGCCTACGAGTACGATACGCATCCGCATCCGCTTTCGACCTTTGCGGCGCGCCTGTTCGAGAATCTGGATGAGGTTTCCAAGTTGCAGGCGCTTTCGTAGCGGTTGCTGCGGCAATGCCATTTAATCTGTTCGTAGACATTCTTTTCGACCGAAAGGCTAGATCATGTCCCTTTCCGTACAAAAGGCTCTTGAATCCAACTATGTGATGCATACCTTCGGCCGCTCTGAGGTCGAGTTTACCGGCGGTCACGGCATGACGCTTGTGGGCGACGATGGCCGCGAGTACCTCGATTTCCTTGCGGGTATCGGCGTATGCTGCCTAGGCCATGGCGCCCCGGCCGTGGTCGACGCCGTGGACGCGCAGGTGCACGACCTCACGCACGTGTCCAATTACTTCTATATCGAGCATCGCGGCCAGGTAGCGGCGCTGCTCTCCAAGCTTGCCAACGACGACCTTGCCGGTGCTGCTGCGATTGTTAAGGCCATTGATGCCAAGGACGACGAGGCACTTCTGTCCGCGGCTGCTCCCGCCGAGGGCGAGCAGGTTTGGCAGGCGTTCTTTTCCAATTCGGGCGCCGAGGCCAACGAGGGCTCGATGAAGCTTGCGCGCCTCTACGCCAAGCGCATGGGCAACGGTGGCAACACGATCGTGGCGCTGCGTGGCGGCTTCCATGGGCGCACGCTCGAGACGATCGCCGCGACCATGCAGGATTGGCTGCAGGATAGCTTCAAGCCGCTGCCGGGTGGTTTTGTGGCCTGCGATCCCAACGATGTCGAGCAGCTCAAGAGCATTTTCGATACTTATGGCTCCGAGATTTGCGCTGTTATGATCGAGCCGATTCAGGGCGAGTCTGGCGTGCATCCGCTTACGCAGGAGTTTGTCGAGGCCGCGCGCGATCTGGCCCATGCTCACGGCGGCTTGCTCATCGCCGACGAGGTGCAGACCGGCGTCTTCCGTTCCGGTAAGCCGTTTGCGATGCAGACCTATGGCGTGCAGCCGGATATCATGAGCCTTGCCAAGGGTATTGCCGGCGGCGTGCCTATGGGCGCCGTGGTTGCCAAGCAGGAGATTGCGAACGCATTCCGTCCGGGCGATCACGGTTCGACCTTTGGAGGCAGCAACCTTGCGGTCGCTACCTCGGCTTCTGTTTTGTCTGAGCTCGTCCGCGGCGACTACGCCGCCCATGCGGCAGAGGTCGGCGCATACTTTGCCGAGCAGCTCGCCCAGGTGTCGCACGTTACCGAGGTGCGTGGCAGTGGCTTGATGCTCGGTTGCGATCTGGACGACACGGTGAACGATGCCCACGATGTTGTTGCCGCAGCCCTGAACGCTGGCTTTGTGATTAACGCGACCGGCGCGCATACCCTGCGCTTCCTGCCGCCGCTTGTTTGCCAGAAGCCCGACGTCGACGCGCTTATTGCCGCCCTGACGAAGATCTTGGGGTAGATCGCGAGCAATTAGCGCTTACATGTATATATGACTTGAACTCGAGGGTGGTCGTTTCTCTGCGACTGCCCTCGACCTGTCTTCGTGCTAAAACCCACGCACAATGCGACCGCCTTCGAGCCGCCTTCCTCAAAACCCACGCACAAACGTTCACTTTTCCTTATTTTTGGCAAAAAGTTGACGTTTGTGCGTGGGTTTTGAGCGGGGGGGGAGGGGCTTGGGTTTTATGTGGAGGGTCCTTGCCGGCAGGTGTGGCACCTGGCCAAACCGAAAAACGGCCCCGTTGCCGGAGCCGTTTCGAATTCAATGGTGGGCGATGAGGGATTCCGCGTGCGGCTGCGCCGCCCGCGACCCGCTGCGGCGCGTCCCGCGCCTTGCGCGCTGCGCCGGAAAACGCTTGCGCGTTTCCCCGGCTCCGCGCCCTTTCGGGTTCGAATCCCCTGCACCTGGCCAAACCGAAAAACGGCCCCGTTGCCGGAGCCGTTTCAAATTCGATGGTGGGCGATGAGGGATTCGAACCCCCAGCCTTGTGCGTGTAAAGCACCTGCGCTAACCGTTGCGCCAATCGCCC
>CAKUGM010000025.1 GCA_934654625.1 uncultured Collinsella sp. | reverse complement strand
TTCTGGATGCTGCTTTTTGAGGATGGAGACGATCTTGTCCAAGTCTTCAACGAATAGTTTATCTGCGGCATCGTATTGAGAGCGCAGGGTGGCATTCCGACCGACATAGGTGCGAATGTCCTTACGCTCAGTGGTGATGACGTCGTACTGAGTCACGAATTTTTCGATGCTCTCGTCGTCCAGTGAGTATTTCTTTTGAGATGACGCATCGATGAAATCGTCCATGATCTCGCCGTAGATGTTCTCATCGTGGCTCGTCTTTGAGAAGTCAAAATAGCGACGGTAATGGCAAAAGCCGACATATTCGCTCGAGGTGTTTTTCCAGGCCCAGTACTGGGTTGTCAGTTCGCAGTACATGGGATTGAGATCCGATATGTTGTTGCCCTTGTCGTCGTGGAAGGCCCAAGGGAACCTGTCATTACGAAGGCTGCAACCAACTTGAACCGGCTGGAGTATCGAACTGTCAAATAGTTCGACAGGCTTGTGTGCCGAGACGAAGATGCGAATGTTTCGGTTTTCATAGCTTTTGCGCTTTGTCATGTTGATTAGATCGTTTACGTGGTCGCGAGCTGCGGTGTAGAACGACATGAAGCGTGGAGAAGTTGCAGCGTCAGTTGATACCAGCCGCTTTGCGTGCTCGTACCAATCGAGGGCCATGTCGTTTGCGGGGGCGCTATTTGCCTGCAGAAGGCCATAAGCCCTGTCGCGAGAAAGGCGCATGAGTTCTTCGGCAACGGGCATTTTACCCATAACCTTTGCGGCCTCATCGGCAGCGTCGAGCTTTTGGTCTTCCGGCACGCGAACGAGCCAATCGTTGAAAAGCAGCTCATACATTTTTGCAACGGCATCCGAACAGGTCTTCTTGATATCGAAGGCATCGAAGGCGGCTGCAAATGTTCTCATGTGATCGACGTTGGCTTGAAAATCGGAAGCGCTTTTGAAGAAGGCCGATGTCGAGAGGGAAGAGTCGGAATTGACGCCTCGACCCAGATAATAGCGCACGCCAACAATGTCGTTGACGGTGTATTGCGAGCGTGCGTTTGCGAGTGTGACAAAAGATTCATAGGCGTCTTCGGCGCGCTCAAGTCTGTTGTCAGTCATCGCCGCAAACATTCTGCGGAAGAAGCCCCCCGCATAGACGCGCTGAGTGATACGCCAGTCCTGAAGATAACCCTTGCGCGCACTGAAGACGGCTTCAAATATGTCTTTATTGAACAGGGGGTCAACGGGTGCATTGATGTAGTCCTGGAAGTTGGAAGCTTCGTTGTCGCTTACGCCAGCATTGATGACATCGATGCCAAAGTGAAGGACATCACAGGGGGTGGCGTTGAGATAAGAGTCGAACTTGGCAAGGCAGTCGTCGCCGAGTTCGTCATCCGAATCCAGGAGAATGATGTAGTCGCCGGTGCTTTTTGCAACGGCAATTTTTCGCCCGACGTGAAGCCCGCGGTTCGTATCTTGGATGAGCGGTATGACACGGCTGTCCTTTTGAGCGTATTGCTCAAGTATCGATGCGGTGGAGTCGGGGCTTCCGTCGTCAACTACGATGAGCTCGAAATCGGTAAATGATTGAGCCAGGACGCTGTCGATACAGGCGGGCAGATATTCTTCATCTTTATATGATGAAACGCAGATGGAAAAGCGTGGCATGCCGTTCTCCTAACAGGGCTACATGTCTAACAATCATCATGATAATCTCGCCGTCTGTCCCCAAAGGGGACAGACGGTCAGCGCGTACAAACACAGCAGAAGTGTAGGGTGATTTCTGCCATCCATCTCGATGGGACCATCAAAAAACGCCCCGCACAGTACTTGCTGCACGAGGCGTATCCATAAACGTTGGGGTGCGCCATGTCGGATTCGAACCAACGACCTTGGGATTAGAAGTCCCCTGCTCTATCCAACTGAGCTAATGGCGCATGCGCACCTGATTATACCGTGCCGGTCCGTCTCGCGATATGACAAATAAAGTCCGTCCGCCTTCGCTACTCCACATCCTTGTCCGGCTGGATAAGCTCCTCGTAACGGCTGATGTGCTCGCGGCCGTCTTCGATCTCGTGCAGCAAGAAGTAATAGAGCGTCTCGATGATCGCCATGGCCGAGATCTTGGAAAACGCGAAGTCGCCCGTGGTGAGCAGCGCCTCGTGGTTTACGGTGCGCAGCACAAACGACGCCAGGCGGGCGAGGGGAGACTGCTCGTCGCCCGTGATGGCGATCACGCAGGCGCCGCGGTTTTTGGCTGCTTGGGCTACGCGCATCAGGCGCTGGGAGCGTCCGGAATTGGAGATTACGAGTAAGGCGTCCTTGGGCTGCATGGTAAGGGCAAAGCCCACGGCGATCTCGTTCACCTCATGTGTGGTACAGCGCAGACCCAGCTGCGAGAACTTGAACGTGGCGTCGAGTGCCACAGAATTGGTGTTGCCTACGGCGGCGATTTGTATGACGTCGGCGCCCGCCAGGCGCTTCACCACATTGCGCACCGTGGCGCCGTCGATGCCGCGCAGTGTGGCTTCGAGTTCGCCCATCTTGGTGGCAAGGATGCTTTTGAGTGAATCCTCTACGTTGTCGAGCGATATCTCGCCATCGAGGTCAAGCCCGTCGTGCTTGAGCGTGAGATCGCGGCCCAGCGAGAACTGGAAGCTGCGGTAGTTGTCGAAACCCAGATGCTTGCAAAAACGCGAGATCGTGGCCTCGGAGGTTCCGCTGCGGCGTGCGAGCTGCGCGGCGGTCATCGTGGGCGCCTCTTCGCGGTGATCCAGGATGTAATCTACGATGCGCTGCTCGGTCCCCGAGAATTCACGGGTTGAGCTGATGAGCGATAGCGCACTGAGCTCTCCTGACGCCATGTGAACCTCCATTATTCGGTGAACGGTACTGGTCAACAAGTTGCTGAAATCATTATCACAGTGCTTGAGCTGGTATTTGACGAGAACATTTCAAACACCGTTCACCGCTATGAAAGAACCTTTCACCCTGTGCGGTCATCCGCTGTGGAGAAGCCGTGTATGCACATGCTATGATTCTCGGCGAAAAGCCGGGAGGAGTGCGCGTTTTGCACGCCTTGCGGATGATCGAGAATGCAGCGCCCAAAAGGGGAGGGCGCTCACTTCTAGAGAGAAGGAGGGACGTATGGCTCAGCAGTATGACGTTATCGCGGCAACCGGTTGTCCGACCGGCATCGCGCATACCTTTATGGCAAAGGAGGCGCTGGAGAAGGCTGCGGCTGAGCGCGGGCTCACCATTAAGGTTGAGACCCACGGCCAGGTTGGAATCGAAAACGAGCTTACCCCCGCAGAGATTGCCGGCGCCCGTGCTGTCGTAGTCGCTGCCGATAAGGACGTTCAGGCAGAGCGTTTTGCCGGTAAGCCCCAGGTGACGGTCGGCGTGTCCAAGGCTCTGTCCGTCGAGGCCGCAGGCGCCCTGATCGACCGCGCCCTCGCTGCCAAGGGCGATGCCTCCAAAGTCGTCGTCGCTGCAGACGACGCTGCAGAGGAGAAGGAGTCCATCGGACACCAGCTCTATAAGCACCTTATGAACGGCGTTTCCCACATGCTCGTGTTCGTCGTCGCCGGTGGCGTGCTCACCGCGGTGTCGTTCCTGTGGGGCATCATGTCGTTCGATTCCACGAACGCCCAGTACAACACCTTCGCCGCGATGCTCAAGATCATCGGCGGCATTGCCATGAACCTTATGGTTCCGGTGCTTTCGGCATATATCGCCGAGTCTATCGGCAAGCGTCCGGCACTCGTTCCCGGCTTTGTTGCCGGTATGATCGCCATCACCGGTCTGCCCGTCTCGCCTGAGACCGGCCTGATCGACGCCGGTGGCTCGGGTGTGGGCTTTGGCTTCCTCGGCGGTATCGTCGGCGGTTTCCTTTCCGGTTACGTTATCCTGCTGCTGGAGAAGGTCTTTGCCAAGCTGCCCCAGAACCTCAACGGTCTGAAGGCCATCTTCCTCTACCCGCTGTTCTCCACGTTCATCGTGGGCATGGTCATGCTGGGCATCTCCGGTCCCATGGCTGCCATCAACACGGCCATGATGGACTTCCTTAAGGGCCTCTCGGCCTCCGGCCCCATCGTCTTGGGTCTGGCTATCGGCTGCATGTGCGCCTTTGACATGGGCGGCCCGGTCAACAAGGCTGCTTACGTCACCGGTACCGCTATGCTCACCGAGGCCCTGGCCGCAGGTGTTGGCACCGATACGTACAACTTCGGCACCAACTTCATGGCTGCCGTCTCCGCTGCGTGCATCGTTCCTCCGCTGATCACCACCTTTGCCGTGGTTGTGGGCAAGAAGTACTTTAGCCAGGAAGATCACGACGCTGGTATCGTCAACTTCATCCTGGGCTGCACGCACATCACCGAGGGCGCCATTCCGTTCATGACCAAGAACATCTGGCCCGTCATGCCCATCATGATGATCGGCTCCTCCATCGCTTCCATCCTCACTATCTTCTTTGGCGTTCACGATCCCGCGCCCCATGGCGGATTCCTCGTGCTCCCCGTTGTCGATGGCGGCCTGCAGTGGGTCATCGCTATCCTGATTGGCGCCATCGTGGGCGGTATTCTCTTCGTGATCTTCAAGAAGGTCGAGTACGGCAAGAAACAGAAGGCTGTTCCTGCCGTCGAGGCTGCCCCTGCCACCGCTGTGGCCGCACCTGCCGAGGCCGCCGCTTCCGCTGCCGACGGTTTCGTCAAAGAGGAGAACATCTTTTTGGATCAGGACTTCGCTGGTCGTGACGACGTGCTCTCCTTTATCTCCAACGAGGCCGTGAAGCACGGTATCGCCGATGACGCCGATGCCCTTATGCAGGCATTCTTGACCCGCGAGAGCGAGGGCACCACGGGCATGATGGAAGGTTTTGCCATCCCGCATGCCAAGTGCGACGCCGTCAAGACCCCGTCTGTCATCGTGGTCAAGGACGATTCGGGCGTTGCCGGTTGGGATACCATGGATCAGGCTCCGGTCAACGTGGCCATCGCCCTGCTCATCCCTGAGTCCCAGGCCGGCACCACGCACCTCAAGCTCCTCTCCAAGGTTGCCGAGGCGCTGATGGACGAGGGCTTCCGTGCTACCGTCAAGAGCGCTACCGAGCCTTCTCAGGTGCTCGATGCCATTAGCAGCCGTCTGGCGTAACGCCGTACAGCACATAGCATCGCGTCAAAAACATGCGCGCCGCAGGGTCTATCCCCGCGGCGCGCATTTTAATGTGACAGAAAGTCGACAGGTTTATTTTGTCACATTTTGCCGTTGAGCTGGCGTTTCTTTCCATTCACGCGAAGCTAGAAAGCGCCTATTCGTGACAGAATGTCGACTGTCTTGTTGCGTCACATTCTGCCGGCGGAAGGGCATATTCCGCCGATCGCTTTTGGCTATGGAAATAAACCCATTGTCTGCACGCGTGGTTGGGGGTTGCCATACTTTTGGGGTAAACTATGCGAGGTATGTTTCACGCATGGTCACGTACCGCGCGTGTTCGGTTAAAGAAGGAGTCGTCATGGTTTCCGAGAAGGTCACCCTTATCAACCCCCAGGGCCTGCATATGCGTCCCGCCGGTCTGTTTGCGTCCACCATGGGCAAGTTCGCCTGCGACGTCAAGGTCGTCGCCGTTACGGACGAGGGTTCCACTCGCGAGGTCAACGGCAAGAGCCCCATGGCTTTGATGGCTGCCGGCATTAAGAGCGGCGTCGAGGTTGAGATTCGCTGCGACGGCGAGGACGAGGCCGATGCCCTGTCCACTGCCATCGAGCTCATCAAGAGCGGCCTGGGCGAGTAACTCAAACACCATGGACCATATCTTTAGGTAACATAGCGCAGGTGCCGGCCTCACGAGGGTGGGTGCCTGCGTTATTTTATGCGGTGCCGCATCGGCATCAAAGAGAGGGGCGCCCGACGGGGGCGCCAAAGAGAGAGGACATCTGCATGTACAAGGGAGTAAACGCTTCCGAGGGTATCGGTATCGGCACCGTTGCCGTTGCTGTCGAGCCCGATCTGAGCTTTGAGGCGCACGCCGTCGAGGACGCTGCCGCCGAGAAGGAGCGCTACGCCAAGGCTCTCGACGTCTTCTGCCAGAAGACCGAGGCTCAGGCCGAGGCCATGAAGGTCTCTGTGGGCGAGCACGAGGCCGAGATCATGATCGGTCATATCGCGCTTGCGCAGGACCCCGGCATGACCGACCAGATCAACCAGGCTATCGACGCCGGCACCTGCGCCGAGCAGGCTCTCGTCGACACCACCACCATGTTTGAGAACATGTTCCTCTCCATGGACGACGAGATGTTCCGTCTGCGCGCCGCCGACATCGCCGACATCCGCACCGGCCTTCTGGCCGAGCTGCTGGGCCGCGAGGTCGTCGACCTCTCCGTGCTGCCCGCCGGCACCGTCATCTGCGTGCATGACCTTACGCCTTCCATGACGGCCACCATCGACAAGAAGAACGTCGCCGCCATCGTCACCGAGACCGGTGGCCGCACCTCCCACTCTGCCATCATCGCTCGCGCTCTCGAGATCCCCGCGGTTCTTTCCGTCGAGAACTCCTGCACCGAGCTCAAGAACGGCATGACCGTCATCGTCGACGGCTCCAAGGGCGTTGTCGTCGCCGATCCCGACGAAGCCACCCTTGCCGACTACACCGCCAAGGCTGAGGCCTTCGCTGCCGAGAAGAAGGCCCTCGAGGCCTATCGCGGCAAGGAGACCGTTACCGCCGACGGCGTGAAGAAGATCCTCGCCTGCAACATCGGCAGCCCCGACGACGTCACCGCTGCTCTCGAGCACGACGCTGAGGCCATCGGCCTGTTCCGCTCCGAGTTCCTGTTCATGGACGCTAAGGAGCTTCCTTCCGAGAACGAGCAGTTCGAGGCTTACCGCAAGGTCGCCACGGCTCTCAAAGGCAACCCCGTCATCATCCGTACGCTCGACGTGGGCGGCGACAAGGAGATTCCGTACCTGCACATGGTCAAGGAAGAGAACCCCTTCATGGGCTTCCGCGCCGTGCGCTACTGCCTGGCCAACCCCGACCAGTACAAGGTCCAGCTGCGCGCTCTGCTGCGCGCCAGCGCCTTTGGTGACGTCAAGATCATGATTCCGCTCGTCACCTGCGTCGAGGAGGTCCGCGCCGTCAAGGCTCTCGTTGAGGAGTGCAAGGCTGAGCTTAAGGCCGAGGGCGTCGACTTCGATGAGAACATCGAGGTCGGCATCATGGTCGAGACGCCTGCCGCCTCCCTCATCGCCGACAAGCTGGCCCAGGAGGCCGACTTCTTCTCCATCGGCACCAACGACCTGATCGGCTACACCATGTGCGCCGACCGCGGTAACGACACCATTTCCAACCTGTACCAGGTGTACTACCCGGCAGTTCTCCGTTCGCTCAAGAACATCATCGAGAGCGGCGTCAAGGCCGGCATCATGGTTGGCATGTGCGGCGAGGCCGCTGCCGATCCGCTGCTGGAGCCGGTGCTCATCTCCTTTGGCCTGGAGGAGTTCTCCATGTCTGCGCCGAGCATCCTGCGCGCCCGCAAGACCATTTCTCAGTGGTCGAAGGCCGACGCCGATGCTCTTGCCGAGAAGGCCCTGGCGCTCGACACGGCCGAAGAGGTCAAGGCGCTTCTCGAGGCCAACGCTCGCTAATCGTGCGTAGGTCATGAGATAGGTAATCTGCAGGGTCGTACGGTGTGGAATCCCACGTCGTGCGGCCCTGTGTTCAAGTTAGGGGGAATTTATGTTTTACACGCTAACCGCCAACCCGGCCGTCGACATGACGGTCTCCTGCCAGTCGCTGGTGCCCGACGAGAACATTCGCTCGAGCCATGCCAGCTACACGCCGAACGGCAAGGGCCTGGACGTCTCGTTCGCCCTCAAGAAGTTTGGCGTCGACTCCGTGGCGCTCGGCTTTTTTGCAGGCTTCACCGGCCGTTTTATCGTTGACGAGACCATGAACATGGGCTGCCTGTGCCGCCCGGTGTGGACCGACGGCATCACCCGCATCAACTCCTACCTCAACGATGGTGAGCACGAGTACGGCGTTTTGAACCCGGGCGCTCCGCTTACGCCGCAGGCTCAGCAGGAGCTCTATAACATTTTGGATACCGCAGGCAATCTCGATTGCCTGGTTGTTTCCGGCTCTGTGCCGCCCAAGGCTTCTCCGGATTTCCTGGACATGGTTATGGAGCATGCTCACGCTCGCGGCGCCGACGTGGTTTTGGACCTCTCCAGCTCCAAGCTCAAGACGCTTGCTTCCAAGAAGCCGTTGCTCATCAAGCCCAACCATCACGAGATGCGCGAGATCTTCGGCGTTACGATCGATACCGATGACGATGCCCGCCGCGCCCTTAAGATGGCCCATGAAGTAGGCGTCCAGAACGTCCTGCTTACGATGGGTAGCCGTGGCTCTGCGTACTTCTCCAACGGCGAGGACATCTGGTATGCCAAGCGTGAGTTCAACATCAAGCTGGTCTCGTCCGTGTGCGCTGGCGACTGCACGCTCGCAGCCTTCCTTACCATGTGGTACAACGACCGCGACAACGTGGAGAGCGCGATGAAGCTCGCCCTTGCTACCGGTGCAAACGTTGCCGAGAGCGTTGGTCTGGGCGACTTCTCGCACGTTGACGAGTACAGCAAGCGCATCGAGGTTCGCAAGCTTCCCCGCCTGTAAGGCAAAGAGGCCTGTTTCCTCGCTTTTTTCGAACATATCGTTCGGTCCTTTAGGCCGGGTGCCATATCCCCCTATGGCACCCGGCCTTCTTCATGTGACACCAAGTCGACAGGTTTATTTTGTCACATTCTGCCGTTCACGGCCGTAAATCGACCGTTTGCGGAAGATAAGAGGGTGATCGGTAGCGTTCGGCGCTCGTGACCTCCTGATTTTTTATTGCTCGCCTTTCGTTTTTCATCGTGTTTGTTTCTTTGTGGGCAGGGCTTTCGCGTGGCTTCGATTTGATACGCTAAAAGGGGTTTCCACAGCAATTTCGCCTTGTGGGCCATATCAAAGGAGACATCATGATCTACACCCTTACCGCCAATCCTGCTATCGATTACAACATCACGTGCGATGGCCTGGAGCCCAATTGCGTCACGCGCACGCGCGATGCCGTGTATAGCCCAAATGGTAAGGGTCTGAACGTTTCCTTTGCGCTGAATCATTTTGGCAAGGATACGGCTATCCTCGGATTTTTCGCCGGTTTCTCCGGTCGCTTTATCGTCGAGGGCGCCCAGGCAAAGGGCGTTGACGTTCATCCCGTTTGGACCGACGGTATTACGCGCGTGAACGTGTTCCTGAACGCTCAGGACCGCGAGTTCAATATGGTGAACGCCGGTGCCGCCGTTAACGCCGCCAATGAGCAGGAGATGTTCGATCTGATCGACTCTCTTGAAGACATGGAGTGCCTGGTCATCTCTGGATCCCTGCCGCCCCATACCTCTGAGGACTTCCTTGCGAAGGTCATCGCGCGCGTTAAGGCTCGCGGCGCGGAGTTTGTGCTCGACATTTCGAGCCATCAGCTGTCCGACCTTGTTGCCCAGGAACCGTTGCTCATCAAGCCGAACGATGACGAGCTGCTCGACATCTTTGGCCTGGAGGTCTCGCTTGATGACGAGCAGACGGTTGTGGACGCTATGGTCGAGCTCCACAAGAAGGGCGCCAAGAACGTGCTGCTTACGCTGGGCGGCAAGGGTGCTTACTTCTCCAATGGCCAGCATATCTGGTATGCGCGTTGTACGGTGCCGGTAAAGGTGCTCTCGACGGTATGCGCTGGTGATTCTACGCTCGCGGCGTTCCTGTCCATGTGGCATGACGATCCCGAGCATGTAGAGGATGCTTTGCGTCTGGCCATGGCGACGGGGGCCAATGTGGTCGAGTGCGCCGGTCAGGGCGATTTTGCCAAGGTGGAGGAGTACCGCCAGCACGTTGAGGTTCGCACTATCGACTAGGTGTGACACAAAGTCGACTGTGACACAAAGTCGACAGGTTTGTTTTGTCACATTCTGCCGTTCGCCGATTCTCGCCTACAATCGTCTTTTGAATTGTGGATCCGCCGTGAATTTTCGGCGGGTTCATTTGTTTAGCGCCGAATTGTTCGATGTGCAAGAGCGGCACTGTTGGTTTTCTGTTAGATGCAGGGGATATTTTTGTTAGACGATACGGAATCCCCGCGGATACCGTTTGCCGTTATTTCCCCAGTTAAAAGCTACTTTTTTCTAAGCTGTTGTCAAATGTAACCAACCGAGGGGGCATTATGGCAACAGGGGTGCGCAAAATATCAGAGTCGGGCTACTATCACGTGAGCGCTCGTGGCAACGGTCGTCAGTTGATTTTCGAAGACGATGATGACCGCCGTCTCTTGCTGCGAAAGCTCGAGGAGGTTTTTTCTCGAAAACGCATCGTTGTTATCGCCTGGTGTTTGATGGGCAACCATTTTCATTTGGCGCTACTCGATAGAGAGCAAGCGTTGTCTGCTGCTTTTCAAGCGGTTCTCTCGTCCTATTCCCGCATCTACAATCGCAAGACGGGCCATTCCGGCCATCTTTTCGATGCGAGGTTTTGGAGCGAGCCGATCGAGAGCGATGCACAGCTGCTCGAGACCGTGCGCTATATTCACGATAATCCGCAAAAAGCCGGCATTGAATTTGCCACGCGTTATCGATGGAGCAGCTATGGGCAGTATGCGCGCGGCGAAGAGGGGCTTGCGGATACGACCACGGTGCTCGATTTGACCGGTGGGCGGCGTGGTTTTGTTGCCTTTACGAACAGCATCTTGCCCATATGGGATCCTGTAGAGGAGGAGTTGGAGGGGCTTCGTCGCGATCCTCGGCTAGTTGAGGTTTTGACCGAATATGGCATTGCGAGCCCTGCGAAGATAAAAGCCCTGCCAAAACCCGTGCGCGATGACCTTTTGGGACATTTAAGGTCTTGCGGCTTCAGCATACGTGAGCTGGAGCGTTTAACGGGAATTGGCAAGGGCGTTATCCAGCGTTTGTGAAGGACATGTGAAAATGTGACGAAATAAACCTGTCGTTTTGCTGTCACATTGGGAGGTTGGTTAGGCAAGAGATCCCATGGGGTCCCAGGGGGCGAGCTCGATAGGGTCGCTCTCGAAGGCGGCGAGCTCCTCGGCCGTGAGGTATTTCTTGTCTACGACCACCTGGTAGACATACTCGTCGAACCACTTGGCAGATCCGATGTCGTAACCGTCATGGCCATGTTCATCGCCCCAGCTGTTCTCGATACGCCAGGAGGTCGGCTCACCTGCTTCGTCAAGGCTTACGCCCTGCAGCGTCATGGCGTGCGTCATGAGCGATTCGCCATACTGCAGGCGATCGCCCTTGTTGAGACCGGCCTCGATAGGCAGGCCAAAGAGCGCATCGACGTCAATGGAGGCGGGGTCAAGCAAGCCGCGCTCAGAATCGAATCCCTGGTCCACGTCGGAGCCAAACCATACGGGCAGACCATCGCGCATCTGCGCCACCGCCATGCGCTTGAGCGACTCGATGGGCAGGTTGACGTATCGCACGCCGCCGTCTTCGGCAATATTGCCCAGGTATTTAACGGTGTATGAACGGTAATACGGCTTGTCGGGCGTAGGTGCGTTGATAACCGAGATATAGCTGTCGAGGTCCATGTCCACAAACTCGCGGAAGAATTCCTGGGGAGTATAGTTGCCGGAGGCCTTGAGTTCACCCTTTTCGTCACGGATGCGAACGTCGAAGTTCACGGGCGGCTCGCCCAGGCAGATCACAAGGGCGCGGTAGACATCGGAGAGCAGCTCGTTCTTGATCGTTTGCAGCTCGTCTGCGCCCGCGCCGCTTGCCGCCGCCTCGCGGAGCTTCTTTGCTCCCATGCGCAGGTAGCGCGTGAGATATTTGTCCAGGTCGCGCGTGTTGGAGGAATTCGCGGTCTCGGGCATTGCCTCCTTGGGGCACACGCCGTACTTTTTGACGAGCGAGCGGAACATGTCCCACTGGCCGCCGTCACATAGCGGGTCTGCCAGCAGAAAGGCCACCTCGCGGTCGGTGAGGTCTAGGCCAGTGATGGCGATGATGTTCTCGAAGAACCAGTTGGCGCGCTCGTATTTGTCCCAGAAGAGGGGATAAGCTTGCGAGAGCTCGAAGCTCTTGAGGCCGAGCTTCTTGATGATGCGGTAGCGCATGGTGTTCAAGCTGGCGAACATCCAGCAGCGGCCGGAGCGCTTCTGATTGGTGATGTCTCCCTGCTTGAGCTGCACATCAAAGGTAGTCGAGGCAAGCGACGCTGCCTGCGGATTGTGTGCAGCGGCCCGAACGCCGCATGAGCTGGCGGCATTGCGGGCAATGACGGTAGCGCGGTCCCGTGCGATACGGGCCGACGTCTCCTGTGTGATGGCGGGGTCTATGGCGTGCATGGTCATGTTTGTCTCCAATCAAATGCATGCGTTCCCGTGCGACGCGGCGCTACGGGTTCGTGACGGTTGACCATCGCAAATATATTCCTGTTCCAGAGCGAAAGAAAGATAGCGACCGCCGGCCGGGTTGCTTTTTGCCCGGGTGCGCCGATACAAGCACATGGCGGCTGCGTCTAAATATGTAGGACCTGTGAAAATGTGACAAAATAAACCTGTCGACTTTTTGTCACATAGGGAGTGGGGCGGGGGAGAGGAAGTCGGTATACTGGTTAACGCAATCAGAACAGAAAGGGAATCAGTGGCAGATAGCGGCGCTTACGAAGATATCGATCTTGAGGGGACGCGGCTTTCGGGGCCTGCCTGTTGTGTGCTGCGCGCGCTCGAGGCGGCGGGGTTCGAGGCATGGGTCGTCGGCGGATGGGTGCGCGATGCCCTCATGCACGCGCCGTCGCATGATGTCGATATGTGCTGCTCGGCACCTTGGCAGCAAAGCAAAGCTGCTCTCGAGGCCGCGGGAATCGGTGTGGTCGAGTCTGGAATCAAATTCGGCGGTATCACGGCTATCGCCGCTGGCGAGCGCATCGAGGTCACTACCTACCGCCTTGACGGCTTCTATACCGACGGTCGCCATCCGGAAGAAATCACTCGCGCTGAGTGCGTGGAGGAGGACCTCTCCCGTCGCGACTTTACCGTTAACGCCATGGCTTGGCATCCTGTCCGCGGGATCCTCGACATGTTTGACGGCGTGGGCGACCTTGCACGTCGAGAGATCCGTGCGGTGGGGGAGCCGCGGCGCCGCTTTGAGGAAGATGCCCTGCGCATGCTTCGTGCCGTTCGCTTCGCCTGCCGCTTGGACTTCACCGTGGAGCCTGCTACGCGCAAGGCCCTGGCGGATTGCGCGCCCCTCCTCGACGCCGTGGCGCGCGAGCGTGTGGGCGTGGAGCTACAGGGCATCCTCGCCACGGGCCTTGGGGGAGATGCCCTCAAGCGCTATCCCGAGGTGATGTGTGCCGCCATTCCAGAGCTTGAACCCTGCCGAAACTTCGACCAGTGCAGTATCTATCACGACTACAACGTCTACGACCATACTTACCGCGTGCTTACGGTGGTGTGCGTTCTCGCCCGCGCCCAGCAGCATGACGAGCTCCCGGCATCTGCCATCTCGTCTTCACTCATGTGGGCGGCGCTGCTGCACGATATCGGCAAGCCGGGCACCTTTTCCAAGGATGCAGATGGCCATGGCCACTTTTACGGTCATCCCGAGCTCGGGGCAAAGATGGCGCAGAAGATCATGCATCGACTGGCCCTTCCAAACGATTTGATTCGCGACGCCTGTCTACTCATCAAGTATCACGATCGTCCGCTCAAGGCCGATCGAAAGAGCCTGCTGGGGATGATGAAGCGGCTCGCTGGCGAGGGCGCGGATACGCCGCGCCTCATGGACGAGTTGTTTGACCTCAAGCGTGCCGATGCCCTGGGAAAGTCCACGCTTTGCTTTGACTACGTGTGGGAAGTCGAGCATATGCGCGAGATGGTCCATGCGTTTCTTGCCAGTGGCGAGGCGTATAGCGTAAAGACCTTGGATATCTCGGGACGCGATCTTATCGCTGTGGGGGTTGAGCCCGGCCGTCGTATTGGCGAACTGCTCGATCAAGCGCTTGCGGCGGCGATGCGAGGTACCGTTCTCAACCATCGCGACGATCTTCTGTCGTGCCTCGTGCGGGAGGCGGGTATTTCGTCGACCTCTTCTACCTCGGCTCTTCATGAGTCATCCACAAATTAGGATGATTTTAAATTACCCCTTGCGCAAAGTCCTCGATATCCCGTAATATAACTCTCGCATTGAGGCAGCGATGCTTCAGCACATGGCCCGTTCGTCTAGCGGTTTAGGACGCCGCCCTCTCAAGGCGGAGATCACCAGTTCGAATCTGGTACGGGCTACCATCGATTGTTCAAGGCTCCTTTGGGAGCCTTTTTTCATGCCGAGAATCATGCCTGTCAATCATACGCCATGGGGTTTTTGTCTTTGATGGGGCACTTCGAGGTCCTTGGGATCGCACCTTTCAAAAATGTGATGCAAGCTTGCATGGAAGTCTCGGGATGATGGCGCGCAGGACGTACAATGGAACTCGTTCTACGTTCAATTAAAGGAGAACCATGACGGGGCCCCTTAAGCACAATTCCTCTCATTCGCACGTCGACGTTCAAGTCGCTGGCGGTGACGATACCAAGACCGCTCGCCGCGGTGCCATCTTCATCGGCATTGTCCTCATCGCCTATATCGTCTACCTGGTGGTTACGGGCCAGATGGCGCAGTTTTGGGGCGCGATGGCGTCGGTGAAGGGCGGATGGCTCTTCGTTGCCTGCTTTTTCATGTTCCTGTATCTCGTCTTTGGCATTCTTGCCTACGCAATTGCCGTGTGGCTCGATCCTAATTCGCCCGTTGGCATTCGCGACCTCATTTCCGTTGAGGCGTCGGGCATCTTCTTCGGCAATCTCACACCCATGATGATGGGTTCCACGCCTGCTCAGATTTATCGTCTGACCAAGGCGGGACAAAACGTGGGCGAGGCCGGTGCCACGCAGTTCACGCGCTTCATCGTGTATCAGTTTGGCCTTGTCGCCTGGGGCGCAATCCTGCTTTTGGCCAGGATGCCGTTTTTTGCGGAGCAATACGGCGATATCACGCTGCTGTGCGTCTTTAGCTTTGGTGGGCATTGCCTCATCCTTCTTGGCATCTTTGCCGTAGCGCTTATGCCTGGTATGGTGACGCGCCTGGCCCACTGGATCATCAACCTGCTTGAGCGCGTGGGCATGTCCAAGACGAAGATCGAGGGCTGGCGCGGCTTTGTGGATAACGAGATCTATTCGTTCTCCGAGAAGTTCAAGCTCTCCGCCGGGCATTTCTCCTCCATGGTGCTGACCGTCATCATCACCATGCTGCAGCTTGCGTTTTTCTATCTGGTTCCGTATTTTTTGATGCTCGCGTTTGGCAAGCATGAGGTCGACTTCTTCTCGGTCATGGCGGCAAGCGCTTTCGTTCAGCTGCTTTCTTCTGCCGTGCCTCTGCCGGGCGGTACGGGTGGTGCCGAGGGCGGCTTCGCGCTGTTCCTGGGTCATTTCTTTGGATCGGCTGCGACGGCAGGATACCTCCTGTGGCGTCTTATCACGTTTATTGCCCCTACGATCCTGGCAGCGCCGCTTCTGGGCCTTAAAAGCGCTCACAACGCCAGTATCCATGAGCGATTCGATCGTGCGCTGCGTCGCTTGGGTGTAGATTCGGCTGCATCGGCAAAGTCTTCATCTGCCGGCAAGAAGACCAAGAAGCGCACTTATTCGTCCCATCACGAGGATCGGATCTCCGCTCCGCTGCCCGCTATCGAGAGCGGCGAGGAGGCGCCCGCACCCACGTCCGTTCATCCTGCCGCCGCGGTATCGGTTCGCAAGAAACCTGCTGCGCGCAAGACGGTTCGACAGTCCGCTGACGGTATCACGGTCTCTCCGGCGCAGTTCAAGAAAAAGCCTCGTTCGTAGTTTTTCGCCTCGCTGTAATGTACAAGCGCCCTTCCAGCTTTGATTGGAAGGGCGCTTGCTTGTCTTATGTGTAGGACCTGTGAAAATGTGACAAAATAAACCTGTCGATTTGCTGTCACATTATTGCTTGAGGGTGCGGCCCTGGGCAGCGAACTTGTGCATGTCGGACTCGGCCATGCCTTGCATGCGATCGTCGCGACGCTTGAGGTATAGCGGGTCGCTCTTGTCGGTCCACAGGCGGTCGGCGACGGGGCTCCAGGCCTCTGCTGCGGCCTTGGTCTTCTCGCGCAGCTGCTCGGGCGTCTCCTTCTCTACGAGGTCCGTGGAGTGCGCACCGGATTCGGCGACCAACTTTGGAAGCACGTCGGGGTTCTCGAGCATCGGGCAGGGCTTGAGATAGTTGTCGTTGAAGGGCATGTTCTCGTAGTACTTCATGAACAGGGGAGAGCGCAGCGCGTCGAGCAGGCTCACATCGTGGATGTTCGCATTGGAGTAGTGGATGAACACGCACGGCTCCACGTCGCCCGCGGCGTTGATGTGCAGGTAGCGACGACCACCGGCAATGCATCCGCCCACGTACTCGCCATCGTTTTGGAAGTCGAGGGTGAACAGCGGCTTCTTCTCGCGCATCTCGCGAATGAAGTGGTACATGTGCTCGCGCTGCTCGGGCGTGGGAATGAGCTCTGCCGTGGCACCGCGGCCAACCGGCATGAAGTGGAAGTACCAGCAGAAGAGCGCGCCCTCGTTGATCATCCAATCCATGTTTTCCTCGGTCGCCACGGTATCGGCGTTTTGCTTGGTCCAGCAGCAGGAGATACCGAAGGGCAGGTCGTGCTCGCGCAGGAGCTTCATCGCGCGCTCGATCTTCTTGTAGGTGCCTTCACCGCGGCGAGCGTCGGTAGTGTGCTCGTTGCCCTCGGCAGAGATGGCGGGAACGAAGTTCGCCACGCGAATCATGTCCTGGCAGAACTGCTCATCGATGAGCGTTGCGTTGGTGAAGCACAAAAATGCGCAATCGGGGTGCTTCTCGCAGATGCGGATGAGGTCGGCCTTGCGCACCAACGGCTCGCCGCCGGTATAGATGTACATATGCGTGCCCAGGGCCTTGCCCTGCGTAACGATCGAATCGATATCCTCGAAGGAGAGGTTCTGCTTATGGCCGTACTCGGCTGCCCAGCATCCTGTGCAGTGCAGGTTGCAGGCGCTTGTGGGGTCAAGCAAGATGGCCCAGGGGATATTGCACTGGTATTTTTCGCGGTTTTGTTCCTGCACGGGCCAGGCCAGGATATTTCCGTCGACAATGAGGGATTTAAGCAGGCGGGTGCGCATCTCGGGATTGAGCTTGAAGACGCGCATGATGAGGTCGTACCAGTTGCCGCGGCTCTTGATTACGTTGGTGAATGCCTCGCGCTGAGTGGGAAAGACGTTATCTGGCACCAGTTTATTGATCATGTCCATGATCTTGTCTACGTGGTCTACCGGATCATCGTCCAGATAATCGATGAGCTTGTTGAGCGCGGCGCGCTCGGCTGCTTGCTTGAGTGCCATGTGTTCCCTCCTGTTTGACGTCACGAGCGGCCAGGTGGCGCGAAACTCTTCCTCTTGGAAGAGAAGCGGCTGGGGTTGCAGATGCGGTAACGAGTCCCCTTATGGACGACATCTGCGGAATTGCGCCACCGGGCTCATTCGCTACAGGGGATGGTACCCAAACGTGATATATTCAACAAACGTAGAATTTCCTATTGTGTCTATTCAACAAAGAAACGGTTGTTCGTATCCTTTTCCTCAAAGGGGCTGACGATGAGCAATAAGAAAACCGAGACGGGCGCACGCGTCGACCGTCGTGTGGTCCGCACGCGCAAGGCGATTCTTGCCGCTTTTGAGCGACTTTTGGAGAAGAAAGACCTGGGCGATATCACCATCAGCTCGATCGCTCGCGAGGCTGATATCGATCGCAAGACGTTTTACCTGCATTTTGGCAGTATAGATGGCTTGCTCGATGCTGTTGCCGAAGACTGGGTCGAGTATATCGTCGAGAGTATCGCAGAGGCCCTGGGTGGCCATGAGCCTGGAAGCGCTGAGGAAGTTCAGGTTGCAGCGGATGCGTTTTTCGCCACGGCAAATCGGGTGGTGAGCGAGAACATCGTTATCAATAGGCGCCTGTTTGAGTTGCTGCCAACCGAAGAGTTCATCTCGCGTATCCGCAAACCGCTCGAGCATGCGTTGCTTGAGGGCAGCTTGGTGCCGAGCGATCTTCCCGATGAGCTCTTTGAATACTATCTCTCATTTTTGCTCAGCGGTATCGTGGGCATCTATCGCGCATGGATGCTATCCGATGGCTCTATTCCCATCGAACGGGTCTCTGCGGTGGCAAACGATCTTACCCAACATGGCCTGATGTCTTTGCGGGCACGTCTCGAAGCCTAGCGCGCGTTTGCTTTCAATAGCGATAACGAAAAGGCGGCGAACCCGATTTACACGGGTTCGCCGCCCTGCCTTGCGGGGGATGGATGTTTCGCTAGTTGTGCACGACCACGCAATCGCCAACGTTGATGATATCGAACAACTCGGCCGCTTTGGAGGGAGGCAGGTTGATGCAGCCGTGGCTTCCCACGCTTAGATAGGCGTTGGGGTTTGAGAAGCTCGAAGATGCCTGCCAGTCGGCATCGTGCAGGCCCACGGCGCCGCCGATGTAGGCCATCCAGTAATCGACATAGGAGATGTAGATGGGCTCTCCGGTTTCGGGATCTTTCTTACCGGTGAGCTTGACGTTGCGCTCCTTGTTGTTGATGGCGTAGATGCCCGTATCTGAGGCGTTGCCAGCGTTGGGGTTGCCGGAGATAATGCCCGACTCCCATTTAAGGTTGCCGTCGGCATCGTAGTAGCGAGCGTGCTGCTCGGCAAGGTCGACGTCAACGTAGGCGCCCCAGTCCGCCTGGCCGGCGTCGGTGTACTTCGCGGCGGTCTGCTTGGTGGGGATGTCGATGTCGCCCGTCTGCTTGTTGGCAACGGCGTCTTGAATCTTTTGGGCAAGAGACGCCTCGTCGCTGACCCAGCCGTAGGTGCCGCCGCCGATGGTGATCTGCTTGCCGTCCGCGCGTGTATAGGTGCGCTCGGTGCCAGCGGTATCGAGTTTGGTCTCGGCGAGGTTATGGATCCACTCGGCAAGCTGGTCGTGGTTGAGCTCGGGATTGAGATCATCGTCGAAGGTGATCCACTTGCACATCTGGGCCCCATCGAGCGTGGCGACGGTGGCTCCGCCCATCTTGAGGTTCACGTTGACGCCGAGAAGCTCGTTCGCAGCGTCGCATGCCTTTTGAAGCTGCTCGTCGGTGGCGCCGCCAGCCAAGGGCTCATAGGCGGAATCATCGAGGGTGCAGGTGGATTGTGCGCTCTCGATGGCAGCTGTTGCCGCCTTGGTCACCGTCTCGGCATTCAGACGCTGACTCGAACGGGCCTTTTGGACCGTGAATTTTCCCGCGTCGGTGTCGTAGGCGCCGGCGGCATCGAAGGTGCCGGAACGGTCCTGGTTGAACGCGTCGATAGCGGCGCCGAGCTCTTTGCTGAAGGCGTCCTTGTCGTAGGTGACTGCCGTGGTTTCGTCGAGAGACGCGAGATTTTCCTTAGCGTTGCCCGTGGCGAGCGACTGGATGAGCTTGATAGGCCAGGCGAAGGCGGAATCGTTTGCAAGGACGGCGCGCGCCTCGGCGCCGGCATCGATCGAGAACGTTCCCTTGGCGGGCTTGTACGTCCAGTCCATTCCGCAGCCGGTGAGGTGCATGGAGTAGTTGGAGAGCGCGGACTCGATTCGCTGCGCCGCGGTGTTCGCCGTGGCGAGGGACACATCAACGCCGGCGATCGAGGTGTTGGGGTAATAGATGTTGGAGAACGTGACGACGCCCGCGATATAGGCTACGACGAGGACGCCTCCGACGATGGCGGCTGCGATTTTGCCACGGTTGCCGTGCTTGGGTCCCTTTTGAGCGGAATTGCCGTTTCCGGCGGCCGTACTGGGGGTTGCCATATGGCTCGGCGCACGATGGGCGCCTCCGGGCTGCTGGGCGCGTGTGTTTGCGGAGTAGACGCGTGTAGCCTGCGGGACAGGAGACATGATTCGGGTGGAGTTGGGCGCTACGGGCTGGGGCGGGGTCACGCCGCCGTTCCCGGACTGTGCATCGAATGCCATCGGGTTCTTTCCTCGATTTGGTTGAAAACTTGCCATCTAGCATAGGCGATTATACCTATTCGCCTTTCGATAGGGCACGTGATATGGAGTTTTCACTACTTTGCGAGAAGCATTTGATACAGGGGAAGCGGTGCGGCTGTACGCTAGGAGCAGATGCCGCAGCGAGCGCATGCCGAAAGGGCGGAAGGCGCCTGAGCGATGCCGCCGCGCGCCGTCTCGCGCAGGCTTGCGGGCAAGGCGTGCCCGACGCTCAGCATGACCTTCGCCATCTCGTCAAAGGGCACCAGGCTGCCTATGCCGGAGAGCGCGAGCTGCGCGGAGGAAAACGCCGCGGCCACGCCGATGGCGTTTCGCGTTTGGCAGGGGACTTCTACAAGGCCTCCAACCGGATCGCACACGAGCCCCAAAAGGTTGGAAAGCGCCAGGGAGGCGGCGTGGAGGGCCTGCTCGGGCGTTCCGCCCATCATCTGAACGAGGGCGGCGGCTGCCATGGCGGCGGCACTTCCCACCTCGGCCTGGCATCCTCCTTCGGCTCCCGCTACGCAGGCGGAAGTCGTTAGGTTGAGGCCGATGGCTGCCGCGCAGAAGAGTGCTTCGGTGATGGCTTCATCGGTTGCGCACAGGTGCTCGCCTAGCGCCAGGATACAACCGGGGACGATACCGGAAGAGCCGGCTGTGGGGGCCGCGACGATCACGCCCATGGAGGCGCTGCGTTCGAGGACGGCCATGGCCTTGGCGACGGCTTCGGTTTGGACCTCGCCCAAAAGGGAGAGGCGCACGTTTGGGGAAGCGGTCGCAACGCGTTGGGCCTCCCCGCCCAAAAAGCCACCGAGTGAGGGCGTGGGGTTGGCGAGGGGGGCGCTTGTCTCCTCGCGCATGACGGCGAGGGTTCTGGCCATGGACGCGTGCGCGCGCTCTTTGCCGACAAGCTTGCATTCACGCAACTCCATCACGGCGCCGATGCTCATATTGCGCTCGCGACAGGCATCGAGGAGCTGGGCGCCATCGTCAAAGAGCTCGGGCGTGGAGACGCCGGGCGAGAGCGAAGAGGCGGAGCCGGGCAGCTCGATAAAGGTAGCGAAGTCCACATGGTCGAGATTCTTGAGCACGGGAAGGACCTCTGCGCACGCGGCGCCATCGGTTTCGAATACCGAGTATGCCTGGCCGCCCTGCTCGGTACGGTACGTGCGGCAAAAGGCGATGTTCACGTGTGCGTAGGCGAGCAGGTTGGTGAGGGCGGCGAGTACGCCCGGCAGGTCGCGATGGGCTACGAACAGGGTGCTGTACATGCCGGAAATGTCGACGCCCACGCCGTTGATGCGGCTGATGCGCATCTTGCCGCCACCGAGGCTCTCGCCGCGCACCTGCATGGATTCGCCGCGGGCGTTTTTCATATCGATGTCGACGGTGTTGGGGTGGATGGAGCCGTCGTCTCCGGCGACGTGGAAGCTGTAGGCGAGGTTGCGCTCGTGAGCGATATCGAAAGCGTCGCGGATGCGTTCGTCGTCGGTGTCGAGCCCCAGGATGCCTGCCACGAGGGCGCGATCGGTGCCGTGGCCTCGATAGGTGTGGGCAAAGCTGTTCCAAAGGGTGAAGGTCACCTCGGTGACGTCTCCGTCAACGAGTGAGGCGGCGACCTGTGCGCAGCGCAGCGCTCCTGCGGTGTGGGAGGAAGAGGGGCCCACCATGATGGGGCCGAGGACCTCGAATGCAGAGGTCGTGGCAAGGGTTTGCGGGGTTCCTGACATGGTGGCTCCTTACTGCGAGGCTGGCGGTTGGCATGCCGAGTTTCGGCTCGGTCAGTCCTGCGCAAGACGAAGCGTCCGCTGGACGCTTCTTTGCGTGCGGAATCTACCGAAACTCGGCATGCCAACCGCCTCTAGGATAGAGCATTCAAGTTCCTACGGCTAAACGGGAAGAAAAAAAGTGTGCGCTTCGCGCACGTTTTAGGTATGAAAAGAGCCCGGCGGTGGGGCCGAGCTCTCTTTTCGGGTGCTGTATTTGCTTGATTACAAAGCCATCGTTTTGGCGCGGGCGATGCGGGACATGCAGTCTTCGCGGCCGATGAGCGCCATGGTGTCCGAAAGCGGGGGGCTTACCATGTTGCCGCAGATGGCCACGCGGACGGCCTGGAAGACGATGCGCTTCTTGAGGTCGAGCTTCTCGGGCAGCGGCTCCAGGGCGGCGTCGATGGCCTCGGGTGTCCACTCGGCATCGGCAAGTGCGGCCTCCGCCTCGTCGAGGATGGCGCCCATGCCCTCCTTGGCTAGGCCCTTTGCCACGGATTTCTCATCGTACTCGAGCGTCTCAGCGGTGGCGAAGATGGGGGAGGCCACGGTCACGACGTCTGCCGGGAACTTGGTGCGCGGCTTCACGATGGCGGCGAGCGCGTCGATCCATGCCTCGTCGTACTCGAGATTGCCTTCAACCAGACCTGCCTCATGCAGCTCGGGGACCATGATCTTGTCGGCGAACTCCTCGTCGCTCATCGTGCGAATGTACTCCGCCTGGATCCAGTCGAGCTTCTTGGGGTCGAACGTGGCCGGGTTCTTGGACACGTGGTCGAGCGAGAACTTCGAGGCGAGCACATCGCGCGGCACGATGGTGGTCTCGCCGTCGAGGGACCAACCGAGCAGGGCCAGGTAGTTGACGAAGGCGTCGGACAGGTAACCCTGGTCGCGGTACTCCTCCACCGAAGTGGCGCCGTGGCGCTTGGAGAGCTTCTTGCCGTCGGCGCCCAAGATCATGGAGATGTGCGCGAACGTGGGCACGGGGGCGCCGAGGGCTTCGTACACCATGACCTGGCGAGGGGTGTTGGATAGGTGGTCGTCGCCGCGGATGACGTGGGTGATGCCCATCATGGCGTCGTCAACGACGGTGGCGAAGTTGTAGGTGGGGGTGCCGTCGGAGCGGAAGATGACGAAGTCGTCGAGCTCGCGGGCGTTAAAGGTTACCTCGCCGTGAACGGCATCGTGGATCACGACGTCGCCGCGGTCCTCGGGAACCTTGATGCGCAGGACATAGGGCTCGCCGGCATCGATGCGGGCGCGGGCCTCGGCGGGATCGATGTTGCGGCAGGTGCGCTGATAGCCCTGGAAGGGGTCCTTGCGCGCCTGGGCGGCGGCACGGTCCTCGGCAAGCTTCTCGGGCGTGCAGAAGCACGGGTAGGCGCGGCCTTCGTCCCAGAGCTTCTGGGCAGCGGCGCGATACAGCTCCAAGCGCTCGGTCTGGGCGTAGGGACCGTGCTCGCCGCCGACCTCCGGGCCCTCGTCCCAGTCAAGGCCCAGCCAGCGCATGGCGCGCAGAATGATCTGCGTGTTCTCGTCGGTGGAACGGGTGGGATCGGTGTCGTAGATGCGCAGGATGAAGGTGCCGCCGTTGGCGCGGGCGAATGCCCAGTTGTAGATGGCGGTGCGAGCGCCGCCGATGTGCAGCTTGCCGGTGGGCGACGGTGCGAAGCGGACGCGAACGTCTGAGCTCATGGATGCTCCTTGCGTAGTTTGGTTCAACTGTTTGACCAATGCATTATAGAGCACCTGCGGCGCGGGCGACATATCGCACGCGGTATCGGCGCAAATGCCGGATATCAACACTCCGCCGCGCCCGGGTAGCACACGGGGCGCCAACGGGCGCGGCGTGGGGCCTAGACCATGAGTGCGATGAGGGGAATGGTCAGAATCGACGCGATGATGGTCACGAAGTTCGCCTGCATCATCGGTTTGGGATCAACTCCGTACAGCAGGCTGAACAGCAC
>CAKUGM010000024.1 GCA_934654625.1 uncultured Collinsella sp. | reverse complement strand
TCACCTCTTGGTACGACAACGAGAACTCCTACACCTCCCAGATGGTCCGCACCATCAAGTACTTCGAGAAGTTCGTTGCTTAAGTTGAGCTTCGATACTTTACGTAAGTAGCGTCAGGTGAGGCGCGGCCCTGTGGCTTCATGCCTCGAGGCCGCGCCTTTTTATTTCGTGCCGAATGGCGCGATTTTGAAGAGAAAGGTAGAAGGCAGATGGCTTTCACCAAGAAGACTGTTCGCGACATCGATGTCGACGGCAAGCGCGTTTTGTGCCGCGTTGACTTCAATGTGCCCCTGAAGGACGGCGTCGTTGGCGACACCACTCGTATCGTCGCCGCTCTGCCCACCATCAAGTATCTCGTCGAGCACAACGCTCGCGTCATCCTCATGAGCCACCTCGGTCGTCCCAAGGGCGACGGTCCCCAGCCCGAGCTTTCGCTCGCTCCGGTTGCCGCCAAGCTCGCCGAGCTCTCCGGCTTCGATGTCGCCTTCGTCGACGACACCTATGGCCAGAAGGCCGCTGACGCCGTGGCCGCCCTCGAGCCGGGCAAGATTCTCGTGCTCGAGAACGTCCGTTTCGACAAGCGCGAGAAGAAGAACGATCCCGAGATCGCCAAGACCCTCGCTTCTTACGGCGACATCTTCGTCCTCGACGCCTTCGGCACCGCTCACCGTGCCCAGGGTTCCGTCGTGGGCCCGGCTGCCTACATCCCGGCAGTCGCCGGCTTCCTGCTGGAGAAGGAGGTCTCCACTCTGGGCGGCCTGTTCTCCGAGCCCAAGCGTCCCTTCGTCGCCATCCTCGGCGGCTCCAAGGTCTCCGACAAGATCGGCGTGATCGATCGTCTGCTCGACTCCGCTGATACCGTCATCGTCGGTGGCGGCATGGCTTACACCTTCTCCAAGGCTCAGGGTGGCCACATCGGCAACTCCCTGTGCGAGGACGACTGGTGCGACCGCGCTCTCGAGATGCTCGACAAGGCCAAGAAGAACGGCGTCGAGTTCCTGCTTCCCGTCGACAACGTGACCGCTGACGCCTTCTCCGAGGACGCCAACACCCAGGTTGCCAAGACCGGCGAGATCGCTGACGGCTGGGAGGGCCTCGACATCGGCCCCGAGACCGAGAAGCTCTTCGCCGACGCTATCGCCAAGGCCAAGACCGTCTTCTGGAACGGCCCCTGCGGCGTGTTCGAGATGGACAAGTTCGCTCACGGCACCAAGGCTATCGCCGAGGCCATCGCTGCGAACCAGGATTGCGATTCCGTCATCGGCGGCGGCGACTCCGTGGCTGCTGTCAACAAGTTCGGCCTGGCCGACAAGATGACCTTCATCTCCACCGGCGGCGGCGCTTCCATGCAGCTCGTCGAGGGCAAGCCCCTTCCCGGAGTGGAGGCGCTGAACGATGCCGAGTAACCGCACCACCCTCATCGCCGGCAACTGGAAGATGAATAACGACGTTGCCGCCGCTGCTAAGCTCGCCGACGAGCTGGCTCAAGCTCTGCCCGAGGTTCCCGCTGGCGTCGAGGTTCTCGTTTGCCCGCCGACCATCGATATCACCACCGTGCACGACCGCATCCAGGCCGCTCCGATCGCCCTGGGCGCTCAGAACGTGTACTGGGAGGAGAAGGGCGCCTACACCGGCGAGTCCTCCTGCGATATGCTCAAGTCCGCTGGCTGCACCTACTGCATCATCGGTCACTCCGAGCGTCGTGACTACTTCCACGAGACCGACGAGGACGAGAATAAGAAGGCCAAGGCACTCGTTGCCGCAGGTCTCGTTCCTGTCTTCTGCTGCGGCGAGTCCCTTGAGGTCCGCGAGGCCGGCACCTATGTCGAGCACGTCGTGAACCAGGTCAAGGCTGGTCTCGATGGTCTCGAGATCACCGATCCCGCTCAGCTTGTCGTCGCATACGAGCCCATCTGGGCCATCGGCACCGGCAAGACCGCTACCGCCGACGACGCCCAGGAAGTCTGCGGCGCCATCCGTGAGACCCTCGTCGAGATCTTCGGCGCCGAGCTTGCCGACGGCATCCGCGTGCTTTACGGCGGCTCCGCCAAGCCCGGCAACATCGCCGAGCTCGTGGCCAAGCCCGACGTTGACGGCGCCCTCGTGGGCGGCGCTTCGCTCAAGGCCGAGGATTTCTCCCAGATGGTCGTAAAGGCAGGCGAGTAGCGAATATGGCAAACCGTCATCTTCCTGCACTCCTGGTGATCATGGACGGCTGCGGCCTGGCTCCCGCTAACGACGAGAACGCCGTTTCCTGCGCCAAGCATCCGTTCCTGGATTCTCTGTACGAGAAGTACCCCCACACCACACTCGGTGCATCCGGCGAGGACGTGGGCCTTCCCGACGGCCAGATGGGCAACTCCGAGGTGGGCCACCTCAACATCGGTGCCGGCCGCATCGTGTTCCAGGAGCTCTCCCGTATCAACAATGCCTGCAAGGACGGCTCGCTCGAGCACAACGAGGTTCTCGTTGGCGCAATGGACGACGTGAAGGCCTCCGGCAAGACCCTGCACCTCATGGGCCTGGTCTCCCCGGGCGGCGTTCACTCCTCCATGGCGCATGCCGAGGCTCTCGTAAAGATGGCCGCCAAGCGCGGCGTCGAGTGCGTTCGCGTCCACGCCTTCATGGACGGCCGCGATGTCGATCCCAAGAGCGGCCTGGGCTATATCGATGAGTTCTCCGCTTTCCTGGCCGACGTTTCCGAGAATACCGGTTGTGACGCGCGCGTCGCTACCGTTTCGGGCCGTTACTATGCCATGGACCGCGACAACCGCTGGGAGCGCATCCAGCTCGCATACGACATCATCACCAAGCCGTTTGACGGCGAGGCCAGCGCCCATGCGGGCATCGAGGCCTCCTATGCCGCCGACGACCGTGGCGATGAGTTCATCAAGCCGTTTGCCTGCAAGAACGCGGGCGTGGCCGACGGTGACGCCGTCATCTTCTTCAACTTCCGTCCCGATCGTGCGCGTCAGATGACCCGCGCGTTCACGGAGGCTGATTTCGATGGCTTCACGCGCGAGGTTGCCCCGAAGCTTTCTCACTTCGTGACCCTCACTGAGTACGACCCCACGTTTAACGTCGAGGTCGCATTCCCCAAGACCTTCCCGCAGGAGGTTCTGGCTGATGTCATCGCCGAGAACGGCCTGAAGCAGCTCCACACTGCCGAGACCGAGAAGTACGCCCACGTGACGTTCTTCCTGAACGGCGGCATCGAGGAGCCCAAGACCGGTGAAGAGCGCGTGCTCGTGCCGAGCCCCAAGGTCGCTACCTACGACTTGAAGCCCGAAATGAGCGCTCCCGAGGTTACCGAGAAGCTCGTCGCGGCCATCAACGAGGATCGCGCTGATTTCTACATCGTGAACTTCGCTAACTGCGACATGGTGGGCCACACCGGCGTCTTTGAGGCTGCTGTCAAGGCCGTCGAGGCTGTCGACGACGCTCTTTCCAAGGTGATTCCCGCGATTCTCGCCAAGGGCGGTTTCGCTCTGATCACCGCCGACCACGGTAACGCCGACCATATGTTTGACGTTGCCGCCGACGGCAGCAAGCATCCCTTCACGGCACACACCACCAATCGCGTGCCGTTCATCATCGTTGATGGGAAGGCTAAGCTTGCCGGCATCGAGGACGGTCGTCTTTCCGACATCGCTCCCACGATGCTCACCATGGCCGGTCTCGAGCCTTCCAAGGAGATGACGGGCCGCGTGCTCGCCACCGAGGAGTAGGCTTTAGAACGTGCCTGGTAGATAGTGCATTGAGGACCGCCGTTGGATATCCAGCGGCGGTCTTTTGCGTTGCGGAATGCGAGCGCGTGCCTGCGCGCGCATTCCGTAAAAGAGAAAACCCACGCACATCCGTCAACTTTTCGCCAAAAATAGGGAAAAGTGAACGTTTATGCGTGGGTTTTCGTTGCGGCGGGTTCTGGCTTTTGAGTACCCGGTGCGCTTGCGGCCTACTTCTTGTAGCGGAGTAATGCGTCGCGGACGGCCTCGAGGGCGGCAAAGACGCGTTCGTCGTCGCGGTAAACACCAAGGACGATGCGCAGGTGGCCGGCTCCGCCCTGGCCGTAGTTTTTGCCGTCGTTGACCGAGACGCGCGCCTCGGCGGTGAGGTAGGCTGCAATCTCGGTTGAATCGCCGAGCTCGGAGACGTCGACCCAGCACAGGAAGCCGGATTCGGGCAGCATCACGTGAACGCCGGGGACGCTATTCAAAATCTCGACAGCGCGATGGCGGCGTTTGTCGTATGCGGTCTCGAATTGCTTCATGAAGCTGGGATTTTGAAGAGCGACCGTTGCTGCTTGCTGCGCCGCGGTCGAGGTAGCGCCCACAACGGCAACGGCGGTGGCGAACAGCGGATCCATGATGCTGTCGCAGCACACGATATAGCCCACGCGCAGGCCCGAGAAACCCATGCCCTTCGAGAAGGAAAAGACCGTTACCGTGCGTTCGAACATGCCGGGCAGCGCGGCGGGGGTGATCATCTCGTTTTCATACGTGAAGTCCTCGAACGCCTGGTCGCACACGAGCACAAGATCGTTGTCGATGATGACTTTGGAGAGGGCTTCGAGTGAGGTGCGGTTGAAGACCGTGGTGGTGGGGTTATTGGGATGCGTGAGCAACACCATCTTGGTTTTAGGGGTAATCGCTGCTTGGAGTGCTTCCGGGTCGAGTTGATAGCCGTTCTCGGCCTTGAGCTCTACAGCTACAGGCACGCCGCCGGCGATGCGCACGTCGAGGAAGTTGTTGGGGTAGCTGGGGGAGGGGATGATGACCTCGTCGCCCGGCTGGATGAACGGCAAGATGGCAAAGAACAGGCCGGAGTCGGAGCCGGGGGTGATGAGGATGTTGCGCTCGGGGTCAACATCGAGTCCGTTTTGACGACGGAGCTTCTCGGCAATCGCTACCTTGAGCTCGGGGGAGCCGATGGGGGCGGTATAGTGTGCGGCGGACTCACGACGAGCTGCCTCTGCGTAGGCGTCTTCCACAAAATCGGGCATGGAATGGTCGGGCATGAATGGGTCGGCCCAGCCCATAAGGGCGACGCCTTGGCGCTCGAGCTCCTGGTAGGAAGCTCCAACGTCGGCTTTCTCGACGCACGAGAACAAGCCGCCTTCTGCGGCGCGGAACACGGGGGCCATCTTTTTCTTTACCGGATGCTGCATGGGAAATCCTTACGTTGCAATGCTCGATCATCAAACCGACTCCCCATTGTATCTGAGCGCACGTTTGTTGGTGTGAAGGGGAGGCCGAGCGAATCGGTGAGCGTCGGGGCGCTGTTCTGTGAGGCGAAGCGTTGGCGGTTTTTGAGGAGGCGCAGTGAAAATGTGGCATAGGTACGCCATCTTTGATGTTTCGTGAGGAAGCGAATGAATTGTGGTACCATAGCAGACTGTAGTTTTAGCATCTCTAAAGGAGAACCTCGTGGGTCCGTTCCAGATCATCCTCTTCATCGTGTGGGCTATCTCCACTGTTGCCCTTATCGCGCTTGTCCTCATGCACTCCGGCAAGGGCACTGGCGTTTCTGATATGATTGCCAGCTCGCTGTACAATTCCAGCGCCGCAACCGGTGTTATGGAGCAGAACCTCGACAAGCTCACGGTCATTGTTGCTGTGGTCTTTGCCATTTGCGTCGTGCTTGCCATGTTCTTCTTCCCCCAGGGCATCTACGGCATGTAAGCCATCATTTTTATATAGTGCGCAAGCGGCCGCTCGGGACTTCCGGGCGGCCGCTTTTCTATTTCGCGATGTTGGCACGCGTGGAGGAACTGCATCGTGCTAAAGTTGCAGCCAAGTCGTGCGCGGAGTGCGGGCGAAAACGTTCGATAGGAGTAGCCGTGGAGGACGAGTTTGAACTGTACGACCTCAAGGTCGAGGTTATGGCAGGCGAGAAGCCGTTTGTCTGCTCGCATCATGTGGGTGACAGCTTCTTGGTGGAAGGGGAGAACCTCGTTTTTCCTCAAGGCGCGTCTTTCTCTATGTATGCCCTTGCGGCGCTGCTTCCCCTGCTGCCGGCAAAGCAACGCCCGCTGCAGGAGGCGGACTGGATGGGAACCGACGCCCTGATAGCCTGTCCCGACCCCAATTGCGGCGCGCAGTTCAAGATCTCGCGCGTGGGCAAGCGCACGCTTCGCCATGGTGACTGCACCGTGGTGCCCCTGGATTCAAAACGTTAGGAGTGGATGGATCATGGATCTCGATTCATTTGAAGGACCCGAGCGCGTCGAGCTGGCGCCTGGTTATACCGTAAGCCGCGTGATTAACGGTTGCTGGCAGCTCTCGGAGGGCCACTCCCTGACGAGCCCTATCGATTTCGACGATGTGACACGGGCATTTTTCGAGCTTACCGAGCTTGGCTTCACCACTTTCGATTGCGGCGACATCTACACCGGCGTAGAGGAGTTTTTGGGCACCTTTGTCGAGAAACTCAAGGCGGGGCAGGGAGCTGTTTCTGCCGATGACATTCAGATTCACACCAAGTACGTGCCCGATCTTGATATTCTGGCCGATGTTGACTTTGCGCACACCGAGGCGATTATCGATCGAAGCTTGCGCCGCCTGCATCGTGATGCCCTCGACCTCGTGCAGTTCCATTGGTGGGACTATGACGTACCCGGTTATGTAGAGACCGCGCTTGACCTGGCGGAACTCCAGCGGCGAGGCAAGATTCGCAACATCGGCGTCACCAACTTCGACGCTCCGCATCTCAAGGAAATCGTTGACGCGGGCGTGAAGGTCGTTTCGTGCCAAAGCCAGTACTCGATGTTCGACCGTAGACCCGAAAACGGTTTGTCTGCCTATTGCGAGAGCGCCGGTATTTCGCATGTGTGCTACGGCACGCTTGCAGGTGGCCTTTTGGGATCAAAATGGCGCGGCATCAAGCGTGCGGTTCCCGAGACGCGTTCGCAGGTTAAGTACTTGCAGGTGTTGGAGGACTCCGTGGGCTGGGAGGGGTACCAGAAACTGCTCGCCTTGCTTACCGAGATCGCTGATCGCTACGGTGTGCAGCCGAGCCATATCGCCACGAAATATATCCTTGGTCAGCCCTCCGTTGCCTGCGCAATTATCGGAGTCCGTAACAGCCGTCATGTAGACGACAACTGTATGATTTTTGGATTTGATCTTGCGCCCGAAGACGAGGCTGCTATCACGGCGTTTTTGAATGATTACCCGCGCTTAGAGGGCGATTGTTACACGCTCGAGCGCACGAGTCCGCGCTATCGAGGCATCATTCACATGAACGTGAACGAGGAGGAGCAGGGGGAGGAATAAATCGCCCGAGCAAAAGAGCCTTCTGCCGAATATGCGATACCGTTTGTCGGATGGAAGGCCTATACTCTGACTCATTGCGAGCACAGGATGGCAAACCGCGCCCGCGATGCGTGTGTGCCCCTTTGGGGCGATTTGGTTTTTGGCTCTTCGGGGCCTAGTTCGAAAGGATGGCAGTCTTATGACTACCAATCACATGATGATGGGCCGTCGCGCATTTGTCGGCGGTACGCTTGCAACCGGCGCTCTCGCTGCTCTTGCCGCTTGTGGCAAGAAGGGCGGCTCTGATGCCGGTTCCGGTGCTGCTGGTGGTGCCACCATCAATTTCTACATCAACAACCCTGTCTGCATCGACCCCTACAACACGCAGGAGTCCGAGGGCACGCAGGTCGAGTTCCAGCTGTTCGACTCGCTGACCACCTATGACTTCGAGGCCAAGGAGCTCAAGGGCTTGGTCGCCGATTCCTGGGAGGCCAACGACGACGCAACCCAGTTCACCTTCCACCTCAAGAGCGGCACCAAGTTCCATAACGGCGAGACCGTTACCTCTAAGAGCTTCAAGTATGGCTGGGAGCGCATCTGCAATCCCGAGACCAACCCCGGTTCCCCTTCTGTCATCTCGTATCACCTGTCCTTCGTCAAGGGCTACGACGAGATGCTCGATGGCTCTGCAACCGAGCTCTCCGGCGTGACCTGCCCGGATGATGACACCCTCGTGGTCGAGCTCACCTCTGCTCTTGCAGACTTCCCCTATGTGTGCTCGCACCCCGCGCTGGCTCCTGTTCCCGAGGCTGCCAAGGACGACTTCAAGAGCTTCTTCCTGGCACCTATCGGCAACGGCCCGTTCAAGATGGATGGCAAGTGGGAAGACGGCCAGGAGATTAACCTCACCCGCTTTGACGACTACTATGGTGAGAAGGCCAAGATCTCCGCTGTCCACTTTGCTATCCAGAAGGATATGGAGACGGCATACAAGGAGTTCCAGGGCGGCAACCTCGACGTCTGCGACGTCCCGGTGGCTCAGGTCGACTCCGCTGTGGCCGATCGCGGCAAGTCCGAGGACGGCTACACCATGTCCGATGGCCAGCACATGCTGCTGGGCGAGGAGCTCTCCACGTACTACCTCATCGTTAACAACACGATTGAGCCGTACAACAACCCCGACTTCCGTCGTGCTCTCTCCCTGGCCATCAACCGCGAGGCCATTTGCAAAACCCTCTTCAAGGGTACCCGCACCCCTGCCGACGGCATTGTGCCTCCCGCAATCGCCGGTTACGAGAAGAACTCTTGGGCCGACTGCCACTACGACAAGGACGCTGCTGTCGAGATTCTCGACAAGCTCTATCCTGCGGGCGACGACGGCTCGCGCGGTCTGAAGCTCACGCTTTCCTACAACCAGGACGGCGGCCACAAGGAGATCATGGAGTCCGTGATCGGTGACCTGAACGCCGTTGGCATCGATGTCGAGTCCGACACCCCCGAGTGGGCTGCCTTCATCAGCTCCCTGGATTCCAAGAGCTATGAGTTTGGCCGCATGGGCTGGAGCGCCGACTATCCTATCCTGGATAACTTCCTGTACCCGATGTTCAACTCCAAGAGCGCCGACAACAAGACCGGCTATGCCGATCCCGAGGTCGACGAGGCTCTCGTGGCTGCTCGCGCCACCGTCGATGACGCTGAGCGCATCAAGGCCCTGCAGGCTATCAACCGCAAGGTTGGCGATGCTATGCCCATCATCCCGCTGATGTTCTACACGCACCAGATCGCCGGTTCCGATCGCGTGAAGCACCTGTACATCGATCCGTCCAAGCACGCTGAACTTGGCACCGCTGAGCTCGCTTAATTCCGAGCTTGACGTATCTATATAGCTTGAAGAGGGGATGCGCTGCCGTGTACGCACCGGCGCGCATCCCTTTTTATGACGAGAAGGGACAAGCCACATGATCAAGGTCAGAAGCGTGCGTGAGCGCTACGAGATTCAGGAGCGCTGCCTCAAGGAGCGCCTGGAGCAGATTGTTCCGCAGGCTATGGAGCAAAGTGGCGCCGATATCTGGCTTCATGTCTCCCGCGAGTACAACGAGGACCCTACGTTCCGCGCACTGTTCCCGCCTATGTATCCCACGGCGCGCCGTCTGACGATCCTTGCTTTTGTGAAGACGGAGGAGGGCGTACGTCGCTTCCATGTGGCGATGCCCGACGAGGACCTCGAGCGCTTCTACGAGCGCTATTGGGTTGATTGGCGCGAGGAGCCGCAGATGGCTGCGCTTCAGCGTCTCTTCGAGGAATACCAGCCTCAGACGATTGCCGTTGACCGTTCGAAGAACTTTGCCGTTGCCGATGGCCTTTCCGCGGGCTGCGAGGCGTTGCTCCTCGAGGGCCTCGATGAAACATGGACGAGCCGGATGTATGCCGACGATGTTTTTCCCATCAAGGTGATGGAGCTGCGCACTCCTACCGAGATGGAGCTTATGCCCGAGGTGGCAAACGTCTCGTACTCGATTCTCGAAGAGATGTATACGCCCGAGGTTGTGAAGCCCGGTGTCACGACCACGCAGGACCTTGAGTTCTTCATGCGTCAGCGCACCGTTGACTTGGGCCTGGAGTATTGGTTTGAGCCCACGATGGATATCGAGCGTGCGGGTGTTGACGAATCGCGCATCACCGGTGTGATCGAGCCGGGAGACCTGCTGCATTGCGATTTTGGCATCCGCTACATGAACATGATGACTGACAGTCAGCGCCTGGCCTACGTGGCGCGCCCTGGCGAGACCGAGATTCCCGCTGAGCTTGTGGATGCGCTTGCCGTGAATAATCGCTTCCAGGACATCGTTTGCGAGAACATGGTGCCCGGTCGTACGGGTAACGAGGTTTTCGAGGCGTCGCTTGCCGCCGCACGCGAGGAGGGCATCGACGCCATGCTCTACTCGCATCCCTGCAACATGTATGGGCACGGTCCCGGGCCCACGATTGGCCTGTGGTCAAACCAGGGCTCCATCCCCGTGGCGGGCGATGTACGCGTGGATGAGAACACCTGCTGGGCGCTTGAGCTCAACGTCAAGGCGCCGGCGCAAGGTCGCGACAAGTGCTATATCTATACCGAAGAAACGGTCATGCTCGATAACGAGGGCGTTCACTATCTGCATGAGGGGCGCGACAAGATTACGTTTATCGGCTAGAACCTGCCACTTATTGTTTCACTTGCGTTAACGGAAAAAAGCCTTTCGGAAACGATTGAGAAACGCGGTTGTGCCTGCATGTGCGGCGCGGCCGCGTTTTTTGGCATCTTTAACCTGCGATTATTTGGCGACAAAGGTGCAATAACTCTTGCACGCTAAAGAAATACCCCTTGTTTAATCAAAAAAACAGCAAACGACACTTTTCCAAAATAGAGTACAGTACATCCAATCGTGTATGCGCCCACACAGCCAACGGGCGTATAGCTCGAATGGGATGCATTGCAGTTCTCGCGCAATGCATCGCCCATGTTCTGCATTTAAGGAGGATGGCATGGCTGATTTCAAATTCCATGAGCCCGTTATGGGTCGTCGCGCTTTCGTGGGCGGCTCCCTTGCTGCGAGCTCTCTCGCATTCCTGGCCGCTTGCGGCAAGAAGGGCGGCTCCAGCGCCGCTGGTTCCGCTTCCGGCGCCACCTCGGGCAGTACCGTCAACTACTACATCAACAACCCCGTCTGCATCGATCCTTATAACGTCCAGGAGGACCAGGGTACTCAGGTTTCCTTCCAGCTGTTCGATGCGCTCACCAACTTCGACTACGACAAGAACGAGATCGTCGGTCTTGCTGCTGAGTCCTGGGATGCCAGCGACGACGCTACCGAGTTCACCTTCCATCTGCGCAAGGGCGCCAAGTTCCACAACGGTGACGCTGTGGATGCCGAGGCCTTCAAGCGCGCATGGACCCGTGTCGTGTACCCCAAGAGCGCCGTTGCGATGGAGTACAGCCCGTCCGAGGTTTCCTATCACCTTTCGATGGTCCAGGGCTATGACGAGCTTGCTGCTGGCGATACCGACGAGTTTGCCGGCCTTTCCTGCCCGGACGACCTCACGTTCGTGGTCAAGCTGACTGCTGCTTATGCAGACTTCCCCTATGTTGCTTCGCACCCCGCACTGGCTCCCGTGCCTGCTGCCGCTGAGGATGACGCCAAGAACTTCTACCTGGCTCCCATCGGCAACGGCCCGTTCCAGATGGACGGCAAGTGGGAGGATGGTCAGGAGATCAACCTCAAGAAGTTCGACGACTACTATGGCGAGAACAAGGCCAAGGTAGACGGCGTTCACTTCACCGTTCAGAAGGACGTCGAGACTGCTTGGAAAGAGTTCCAGGCCGGCAACCTCGACATCTGCGACGTCCCTGTGCCGCAGATCGACGCTGCTCTCAAGGACCGCGGCGAGTCCAAAGACGGCTACACCATGTCCGACGGCCAGCACATGCTGCTCGGCGGCGAGCCTTCCACCTACCATCTGGTTTGCAACAACACTGCCGAGCCCTTCAACAATGCCGACGTGCGCCGCGCCGTCTCCATGGCCATCAACCGCGAGGCCATCTGCAAGACTCTCTTCAAGGGTACCCGCACCCCTGCCGACGGCATCATCCCGCCGGGTATCGATGGCTACCAGGAGGGCGCATGGGAGTACTGCAAGTACGACGTTGACGCTGCCAAGGAGTGCCTGGATAAGGCCGGTTACCCTGCTGGTTCCGACGGCTCCCGCGGCCTGAAGCTCACCCTTTCCTACAACCAGGACGGTGGCCACAAGGAGATCATGGAGTCCGTGATCGGCGACCTGGAGAAGGTCGGTCTCGAGGTCGTGTCCGATACCCCCGAGTGGAGCGCTCTGCTCGACCAGTATCAGCAGCTCGACTATCAGTTTGGCCGTCTGGGCTGGATCGCCGACTATCCCATCATGGACAACTTCCTGTATCCGCTGTTCCACTCCGATTCTCTCGGTGGCGACAACCGCTCCGGTTACAGCAACGCTGAGGTCGACAAGTGCATCACCGAGGCCCGTGCTACGGTCGATGACAAGGAGCGTGTCGAGAAGATGCATGCCGCCGATAAGATCATCGCGGCCGACAGCCCGGTCATTCCGCTGATGTTCTATTCGCACGTGACCGCCGGTTCCGATCGCGTCAAGTCCTTCTATCTGGACCCGCAGAAGCATGCTTATCTGAACCGCATGGAGCTCGACGCGTAAAAGAGCGCAAATATGCCTAAATCTGCAGCTATTACACCTATGGCGCAGATAGCGGCAAAACGATATACTGAGTGTTTGTTTGACGGGGTGTCAATCTTCATCGGTTGACATCCCGTTTAGGTGTATCCACGGTAGGGGAGTTTTTTGTATGGGAAAGTACATCCTCAAGCGTGTGCTCCAATTCATCCCGGTTTTTCTGGGCGTAACGCTTATCCTGTTTGCGCTTCAGAACATCGTTCCGGGAGACCCGATCAAGTTGATTGGTGGCGAAAAGGCGCTCACCCCCGAGGTTGAGCTGCAGCTTCGCGTCAAGTATCACCTTGTTCAGGTTGACGATGAGGGCAGCGCAATTCTGGACGAGAACGGTGACCCCGTTCCCGAGACGTTGTGGAACCGCTACGTGTTCTACATGAGCAGCCTGCTTCAGGGTGACCTCGGCAGCTCGTATCAGCGCAAGCTACCGGTGACGGACATCTTTGCCGCTAAATATCCGTATACGGCAAAGCTTGCCGTTTGCGCTATCGTCCTCGAGGCGATTATGGGCATCGGTGCCGGTATCATCTCGGCGGTCAAGAGGTATTCCTTCTGGGATATCTTGGTCACGTTGGTGACTTCGGTGCTCGTCGCTGTGCCCGCCTTCTGGCTGGGTATGCTGCTCCAGCTGTTCTTTGGCGTGCAGCTGCACATTCTGCCTATTTCCGGTGCGGGCGGTACGGCATCTCAGTATCAGGATTGGGTGCACTACATCCTTCCCGCGGTGACGCTTGCCTCCGTTTCCACCGCGTACTGCGCGCGCATCATGCGCTCGCAGCTTCTGGACGTTATGAACCAGGACTATATCCGCACCGCCAAGGCAAAGGGCCTTTCCAATCGCGCCATCATCTGGAGGCATGCACTGAAGAACGCCCTTATCCCGGTTGTTACTTATATTGGTGTCGACTTCGGCGCCATGCTCTCCGGCGCCATCCTTACCGAGACGGTCTTCAACTGGCCCGGTATCGGCTACGAGATGTTCCGCGCCATCAGCAGCCGTGACTGGCCCATCGTTATGGGCGGCGTCACGCTCGTCGTGCTCGTGGTCATGGTCATCAACTTGCTGGTCGATGTGAGCTACGCCTTCCTCGACCCGCGCATCCGCTTCGATTCGTCCAACAAGAACGCCTAAGGGGAGGTACTTCATGAACGACAACAAGACCCCTCAGACGCTCGAAGAGGAAAACGAGGCGCTTCTGGAAGATATTCACCAGAAGGCCGATTCCGATTCTCCCGCTACGTCGCGCACGCTCTGGGGCGACGCCTTCAAGCGTCTGCGCAAGAACAAGCTCGCCGTCATCTCGGTGATCTGGATCATCTTCGTTATCATCGTTGCCCTTTCGGCCGACATGTGGGCCAAGCAGTGGCTCGGCTCGCCGACGGCTGCCGATTCCACCACGATGGCGCAGAACTCCACGCTTCCGCCCTCGGGTGAGCATCCTTTCGGTACCGACGCCCTCGGCCGCGACATTCTTGTGCGCGTTATCTACGGCGCGCGCATCTCGCTTTCCGTCGGCGTTATGGCCACGGCCATCTCCACGATCATCGGTCTGGTCATGGGCGCGCTCGCCGGCTTCTACGGAGGCATATGGGATACGATCATCATGCGTTTGGCCGACATCTTCTTGGCTTTCCCGTATGTTCTGTTCGTCGTGTCGCTTATCGCCGTGCTCGGCCGCTCGCTGACGAACGTGTTCGTGGCTATCGGCATTTTGGGCTGGCCCTCCATCGCGCGCGTGTTCCGCTCTGCGATCCTTACGGTCAAGGAGAACGACTACGTTGACGCTGCGCGTGCCATGGGCGCGTCCGATTTCCGCATCATCGTTCGTCACATCTTCCCCAACTCCGTTGCCTCCATCGTCGTGTATGCCACGATGAACATCGGTGGCGCCATCCTTACCGAGTCTTCGCTGTCCTTCTTGGGCATGGGCGTCGTTCCGCCCACTCCTTCCTGGGGCTCGATGATTCAGGATGGTCAGGCCTATCTGCAGACCGCTCCGTGGATGATGATCATGCCCGGTCTCGCCATTCTTTCGACCGTGCTCGCCTTCACCTTGCTGGGCGACGGTCTGCGCGATGCGCTCGACGTCAAGATGAAGGATGCATAAAGTCATGAAGAAGGACACGAAAAACTACGTCGACCTCAAGACGCAGCCCATCCCTGAGGGGCAGCATCTTCTGGAGGTTGACGATCTTAAGATGTATTTCCACACCGAGGACGGTATCGTCCATGCGGTCGACGGCGTTTCTTATACGCTCGACCGCGGTGAGACTCTCGGCGTGGTAGGCGAGTCCGGCTCGGGTAAGTCCGTGACGGCCATGACCATCATGGGCCTCATCCCGATGCCTCCCGGAAAGATTCACGGCGGTTCCGTGACGTATCGTGGCAAGTCCCTCCTCGACATGAGCGAAGAGGAAATGCAGCATGTGCGCGGCAACGACATCGCCATGATCTTCCAGGACCCGATGACGTCGCTCAACCCGGTCTACAAGATCGGCAAGCAGGTAGGCGAGGGCCTTCGTCTTCACCGTGGCTATAGCAAGCAGGAAGCGCTCAAGCGCGCAACCGAGCTGCTTGACCTTGTGGGCATCCCTGAGCCCGAGAAGCGCGTCAACGAGTACCCGCACCAGTTCTCGGGCGGTATGCGCCAGCGTGTGATGATCGCCATGGCACTTGCCTGCGATCCCGATATTCTGATCGCCGATGAGCCCACCACGGCTCTTGACGTGACCATTCAGGCTCAGATCATCGAGCTCATGCAGGAGATGCAGGAGAAGAACGGCAACGCCATCGTCATGATCACCCATGACCTTGGTGTCGTCGCCGACATCGCCGACAAGATTATGGTTATGTACGCCGGTCGCCCCGTGGAGTTCGGTACCGCCGATCAGATTTTCTACGAGAGCCGCCATCCGTACACATGGGGCCTCATCCGCTCCATTCCCGAGCAGGTTATCGACGAGAAGAAGCCGCTTACGCCTATTCACGGCAATCCTCCTTCGCTCGTCAACCTGCCTTCTGGCTGCGCGTTTGCGCCCCGTTGCCCGTATGCGACCGAGCTGTGCCACACCAAACGTCCCGAGCGCGTTGAGCTCTCCGAGGGTCACTACGCGGCGTGCCACTACGCCACTGACCCGGAGTTCGCAAAGAAGAACGCTCCCGCTACGTCACGCACCAGCAAGGACGTGATTGCTACGGGTATGGACGATACGATGAAGGGAGGCGAGGAGTAGACCATGGCAGATACCACACCGCTGCTCAAGGTTGAGCATCTCTCTAAGGAATTCCCCGCCAACTCCGGCGTGTTCTCCAGCCGCTTCTCCAAGCGCGTGGTCTCGGCTGTCAATGACGTTTCGTTCGAGATCATGCCCGGCGAGACCTTTGGCCTGGTGGGCGAGTCCGGCTGCGGTAAGTCCACGACGGGCCGCACCATCATGCGCCTCAACAAGCCCACGGCCGGTAAGGTCTTCTTCCAGGGCCGCGACGTTGCGTCCATGAACAAAAAAGAGCTCAAGGACATGCGTCGAGACATGCAGTTCATCTTCCAGGATCCGTATGCGAGCCTGAACCCGCGCATGACCATCGGCGAGATCGTCTCCGAGCCCATGACCATCCATGGCATCGGCACCAAGGAGGAGCGCCTCGAGCGCGTTCGCGAGTTGCTTGACGTGGTCGGCCTCAACCCCGAGCACATCAACCGCTACCCGCACGAGTTCTCCGGCGGCCAGCGTCAGCGCGTCGGCATCGCCCGTGCGTTTATCCTGCGTCCGAAGCTCATCATCTGCGACGAGCCTGTTTCTGCTCTTGACGTATCCATTCAGGCTCAGGTTCTGAACCTGCTCAAGGACCTGCAGAACAAGTTCGGTACCGCCTACCTGTTCATTGCTCACGACCTTTCCGTTGTGCAGCACATCTCCGACCGCGTGGGCGTTATGTACCTGGGCAAGCTTGTCGAGCTTTCCGACTGGAAGCGTCTCTACGCCCAGCCGTGCCACCCGTACACGCAGTCGCTGCTCTCCGCTGTACCTGTTCCGGATCCCGATATCCAGAAGACGCGCAAGCGCATTATCCTTGCGGGCGATCCGCCCTCACCGCTGGATCCGCCTTCGGGTTGCCGTTTCCATACGCGCTGCCCGATTGCCCAGGAGATCTGCTCGCGCGAGCAGCCTGACTTCAAGGAGTTGGAGCCTGGTCACTTCTGTGCCTGCCATTTTGGTCAGCCGTTCCCCATCAAGGAATCGCACATCGACCTGTAAGCGCCCCTTTTGGACCCGCATGGACACTGTTCCGTGCGGGTCTTTTTGTTTTATGGGTCAAAGATGCATAATGGAGCTGCGCTCCGAGTAAGCATGGGGCTCGTTTGCAGAAATGAGCCAAAAGGCGCTTGCTTCGAGTCATATGATATGCGTGACAATTTGGGACCACTGCGTGACAGTAGTGTGACAAATCGCCCTAGAACCAACAGTTGATCTTGCAACCTGTCTCCGGGCTGCCCTTTTGACCGTTGCGTTCAGGCAAAAATGTGGTGGAAGGAGCATATATGGAACTGTTGGAATCGCTCAAGCGGAGCTTGATGCGCGCTTTTGCTCTTGGCGTGAGTGCGGTTTTGGTGTTTGGCATGTCTGCGCCCGCCGTGTCTGCGTTTGCTGAAGATGCGCCGGCGACTGATCAAGCGACCGCTCTTGAGCAGAATCGAAAGACGGCTACCGAGCTCGACGAGAACCTGGAGACGAAGGTCACGCTTTCGTTCCCGGGCAAGCGCGAGGCTGAGCCGGCGGATGTCGTGTTCGTCCTCGATAAGTCGGGCGCTTCTGCTGAGAAGGACATCTATAAGCAGGCCAAAGAATTCCTGGAGCAGGTCAAATGAAAAGGCCCAGACCGATGGCTTGGATATCAAGGTTGGCGTGGTCCTTTTTAATAAGGTCGGTAATATTAAGCAGCCGCTGACCGATGTCGTTACGGGCTATGATGACATTCTGACTGCGATGAACTCGAGCGTTCACTCCGGCACCAACATGGATGCTGGCCTTCTTGCCGCCAAGAGCATGCTTGATGCGGATACTGCCGTTAAGGCCGAAAACAAGCACGTGATCTTGATTAGCGATGGCGCCACGTATCTCTACTGCAAGAATGGCGACTACACCAAGCCGTACACGAGGTCGTTTGGCAGCGTAGAAGGCGGCAGGAACATGATGGGCGGCGTTTGGGAGTGGCAGTCTCGCGAGTACCATACCAACAACGCCTGGAAGAAGTTCTCCGACGGTAGCAATTTTATCTTCTCGCAGGCCATGACCAGCCCTGAGAAGCCTGGTGAGTACCTCGCCTATTATCGCGGCCAGTACGAGAACTCCGAGAAAAACTGGGCTCAGTACGATTACGAGTACACTGCTTTAGCAGCCAATGTCACTGGCACCACAAATCCCATCCCCGTTGATGTAACCGCTCCCTGCAATATTGATGTTGCCTTCTGGAGCACCGATGACACCTTCCAGTCGATGGTCAATGCCGGTTACGACATGAACGTCTACTACAAGAACGCTGCTGACTTCGATGGCCAGGTCTTCCTGAAGTATCTCACCAGGAATTCCAATAGCGGCCAGCTTGATACCGACTTCAATAAGCTCAAGGCCAAGCTTATCGACAAGATCGCTGCTGGTTCGACCGTCGAGGACCTGATTGGCAGCAACTTCGACTTCGTGAACGATGCCAACAAGATCAGCCTGAATGTCGCTGGCGAGGACCTGACGCCCGAGAAGATCGACGAGACCACCTATGGTTTTGGCAAGCGTGCAGATGGCACCTATCGCTTTACCCTCAAGTACATGGCAGGGGAGAACGAGAAGCTTACCTTTACGCTCAACGAGGCCGCGGTGCCTGCCAAACCGGTTGTCCTTACGTACAGCGAGGTGTTGGTGAACAAACCCACCGAGGCCGGCGCCCATACCCTCAAGGTCAACGAGAGCGCAACCCTGTACCCCGTCGACGGCAACGGCGCCAAGGGGTCGGCAAGCGATTTCCCGGTCCCGAGGGTTACCTACACGGTTGCCGCGCCCGAGCAAAAACCCGAGCCTAAGCCGGAAGAGCCCACGAAGCCTACGGACACGAAGAAGCCCACCAAAGCAACCAAGAAGGGCAACCTCCCCAAGACGGGCGATAGCACCTTTGCTGCCGTCGTAGCAGCTCTTGCCATCGGCTCCGCCGTCTGTGCCGCCGGCGTTCGCCTCAGCCGTCGCCGCGGCTAGGTTGTAGATTCGCACTGGTTGCAACCACGCACTTTCGAACCCGCTCTCAACCCGAGGGCGGGTTCTTTGTTTTTGATTTCTGTCAGGAATAATTGGCATACACCGCTTCAACGCAGGTCTGATCCGGGGATTACCCCCTGAGCGATTCCGCAGCCGCGAAGCGGCGAGGACCAGCGAAGGGGATAATCCCCGGGTCGGGCCGGTCGGGAGGGGATAGCTTACGTCGCTCTCAGCTTATCGTTCGCCATTATTCAAACTTAAATGAGCCACCTGACCTGCGTAAATCGACTCAGCAAAAAACTTTTTAAAAAAGTTCTTGCATCTTCTCACGGGTCTGGGCTATTATCTTCCTTGTCGCAAGTCGGAGTGGCGGAATTGGCAGACGCGCTAGCTTGAGGTGCTAGTGACCACTTTTCGGTCATGCGGGTTCAAGTCCCGCCTCCGACACCATCAAATTTTCTGAGCCTCCTTGTGGGGCTTTTATTTTACCTATCGGGCCTGTTGCCCGCCATGTTGCGGTATCGTGTGGGCCACCGTATGGCTGCGAAGGATGCGAGGTGCGTCCGATGGAATCACTGGGAAAAGGCGATCTTGCCGAGTTGGCTCGACTGGTCGAGGTTACGAGCGATGCTGTTGCCCTTTGCGCTCAGGATGGCACCATCTTGCATGTTAATCGCCAGATGACGTCTTTGGCGCTCGACGACCGAGAGCATATCGTGGGAACCGACATCAAGGACCTGCTCTTCAGCACCTCCTTTGAACGCGCCTCGAGGCACCAGATGCCGTTCACGCTCGATGCGCGCGATTGCGGCCTTATGCTCAAGTTGCCCGATGGCTCGTTTGTCCCCGTGAATGTTCGCGCACTGAAGATCGGGCACGATCTTTTTCCCTTGGATGAGCATCATGCGGAGCGCGTTCTCGTAGTCATCAAGAGCCTGGAGGAGCAGACGGCGCACGACCGTCAGACGCAACGCCTGCTCTCGGAGCTCCAGGCGGCGAATAAGCGCCTTTCGGGCACGCTTTCGGTCATCATGTCCGCTGTGGGGTCCAAGGACCTCCCCACGCTTCTCGATACCGTGCTCAATAAGCTCTCCGGTGCGCTTGATGCGGGCGGCTCCACGATTTACATCGCCGAGAACGGCGGTTTCAAACTTCGCGGCTTCTCTCGCTCGCTTGCAAACTGCTACGTGCCCGATTTTATTCCGTATGGAGCCGGCATCCCCACCTACGTGTTGCGCCAGTCGCGTGCATGCCGTTTTTACGTTTTGCCCGCCACGGGCGAAGACGAGGATCTGGGGCCTGCCTCGGGAACGTTTTACGACATGGATGCGCGCTCGAGCATGCGCCTGAATGTCGAGAACATGCCTGCGTTCAAAACGCTTATCGCGGTGCCGGTTTTCTTTGGCACGCAGGTGCTGGGTGTGATCGAGCTCGGTTGGATGCGTCCGTGCTTTCCGCGCGATTACGACATGCATGTGCTCGAAGTCGTAAGTGAGTACCTTTCCATCGAGCTTATGGGGCTGGTAACGAGTGCCCGCTCCAAGAGATCCGATGAGCTGACGCGCTCGCTCAATCGCATGAGGGATATGGCCTATACCGGATCGGAAGACCTGCGCGATATGTGGCCTCGCCTTACGGCCGAGATGACGAGTATGCTCAAGTGCCGCCTTTGCCCGCTGTTCTTCGATCATATGCGCGGTCGCTATGTGCTTGATTTCGACGGTGGGAGCAGGGTGAATCTACCCGGCGGCATCGACGAGCTGTTCTTCTCGACCGTGGCGCCGGCGGCTTATGTTGACCCCCTGGCCGAGGTCGACGCAAAGATTCATCGCGGAGCCTGGACGTATACGGCGGACGACTTGGTCGATGTACGCGTGGTCCGCGTCGACGCGAACTCTCGTGCGGGACGTTGGCTTGCGCTCCACGGCCTTCCCAGCCAGGGCGCCTTTTTCGATATCGGCGCGGATTTCGGCGCGGAGGACGACGCTGCGGCTCCAGACGCCGATGAGGCGGAGGGACTGATGATCAGGGAAGAGCGTCCTCATCGTATGTTCCTGCTCCTGCGTAGCGCCTCTCAGGAGCCGATTGACGACCTTGAATACGACTATCTGGTACATCTTGCCCATGACTTCGAGATGTTCGCCCAAGGGGCGCGAAAGAAAGAATCCGAGCATCGTATCGCGCAGACCCTCCAGGCGGGAATGAGGAGCTCGCTTGCCGTCGTGCCGGGAATCACTTCGGATTGTCTGTACTCCTCGGCGACCAAGCAGGCGCTGGTGGGCGGGGATTTCTATACGCTCATCCGCCTTCCGGATGACCGCGTGGTCATGATCTTGGGCGATGTATCGGGCAAGGGCGTCGAGGCGGCCTCAATGTCCGCCCTGGTCAAAACAGCGCTTTCGGCCTATGCCTGGGAGGGCATGGGGCCGCAGCGCATGGCGCGCTCGCTCAATAGCATGCTCATGGGGTTCTCGCGTCTCGAGACCTTTGCGACGATGTTTATCGCAAAGATCGACCTGCGTCGAGGCTATGCGACCTATTGTTCGGCGGGGCATCCGCCTTCAATGCTCGTGCGTGCTTCGCGTGCTGGCGCCCAGGGCGGCATCTCGCCTGCTGAGATTGAGCTCATGAGCGTGCAATCCGGCGTTGTCGGCGCGTTCGAGACCATGAGCTACGAGGCTGGGTCGTTCGAGTTCTCGCCGGGGGACATCCTTTTCATGTACACCGACGGTGCCATCGAGGCTCGAGACCCCGCAGGCGATTTCTTTGGCGAGCAGCGCTTGCGCGACACGCTTCTGCGTGAGGCGTCTTCTGGTATCGACGGGCTGTGCGGCCGCGTGCTCTCGGCGCTTGATGCGTTTGCCGTCTCTGCGCTGGAGGACGATGTCGCCATGGTTGCATTGCGCTTCGATGCGGGCTGCAGCCGCTAGCCGAGCATCGTTCCTGCCGGCCTTCTTCCAGATTGATTGATTAGGGGGTCGATAACCGGGGAACCATGAGCGTATGAATGGCTGGAATGACATAACGGTGCTGGCGCCCGCGGGGGATATCGACATTTCCACCGCGCCGGGCTTGCGCAGCCGTATCGATACGCTCATCGCCTTGGGCTCTCCGCGCGTGATCATCAATTGCGAGAACGTCTCGTTTGTCGATTCCACGGGCATAGCCTGTCTTGTCTCGAGCGCGCGGGCCCTCAGCCGCTGTGGGGGCATGCTCTCGATGGTCAACGTGTCGCCGAACGTTATGCGCTTTTTGCAGATCGGTCGTCTGACCGAGGCTTTGCACGCCACTTCTTCGGAGCGTCCGGCGGTGCCGATTCTCGCGCCCGACGCGAGCCCGTGGTGGAGCAAGAGCCTTCCTATCGTCGAGGGCATTGAAAACTTGTCGTATTACCGTCATCGAATCGTAGAGATGCTCTCGACGCTTCCCATGTCCGAGGGCGACCGATTCGATTATGCCCTGGCGGTGGGGGAGGCCCTTTCCAACGCATACGATCACGCGGACGGCGCGCGCGGCTGCACGATGACGGTTGCCGCGTATGATGACCGCGTGGTGACGATCCTGCGCGACTGCGGTTGCGGATACGAGATCGCCGACAAGGATGCTCCGGAAGTTTCCGAGCTGCGTGGGCGCGGTATCAGACTCATGCGCCTGCTGGTGGACAACGTCGAGGTGAGCCGCAGGGACGACCGTCCCGGTACACAGGTGCGCCTGGTCAAGCTCTTTCACGAACACGGGCTGTAGGGCTTCGAATTCTTCTCAGTGACAATCGATTGTGCCGCGTGCGGAAACGGGGCGCGACGCGCGGCGTTACGGTCGCCGAACTTCAAAGGCTAAGGGGGCGGGGAGATTGATTTCACCCCGCGCTATTTACATAAAGAAAAAGGCCGGAGACGATGTCTCCGGCCTTGCAATTCTTGGTGGGCGTTACAAGATTTGAACTTGTGACCTCTTCCGTGTCAGGGAAGCGCTCTCCCCCTGAGCTAAACGCCCGAATTCAGGGTGCGCTGTTCAGCGCGAGGAATAATATACAAAAGGCTTTGGCTTGATGCAAGCGTTATTTTGAAAAAAGTTTTGTAACGTTGGAATAAAGTTGTTCGATTAGTCATTTACCTGCGCTTTTGCATTATCGAGGCGCAGGCGGAAGATCTTGTCCAATGCGCATGTTCTCGAATTTATCTTGCATAAAGCGGTCTCCGTAGTGCGTGTCCAAATAAACATCGACGGGATTTGTGGGCGGAATCCCGTCCGCGCGTGCGCTTGCCCTCAAGAAGCATGCGACGGTCATACCGGCGTCGAGCATGATAAAGACTGCCAGCAGGGTGACGACGGTCGCTTGGCGTGCCGTCGTCGGCTCGCCGATGCGGTAGAGCAGCTCTGGCAGAATCACGCGGCACCACACCAGGCCCACAAGGCCCCACATGGCGAGGAAGCGCCAGGCCACCCATTGCGAAATGTGGTCGGGCAGCCCCAGGTACGTCCACGACTGCGCATGGGCCAGATGTTCCATGGCCCATCCGGTGAATTGTTCCAGGAGGCCGCCCACGGCGGCGGAGATAAAGAAGATCTTCCATGCGGGCCAGTCGCGTGCGCCCCAAAGTAAGGCGGTCAACAGAACGGCCCCGCATCCGTAGAGAGGGGAGAACGGACCCCACACCAGTCCCGCGCGGCTTTCGAACACGCCAAAGACGACAAGCGTGTAGATGGTCTCGAGCAGCAGGCCGAGGATGGAGGAAATGAGGAAGATGATGACGTACTGATACAGAGACGGCGTGCAAGCGTTGAGATACGAGTCGCGCAGTTCGTTTTTAACGCTCCTGATCAGCTTGCGCTGACGCTTGGCGATCTTTGAGCGCAAGCGACGCTTTCCGAATCGCTCGACTTCCGACCAGACGGCGTCGACGTAGACGCTCGCATCGAGCTGTCCTTCGCGCAGAAGGTTTTTGAAGGATGTGCCGCATCCTCGCGCGTCGTGGTAACGCTGCGCGAGCCAGATGATGCCGCGCGCTATGAGATAGACGGCGAGTATGAGGATGAAGATCTGAAGCAAAGGCGTGTCCAGGCATCGAGATTGTTCTACCGCGGCCATTCTACCGCTATCGAAATTTGGTCTGTGAAAAACTTTTTCAAAATAATCCTTGCGCCCGCCCGCGGCATCGCGTATATTAAGAACCCGCAAGCGGACATGGCTCAGTTGGTAGAGCA
>CAKUGM010000023.1 GCA_934654625.1 uncultured Collinsella sp. | reverse complement strand
GCCCAGCTCACCGCCCTCGTGGATAGAGCCTGGGGTTTCAGGCGCAAAGTGACTGGGAATGCCGCCGGGATAGGAGAACTGGCGGAAGAACTTTTGCAGGCCGGCCTCGTCATCGGTGATATCGGGACGAATCTCGCGATAGGTACCATCGAGCAGGGATTGGGCTGTGCCCGCCGGGCCACCGTGGCCCGGGCCCATAAGGAACACGGCGTTTTGCTGGTGATCGGCAATAAGACGGTTTACATGACCAAACAGAAAGTTCACGCCCGGAGTGGTGCCCCAGTGGCCCACCAGGCGATGCTTGACGTCGGGACGGCCGAAGTCACGAACCTCGCCCGTCTTCTCGTCGACAAAATCCTTGCGCATCAAGGGATTGGAGCGCAGGTAGATCTGGCCGACGGAGAGATAGTTAGCGCAGCGCCAATACTTCTCCACCCCCTCGAGCTCCTCGCTGGAAACGGATGCATCGAGCTTTTTCCACGGCGTTCCGATAACGGGCTGAGTCATGTATTGCCTCCTGTATTCTCGCCGGTGGGCGCCGGCGTGTAACTCCCGAAAAACGATGTGCTGCGTTCCCGCGACCTGCCGGGCAGGGCAATCACCGCGGGAGCGCATCTCGCACGCATCGCTACATGCAAGGGACCGCATGTAGCAGATTCAAGCGCTTTGATGCCGGCCTCCTGGGCACGCGCCGCTCTCTCCTACGGGGCGCCAAGGCCGAATGAAGCGTCTGGAAACACGCCCACTTAGGGACAACTGAGGCGTATGGAGGAACCGACGCTTACTGGCACGGCATCAGGTACAACAAGCACCTGTATCCAAACCGAGAGTATAGGCGGTAAAACGTTTTATCGTTATGGAAAAACGTTTTAGCATTGTAAAGGTTTATGCATATTGCGGGACATTATTCTTGCATTTATGCAGCAAACCTGGCTTGTTTGCGATCTCATTAAACGGAAAGATTGCCGCCCCGGCTCTCCACAACGTCTCCACATGTCGCGCCCGGGACAAGCTTCCTTTGGCTTTTTCGTCATGTGCCAAGCGAATGAAAGACTTCTCCCCGCCACGTTAACGCGGAGAAACGCTTCCCTGCACCACCAGGCGCGGCTCAAGCACGCGCTCGATAGGACGCGCCGTCGGCTTATCGATCTTGCGAAGCATCATGTTGATGGCATGCTCGGAAAGCATGGTCACGTCCTGCTCGATCGAGGTGAGGGCGGGTTCAAACAAGGCGTCGGCAGCACTGTTGTCGTAGCTCACCACCGAGTAGTCGCTCGGCACGCGACGACCGCATTTGTACAGGCGCTTGAGTAGACCCAGGGCGATGTTGTCGGAGCTCGCAAAAACTGCTGTGGCGTCGGTGTCCAGCACCTTGGTCGATGCCTCGAATGCGTCGGAGATGTAGTAATCGGTCTCGATCACCAGCGAAGAATCAAAGGTGACGTTTGCCTCGGCGAGCGCGCGTTCGTAACCGGCAAGGCGCTTGCGACCCGTCATGGACTTGGCAGCGTTGACCATGCAGGCAATGCGCTCGTGGCCCTTCTCCAGCAGATATTTCGTCGCCATGTAGCCGCCCCGCTCGTGGTCGAACAAAACTTTGTCGCACGCCAGGTTGTCCACCACACGGTCGATCATCACATAGGGCACGGGCAGATGCGAAAGCTCGTTGACCAAGACGCTATCGTCTGCGAGCTCGTCGGCAACAACCAAGAAGATGCCGTCCACGCCGCGCGTGACAAGAAGACCCAGCAGGTCAAGGTCGTTTTCGGGCAGGCCATCGGAGTTGGTGATGAACAGGGCATATCCCTCGGCGCGGCAACGCTGCTCCAAGTTCTTGGCGAGCGAGGAGAAGAAGCGGCTCTCGATATTGGGGACGATAAGGCCGAGCGTCTTGGACTCGCGCATCACCAGGCTGCGAGCAATCTGGTTGGGAACGTAATGCTCGCGCGCCGCGACTTCCTTGATGCGACGACGATTCTCTTCCGAAATGCGGCAGGGCCGGTCATTGAGCACGAGGGAGACCGAGGAGGGAGAAAGCCCCACCTCGTTGGCAATCTGCTTGAGTGTCACCTTTTGAGCCAATGCGATCGTTCCCTTTCCGCGCCTGCATTCCTGTATGGTCAACAACTTTACCACCCCGGGGAAGGAAGTGGGGTGAGAAGGGAGAGCCCCCAACCTCCCCGACGCCAGATTGGAGCCCACGCAGATCGATCGTTAATTGAAGAGAGGTGAGGATGCCGCACAGGTCCTTTGAACGAAGCTGGTTAGTTTCGTTAACAAACTATTAACTTTCGATTCTCTTCGAAATACGTTCACCGAACAAATGGCACCGTTCGAAATTTTTTTCCAATTTTCGAAAAAAAAAAAAACGAATCGGTATTCTCGATTTCAGGCAGCGCCCATATGCATCGATGCTCCGCAAGCGTTGTAGAAACGAATGATAACGAAAGGGGTTTTATGCTTGAAAATTGGCTAGAGCCGCAATGCGTTTCGCTTCACAACAAAGTAGACAGCTACGAAGAAGCGATCGCGATTGGTGGAGACCTCCTTGTCTCAGCAGGTAAAGCAACCGAATCGTTCACCAAAAGAATGATTTCTGCTGTCGAGGAATTCGGCCCTTATATGGTCATAGCCCCCGGCATTGCCATTCCTCACGCTCGCCCAGAAGACGGAGCACTTGCTGTCGGCCTGAGCCTGATCACCCTCGACACTCCCGTTAATTTCGGCAGTCCCGAAAACGATCCCGTGAGCCTCGTGATTTGCCTCTGCTCGACAGATTCAGAGTCGCATCTCGATGCTCTCGCAAGGCTGGTTTCGCTTCTCGAAGACAAGAGCAATGTCGACGGGATTCTCAACGCAGCGGATGTATCTGAAGTCATGGACCTCATCAGCCGCTTTTAACTCAATTAATCTGATCGATTAACCCAAGAAATGGATGATTCTCATGGATAAGCGTTACAAAATCACGGCACTCTGCGGTATGGGTCTCGGAACGAGCAGCCTTGCCCGCATGGCAATCATGGACTACGTGAAGGGTCACGACATCGACGCCACCGTCACCGTCGCCGACATCGGAAGCGTCAAGAGCATCGATGCCGACATCATCTTGACCACCAAGAGCATGGCAAGCCATATCTCCGACGACATTCGCAGCCGCACCACGATCATGTACGTCACGAACCTCATCAAGAAGGACGAGATCAACGCCAAGCTTGACGAGTTCTTCGCTGGCCAGGCCGAGTAAAAGCCGCCATCTGGCTCCTATTTTTCAATTCCCGTCCTTAGTTCCTTATCGATTGGAAGAGACATGGATATCCTTGCCTCCATCGGCAACTTCATCATTTTCCAGGTGCTTGACCAAGCCCCCATCTTCCTGGGCATCATCACGCTTGTTGGCCTGCTCCTGCAAAAGACCCCCGCGAGCGAAGTCTTCGAGGGCGTAATCAAGACCATCGTCGGCATGCTGATCCTCAACGCCGGCGCAGACCTTATCTCCAACACCATCACTCCCGTTATGCAGCTGCTTAACGATGTCGTTGGCGTTAACGGTGTTATGCCCATGAACGAGGCGGCATTCGCCGTGGGCATGTCCGCCATGTCCGAGACCGTCGTCTCCATCTTCGTCCTCGGCTTCATCATCCACCTTGTGATGGTATTCCTCATGCCCAAAAAGGATATGAAGAACGTCTATCTCACGGCGCATATGATGCTGTACCTCGCGGTTTTCCTCGCGCTTTCGATCAACTGCATCCTCGGTCTTGAGGGAATGCCCCTTATCGTCACCTGCGCGATTCTGGCAGCGCTCTACTGGACCTTCACTCCTGCAATTCCTCGTGCTCTGGGAAAGAAGTACTTTGGCGAGGACTTCACCCTTGGTCACGCAGCACAGTTCGGCACCCTCATCGGTGCGCTCTGCGGCAAGCTGTTTAGCAAGCACGCCGAGGACGAGGACGCTGAGAACATCAAGCTCCCCGGCGGACTCTACCTGTTCCAGGACGTCACGTTGGCGCTCTCCCTCATCATGCCAATCCTCTTCGTCATCATCGGTCTTGTCGTGGGACAGGGCCAGGTCGAGACGCTTTCCGGCTCCCAGAACTGGATCGTCTTCCTCATTATGGAGGGCCTGAAGTTCGCTGCCGGCGTATCCGTCATGCTCTCCGGCGTCCGCATGTTCCTCAACTCCATCATCCCGGCATTCAAGGGTATTTCCGAGAAACTCATCCCCAATTCGGTCCCCGCTCTCGACTGCCCCGTTCTCTATCCGTTCAGCCCCTCCGGCGCTATGTTCGGCTTCCTGGGCTCCATCCCCGCTGGCATCATCGTTTGCCTGCTCACTGTTGCCCTCGGCTCTTCCGTGGTTGTCTTCCCGAGCCCGATCATCCTCTTCTTTGACGGATGCACGGTCGGCGTGTTCGGCAACAAATACGGCGGCTGGAAGGGCGCTCTCCTGGGCGGCTTTGTCTCCAGCTTTATCGCTCACCTGGGCATCATCGCTCTCTACCCGATGATGGGCTCGCTCTTTGGCACCGGCCTCATGCTTTCGAACATCGACTACGCCGTGTTCTGGCTCCCGGTCCTCTTCGTCATCAAGCTTATTGCAGGCATCGCATAGTCGTTCCCGCAAAAAGCCTTTCTCTCCGTGCGGGTGCCTTGCCAAAAGGTGCCCGCACTTTCTTTTGGAGGCATTTATGGCATTTATCGAAACGGTTCTCGGGAAGGTCGACCCGGCAAGCATCGGCAAGACCGATGCCCACGATCATCTCATCAGGAAAGGCGGCGTCGAAGTCATCACCAATGGAAGTGACTTCGACATGCCCGACGAGAATAAGGCTCTCGAGGAACTGGAACTTTTTCAGCGGGTTGGTGGCAACACCCTTGTTGAAATGACCCCCATCGGCAGTGGGCGCAACATCGAAAGCCTGCGTCAGATCAGCGCAAAAAGCGGAGTCAACATCATTGCGACCACTGGCTTTCACAAGTCGGAGTTTTACGACAAGTCGCACTTCCTGTGGAAATACGACACGGAGCAGCTTGTTGAGCTCCTCGTCGCAGACGTATGCGACGGCATTGACATCTATGATTACGCCGGCCCCATAGTCAAAAGATCGGAAGGCCGCGCCGGCGTCATCAAAGCGGCATGCAGCCTGCAATCGATCACGACTGTCGAGAAAAAAGAGCTCCGCGCCGCGGCAATCGCTTCCAATAAAACCGGTGCGCCCGTCTCCCTTCACCTCGAGAAGGGCACGATGGCGCTCGAGGCAATCGATATTCTTCTCGAAAACGGAGCCAAGCCCGACAACATCATTCTTGGCCATATCGACCGCAACCCGGACTACTACTACCACGAGCAAATTGCCAAGCGCGGCGTTTTCCTTATTTACGATGGCGCCGCCCGCGTTAAGTACTACACGGATGAGGTAATTGCCCACCTCATTGAGCACATGGTCGAGGCGGGATTCGAAGATCAGCTCCTGATGGGTGCCGACCTGGGAGGAAAATCATACTTCCGTTCCTATGAGGGAGGCCCTGGTCTCGGTTACAACCTCGGCATTTTCACTCCGCGCCTTCTGGCTTCTGGCATAAGCCAGCAGACGGTTGACAAGATGCTCATCCATAATGCTCGCCGCGCCTTCACGAATAAAAAGGCCGGTGCCTAGATGAAGAAGAATCTGTATTTGCTGAGGCACGGCCAGACGCTCTTTAATTCCAAGCATCTCATTTCCGGATGGTCCGACTCCCCTCTTACCGAGAAGGGAATTGAGCAGGCAAAACGAGCCGGCCTCTTTTTCCAAAATAAAGGGGTTCATTTTGACCATCTCTACTGCTCGGACCTTCATCGAGCAGTAACGACCTCAAAGCTTGTTGAGCCCAATCTCACGCCCGAGATAAAACAGCCACTGCGTGAGTGGTTCTTTGGCTATTACGAGGCAGAAAGAGTTGCCATAATGCCTCAAGCACCTTTTGGGGACTACTTTTGCCAATTCGGTGGTGAGGCCCAGTCGACGGTGCGCGACCGCATGTTCAATTGCATCCACGACATCATGGAGCAAGACGACACTGAATGCGTTCTCGTTGTAAGCCACGGACGCTCGTGCAAAGAGTTTTACGACGCCGTCCTCGGAGACGCCGCGAACCCGAACGACAAGGTGCCCGGCAACTGCGGGGCAATCCACTTCTCCTACGAAGATGGCGAGTTCTCGGTTGTGGACCTTTTCACGCAAGAGGATTACGCACAAGAGCTGCAGCTGCCCGAAATGGACTAATTGGCTCAAGGCGTGGACGCACCAATAACGGTCAGAACACAAGGGGCCGATTCCGGAACTCCTCCAGAATCGGCCCCTTTATTGTCTGGGCATGTCTGCCTCAGCAGGCGTCGCAGTCCTCGGCTTTAGCGCGCGTCACGTCCACTACGCAGCCTCTTGGCCGAAAGCGCGACCGTCAGGACGCCCGCGGCCGTAAACAGGACGGCGCACCCCATAGCCAGAGCGTTATTGTCGCCCGTGCTGGGGATTTTGCCCGCAGTGGTCTTTTTCTTCCCAGCGGGCTTAACAGTGCCAGCCGGCTTGCCATCGGTCGTAGGTTTATCGCCCTCGGCAGGGGCTGCCTTTTCTGTATAGACGTTCTCGAACGTCATGTTCGCCACGGGCGTGTCTTGAGTCTTCTCGTAGAATGCTCCGTTATCGGTTTCCACCAGCTTGACGGGGAAGATTTCGCAACTCGACTGGGTGGCCGACTGGGCATCGGTCGCAATCGTGTACTCATGGCAGAAAATCTGGTAGACAGCGTCGGAATAAGTCCAGTTTGCCACACCCGTATTCTTCTCGCGCACGCAGAAGCCCTCACAGGTGATGTCGCGAACCTGGCTCTTGGGACCCTGGATGGTAAGGAGACCCTCGTATTCTCCCGCTCCGTTGGTGGCGACGGTCGCCGTCACGATCACGTCGGTGTAATCCTCAATCTGGCCAACGCCAACATTGAAAATCTCGAGCTCAAACTCCTGCTTACCAGGCGCGATGTCGCCACCCTTCTTAACGACTTTCTTGAAGGGGAAGCTATAGGTGACGGATTTCTCGCCCGTGATGAAGTGGATGTTCTTATAGAGATGCAGGAAGCCCTTTGCCTGCTCGACGCCATCGTGCTCGATAAGGTCGATGGTCGTGCCTTCGCTATCGACAGCAACAGCCTGCGTCAGGTCAAAATCGCCGTTGATGGTGGGACTATCAAGGAGTGCGGGGATATTATCCGTGCTGGTGTTCTTGGCATCAATCTCGGCCGCGTAGACCGTGAAATCGCCGCCACAACCCGCCGGATATACGCCGCCGAGCGTGACCTTTGCGCCGCCTTTGACGGTCAGATCGCCGCTTGCCCACAGGGCAGAATCCACGGTAGAAGTCGATTGGACGGAACCGCCGTCAATCGTCAGGTTTCCTTCGGCGAACAGACCGGGAAAGAGGCTCTTCGCCACGACGCTCGAATTCGAAATGCTCAGGTTGCCGCCCTTGGCGCCCCCGCGGGACCTGATGTACGCGGCGTTGCAATTGTTTTCCGTCGCCAAGATGTCAACCACGCTGCCGTTTTCGATAGTGAGATTGGCAGCGTCGACGCCCGCATACAGCGCATGCGACGTAAGCTTCGCGTTATCGACGAATACCGAACCGTCGCTGGCAATGCCAATGCCACCCGGGGCATTAATGTTAAGGGTCGTCGCGCGTACCGAAACGTTACCGACGGCACTTATGCCGTCCCTCGTTTCCCCTGTAACATTGATCGTGAGGCTGCCAGGCCCCGAGAACTCGATGCTCCCTGTAGCCACAATGCCCAAGCTATCATCGACGGTAATGTGGTTTTCGCCCTGAAGTACGATGTCCAAATCGCCCGTCAATTTTGAATTGATGCCGCCATAGCCCAACACGTTTGTGACAGATGCGTTGCTCAGCGTAAGGGTTTTTGCGTCGGGGTCGTACGTTGCCGTGCCCTCGCCGCATGCAATAGTGAGATTGTCGCTAGTAAATTGTTCGCCGTTAACGAACAGGTTGTACTGCGTTGTCTCAGCAAATGCCATCGCCGGCAGCATCGCTATGACAAAGGCGAGTGCCGAGGCAAAACCTATCAGTTTCCGTATCTTGCTCATGACGCTCCTCTCGTCCTGGCGGACTCGCAAAGGAGTGAAACCGGCGTTTGACGCGCCTTGGTGCAACCATGAGTACCGACGGTTGATGTCGAGGTCGCTGCGGCATGTGTCCGACGGCAGTCGCGGTGACGCCGTTTTCAATAGCTTTGCGATCTTATGTAACACGTTAGATGGTACAGGGGGCAAGCGCCCTGTTCATATCGCCCGGCGGCTCATTATCCACCGGCAGTGATGGCCGCATGGCCCGGAAATGGAGCCGGACGGAGACGCGGGAGACGGTTGAGAAAGGCGGGCATCGCTTGACGCCCCCGCATTCATCCAAACGCAACCTTATCAACATTGTGCCCCTAAGAGGTAAAATGACCCCAGCGAAGCGACCTCGATTTATCTAGGATTTCATATGAAAGACTGCTATAGCGTCACCACATACTCCGTGCAGAGCATCCTCGGCCTTATCGAATCTGGCGATATCGCCATCCCTGAAATACAGCGTCCCTTTGTATGGGATAGCACCAAGGTTCGCGATCTTGTCGACTCCCTTTACCATGGCTACCCAACTGGCTACCTCATTACCTGGAAGAACCCTGATGTGAAGATCAAGGGCGGCGGAGTTGCCGAGGGAAAGACGGTCCTCATCGACGGCCAGCAGCGGGTAACAGCGCTTACCGCCGCACTTGCCGGCAAGGCAGTTCTCAACGACGATTATGAATCCAAACGCATAAAGATTGCCTTCAACCCTCTCTATGAGGGTGAGGACACGCCGTTCGCCGTTCTCACACCTGTCATCAAGAAAGATTCTCGTTGGATATCCGATATCGCGGAATTCTTCGCACCGGATTTCGATTCATGGTCGTTCGTCAACGATTACATCCAAGCTAATCCTGATTGCAACCCCAAAATAGTCAACTCCCGGATCACCGATCTCAAAGCGATCGCCACGCGCCAGCTGGGCTGCATCGTGGTAGCCGCAGAATGCAGCATCGACGAAGTGACTGACATCTTCATTCGCATCAATTCGAAGGGCGCCGTTCTTTCACAAGCCGACTTTGCCATGTCGAAGATAGCCGCCGACGAAGTCCACGGTGGCAACATGCTGCGCAAGGCAATCGATTACTACTGCCACCTCTCGGTCAAGCCGGAGTTCTGGGCAACTATTACCGAAAACGACGCCGAGTTCATGGCATCCGAATATGCAGACAAAGCCGCATGGCTTAAAGACGATAAGGACGACATCTACGATCCAGACTATAACGATGTCTTGCGCGTGGCTTTCATGCACATGTTCCGTCGCGGCAAGCTCGCTGACCTAGTCTCCCTTCTCTCAGGCCGCGACTTCGAAGCGCGAGACTTCAAGAGCGAAATCGCAGACGCTTCGTTTGCCAAACTGCATGACGGCGTGATCAAGTTCATGCATAAAGGAAACTTTCAGGACTTCACCGCCGCATTGCGCTCGGCAGGCTTTGTCTCCCCTGCGATTATCGGCTCGAAAGGCGCCGTAAACTTCGCATACAACCTGTATCTAACGCTCAAGGAAGACAGCTCCATCCCCTCGACCGATGTCAAGCGATGGGTCCAGCGCTGGTACGTGATGTCGGTACTCACCGGCAGATACTCCGGATCACCCGAATCCATCATGGACCGTGACATGCGCCGCATAGCCGATCAGGGCTTTGTGTCCTTCTACAACGAAATCGCAGCGTCCCAGCTATCCGACAATTTCTGGAGCGTCACCTTACCGCAAAACCTGACCACAACCTCCACGCGCACCGGCGCCTGGATGGCTTACGTTGCCTCGCAAGTCCGCGCGGCCGACAATACCCTGTTCACGAACGGCTTCAAAGTCGCCGACGTCATAGGCAACGTGGGAGACGTCCATCACATCTTCCCAAAGGCTTATCTGCGCAAGGAGATCGACGCACCCCAGCGGCTCCACAACCAAATAGCCAACTATACCTATCTGGAAAAGCGCATCAACATCGCTATCGGAGAGAAAAGTCCCAGCGACTATTTCTCCCAAGCGCACGATGCCGTCACCGAGGGAAAACCCTATTTTGGAGATATCTCCAATGAGGAAACGCTCGCATCGAACCTTAAGGCGAACTGCATTCCTGAGGGAATATTCCATATGACCGCTAAAGACTACGAGGTATTTCTTGCGGAGAGGCGCGCCTTGATGGCCCGGAAAATTCGCCGCTACTTTGAAAGCCTCTAGGGGCACTCGACTTTCGCGATACAGCCGCATCGCCGCGCCAAACCAGACGCTGTGGCGACAGCAAATAAAAACCCACGCACAAACGTCAACTTTTTGCCAAAAATAAGAAAAAGTGAACGTTTGTGCGTGGGTTTGCCCGGCGAGAGGATCGCCCAACGAGCCCCAGGCGCGCTTTCGTCCCCGCCTCTCCCCCGCACGCATATATAACGACCCGCAAAAGCAAACAGACCGGAAACCAATTGGTTTCCGGTCTGCGTAAATTCTGGTGCCCCAGATACGATTCGAACGTACGACACCCGCTTTAGGAGAGCGGTGCTCTATCCCCTGAGCTACTGAGGCATTGCGTATTGCATTCTAGCAGATGTGACCCGCCCGCATACGTCAACGTAAAAAGGCGGCAAAGCAACATGGTAGATGGCCCGACACACCAGACCGCGAAGCCCGCCCTACTCGATAATCAACGGGTTGGCGGCATCCACCGGATCCGGCGACGTCTCGCCTGCCGCCGCATGGCCCAGCGGAGACGCACCGTCAACGTACTCATCGCCCGCATCGTCGCGCGAGAGCTGCTCGTCGGGAGTCTCGATCTCCTTCACCATCACCTCTTGGCCCTGCACCAGGTACGTGCGCACGCTCCCGCAATACGGGCATGTCTTGCCGTGCTTCACCGTCTCGTACGTCTTTTTGCAGTCCTCGCAATACGTGACCGCGGGGATCTCCTCGACCTTGAGCTCGGCACCTGTCACCAGCGGATTCTTGCTGCTCGCCCAGCGCCAGGCATCCTCAAGATAGTGCGGAACCACGCCCGAAACCTCGCCGAGCTGCAGCGTCACCGACGACACGCGCAAAATCGCGTTATCGCGGCACGCGTCCTCGACTGTCCTGATGATATGAAATACGATGCCCAGCTCGTGCATGGCATCAACCTCTTATCTAAAAGGCGAGACCGGCATTGCGTCCGGCCCCGCCCATCCCAGCGCAGCGATTAAGCCTCGAGGTCCGCCGCGCTACTTCTTCTTACCAAAACGAATCTTGATCTCGCGTTTGAGGGCGTATTTCGCCAGCGAGGGAACCTTCTTTTCGTACTTGACCATGTTGGAGCACTCGGAACGCTCGCGCGTAAGGTGAATGGCGTCGAACGCGCACTTGGTCGTGCACAAACCGCAGCCGATGCACTTGTTGGGGTCGACAACGGACGCACCGCAGCCCAGGCAGCGGGCGGTCTCGGCACGCACCTGTTCCTCGGTAAGCATCTCCACATACTCGCGGAAGGGAGCTGCCTTGGCAGCAGCAGCATCCTTGGCCGCCGGGACCTCGCGCTGAGCGGTGTCGTAGCTCGAAAGATCGGCGTCGTCCTTGTTGAGCTCAGCATACTTGCGCTGGTTGCGTCCAATGGTGAGCGTTCCATGCTGAACAAAGCGATGAATCGACACGGCGGCTTCATGACCCGCGGCGATGGCATCGATGGCGAACTTGGGACCGGTGTAGACGTCGCCGCCCACAAAGATGTCGGGCTCGGCGGTCTGATACGTCTGCGGATCGGCAACGGCGCCCTGCCCACGGCCGAGCTCGACGGCAGAGCCCTCCAGCAAGTTGCCCCACTCGATGCTCTGGCCGATAGCAAAGACAACCTGGTCGCACTCGATGGTCACGAGGTCGTTCTCGTCATACTCGGGAGCAAAACGGCCGTCGTCGCCAAACACGCGCGTACAACGCTTGAACACGATGCCACACACCGCGCCCGCCTCGTCGGCAAGGACCTCCTTGGGGCCCCAGCCGCAACGGATATCGACGCCGTCCTCGCGAGCCTCGGCAACCTCTTCGTCGCTTGCGGGCATCTCCTCGGCAGACTCGAGGCACAGCATCGCGACCTCGGGAGCCTGAGTGCGAGCTGCCACGCGCGCGGCGTCGATAGCCACGTTGCCGCCGCCCACAACCACCGTGCGGTCCATCGCGGGGGCAGCGCCTGCGGCCTGATCGGTGTACTTGGCCAGGAAGTCAACAGCGGTCCAAACGCCCTTCGCGTCCTGTCCGTCAACGCCAGGCAGGCGGCCGCCCTGGCAACCGATGGCAACATAGAAGGCAGCGAAGCCCTGCTCGCGCAGCTCGGCGAGCGTCACATCGCGGCCCACCTCCACGCCATAGCGGAACTCGGCGCCCATCTCGCGGATGACCTCGACCTCCGCCTCAATGACGTCTTTCTCGAGCTTGAAGGAGGGAATGCCATAGGTGAGCATGCCGCCGGGACGCGGCATCTTCTCGAACACAACCGGCTTGTAGCCCTTCTCTGCCAGATAGAACGCGCACGAAAGGCCCGCGGGGCCAGCGCCGATGATGGCGACCTTCTGGTCAAAACCGCCCGCGCGCGTGGGCGTGACCACCGGCGGGACATAGCGCGTGGCGGCGTCCAGGTCGCGCTGGGCGATGAACTTCTTCACCTCGTCAATGGCGATAGCGGCATCGACCCTGCCACGTGTGCACGCGTCCTCGCAGCGGCGATTACAAATGCGGCCGCATACGGCGGGCAGCGGGTTCTCGCGCTTGATGAGTGCCAGGGCCTCGTCATAGCGACCCTGTGCCGCGAGCTTGAGGTAGCCTTGAACAGCGATATGCGCCGGGCAGGCGGTCTTGCAGGGCGCAGTGCCCGCCTCATGCGTCTCGACGCGATTGTCGTTGCGGTAGTTGGGCGACCATTTCTCCGGCCCCCACTTCACGGCATCGGGCAGCTCTTGGCGCGGATGCTCGGGGACCTTGCCCGTCGTCTTGCTGCAAAGCTTCTGGCCCAGCTTGACGGCACCCGCAGGACACACCTCCACGCAGCGACCGCACGCCACGCATTTATCGGCTTCCGTGTGCGCAACATAAGCGGAACGCGACAAGTTGGGCGTGTTGAACAGCTGCGAGGTGCGCAATGCATAGCACACGTTCACGTTGCAGTTGCAGATGGCGAAGATCTTGTTTTCGCCATCGATATTGGTGATCTGATGCACAAAGCCGTTGTCCTCAGCCGCGCGCAGAATGTCGTAGACCTCCTCGCGCGTGATGTAGTGGCCGCGGTCGGTCTCGACCACGTAATCGGCCATGTCGCCCACGGCGATGCACCAATCGCGCGGGTCGTCGCCGCAACCCTCGCCCAAAACCTTACGGCTTGCACGGCAGCTGCAGGTAGATGCAGCGTACTTGCCATCGTACTTGTCCAGCCAGTGCTCGATGTGCTCGATAGGCACCGAAGTACTCGCGGCATCGATGGCCTGCTCGACGGGGATAACGTGCATGCCGATGCCAGCGCCTCCGGGCGGAACCATCGGCGTCGCCTTGGACAGCGGGCCCTTGGACGCCTGTTCGAAGAACTTGGCGAACACCGGGTGCTCGTCCAGCTGGCTCACGCGCATGTTGAGGAACTCGGCAGAACCGGGAACGAGCATGGGAAGCACCCACTGCTTGGTGCGCGTGGGGTTTTCCCAGTTGTACTCAAGCAAGCCGGTGTAGCTCATGTCGTCGAGCATCTTCTCGATCTCGGCCTCGGGCATGCCCGTCAGCTTGACCATCTCGGCCAGGGTGTAGGGTCGGCGCATCTTCATCTTAAGCAGGACATCTGCCTGTTCATCGGTCGCCGCCTCGGCAAACGACCAGTATTCGTAGCCCAGCAGCTCATCGCGGTGGAGCAGGCGATTCGTGCAGTGCTCGCAGAGCTTCACGATCTTCTCGCGCGGATGCTCGGGCAGCGGCAGTACGAACTCCGCACCGATATCGGGCTCGGTATAGCTAATCCCCGGTCCATTGAGAATCATGGCGTCCCTCCCTTGCCGCGCGGCGATTGCGCAAGCTGCGGTCTCCCTTTAAGCAAGCTGAGCGCGCCCCTGCACGCTCAGCCCGCGAAGTTGACATACTGTCAAAAACAGTATTGACGAACCGTCAACAATATTCAAGACTAGGAAGTGAATCACCGGGCCGAAGCATCAGAAAGGCGGCGAGCGGATGAGCACCCGCAGCGTGACATCGGACCTAACGCACGATGCCGCCCCGCAAATAATTGAACCCCAGCTGGACGAACGCGCCTCCACGGCCGCCGTCCCCAAGCGCCTGCCTGGAGACGAGCGCCGCCGCAGAATCCTCAAGGCGGTACGCATCGTCAGCGCCGAGCGCGGTGTATCCCATCTTTCGGTATCCGCCGTGGCCAAGCAGGCCGGCTGCACGCGCTCGCTTTTTTACCATTACTTTTCCGATATGGATGCTGCCGTCGAGGCCGTTATGGATGAAGCCATCGAAGGCTTTATTCACGAGCTCGAACGCTGGAATGCAAGCCGCGTCGTGGGCGATATCGAAGGCGCGCTCGATACCGTGGCCCCGCTGTTCAAGCGCCTCGTGGTAGACGGCCACGAGCTGCCGGCCACACTTACCTCGGGCAGCGGCGCCCTCTACGGCGGCTTTTTGCACCATGCGGTCGAGCGCGTGGCGCATTACCTGTGCGAGACGACCGTTGCCGACTTCATCGCCCATCATGACCTGCGCATCGACCATGTTTACGAAACGTTCTACACACTCGTCATGGGCTTGCTCATGTATATCCGCACGCATCCAGATGTGCCCGACGAGACTGTGAAGGACATCATCGCTTCGACGCTGCACATCGAGGGCTACACCGCCAAGTACCCGGAGCGCCGGCCATCTAAGTAGGATGCCAGCAGCCGCAACTGTTTATTTGCGCCCGTCATGAACTAGAGGGAGAGACGGGCATTAAGGAAAGGAGAGGGACATGTTGTTTGATGTTTGGGGGAGCAACACCGGTGCCCATTGGCTCGGCTGGGTCATGGTCTTTATCGGCTTGATTGTGCTCAACGAGATTGGCCGCCGTACCAAGGTCGGCGCTGCCATCATCTTTGGCGTGGCGCCCCTTGCCATGACCATCTACTGTGTCGCCATCGCCATAGGCGTAGCCAACGGCCAGGAGTGGGCACTCACCAATCCCACGCACGTGTACCAGAACAGCTGGTTCCACTATGCAAAGGTCTATGCCGCGCTTGCCGGATGCTGGGGCTTTATTGCCATCAAGTACCAGTGGGGCAAAATCGGTAAGGCCAAGTGGTTCCGTGCATGGCCGTTTGTCATCGTGGCCATCAACATCATGATCGCCGTCGTATCCGACTTTGAGAGCGCGTATCACTTCTTCGCCTTGGGCGAGACCACCTGGGTCACCTCCGAGGGCGCCACGCAGCTCGCTGGCTGGAACAATGTCTTCAACGGCATCGCTGGCATCATCAATATCTTCTGCATGACCGGCTGGTGGAGCGTCTACGCAAGCGAGGACAAGACCGACATGCTGTGGCCCGACATGACCTGGGTCTACATCATCGCCTACGACATCTGGAACTTCTGCTACACCTACAACTGCCTGCCCACGCACTCTTGGTTCTGCGGCTTTGCCCTGCTGCTCGCCCCCACCGTGGCGGCTTTCATTTGGAACAAGGGCGGCTGGATCCAGAACCGCGCCTTCACGCTGGCCATCTGGTGCATGTTCGCGCAGGTATTCCCCTTCTTCCAGGAGGAGTCCATCTTTGTGACGCATTCCACGCTCGATCCCAGTGCAGCGCTCGTGGTGTCGATCCTGGCGCTCGTGGCCAACATCGCCGCGATCCTCTACATCGTCTACCGCGCCAAGAAGCTTGGCCGCAATCCCTACAAGCAGGACGTCTTTGAGGGCACCCGCGACTGGGAAATCGCGACCGCGCGCCGCGCCAAGGTCGATTACGCCCATATGGACTAGCGCCGACTCGCGTTTATTGGCCCGCCGCATCTAAAAAAGACGGTTATAGGTAGGTTGGCAGCGAATTGCTGAGCAGCCTTGAAGAAAGCCCAGGAAAGCGAATTCGCTTTCCTGGGCTTTTTGCATCTCTACTTTGATAGAACGCCTCAACCTACCTGTAACCGTCTTTTTAGATGACTCAGGCGGTTTCGACTCCAGTTTAATGCGTCGGGGACGGACAAACGCGTCGATTTGCGCCGCCTACGCGCCGGTCTTCCATGCAGCCACGCGATCGCGAAGCCACTGGGCCCACCGGTCAATCCCTTCGCCCGTCTTGGCGCAGATGGGAATGATGGTGGCATTGGGGTTACGCATAAGGATGTTCTCACGCGCGCGCTCCATGCTAAAGGTATCGAATATCGGCAGCGCGTCGATCTTGTTGATAAGCACGACGTCGCAAATGGAGAACATGAGCGGATACTTGAGCGGCTTGTCGTCGCCTTCCGGCACCGAAAGGATCATCGCATTAGCGCAGGCGCCCGTATCGAACTCCGCCGGACACACCAGGTTGCCCACGTTCTCGAGAATCGCCAGGTCAACATGCTCAGAATCCTCGCCAAGCAGCGCGTCCAGACCCTGCTCGGTCATATAGGCGTCCAGGTGGCACATACCGCCCGTGTGGAGCTGGATGGCGCGAGCACCGGTCTGCGCGATTGTCTTTGCGTCAACATCCGAATCGATATCCGCCTCCATAACGGCCAAGGACATCTCATCGCGCAGAGCCTCGATCGTGCGCGTGAGCGTCGTGGTCTTGCCCGAGCCGGGGCTCGACATCAGGTTGAGCAGGAACGTCCCCTGCGCGCGCAGACGCTCGCGCAGCTCGTCGGCATGGGCGTCGTTATTCGCAAACACGCTCTGCTTGATTTCCAGCACTCGCACGTCTTCCATCTGCTGTTCCCTTCACATCCTCCGAACCCGCGGCGCGGCACCGCGCGCCATCCGGTATTCAATCCGTTAGCCCCTATGTTGACACATTGTCAACAATATTCAAGAGCCGGACCGCCCGCTTCGTCCGTCCTGGTCCAATGATTAATTCCACCTTGTCATATTCTCCAGCAAGGCGGGGTATCATGAGTTTCGTTTTAAGACCCCATATTCCTGGAGAAACCTATGTCCAATAATCGCAAGATGCTCAAGGTCTTGAGCCTCGCCCAAATCGTCTTTGCCGTCCTCTGCTTTGTGATGGCATCTCTTGTCTTCAACGGCACCCCGCGTGTGGAAGGCGATGTCGATATCCCCACCTTCCTGATGGCCAATCTCGACGCCGTCCTGTGCACAGTCGCTGCCTTCCTTACGGCATTCTGCGCCATCGATGGCATCAAGGGTGCCAATCGGCCCAGCGCTCTGGGAGCCCATCTTGTTGTCGCCGTCCTGGTGGCCGCCGCAGGCATCGCCGCCTGCATCCTCTCCCCTGCCATCCAGGGCCTCTCCATCGTCTGTGCGCTCGACGCCGTGCTGGCGATCGCTGCGGCCGTCTTCGACAAAAAGGTTCGCGCCGAAATCGACCGCTAGCCGGGCACGAGAACATACCGGATCCACCGCATCCCAAACGCAAGGGTGCCGCTGTGAGAACGTTCTCGCAGCGGCACCTTTTTCATATCAGCAGCGCATTAGCCCCAAGGATCGCGCTCGAACAGCGGCTCGCGCTCGGGGCGACGATCGGAGTACGGATCGTAGCCGTCATCGTCCTCATTTTCCGCGCGAATGAATGGGTCTTTGGGCTTGAGCGTCACCTTGGCCTCAGAAGCCTTCTTCTTTTCGTCCTTCTCGCTTGCCATATCCGCTCCTCAATCGTCGTTTGCACCATCCTAGCATGCACCGCACGCAAAAAGGCTCGGCCTCCAGTTACCTGGAAGCCGAGCCAAATCATGCAAGTCGCGCAGAAACCCGCGGCGTTACTCCTCCGGCGCCTCAAACGGAGCGTCAAGAACCTCGTCGCTCGAGCCCGAAGCCTTGGGCTCCACGCCCGCAACCTCAAACTTACCGTCGGAGTCAACGTCGAGCGAGATCTTGTCGCCCTCGTGAGCGCGACCGTCGATAATCGCCGCAGCGATAGCGTCCACGACCTCGCGCTGGACCAGACGCTTGAGCGGACGAGCGCCAAACACAGGGTCCAAGCCGCCCACAGCGAGCATCTGCTTGGCAGCGGGCGTGATCTCGAGCTCCATGCGCTCCTTCGCCAGGCGAGCGCGAACGTCCTTGAGCTGGATGTCGACAATCTTTTGGATCTGCTCCATGCCAAGTGGATGGAACACCACGATGTCATCGATACGGTTGAGGAACTCGGGACGGAAGGTCTTAGCCATCACGGCGTCAATCTGGCGGCGCATCTCAGCCTCGTCCTTGCCCGAAAGCTCAGCAATCGCGCTGGAACCCACGTTGGACGTCATGATAATGATCGTGTTCTTAAAGGACACCTGACGGCCCTGGCCATCGGTCAGGCGACCATCATCGAGCACCTGCAGCAAGATATTGAAGACATCCGGATGGGCCTTCTCCATCTCATCGAGCAAGATCACGCTGTACGGGCGACGGCGCACAGCCTCGGTAAGCTGGCCGCCCTCGTCGTAACCCACGTATCCAGGAGGGGCACCGATCAGGCGCTGAACCGAGAACTTCTCCATGTACTCGGACATATCGATACGCACCAGCGCGCGCTCATCGTCGAACAGGCACTCGGCAAGCGCCTTGGCGAGCTCGGTCTTGCCCACGCCAGTGGGGCCCAGGAAGAAGAAGCTACCGATGGGCTTATCGGGGTCGGAAAGGCCAGCGCGGCTGCGGCGCACAGCCGCGGCAACGGCGGACACGGCCTCGTCCTGACCGATGACGCGCTTATGCAACTCACCCTCGAGGTTCTTGAGCTTGTCGAGTTCACCCTGCATCATCTTGGAGACGGGCACGCCGGTCCAAGCGCTTACGACCTCGGCGATCTCGTCGGAAGTCACCTGTTCGTTCAGGCCCTCGCCGTCTTTGCCCTTCTGCTCTTCAAGCGCAGCCTCGGCCGCCTGAATCTCCTGAGTCAGGACCGGGATCACGCTAAAGCGCAGCTCGGAAGCACGGGCCAGGTCGCCGTCGCGCGTGGCACGCTCTTCCTCGCTCTTGGCGTCATCGAGCTTGCCCTTGAGCTCCTGCACATGGTCGATAGCGTTCTTCTGGTTGAGCCAGCCGGCCTTTTGCACATTGAGCTTTTCCTGGACCTCGGCGATTTCTTGGCGCAGAGTATCCAAGCGCTCTTTGGAGGCATCATCCGTCTCCTTCATGAGCGCCTGCTCCTCGATCTGCATCTGCGTGAGCTGGCGCGTAGTGGCGTCGATCTCAACCGGCATGGAATCAAGCTCCATGCGCAGACGGCTTGCGGCCTCGTCTACCAGGTCGATGGCCTTATCGGGCAGGAAACGGTCGGCGATGTAGCGGTCGGAAAGATCGGCTGCGGCAACCAGCGCGCCGTCGGTGATATGCACGCCGTGGAAAATCTCGTACTTCTCCTTCAGGCCACGCAAGATGGAAATGGTGTCCTCAACGGAGGGCTCGCTTACCAGCACCGTCTGGAAACGACGTGCAAGGGCGGCGTCCTTCTCGATGTACTTGCGGTACTCGTCGAGCGTGGTAGCGCCGATGGCGTGCAGGGCGCCGCGGGCAAGGGCCGGCTTCAGGATGTTGCCGGCGTCCATGGAGCCCTCGGTGGCACCCGCGCCCACGATGGTATGGAGCTCGTCGATGAACAAGATGACCTTGCCGTCCGACTTCTCCACTTCCTTGAGCACCGCCTTCAGGCGGTCCTCGAACTCGCCACGGTACTTGGCGCCAGCCACAAGAGCGCTCATGTTCAGCTCGATAAGGTCGCGGTCGCGCAACGTGCTGGGCACGTCTCCGGCCACAATACGCTGAGCGATGCCCTCGACGATAGCGGTCTTGCCCACACCGGGCTCGCCAATCAGCACCGGGTTGTTCTTGGTACGACGCGAAAGGACCTGAATGGTGCGGCGGATCTCATCGGTACGGCCGATCACCGGATCCAGCTTGCCTGCGCGCGCAAGATCGCAGATGTTGCGGCCGTACTGTTCCAGCGCCTCGAACTGAGTCTTATCCTCGGCAGAGGTAACGCGATCGTCGCCGCGCAGCTCCTCGTAGACCCGCTCGATCCGCTCGCGCGTGACGCCCGCGTTGTTGAGAATACGCCCCGCATCGCCCTCATCCTCGGCGAGCGCCATGAGCAGATGCTCAGTCACCACAAAGGAGTCGCCCATCTTGGAGGCCTTCTTCTCGGCCTGGTTGAGCACGCGGACCATGTCGTTGGACAGGCCGATCTGCGCGCCATCGCCCGAAACCTTGGGGGCACCGTCGATGGCCTTCTGCGCTGCTGCCGCAAGTGCGGAGGCATCGGCACCAATGCGCTCGATGATCACGGAGATGTTGCGCTCGCCCGCGCCCAGCAGGGCCGCAAGCAAGTGCACGGGCTCGACCGCACCGGCCTGGGCATCGGATGCGATACCGATAGCCGTCTGCAGGGCCTCGCGGGAGGTCATTGCCAGTTTATCGATTCTCATATATCTCACCTCTCATATAGGTGTTGCCCGCAGCGCGGGCAACACTCGCGCCGGGGCGGCCGCCCTACGGGGCAGCGTCCTGTTGTTCGAGAGGTATTGTTACCGGATGTGCCCCGACTTATACATAAATCTAAGTCTCTTTATATAAGATTTTATGAGTCAGCAGATGCAGAAACAGTGCAAGACGTGATTTGGCGTAGAGCGCGCCTGTAAAAGATACGGTTATAGGTATGTTGAGACAAGATACGCGAGTATCTCGACTTTTCAACACCATTTATGCAGGAAAAATAAGTCAGCGGATCCTGTCTACTTAGATTTTTCGCTTCAACCTACCTATAACCGTATTTTTTTGAAGCGGAAGTTCCGAAAGGCCCCACTCCTGTCCAAGGTTTATTCAAGCATAGGCGTATTGCCGACCAGCTAACGCCCGCACGGCTCATGCCAACACCTGGAACAGGGCGCCCCAAACAAAACGACCCCGCTTACGAAAAAGCCCGCCGGAGCGTTAGCTCCGGCGGGCTTCACGGTACAAAGTAACCCCAAACGGGGCACAGCCTACTTCCAGTCAATGCGTCGCTTCGTGGCATAAGCGCCCGCTGCCAGACCGACAACAAGCACAACAATAGCCCCCACAACAGCGGGGACGGTCGCCACGTAGGACGCCACGAAGGAGACGAGCACAAACAGGAACGCTGCCTCCAAGCAAAAGAGCGCCACCTCATAGCACGCCTGATGCTCGCTCTCGCAGCCGCGCGCCTGTGCCGCGGCGTCAAACGCCTCGTTGAGCCGGGGCGACTTACGCATCATGAGCAAGGCGCCCAAAATCATGAAGACAACGCCGATGCATCCAAAGACAGCTTGCACTACCTGCATAAACAGCCCTTACTGACCAAGCAGGCCACGCAGGACCTGTTGGGGATCGCCCGAGCCATCGCGCGGAACGAGCGCGGTGATCTTCTTTTGCATCTTGAACTCATGCAATTCTTCCTCGAGCTGACGTACGCGGGAGCGAAGCTTCTCGTTCTCGCGCTCGCGCTCTTCCGAACGTTCCTTCATATCGAGGATGCGCACCACGCCGGCCAAATTAATGCCCTCGTCGGTAAGCTGGTTGATGAGCTCCAGACGCTCGATATCGGCGCGCGAGTACAGGCGCGTGTTACCACCCGAACGCTGCGGATTCACCAAACCCTTGGACTCGTAGACGCGCAGCGTCTGAGGGTGCATACCCGTGAGCTCTGCCGCCACGCTGATCATGTACAGCGGCTTATTCCTGTTGTCATCGGCCATGGCCCTCAGCCTGCTTTCAATCGACTACCCCTCCATGGTACACAGTTGGGGTCGCTAGAACTTTGCGAAGTACTTGTTAACTTCCGCACGGTAATCGCGCGTATCCTCCTCGCGGAGCTTCTCGAATGTCTTGCGCTCGCTATCGGTAAGATGTTCGGGCACAACGACCTCGATCTCGACAATCAGAGCGCCCGTGCGCCCGCGGTGCGAAACGTCCGGTGCCCCCAGGCCCTTGCAGCGGAACTTCTTGCCCGTCTGCGTACCTGCGGGAATGTCGAGCTTGACCTTGGAGCCGCCCGGCGTGGGGACCTCAATCTGGCACCCCAGCGCCGCCTCGGTGTACGAGACGGGAACCGTCATGGTCACGTCGGCGCGCTTGCGCTTGAACAGCGGATGCTCCTGCACGCGCACGGTGACCACCAGGTCGCCGCGCCCGCCGCCACCGGTGCCGTATTCGCCACGGCCCTTAAAGCGCATCTTGCCGCCGTCAACTGCACCGGCCGGAATGGAGATGGTGATAGCCTGGGGCTCGCCCGTCGAGGGAACGCGATAGTTAACCTTTTGGGTCACGCCGCGAAACGCGTCGTCGGCCGAGACCTCGACATCGACCGAAAGGTCGCTTCCGCGCGAAGCCCTGCTCCGGGGCTGGCCACCAAAACCGCCAAAGCCCCCAAAGCCGTTGAAGCCCTCGAAGTTCTGCGCCCAGTCCGAACCGCCCACGCCTTCGCCGCGCATAACGCTGCTCAGGATATCGTCCCAAGGAACATTCTGGCTGCTATAACCACGCGCACCGCCAGCACCGGGAATGCCTCCGAAGGCGAGCATCTGATCGTACTCTTTGCGCTTCTTCTCATTCGAAAGCGTGTCGTACGCCTCAGAGATCTCCTTGAACTTCTGCTCGTCGCCGCCGGCGTCGGGATGGTACTTTTGCGCAAGTTTTCTAAATGCCGACTTGATCTCTTTATCCGTAGCGTTTTTAGAAACGCCCAGAACATCGTAGAACGTCTTATTGCCAGCCATGGTTTGCCCTCCTTTCGAGAGCGAAAATCATCAGATCAAAAGGGCCCCAGGCAAATGCCCGAGGCCCTCAGGAGTTACTCTTCCGAGCCCGTTGCCTCATCGGCTGCCGGCTCGTCTTCCGGCGCCTCTTCCGGAGCCGGTCGCTTCTCGCCACCATAGGTCACGGTCACCATCGCCGTGCGCAGCACGCGTCCGGCCATGCGGTAGCCCTTCTGGTACACGTCGTTGACCGTCTCGTCGTACTGAGATGCATCCTCAACGCGCCCGACGGCCTGATGCTCCAGCGGGTTGAACGCCTCGCCCTTGGGGTCGATGGGCTCCACGCCCTCGTGAGCAAATACATCAAGTAGCTTGGAATGCACCGCGTCCACGCCGTCCACGAACTGGCTAAAATCGTCGGCCATTTCCAGCGTGCGTGCATGGTCGATAGCGCGCTCGATATCGTCGACCACCGGCAGCAGGGCGGTTACGAGCTTCTCGGTAGCGCGGTCACGCTCGGCCAGGCGCTCGTTCGCCGTGCGGCGGCGGAAATTCTCCCAGTCAGCCTGCAGGCGAGCGGTACGCTCGGCAGCCTCGCGAGCCTTGTCCTCGGCGGCCTTCTGCGCCTCGGCGGCAGCATCAAGCTCGGAACGCACGTCGGCGAGCTCCTTTTGAGCCTGCTCGAACTTGAGCTTGAAATCGTCGTCTGCGGCCTGCTCACCAGCACGAATGGCGGCCTCGACCATCTCTTCCTCGGTCATCGTCGCCTCCTCGGCATCAATCGAATCCGTGGCACCAGCGGTCTGGGGCGCATCGTCCTTCTCGTCCGCGGTCTCCACGGCGTCTTCTACAGGAATCTTCACGTCCTTCTCCTCAGAGTCAGCAGAGGCGGCGGTGCCGGCAGCAACGCCGGCACCAGCCTCTGTTCGAGCTTGTTCGGCGGACATGACTAGTTGTTGTCCTTGTCGTCGTCCACGACCTCGAAGTCGGCGTCGACAACGTCGTCATCGCCAGCAGCGGCACCTGCGGCGGCGCCGTCACCCGCGCTTGCCTGCTGAGCGTCGGCGTACACGATCTGCGCCAGCTCATAGGCCACGGACTGCAGCGCCTCGCTGGAGGACTTGATGGCCTCGATGTCAGAGCCCTCGAGAGCCTTCTTGGCGTCGGCGATAGCGGCCTCGGTCTTGCCCTTGAGGTCGGCGTTCACCTTGTCGCCCAGCTCGTTGAGAGTCTGCTCGGTGGAGTACACGAGGGAGTCGGCCTGGTTGCGAACCTCGACCTCTTCCTTCTGCTTCTTGTCCTCCTCGGCATGAGCCTCGGCGTCCTTGACCATACGATCGACTTCGT
>CAKUGM010000022.1 GCA_934654625.1 uncultured Collinsella sp. | reverse complement strand
GTCCTGGAACTGGCGCATCTTGCGCAGCGGAACGGCATGGCCCAGATGCAGGTCGGGAGAGGTGGGGTCGACACCGAGCTTGATGTTGAGGGGCGTGCCCTTCTCGAGCTTCTTGCGCAGGTCTGCCTCGGGGACGATTTGGGCGGCACCCGAGGTAATGATCTTCATCTGTTCGTCGACTGGAAGCATCGCTTCTCCTTCAAATGGTTATAGCGCCCTCGCCCCGATAGAGCGGTGCTGATTATTGTTGGTAACTCGTTGATTGTAGCGAAGAGTGAGCCTTCGCGCGAGGTCATTTGCCCGTGGTGAGCAAGCTTCACGCCTCACCCGAAGCGGCGCGAGCCATCACGGCGCAGATCGCGCACTCGAGCTCGCTTGCATCGAGCAGTGTGGCGTCGATGGCGATGTCGCTCACGCCAGCCCCCATGAGCTCGCTCACATTCTCGATACGGTCGAGCACGCAGACGTCAAAAGTGCGCGTGCGCCCATGTACATCAATGTGTACCGGCAAGCGCGCGCCCGAAGCCTCCACCAGGTAGCGCTCCTTTTGGCGACGCGCGCACGCGCCGCAGGAATGCGCGCACGGCCCCTCGGCGGTAAGCAGGCAGTGCTCGGTCACCATCAGCTGCGGATGCCCGTAGACGAGCACCCCCGCACGCGCGCCCTCGCGAACGGCACGACGCGCCGCCGCGCAAACCTCATCGAGCGAAAGCTCGTCGGGCAGCCAGACGCAGCGCGCACCCTGCTGGCTAAACCAGGTAGCGCTCGCCCCATTGGTCGCCGAAAGCGGGGCCGCCGTGTCAAAACATGCGGCTTCCTCCCCCGCCATCTGCAGGTGCGCATAGTTGCGGCAGACCACGCGTCCCGCACGGCGCAAAAGGTGGCGGGCAGCGGCCTCGTCACACACGCGCGACGGCTCGTCGAGCAACACGGTGAGCTGCGGCAAGAGACTCTCCCACGACGCCGCGTCCTCCTCGACCGTCATTTGGCGCACGGCGACCTCGTCCACCCGTACATCTCGAAGGAAGGCCTGCGCGCGCGACGGGGTATCGGCGACAACGGTGAGACGGGCTGCACGAACCGCAGGGCTCTCGGGCTCCGCCGAATCATACGAAGTCCCAGCTTCGTGCCGGGGCGCCGGGGCAGCCGCGAGAGAGCCGGAATAGGACTCCAATTCGGCATGCATGCGCTCGAGCGCGGCGCCGGTGCGCTCGAGCACCTCAACCGAGCTGATGCGATTGACGATGCTTCCCACTTCGACCTTGCGTTTGCAGTGGACGTCGATGACCTCGCCCGCCGCCGCGTCCACCGGACAGGGAACCTGCGGCCAACGCTTGGGAACGTCGGTCGGCGCGTCCGGACCGGGCGTCGAGCGGATCTCGAGCATATCGCCCGCACGCACGTCGTCGCACAAGCGAACGGACACCTCCTCGTAGCGTCGCTCGACAAGCTCTCCCACGCGCAAGCCTTGATTGCACGCGCGCTCGAAACTCATAAGTTCAGCACCAGAGGTGCCGCGCAGATAGGCATCGCTAAAGCCGCGGTTGAACGACATGCCCAGCCGGCGCCTGCACGCATCGGCAGCATCGGCGCCCCATGAGCCCGCGGCCACGGCATCGAGCGCACGGCGATACGCCCCCACCACGTTAAAGACATAGTCGGGGTTCTTCATGCGCCCCTCGATCTTGAGGGCGGAGACGCCGGCCTCCACGAGTTCGTGGACATGGTCGATCGAGCAGTAGTCCTGCGGGCAGAGCAGGCGCTCGCCCTCCTGCATGTTAACGGAGTTTCCCTCGCCATCCTGCAGGTCATAGGTCAGACGGCATGGTTGCGTGCAATCCCCTCGGTTCGCAGAGCGACCGCGGCGCATGGCAGACGCCGCGCACGCACCCGAATAGCAGATACAGATGGCCCCGTGGCAAAACACCTCGATAGGCACGCCAACGCGGCATACGTCCGCGACCTCGGCCAGGGAAAGCTCACGCGAGACGGTAATGCGCTCGACGCCCAGGCGTTCATGCACGTATTTGGCACCCGCAGGCGACATGATGCCCGTCTGGGTGGAAAGATGGATCTCGACATCGGGGATGGCATGTCGGATGGCACGCACCTGCGCGGCATCGGCCACGATAAAAGCGTCCGCCCCCACCGCATGGGCCTCCCGCGCAAGTTCGAGCGCGGGTGCGAGCTCATGCTCGCGCAGGTAGACGTTGCATGTCACGTACACGCGCACGCCATGGGCATGCGCCAAGCGCACCGCGCGGGCAAATTCGGCCGGGTCGATATCCTTTGCGCTCGCGCGCGCGTTGAAGGCACCAAGACCGCAGTAGACGGCATCGGCACCTGCAGCAACGGCCGCAAGCAGCGCATCGATAGAGCCCGCGGGGGCCAAAAGCTCTGGTAAAGGTCGATTCATGTTCACCTGTTTATCACGTACGAAGCAAGCCGACGCAGCCGCGCCCGGGGTATGCAGTCGGTCTGGAATTTACCACTAATAAGGATACACGAGGATAGTACAGCCGCTTTGCGCTAATGTGTTTGAGTATGCATGACCGTATGCTCTCGGAGCGCAGACGCGCCCCGTCACATCCACAGGAGGTACTCCATGGGTCCTCGCGAGCGACACGCACGCACCCGCGCCAAGACACACACCATTCCCATCATCTTGGGCTCGTTCTTCGGGTTCATGTTGATCTGCGGCATCGCCTTTGCCATCGGCATGGCGGGAAATGTGTCACGATGGCTCTCTGATCTTCCGGACTACACCGACGCCAACGCCTACCTTGCCTCTGAGCCCACCACGATCTTGGATGCCAACGGCAACCAGATCGCCATGCTCTATGTGCAAAACCGCGAAAGCGTCACCAAGGACCAGATCAGCGAGTACGTACTCAAGGGCACCGTTGACGTTGAGGACGAGCGCTTCTATGAGCACAACGGCGTCGACCTCATCGGCATCGGCCGCGCCGTGATGAGCCAGCTGTCCGGCCGCTCCGAGGGCGCCTCGACCATCACCCAACAGCTGGTGCGCAACACCATTCTGTCCGAAGAGCAGTTCGACAACACCATCGAGCGCAAGGTGCGCGAAGCCTGGATCGCAATGCAGATGGAGAAGATCTTCTCTAAAGACGAGATCCTCACCATGTACCTCAACACGATCTATTACGGCCACGGCGCCTACGGCATCGAGGCCGCCAGCGAGATGTACTTCTCCAAGCACGCCAACGAGCTCTCGCTCGCCGAGGCCGCATTGCTCATCGGTCTGCCCAACTCGCCCTCCTATCTCGACCCCACGGTGAACCCCGACGGTGCCCTCGCGCGTCGCGACAAGGTTCTCGACAACATGACGCGTCTGGGAAGCATCACGCAGGAAGAGGCGGACGCCGCCAAGGCCGAGCAGCTCAACCTCAACGTTTCGGGCATCAGCGAGTCCGGCACCATCGCCTATCCTTATTTCGTTGACTACGTGCGCAGCCTGCTTCAAGAGCAGTTCTCCACCGATGTCCTGTTCAAGGGCGGCCTGACCATCAAGACCACCATCGACCCCACGATCCAGCAGGCAGCCGAACAGGCAGCCGTCCAGCAGCTCGTCGACGCGGGTGCCGACGAGCTCGACGTGGGCATGGTCGTCATCGAGCCCAAGACCGGCTACATCCGCGCCATGGTGGGCGGCCGCGACTACTACGCCAACGACAGCCACATCAACCACGCCACTTCGCGCCGCATGGTCGGCTCTACCTTCAAGGGCTTCACCCTTGCCGCCGCTATCCAAGACGGCATGAATCCCAACATCACGCTCAACTGCAGCTCCCCCATGAAGATCGCCGACGGCTACACCGTGCAGAACTACGGCGGCACCGATTACGGCACCAAGACGCTCGCACAGGCGACGGCAGTCTCGTCCAATACGGGTTATGCGCAGGTAGCCGTCGCCATCGGCAACGACAAGATCATCTCCATGTGCGACAAGCTGGGCATCGACACCGAGGCCGCCGGCATGGACTCTGCCGCCCTCTCGCTTACGCTGGGCTCGATGGCAAACGGCATCACCCCGCTCGAGATGGCAGAGGCGTATGCGACGTTCGCCTCGGGCGGACAGCACCGCAACGCCGTCGCCGTGACCGAGATCACCTCGCGCAGCGGCGCCACGCTCTACAAGCACGAGGACAAGTACGAGCAGGTGCTCACCACCGGCGAGGCGCAGGCTGTGACCAACGTGCTTAAGACCGTCATGCAGTCGGGCGGCACGGGCAGCTCCGGTGCCCTTTCCGTCAACCAGCCCGTCGCTGGCAAGACGGGTACCGCCGGTGACGCCCACACCACGAGCGACATCTGGTTCTGCGGCTACACCCCGCAGTACTCCGTCGCCATCTGGGCCGGCCGCTCCAACTCCAACGCCGGAATCACCCGTTGGCACAACTCACAGATCACCCTGCCCATCTTCCGCAAGTTCATGAACACGGTTCTCGCCGGTGTGGCTCGCGAAGACTTCCCCACGGGCGAGACGCCCTCCTATAAGGACAACTCCTCTTGGACCTTCGTTGGTGGCAGCGCCGCAAAGGACGACGAGGATGAGGAAGACGAAGAGGACGAGGAGGAGCAGGAGCAAGATCCTGCCGAGACCGAGGGCGAAGTCCCCGGCGGCACTACCGGCGGCAACACGGGCGGCAGCACGGGCGATAACACTGGCAGCACCGGAGGAAGTACGGGCGGTGGCTCCGGCGGCGAGACTCCGACACCAACCCCCACCCCCGACCCGACGCCCACGCCTGATCCCGGCACGGGCGGAGACACTTCGCAAGGGTAACGTTGAATCCCCTGGCCTCGGCCGGGGGATTTTTTCACCCCGCCCACCCTGGGCCTCGCCGGCAAAACGCCAAAGCGACAATACCCACGTTCAAGAAAATGGGGCGTCGGCTTCACCGCCGGCGCCCCATTCATCCTTTATATATCGCGCTGTATGCTAGCTCTTCGCGCACTTCAGCTTCTTGAGCAATGCCTCCAAGCGCTGGGAGTCCTCCGCTGTCTGCGAAACAACGAAGATGGTGTCGTTTCCGGCAAGCGAACCCAGCACGTCGGGCAGCTCCGCCGCGTCGATTGCGGCGGCAATGCCATTCGCGGTACCCGGCTGCGCCTTGACGATCAGCATGTTATCGGCGCGGTGAACGTCCACCACGAGCTCAGACACCATGCGCTGCAGATGAAGGTCCTCAGCGAGCACATAGACGCCCTCAGGCAGCTTGCGCAGGCCCATCTCGGCGATATCGCGAGAGACCGTTGCCTGCGTGCAATCGAAACCCTCGGCCTTGAGCTCGTCCACAAGCATGCGCTGCGTGCGTACATCGCGATTGCGCACGATGTCGCGAATCGCATCCTGGCGCCCGTTGCGTTTTTTTGCCATGCCCGTACACGTCCTCTCTGTTTTTGAAAAGAGAAATGCACCACAGGGGTGCATCTTCAAGGCATGATTATAACTGCATAGTTTTGTCTAAATGTGCAAGATAACGAATATTTCAAGCCCGTAACGCTCAATTTGCGTATGAGCAAGCGTTAGCGCATAACCGGCCCCAAGGGGATATGCGAGATGCGCGCCATTTCGCGCAGCTTCGACCCCATACAGCAGGCCGCGGCGTTCTTTTTGGCCATAGGCTTATACATGCAGCCGAACTCTCGAGCCGCATGGCTCATCATCTGCACGGCGCGCTGCGTCGTCTCGTCATCGAGCATATCCTGCACGCGCTGGGTGCGCTCCACAGACGAAACAGGGCTGTGGCCAATGCAGGCGTTGTCGATACAACCGATGACGTCGAGCAGATAGCGGCGATAAACCGGCTCCATCTCCTCCGCGTCTAAGTCGAAGCCCCAGCTACGAAACAGGTCGAGGAGCTCGTTGTGCTCGCGCTCGCACGATGTATAGCGTTCGGGATCAAACGAAAGCGGCGCAGGAGGATTCTTTGTGACATGGTAAGGGTGTCCCGCGAGCACGCCCGCGCGCGTCACACGCTCAAGGCAAGCGATAACGCCATCGAGCGGTTTTTCGGACATGTGCGCAAGAACAGATGAGCGCACGATCTCGGCATCGATAGCCATGCCAAAGGGGTCGTCAAGGACCCCCAGCATCAAGAGCTCGCCCACTGCCTGGTGAAAATCGGCCGCGCTCTCCCAGGTCATCGTATTGAAAGTCGTTACGCTCGAAGAACGCTCACGGTTGCGCCCGGTATAGGTATCGAACGACTGCGCGGGAATGGCCAGCTGCAAGTCATTAGCCTGAATGAAGGCCACGAGTTCGCCCAGAAGGTCGCTGCCCAGCCAATCGCAGGGGCGCAGCATCAAGACAAAGGAACCGCGCACGGCACACAGTGCAGTATGGGCACCAACCGCCATGTTATCGGTGTCAAGGTGAATATACTCGACGCGAATATCACGGTCATGGAAGCGTTCGCAGATCGAAGGGGTTCGATCGGTCGATGCGCAGTCCGCAATGACCAGCTCAAGGTCTTCGAAGGACTGATTGAGCACGCTCTCGATTGCGCGCACAGCGGTATCGGCATCGTTGTGCAGCGCCATCACGACGGAGATAAGCGGGCGTTTTGTTTCGCGACGAGCCAAGAGCGAACCTTCCGATACATATCGCAATTGCATCTGATGGTAGCATCTCTACCCATCCTGCCGCCCCCGCCCATCGTCGCATGCGGCACATGCAAAATAACAACACCATTAAACGGTAGAAGTTCTGGCCGGAACGGTTTTATTCCGCTCGCACAAGAGCGCCCTCATCGTATTCGACAGCCATAAAGCAGAGACCCTGCGCGGGTGCCGTAGGGCCAGCCGCCTGGCGAGAGCAGGCCGCGAGCACCTCATCGATCCATTCGGGTTCACGGCGATGCATGCCCACCTCGACAAGCGTTCCCACAATCGTTCGAACCATCGAATGCAAAAATGCGTTTCCGCAGATGGTGAAGGTGATGCACTCTTCTCCCAGGTTGCTTTCGCAGCCAAATCCCGCAGAGACCACGCATCGATGCGTCGGCTTTCCTTCTGCCGAAGAGGCTTTGCAAAAGCTCTTGAAGTCGCGTTCGCCTAGGATTCGCTGGGCAGCGGCTTGCATGGCCTCCACGTCGAGCGCCTGACGGTGCCACCAGGTCACGCTTCGCGTAAGCAGCGGAGGTGCGTCCCCCGTGGCGATTCGATACGTATAGGTGCGCGAACGCGCGTCAAAACGCGCCGAGAAGCCCTGTGCCGCATGCCACACCTCGCGCACGGCGATATCGCGCGGAAGCAACGCCACGAGTGCACGCATCCAACGCGAACGCGTGATCTCGAGCTCCTGTGCCGTCGCGGGAAAGCTCACGTATTGGCTTACGGCATGCACTCCGGCATCGGTTCTACCGGCACAGGTCAGCTCGATAGGACGGCGCAAGAAGACCTCGACCGCACGACGAATCTCGCCTGCGATAGTAGTCTGACCGGGCTGCTCGGCAAACCCGCTATAGTTCGAGCCATCGTAGCCCAGCTGCAAGACGATGGTCCCGTCCAGGACCTCGGGAGCATCAAACGACTGCGCATCTCGATCCATCACGACGCACCTTTCCAAATGTCATCTCAACACGCCACGGCGCTTATCAGCACCATGGCACATGTCACAACGATACCAGCAATCAAAAGAATCCAGTCACGTCGGAGAAGGCCACGTGCGGGAATCTCGATGGAAGCGCCATCCGCATAGCAGCGAGACGCCATGGATTCCGCCAAACAGTCCGCTCGGCGAAAAAGGCCCACGACCAGCGGCGTGAGAACCGACGCCCAAACGCGAACGCGCTCGATGAGGCTGCCCTCGTCAAAACGAACCCCTCGCGAACGTTGAGCCATCTGAATGCGGCCGTATTCCTCGGCGACGATGGGAATAAAGCGCAGCGCAAGGGAGAGAACCAACCCGATATCGGCAACAGGTACGCCCACCGCCCCCAAAGGACGCAGGAGGCGCACGCACGCATCGGAGATTTCGGGCGGGGTCGTCGAGGCCGAAACCACACAGGCAAATCCCGCCAGCAAAACAATGCGCAGCACCGCGCAGGTCCCTCGAATCGCGCCCGCGGTACTAATCCCTAAAGGACCCGCCAACGCGATATCGCCATGTCCATCCAACACGAGCGCATTGGCGAGAAGCGTGAACAGCAAGATGACGATCACGGGGCGCACGGCGCGAACAAGCGATGCGCCGTCAACGCGCGCAAGGCGCATCCCAGCCGCGAGGAGCACAAACCACCCAAAGATGCACAGCGCATTTGCGCATGCGAATATCCCTATGGTTAAGACCAGGAGCAAAAGCAGCTTGACGCGCGCATCGACGCGAGAAAGGAGGGTATCGGCAGCAACAAATGAGCCGAGAGGATTAGCGCGCATGACTCTCCCCCTTCGTCCTGCCCGCTAAGCCCAGGGCTTGAGCCAGCGCTTGGGCGAGTGCGACGTTTTCTGGCGCCTTGATGCCCGCGCGCTCGAATAGCTCAAGGTGGCAGCGCGCCTCCGCAGCAGGACATTCCCACAGTATTCTGCCATGGGAGAGAAGAGCCACGCGATCGACCACCGGAAGCCATTCCTCTAAATCATGGCTCACCACGATAACCGGAGCCCCGCCGCCGGCAAGGTCTCGTACCAGGCGGTGCAAGTCGCGTCGTCCCTGAACGTCGAAGCCGGCCGTCGGCTCGTCAAAGATATAGGCACGCGCGTCAAGCGAAAGCACAGATGCGATAGCGACGCGTCGGCGCTGCCCGCCCGAAAGAGCATAAGGGTAGCAGGCAAGCTGCTCATCGGTAAGGCCCACAAGGCGTGCCGTCCTACGCACCACGTCGTCAACCGTCTTCGAATCGAGATGAGCGCAGCGCGGAGCGAGGGCGATTTCCTCAAATGCCGAATTGAGGAACAGCTGATTTTCAGGACGCTGAAAAGACATGCCGCACAAGCCCGGAGCCGGGCTATCTCCGCAGATGCAAACACTGCCCGAATCGGGCTGCAGCAGACCGGCCAGAATCGTCGAGAGCGTCGACTTGCCTCCTCCGGACGCACCCGCCAGAAGGGTCACCGAGCCTTTGGGCACGGAGATACTAACATCCTTCAAGACGGGCGAGCCGGGCTCGTACGCGTGGACGATATGCTCGGCTGCGATGCCGTCGGCAGAGACAGGCACTTCTCGATCGGTGGTGCCCGCCTGCGCTTGGCAGGCATCTATTACGGCAAGGACATCCTCTTCGTTAATCGAATGAGCCCTCAGAGACGATATAAGCCACGTTTCGACGCTCTTGGCGTCAACAATCGCACCCGGCTCGAAGCCTACGCGCATAGAGGCTCTCAGCGCGGCAATAAAGGGGCTATCGCGAAGCGGGTCTCCAGGAAAATCGCTCCCAGAGCGCAAGAGCTCGTCTGGAGCTCCCTCCCATGCCAGACCGCCATCGTGTAAAAGGACAACGCGATCACCCGATAGAACCTCCAGCGGCTCATGGGTAATCTGAATGACGCCGATACCCTTCACGCGCGAAAGGCGCAAGATGAGCTCGCGAAAAGAGGAACGGATGCCGGAATCAAGCATCGAAGACGCTTCGTCCAGCACCAGATATCGCGGACGCATCGCAAGGACACCGGCAAGCGCCAAACGCTGTTGCTCGCCACCAGAGAGAGCGGTCGTATCGCGCACCTCAAAGCCTGCAAGGCCGCAAAGCTCCAACGCTTCTTCAACACGGTCACGGACCTCGGCATCGGAAAGGCCAAGGTTGCGCGGACCAAAAGCGACCTCATCGAACACAAGCGTCGAGACAATCTGATCGAGCGGGTTTTGCCTAACAAGTCCCACAAGACGGCGCACCTCAAGACGGGAGCGCTCATTGATAGCGGGGTCCACCCCGTCAACAGCAACCGTCCCTTTGGCACTCAAAAGAGCCGCGCACATCAGGCGAGCAAGCGTCGACTTTCCGCTTCCGTTGGATCCCACCACAGAAACGACCTGCCCCGGGGCAACGCACAAGGAAACATCGTTGAGCGCACGTTGGCCTGGGCGGGAGCCGTCCAGCGAAATGGTGGCATGGCTTACCTCGAGCATCTTCACCCCCGGACATATCGGTTCATATCAAGAAAAACGCGCAGCGCGCATCGAAATCATACGAAAAAAGGGGCGCGCACGAGCGCACCCCTTTCAAATTCGATCAAATGATCTTTGACGCTACTCGGCGTCAGTGGTCTCCTCGGCCTCAGCTGCGGGAGCCTCAACGGTCTCCTCAGCCTCAACCTTCTTGGGAGCAGCAGCCTTCTTGGCGGCCTTCTTAGGGGCCTTCTTGGCTACGGGCTCGGAAACGACCTCGATGATGACCATCTCGGCGTTGTCACCCTTACGACGGCCAAGCTTCATGATGCGGGTATAACCGCCGTTGCGGTCTGCCCACATGCCCTGAGCGGCCTTGTCGAAGAGCTCGGCCACGAGCTGCTTATCGCCGAGTTTGGCGATAGCCAGACGACGAGAGTGCAGGTCGCCCTTCTTGGCCCACGTGATGATAGGCTCAGCGTAGGAACGCAGGGCCTTGGCGCGGGTCTCGGTGGTCTTGATGCGATCGTTCGCAAAGAGAGCCTGAGCGAGGCTCTTCTTCATGGCCTTGGTGTGGCTGGCGTCGGTGCCGAGCTTCAGGCCTTTCTTAACGTTGTGACGCATTGTCTGGTTTCTCCTCTAAAAACAGGGCGCTATGCCTTGAGGCTCAGGCCCATAGACTCAAGCTTGTCCTTGACTTCTTCGATCGACTTAACACCGAAGTTACGGATGTTAAGCAGGTCGTTCTCGGAGAACTCCACCAGCTGACGCACGGAGTGGATGCTCGCGCGCTTCAGGCAGTTGTAGGAGCGAACCGAGAGATCAAGATCCTCGATCTGCTTGTCGAGCTCAGCGTTGTCGCTGGTCTGCTCGGGAGCGAAGATCGAAACCTCTTCCTCCTCCTCGGGGGCCTCGGCCAAATTCATGAAGGCAGCCATATGCTGATTGATGATATTGGCAGCCTGCACGACGGCGTCACGAGGAGAAAGCGCACCGTTGGTCTCGACCTCGAGGACGAGGCGATCGTAGTCGGTGTGCTGACCCACGCGGCAAGCCTCAACGAGCTTGGCGCAACGGTGGACAGGCGAGTACAGCGAGTCGACATGAATGATGCCGATGGGATCACTGTCGCGCTTGTTCGACTCATAAGAGACATAACCGCGGCCATAGCCGATGCGCATGCTCATCGTGAGGTGACCGCCCTCGTTGAGGGTAGCGATGTGCTGCTCGGGGTTGACGAGCTCGAACTCCGAAGGAATGAAGAAGTCTGCACCGGTAACCTCGCAAGGACCGTCGACCGAAATGGTGGCGGTAGCCTCGTCGGTGGTACCGAGCGAACGGAACACCAGACCCTTAACGTTCAGGACGATATCAGTGACGTCCTCAACCATGTTGGGGATAGTCATGAACTCGTGCTGCGCACCATCGATCTGGATAGCCTCGACAGCTGCGCCCTCAAGCGAGGAAAGAAGGACACGACGCAGGGAATTACCCAGCGTGTCACCATAGCCACGCTCGAGAGGCTCAACCGAGACGCGCGCAGACGTTTCGTTGATTTCCTCGACCTGAACCTGGGGCCTAATGAATTCTGACATGTATTACCTCCAGCCTCAGCAGCCCAAATGGACTACTTAGAGTAGAGCTCGACGATGAGCTGCTCGTTGATATCACCGCTGATCTGCTCACGCGTCGGCAGAGCGAGCACGTTACCAGACAGCTTCTCGATATCGACCTCGAGCCAGCCGGGGACCTCGAAACGCTCGGAGGAGATCAGAGCCTCCTTGATGGGAAGGAGATCGCGGTACTTCTCGCCAACAGCGACGACGTCGCCGGGCTTGACGAGATAGGACGGGATGTCAACACGACGGCCGTTCACGGTGAAGTGACCGTGACGCACGGACTGACGTGCCTCCTTGCGGGTGCGGGCGAAGCCCAGACGGAAGACGACATTGTCGAGACGGGTCTCGAGAATGATCATCAGGTTCTCGCCGGTGACGCCCTTCATCTTACGGGCACGGACGAAGTAGCTGTGGAACTGCTTCTCGAGTACACCGTAAATGAACTTAACCTTCTGCTTCTCGCGCAGCTGCATGCCGTACTCGGATTCCTTGCGACGGCGCTTGGGCTGGCGGATAGATTCCTTCTTGCTGCTGTAACCGAGCTCAGCGGGATCGATCCCGAGCTGACGGCAGCGCTTGAGAACCGGAGTCCTGTCGATTGCCATAGTTTATCGATCCTTTCAGTTACACGCGACGACGCTTCTTGGGGCGGCAGCCGTTGTGCGGGATGGGAGTCTTGTCCTGGATGCTCGAAACCTCGAGGCCAGCAGCCTGGAGGGAGCGAATTGCGGTCTCGCGGCCAGAACCAGGGCCCTTGACGAAGACGGCAACCTTGTGCATGCCGTGCTCCATGGCGATCTTGGCGCAAGCCTCGGCAGCCATCTGAGCAGCAAACGGGGTGGACTTACGGGAGCCCTTGAAACCAACCGTACCGGCAGACTTCCAGGCAATGACGTTACCCTGGGCGTCGGTGATGGAAACGATCGTGTTGTTGAACGTGGAGCGAATGTGCGCCTGTCCAACGGAGATGTTCTTACGATCAGAGCGCTTGATGCGGGCGCTGCGAACGTTTTTCTTAGCAGTAGCCATGTTGCGTCAGTCTCCCTTATTTCTTCTTCTTGGCACCGATCTGACGCTTCGGACCCTTACGGGTACGAGCGTTAGTGTGGGTGCGCTGTCCACGGACAGGGAGGCCCTTGCGGTGACGGAGGCCACGGTTGCAGCCGATATCCATCAGACGCTTGACGTTCATGTTGCGCTCGCGGCGCAGATCGCCCTCAACCATGAGTTGGGCGTTGTCGATGTACTTACGGATCGCATCGATTTCGTCTTCCGTAAGATCCTTAACACGGGTGTCAACATTGATGTTGCACTCGTTGCAGATCTTGGTGGCGGTCGTGCGGCCGATGCCGTAGATGTAGGTCAGACCGATCTCAACACGCTTCTCGCGCGGAAGGTCGACACCATTAATACGGGCCAACGTTGGTCTCCTCTCTTAGCCCTGACGCTGCTTGTGGCGAGGATTCTCGCAGATGACGAGAATCTTGCCGTGGCGTCGGATGATCTTGCACTTATCGCACATCTTCTTGACCGAAGGACGTACCTTCATCGTTCTTCCTCTCGGTAGTGCTCAAACTACAACGTACTATATCTACTCGCCCAGCCGCAGGCGTTAAAAACGATAGGCTGGATACACATGCAAACGCGATCGCGGGCTGAGCACTCCTGCGATCGACGAAATGCACTTTGTGCATATCGCTATTTATAGCGATAGGTGATGCGCCCGCGCGTCAGGTCGTACGGGGAAATCTCCACGACAACCTTGTCGCCGGGAAGAATACGGATGTAATTCATGCGGATCTTGCCCGAAATAGAGCACAGAACCGTTGCACCGTTCTCGAGCTCGACGCGAAACATGGCGTTGGGGAGCGGCTCGGTTACCGTACCCTCGAGTTCGATAGCATCTTCCTTCTTCACAAGCAATCATCTTTCTCTATAAAACGACAGCAATTGAGAATTCTATAACACAAAACGAGCTGTGGTAAAAGATTCGTAATCGCTCCACAACTACTGCGTTATCGAAATTACATGCAGCCACCTTGGAGGCTGCACCACGCACCGTGCTCGTCGGCGGTGAGCACCACGGGGCCATCTTCGGTGATGGCAATGGTGTTCTCGAAGTGGGCGGCACCCAGGTGATCGCGAGTAGAGACCACCCAACCGTCCGCTCCCGTGGAAACATGGTTGGAACCGAGCGTGATCATGGGCTCGATGGCGATAACCATGCCAGAGCGCAAGCGTACGCCCCTCCCCTTCTTACCATAGTTGGGGACATTGGGCTCTTCATGCATCTCGCGGCCAACGCCGTGACCGACGTAGTCGCGCAAGACGCCGAACCCGTGGGACTCGGCAAGCGACTGAATCGCAAAACCGATGTCGCCGATCGAGTTGCCCGGCACCGCCTGCTTGATACCGGCGATGAGGCAGTCTCGCGTCACTTGGCACAGGGTCTGAACCTCAGCAGAGGGCGTTCCGCAATAGAACGTCCAGGCGTTGTCGCCAACCCAACCATTGACAATGGCACCGGTGTCAACCGAAAGGATGTCGCCATCACGCAAGATGACGTCGGGATTGGGAATGCCGTGGACCACCTGATCGTTGACAGAAGCGCAGATGGTTCCAGGGAATCCACCGTATCCCTTGAAGGCGGGTTTGCCCCCATGCATACGGATGATCTGCTCCGCAAGCTGATCGAGCTCAAACGTCGAAACGCCGGGGCGGACCATAGCTCCAACATGGCGGAGCGCCATCTTAGATAGCGCTCCAGCCTTTTTCATCTCTTCGATTTGTGCCGCGGTCTTGATCTTGATCATAGACCGAGAGTGTCCTTGACGTCGCCGTAGACAACATCGGCGTCGCGATCGCCGTCGACGACCTTCAAGATGTTCTGGCCACGATAGTACTCAACCAGCGGGCTGGTGTTCTTCTCGTAGACATCGAGACGATTCTTGATGGTCTCGGGCTTGTCGTCATCGCGCTGATACATCTCGCCACCGCAGGTGGGGCAAGTAGCGTCAGATGCGGTACCGGTATAGCCGCAGTCACGGCAGGTACGACGCGAAGAGAGGCGACCGATGATGACGTCGGCGGGGACGTCCACCAGCAAGGCGCAGTCAAGAGAGCGATCCATGGCAGCGAGCTCGGAGTCGAGCGTCACGGCCTGAGCGGTGTTGCGCGGGAAGCCATCGAGGATGAATCCCTTCTGGGCATCATCGGCAGCAAGGCGCTCCTTGACAAGATCGATCACCAACTGGTCGGGCACAAGCTCGCCAGCATCCATGTACTTCTTGGCCTGAACGCCCAGCTCAGTGCCGTTCTTGACGGCAGCACGAAGCAGGTCGCCCGTAGAGATGTGAGCAACGCCGAACTCGGCGACCAGACGCTGAGCCTGGGTGCCCTTACCGGCACCGGGAGCTCCCAAAAGTACGAGATTCATGAGATGTCTCCTTCTTCGAGTTATTTAAAGAACCCGTCGTAATCGTACATCTTCATCTGGCTCTCCACCTTGGCAATGGTGTCAAGGACGACACCGACCATAATAAGGATGGAAGTACCGCCAAAGGCGCGGATGAGCGTGTTGCCAGTGAAGCTGAACACGATCGAAGGCACGATGGCGATAACTGCCAGGAAGATGGCAGAAGGCAGGGTGATCTTCGACAGCGCGTTCTTGATATAGGCAGCGGTGGCACGGCCCGGGCGCACGCCGGGAATAAAGCCGCCCTGCTTCTGCAGGTTATCGGCGGTATCCTCGGGATTGAACACCATAGAGGTGTAGAAGTACGCAAAGAACACGATGAGCACAACGTTGAGCACCCAGTTGAGCCAACCGGAAGACAGGGCGCCGGCGACAACCTGGATCCACGTGATACCAGGGAAGAAGACAGCAATCTGAGCCGGGAAGTACAGAAGGGCACTTGCAAAGATGATGGGAATGACGCCCGCGGTGTTTACCTTGATAGGAAGGTACGTGGACTGTCCGCCCATCATGCGACGGCCGACAACGCGCTTGGCATACTGCACCGGAATGCGGCGCTGGCCGCGCTCGATGTAGACGATCAGCGGAATGACGATCAGGATGACAACGCAGATGATAGCGGTCATCACGATGCCGTTGCTGCCGTTCTCAACGCTCGAATAGATTGACTGGGGCAGGCCCGCCATGATGTTGGCGAAGATGATGAGGCTCATGCCGTTGCCGATACCACGCTGGGTGATGAGCTCGCCCATCCACATGATGAGCATGGCGCCGGCCACAAGCGTGCCCACGATCACGATATCGAAGATGATCTCGGGTGCATCGGCACCGTTGAAGCTGATGCCAAAGCTCTTGAACAGGAACAGGTAACCGATCGAGTTCAGGATTGCGAGAGCAAGCGTGAGGTAACGCGAATACTGGGTAATCTTGGTCTGACCGACCTCGCCCTCACGAGCAAGCTCGTGCAGAGACGGAACCACGGCCTGAAGCATCTGAAGGATGATCGAGCTCGTGATGTAAGGCATGATGCCCAGGGAGAACACCGACACGTACGCCAAAGCGCCACCGGAGAACAAGTTCAGCAGGGCCATAGCACCCGAAGCCACCGAGGTATCGGTATTCGAGAAAAGGCCCGTTATCCCCTGGAAGGGGATACCGGGCACGGGGATGTGCGCACCGAGACGGTACAGCACAAGCATGGCGATGGTGAAAATGATCTTGCCGCGCAGCTCTTTGATAGAGAATGCGTTTTTAAGACCAGTTAGCACGGCAGCTCAACCGACCCTCCGGCAGCCTCGATCTTAGCCTTGGCGGAAGCCGAAGCCTTATCGACCTTGACCGTGAGTTTCTTGCTGATCTCGCCGTTGCCGAGCACCTTAACGGGCTCGAACTCGCTCTTGATAAGGCCAGCAGCCTTCAGAGCAGCACCGTCGACCACAGCGCCGTCCTCGAAACGGGCATCGAGAGCGGAAACGTTAATCGGGCTGTACTCGATACGACGGGGGTTGCGGAAGCCGGGGAGCTTAGGCAGACGCATCGCGAGAGGAGTCTGGCCACCCTCGAAGCCGGCACCCTTGGTGCCACCGGAACGAGAACCCTGGCCGTTCTGGCCACGGCCGGCGTAAGTGCCGTTACCGGAAGAATTACCGCGACCGACGCGCTTACGCTTGTGCGTAGAGCCGGGTGCGGGAGTAAGATCGTGAAGCTGCATTGCTACTCCTCTACAATCTCGACAAGGTGCTTGACCTTGAAGAGCATACCGCGAACGCTCTCGTTATCAGCGATCTCGCGCTCCTCACGGATCCTGTGCAGGCCGAGGGCGCGAACGGTCTTGACCTGATCGCTCTTGCAGCCGTTGGTGCTGCGGATCTGACGAATCTTGATGGTGTTAGCCATTCCTACTTCACCTTCCCGGTAAACATCTCGGAAACGGTGATGCCACGACGAGCGGCGACATCCTCGGGAGCGGAGAGCTCCTTGAGGCCCTCGCAAGCGGCCTTGATGATGTTCAGGCCGTTATCGGTACCGAGAGACTTGGACAGGACGTTCTTGATGCCGGCAAGCTCGAAGAGGGGACGCACAGCGCCACCGGCGATAACGCCGGTACCCTCGACAGCGGGCTTGATGACGATGCGACCGGCACCGAAGTGACCCTCGACCTCGTGAGGAATGGTGCCATCCTCGGTCACGGGCACGTGGAACATGTTCTTCTTGGCGTCCAGGGAAGCCTTGGAGATAGCCAGGGGCACCTCAGCGGACTTACCCATGCCAAGACCGATGTTGCCCTTGCCATCGCCCACGACGACGAGAGCGACGAGGGACATGCGGCGACCGCCCTTGACGGTCTTGGAAACACGGTTGATGAAAACGACGCGCTCCTCGAACTCGGAGGCCTCGCGCTGCTTTTGATTACGAGCCATGTGCTACAAACCTCCTAGAACTTGAGACCAGCGGCGCGGGCGCCGTCGGCGAGGGCCTTGACGCGGCCGTGATAGATGCGGCCACCGCGGTCGAAAGCGACGGCGGTGATACCGGCCTCGAGAGCGCGCTTGGCGACGAGCTCGCCAACCTTCTCGGCAGCCGTCTTGTTCGAGGTGGTCATGCCCTCGAACTCAGCCTCGAGCGTCGAAGCGGAAACCAAGGTACGGGAGCCCTCGGTATCGTCGATGATCTGGGCGTAGATGTTGGCGTTGGTGCGGGTAACGCGCAGACGCGGACGCTCGGCAGTACCCGAGATCTTGCCACGAACACGACGCTGACGACGCTTGAGACCCGCCAACTTCGCCTTATGCTTATTCATGCTGAATACTCCTTAGAAGTCAGTGCCGACACCTAACGGGGTATCGGACTTGCGCATTAGGTGGAACCTACTACTTAGCGGCCTTGCCGAGCTTACGACGGATGTGCTCGCCAACGTAGTGGATACCCTTGCCCTTGTAAGGCTCGGGGGCACGCTTGCTGCGGATCTCCGCAGCAACCTGGCCGACCTGCTGCTTGTTGATGCCCTTAACGTTGATGTGCGTATTGTCGGGCACCTCGAAGGTGATGCCTTCGGGAGCTGCATAGTTGACGGGATGAGAATAACCGAGGGAGAGCTCCAGGTCCTTGCCCTTGAGCTGGACACGGTAGCCGACGCCAGCGAGCTCGAGGCCCTTGACGTAGCCCTCGGAAACGCCCACGACCATGTTGTGGATGAGGGCGCGGGTGAGGCCGTGCATAGCGCGGGTCTCACGCTCGTCATCGGGACGGGAGACATGCAGGGTGTCGCCCTCGACCTCGATGGTCAGCTTCTCATAGAAATCGTTCTCAAGGGTGCCCTTGGGACCCTTGACGGACACGTGGGTGCCGTTAACTGCCACTTCGACTCCAGCGGGAATCTGGACAGGCTTATTACCGATACGAGACACGGTGATCTCCTTTTCCTTCTACTCGCCGAATCAATTACCAAACGAAAGCGATGATCTCGCCGCCGACGCCGTTAGCGCGGCAGTCGCGGTCGGTCATAACGCCCTTGCTGGTAGAAACGATTGCGGTACCAAGGCCACCGCGGACGCGGGGGAGGTCCTTCACGCCGGCGTACTTGCGCAGACCGGGCTTGGAGATACGGCGGATACCGTTGATGACCTTAGCCTTCTTGGGACCGTACTTAAGGGTGATGTGCAGGGTCTTCTGGGGCATGGTGTCCTCCACCGTGTAGCCCTCGATGAAGCCCTCCTCGTAGATGACACGAGCGATCTCCACGAGCTTCTTGCTGCTCGGCATGGAGACCGTGGCCTTGTTCGCAGAGTTCGCGTTACGGATACGCGTAAGCATGTCTGCGATCGGGTCTGTGACGTTCATGCAGATTCTCCTTCGTTCTTGATGAACACGTGCAGTGGTTCTCCCTCGCCCATAGCGATTGAGCCTACCTCGCACGTTCTTCCTTGCATTGCGGCTGCACACCGCATGCACTGGTAGTGACTTACCAGCTGGCCTTCTTGATGCCGGGAAGCTCGCCCTTCAGTGCAAGCTCGCGGAAGCAGACACGGCACAGGCCGAACTTGCGGTAAACCGAATGCGGACGGCCACAACGCTGGCAACGGGTGTACTTGCGCGTCGAGAACTTCGGCTCACGGCTGCACTTGACGATCATCGATGTCTTAGCCACTTATTTCCTCCTCACATTGAGTATTGTTCGCTCCGCGGCGGGCACGCGCGTCTTGCCCGTGCCCGCCGTTATCGGAGCAGATGAACCTATTTCTTGAACGGGAACCCGAAGGCGTCGAGAAGGGCCTTGGCCTCTTCGTCGGTCTTCGCGGTCGTCACGATGGTGATATCCATACCACGCTGGTGATCGACGGAGTCGAAGTCGATCTCGGGGAAGATGAGCTGCTCGGTGACGCCCATGGAGAAGTTGCCACGGCCGTCGAAGCTCTTAGCGGAAATGCCGCGGAAGTCGCGGATACGGGGGATTGCCACAGAGGTCAGACGATCGAAGAACTCCCACATGCGGTCGCCGCGCAGGGTGACCTTGGCGCCGATGGGCATACCGGCACGCAGGTGGAAGGTGGCGATGGACTTACGGGCACGGGTCACCATCGGCTGCTGGCCGGTGATGGCGCGCAGATCGCGGACAGCGCCCTCGATCGCCTTGGAATCGGTAGCGGCCTCGCCGACACCCATGTTTACGACGATCTTCTCGAACTTCGGGATCATCATGACATTCTCGTACTGGAACTTGTCGTGCATAGCCTGCTTGACTTCGTTCTGGTACTTGGTCTTAAGACGCGGGACGTACTTCTCTTCAGCCATTGTTCACTCCTTCATGGGGTTTTAAGCATGGGGCTTGGCCATACATCTCACCGTCTGTGAGCTGCGGGTTGTCCTCATGCCTCCTGTCGTACGACATACCCTCATGGCTAAAAGCAGGCATGACGAAACCTCGACAGGAGCCGACAAAACAGTCGTTACTATACGCGTGTTTTGACGTCAGCGCCACAAAAAGCTTTATGAGCAGGTGAAATCCACATAACTGCAACGCTGCCGCCAGCATCGCGGAATATCGGACACATGCAGCGACGACACCTCCAGCGATTTGCCTTGATCGAGTAGCGGTTATTCAAACAGAAAAAGGCGGAAAACGACTGCACGATGCACCATTTTCCGCCACTCATCGAAAAATATACGATTTGCCGCCACGCATCAAATGAGCGGCAATCGATGACGATACACCCCCGAGTGTTACTCAGCCGTCTTTTCCTCGCGAGGAAGCACGAGGTTCAAAATGACCGCGACGACGGTCGCCACGGCAATCGAGGACGTTCCGAACACCGTATTGACCCAGGCGGGGAACCCGGCGCCGGCAAGGGCGCCAGCAGACTGCTCGATACCGACGCCGAAGGCAACCGCCAGGCCCATAAGCGTGCAGTCGCGGCCGGAAAGGCCCTCGCGCGCAAACATGACCACGCCGTTCATGCCAATGGTAGCGAACACGCCGATGGTAGCGCCGCCGATAACAGGCTGCGGAATAGAGGTGAGCAGCGCCGCGAACTTGGGGAGCAGGCCACCTGCCAGCAAGACGAGGGCCGCAATGGTGAACACAACGCGGTTTACGACCTTGTTCTCGGCGATGATGCCGACGTTCTGGCCGTACGTGACCGTGGGGATGGTGCCGAACAACGCGGCGAGAGCGCCCACTGCGCCCGTCGCAACCATACCGCCAGAAAGCTCGGCATCGGTCGCCTCGCGGTCAAGGCCCGCGGAAGACACGGCAGAAAGCTCGCCCATAACCTGCACGACGTTAACGATGGAGACGACACCGATCATGGCGCAAGCGGCGGGGTCGAAGACGATCTTATAGGGGAGCAACGTGGGCAGTGCAAACCAGGCAGCCGTGCCCACGCCGGAAAGATCGACCATGCCCATAACGGCCGCGATGACAAAACCCGAGAGAATACCCAGAAGGATACTTCCGAGCTTAAGGGTGCCGCGGGCGTAGTTGCCTACAGCGAACGTAACGATAAAGGTCGCGATGGCGACAATCCAATTGGAAAGGCCACCAAAGTCGGCACTCCCCTGTCCGCCGGCCATGGACTTTACGGCAACTGGGCATAGCGACAGGCCAATGACGAAGATGACCGTTCCCATCACGACGGGCGGGAACAGGAAGCGCAGGCGACGGAAGGCCAAGCCGAACACGACCACGAGCAGGCCGCCGACAAGCTGCGCGCCGAGAACAGCCTCGAAGCCCATCTCGACACCGATGGCCTGAAACGCCGGAACGAACGTAAAGCTCGCGCCCATGACGATAGGAAGGCCAGATCCGATGCGACCGAACAGCGGGAACTGCTGCAAAAGGGTATCCACTGCAGAAAGTACGAGGGCGGCCTGGATGATACGGGCTTCCTCGGCAGCGGAGAAACCGCAAACCGATGCCACGATGATGGCGGGCGTGACGATTGCCGCAAAAGCGGCGAGCACATGCTGGAGGGCCAGCGGAATGGCGGTGAGGGGCGACACGTGGCCGCGCGGCGTAAACAGCGCGTCTTCTTGATGGGCGGAAGCATCTGCCATAAAGCGAGACCTTTCACGAGGAAACAATGCAACGGGTTGGATTATATACTCAGCCGCTTTTTCGTTGGCCCGATAGCGCACCAGATTCAATGACTCGCTATGCCTTGAACGGCCACTCCCCCGCCGCGATCGCCGCCATGGCCTGGGGAACGGCGCACTCGTCCACCGAGCCGACATGCCAGCGCGCAGCGGCTGTTGCACGCGGCGTGGCGTTAGCCACGGCAACCGAGTTGGGCACGTGCTCAAGCATCTCCAGATCGTTATCGGCGTCTCCGAACACAACGACCTCGTCGAGCGAAATGCCGAGTTCACGGCAGATAATATCGATGCCCGTCGCCTTGCTGTATCCCACCGGCACCACATTCATGAATCCGGCCATGGGCGTGTTGAGGCCAAGGCCCGGCACGGCTGCTTCCAGGCGTTCCATGAGCGCCTGGGTGCCCGCGACATCGGCGTCGACAAAAACATTCGCCTTGACCACGGGGAAATCGGGCACGGCATCGATGGGCGTGATATGGGCGGCATACGAGGGGAAGATGGGAGCAAGAACGTCGCGCTCGCCTTCCACCAAGAAGACCTCGGCTCCCCTAAAGCAGATCATGCCGGCGCGCGGGACTTCGCGCACGGCTGCAGCCAGTTGCACCAAGCCCTCATGATCCAGATATTCCTCGTGCACAAGCTCGCCTGCGGAATAGACCTGCATGCCGTTGGTGACAAGCGCTGTTGCCACGCATGCCTCGTCCCCGGCAAAGGCCGGCAGAATCGCCGGGAGAGCGCGTCCGCTCGCAGGGCCGACGGCGATGCCGGCGTCGAGCAGAGCATGGAATGCCTGGGTGACCCGAGGATCGACCGTTGCGTTCCCTCGTGGAAGCAGCGTTCCGTCGATGTCACTCAACACGAGTTTGATGGCCATGGATTCCCCTTCAGCGCGGATCGTTCGATTCTCTCGGTCACTCTAACGCGCATCGGCAGTCAAAACAATGAGCCAGGCGCCTACGTCTCAAAGCTGGATAAAAACGTCGCAGCCCCACCCTCCCGCTCCAAATAAGGGCCAACGAGGCATTCGGCAACGTCGCGACCGATACCTGTCTAAGCAATTCCACCTTCACCCTCGCCCTCTAAACTGGCGCGCTGCTCGAGCGAGACCCAGAAAAATAAACAAAGTGGCAAAAAAGTACTTGCACGAATAAAAACAATCCCGTATAGTACTTCTCTGTTGCTTGGGGGCGTAGCTCAGCTGGGAGAGCGCTTGACTGGCAGTCAAGAGGTCAGGGGTTCGATCCCCCTCGTCTCCACCACTTGTAACGTATGAGGTCTCAACTTCGGTTGAGGCCTTTTTAATATGAGAAAGCCATTGTCAATAGGCATGTTCACTCGAGCCCGGTTTAAACCGGGCTTTTTCGTTTCCCGTCGGGAGAGCCCGCGCACGCTGCACGTTTAGTCGACGCTTGCCTGGCAAGCTAATATCCGCGGACTCCTGCGGGCGCGCTGCCGGCGGTCAACCCGGTATGTCCGCGCGCCCCACCGCATTTCGATTCTCCGTCCGGCGCGCTCGTCCGAAACCAGTCTTGTTCACGGGCACGGCCCTCGGGCTGCCCAAAAAAGGGCTCGTGAACGCGCGCCGGCGATGCGTCGAGACGCGGGCCCTCCCGGCGGGAGGCTTGTCGACCGGCGGCGTCAGCCGAGGGTCCCCTCGGCCCGGCAGCCGATCTCCCAGACCCAGCAGGCGAGCTCGCGCGCGACGGCGGCGTTGGCCCCGCACGCGCTCTTGCCGGCCGCGGACAGAGCCTCGCGGCGGCGGCAGAGCCTGGCGGTGCACTCGTCGGCGCGCGACCGTATCGCCGCGGGGACGTCCGCGCCCGGCGCCGGGGCCTTCGGGCGGGGCGCGCACATCGAGTAGTGCCACGCCGACTCTATCAGCGCCGTCCGGGCGAGCCGGTTGCCGGCCTTGGTCATCCCGCCGCGCCGCTCGGTCTCGCCGCTCGAGCGCTCCGAGGGCGTGAGCCCGCACCAGCTCGCGAAGGCCGGGGCCGAGCGGAACCTGCTGAAGGACCCGGCCTCCGCCGCGAGCCTGAAGGCCGTGAGGGCGTCGATCCCCTTGATGCAGCAGAGCGCCTCCACGGCCGGGCGCCAGCGGTCGGTGCCGGCCAGCGCGACGACCTTCCTCTCGAGCTGCCGGCGGTCCGACTCCGCGCACCTGGCGGCCGTGACGTAGTGCTCGAGCACGTCGCGCTGCGGGCCCTCGAGCCTGGTCTCGGATATCCACCTCCAGTGGGCGCGCGTCCAGGCCTTCTTCCTCGTCCCGCCGGCGTTGCGCTCGTCCCAGACGCGCCCCAGCCTGATCAGGAACATGTTGAGGCGCTGGCGGGCCCGGAGGTAGTCGGCCGTCGCGTCGTCGAGGGCGCGGTCGAGGTCCCGGGCGGCCTCGGCGGCCGCGTCGGGCAGCGGGACCTCCACGATGTTGTGGGTGGCGAGCATGCGGGCGATGAACTCGGCGTCGCGCCGGTCGTTCTTGCGGCGCGAGTCCGCCGCGGGCCTCTGCATCCTGGAGACGGCGGCGACGGCGCAGTCGAGGCCGAGCTCGCGCAGCTCGCGCGCCATGTGGAAGCCGGTGGGGCCGCTCTCGTAGCAGGCCCTGGGCTCCTCGAACCCGAGGGCCCACTCCGCGATCTCGGAGGCGTCGGTGCCGAAGCTTCGTCGGACGACCTCGCCGGTGAAGGGGTTGAACGCCGCCGCGGCGACCGATCGCGCGTGGACGTCCAGGCCGATGGAGGTAACATGGGGCATGGGAAGCCTCCTCCCCGCAGGTGCGGTAAGGGCTACCGCACGGGCCGATACTCAAAGCCCATTGTGGCACCCCGAGCCCGCGGAAAGAAGCTGCGCCGCGGGGGAGGCG
>CAKUGM010000021.1 GCA_934654625.1 uncultured Collinsella sp. | reverse complement strand
TACAGGCAGCAACCCGCCGGTATATGGAAAAGGGGGCGCCGCGGGGGATCCCCCCGCGGCGCCCCCTTCCTTTATCCCTCTCCATCCTCGAGGGCCCCTCCGGGGCCCTTTTCCATGCCGCGCCCGCCCGGGCTTCCTGGTTTTATTTACGTTCTCAGACCCTGCAGTCGCTGTATCCTTTCCTTCATTGTTTACATGGATCGATCGGACCCTTTCATACTGTGTTTCGTTGTACCAGCTCTGCTTTTTGCTTTGGCGTTAGTTTTGAAAGCGATTTCCTCCACATTTTTCTTATACAGTTGCTTTTCAACCAGGAAAGGCCCTTCCCTTGGTCTCTGCTAGTTCCTTAGATCTTTTTGCCGGGTATTTCGTTATTGCCTTCGTTTGGTAAGTAGTTCATTTCTATGCGCCATACGAAAGTTGAATTACTTTCGATAACACCGTTCATACGTTGATTTCTGCCATTGACGGGCTTTGATACGTTTCAATACTGTTTCGTATTTCATTTCGGCGAAAATTACCTTGCTGAAAGACGAATTTTGTTTTTCGCCTGCTACCGAGCGCAATAGCGCCCATCGATGGTCAATCTTTGGGTGGAGAAGTGCATAGAACAGCACGTACGGACGGTATCGCGGTTTGACATGGAGACCTCCTGTCTACTGCGATGCCGTTTTTTGTTTTATGTCATACGGACGGTATCGCTGCTTGACCCAGATCTCTGGACGTCGCTGCGATGCCGTCCGTTTTCTGTCGTTGCGTTGTCGTGCTCGGAAGGGGTTTGAATGTCCAAGAGCGTGCAAGTTCAAGAGGAAGCTACCGTTGAAACGCTTCATAACTTATCGGTAGTTGAGGGCGGGTCTTCGGACCAGAGCACTGCTCCCAAGGCCCGTTTTACCAAAGAGCTGAGCCCGGAATGGATCGGCTGTCTTGTTGGCCTTTGCGTGCTGTTCGTCCCTATGGCTATGGTCATGGGTGGCACCAATATGATCTCTACACTTATGAAGACGGCATATGCTCTCCTGCTCGACACCTGCTTCTATATCATGGCCATCGCTGTCGTCTGCGGCGCTTTGGGTTCCCTGTTCACGGAGTTCGGTGTCGTGGCTATGCTCAACAAGTTGATCACTCCGCTCATGAAGCCGCTCTTCGGCCTTCCCGGTGCTGCCTCTGTGGGCGCAATCGCCACGTTTTTGTCCGATAACCCGGCTGTCTGCACGTTTGTTCACAACCGTGGCTTTATGCGCTATTTCAAGCGCTATCAGATTCCTGCGCTTGTTAACTTCGGTACCTGCTTTGGTATCGGCATGATTGTCGTGGGCGCTGTCTTGGGTCTTTCCGGCACCAACGGTGTCGATACGATCCTTCCCGCCGGCATTGGCAGCCTCTGTGCCATTTTGGGCGGCGTTCTTTCGACCCGCTTGCTGCTGATTCCTTGCGCCCGTAAGTTTGGTAAAGAGCAGGATGCGGTTGACGCCTATGAGATGGATGACGACGGCGTGGAGCTCCCCGAGGGCAAGCGTGCTATCCGCGAGGGCGGCGTTGCCATGCGTGCGATGTCCTCTCTGATCGACGGTGGCAAGGACGGCGTTCAACTCGGTCTCGCTATCATCCCCGGCGTTCTTATCATCTGCACGATCGTGATGATGCTTTCGAACGGCGCTGGCGAGGGTGGCGTCTACACGGGCGCTGCCTACGAGGGCGTGTACTTCCTTCCTTGGCTTGCCAGCAAGATCGACTTCATCATTACCCCGCTTTTCGGCTTCACGCACATGGAGGCCCTGAGCGTCGTGGCGACCTCGCTGGCTTCTGCCGGCGCTTCCATGAGCCTGGTTGCCGGTTTGCTCCAAGGCGGCTTGCTTGGCGCCAAGGATATCCCCGTGCTCACGGCGATTTGCTTCTGCTGGAGCGGCTTCCTTTCCACGCACGTTCCGATGCTCGATGACTTGAAGGGCACTGAGTTCACCGGCTTCGCGATTGTGACGCATCTGGTGGGCGGCCTTGCTGCGGGCGTTTTGGCAAACGTTCTGTGCATGCTGATCGGTATTGCGTAGAGACAGGGCTGACCGAAGATGAAATTGCCAGCTGTCATCAATGTCCAGAAGTTCTCGGTGCACGATGGCCATGGAATTCGAACCTCGATTTTTTTCAAGGGCTGCCTGCTGTCGTGCTGGTGGTGTCACAACCCCGAGAGCCAGAGCTTTGACCGCGAGTTGATGTTCGACCCCGGTAAGTGCACGGGGTGCGGGCTGTGTGCCAAGGCGTGCCCGCACAACGCGGTGACCGTCGGGGACGATAGCCGTGCGCATACGAGCAAAGGGTCGTGCGTCACGTGCGGCACTTGTCTGGATTGGTGCCCCAACGAATGCCGCGAGATTGTGGGTACCCAGCGTTACACGGTAGACGAGCTCGTCAAGAAGGCTTTGGAAGACCAGCAGTTCTACGAGCGCTCTGGAGGCGGCGTTACGCTTTCGGGCGGTGAGTGCATGGTTCAAGACCCCGATTTTATGGAGGAGCTCTGCCGGAAACTGCATTTCGAAGGCATCGACATCGCTATCGATACGTGCGGTTATGCGCCGTTGGGCACCTATCGACGCTTGCTTCCCTATGTCGATACCTGGCTGTATGACATCAAGATGATCGATGAGGAGAAGCACATCAAGTACATCGGCAGGTCAAACGATGTCATTCTTAGAAACCTCGAGTTTTTGGCTCATAACGGCGCGTCGCTTAACATTCGCATTCCGACGATCGGCACGGTGAACGATGACGACGAGAGCATGCTTGCTATCATCGAGTATCTCAAGAGCCACGTGGGAATGCCGCCGGTGAATCTGCTTCCGTACCACACGACGGGAAGCAGCAAATATACGCGCTTGGGAAGGCCGTACCTTGCTCGTGATTTACAGGTGCCAAGCGATGAGCGCATGGAACACCTGAAGGATCTGTTCTTGCAACATGGGTTTGATAACGTTCAAATTGGAGGGTAACGATGGAAAACATAAAGGATTTGGAGTCGGCGGAGTTCGCTGCGATCGAAGAGGCCCTGAAGGCGGTGTCTTCTCATGCCGCGCCGATACGTGAGACCAGCCACGCTACTTGGCAGGAGGATCGCGGCATGAACGACCGCATCAAGATGCTCCGCCACCAGAGCGAGACCACGCAGCCGTATATCGATATGGAGCGCGCGCTCATCGAGACCGAGACCTACAAGCGCTACGAGGGCGCACTCTCCATCCCCGAGCTGCGCGGCCAGGTGCTCCATGACTACTTTGAGCGTAAAACCATTCGCATCGAGCCCGGCGAGCTAATCGTGGGCGAGAAGGGCCGCGGGCCCCAGGCTGCCCCGACCTTCCCCGAGCTATGCTGCCATACGCTCGAGGATATGCACAACATGAACGATCGCGAGCAGGTTAACTTCAAGGTCACCGAAGACGACCTGAAGGTCCAGGAAGAGATCATCATCCCGTACTGGAAGAACCGCGCCTTCCGCGAGAAGATCATGGCTGCCCAGACCGAGCAGTGGCACCTCGCTTTTGAGGCCGGTATCTTCACCGAGTTCTACGAGCAGCGTGCCGGCGGTCACACGTGCTTGGGCTCCGATCGTGGCGTGACCCACGGCTTCGCCGAGATCAAGCAGGAGATCCAGGGCGCCCTCGACGCCATCGACTATCTGAGCGACGAGCACGCTCTCGAGAAGCGCGACGAGCTACGCGGCATGCTTATCGCTGTCGACGCCACTACCGTGCTTGCCAACCGCTATGCAGACCTCGCTGCCAAGATGGCCGAGGAGGAGAGCGATTCTGCGCGCGCCGAGGAGCTGCGCCAGATTTCCGAGAACTGCCGCGTTGTGGCAAACGAGCGCCCCAAGACCTACTGGCAGTGGATCCAGCGCTACTGGTTCATCCATCTTGCCGTCACCAGCGAGACGAATCCGTGGGACGCTTACACCCCGGGTCGCCTTGACCAGCATCTGAATCCGTACTATCAGGCAGATGTCGCCGCCGGCCGTCTTGACCGTGAGCATGCTCTCGAGCTTCTCGAGTGCCTGTGGGTCAAGTTCAACAGCCAGCCTGCACCCCCCAAGGTGGGCGTGACCCTCAAGGAGTCCGGCACCTACTCCGACTTTGCCAACATCAACACCGGCGGCGTCACTCCGGACGGCAAGGACGGTGTAAACGACGTTTCATACATCATCCTCGACTGCATGGGCGAGATGATGTTCATCCAGCCCAACTCCAACGTGCAAATCAGCCGCAAGACGCCGCGCAAGTTCCTGAAGCGCGCTTGCGAGGTTGCCCGTGCCGGCTGGGGCCAGCCTGCCTTCTACAACACCGAGGAGATCATCGACGAGCAGCTCAATGCCGGCAAGAGCCTGGCTGATGCCCGTCACGGCGGTTCTTCGGGCTGTGTCGAGACCGGCTGCTGGGGATATGAGGCCTATCCTCTGACCGGTTACTTCAATCTGCCCAAGATCCTCGAGGTCACGCTCAACAACGGTGTCGATCCTCGCTCTGGCAAGATGATCGGTATCGAGACCGGCGACCCGCGCGATTTCGAGACCTTCGAGGAGCTCTTCGATGCTTACAAGAAGCAGGTCAAGTACTTCGAAGACGTTAAGGTCAACGGTTCCAACATCAACACGCAGCTGACCGCCAAGTACAACCCCGTGCCCTACATGTCGTTGCTGACCGAGGACTGCATCGCCCGCGGCGAGGACTACAACGCCGGTGGTGCTCGCTATAACACCACCTACCTGCAGGGCGTGGGCATCGGCTCCATCACCGACGCGCTCTCTTCGCTCAAGTACAACGTCTATGACGAGAAGCGCTTTACCATGGACGAGCTGCTGGAGGCCATCGACCACAACTTTGAGGGCGAGAAGTACCAGCTGATCCGTAACCTCGTGAGCCGCAAGACGCCTAAGTTCGGCAACGACGACGACTACGCTGACGACATCATGCGTGCCGTGTTCCAGTACTTCCACGACACCATCACCGGTAGGTCCAACATGCGCCGCGGTGAATGGCGCATCGACATGCTGCCCACCACCTGCCATATCTACTTTGGTGAGGTCACGGGTGCGTCTCCTTCCGGCCGCCTCTCCGGCGAGCCTGTTTCCGACGGCATCTCGCCCGAGCGCTCTGCTGACGTCAACGGTCCCACGGCGGTCATCAAGTCCTGCGCCAAGATGGACCATGCGGCAACCGGCGGTACCCTACTGAATCAGAAGTTCACGCCCAGCTCCATCGCTGGCGAGAAGGGTATCGAGAACCTTGCCGACCTGGTGCGCAGCTACTTTGATATGGACGGTCACCACATCCAGTTCAACATCATCGACAAGGAGACGCTGCTGGATGCTCAGAAGCACCCGGAGAACTACAAGGACCTTATCGTCCGCGTTGCCGGCTTCTCCGAGAAGTGGTGCAACCTGGGTACGGAACTTCAGAACGAGATCATCAACCGTACCGAGCAGTCGTTCTAGATTGCTTTGAGGATTCTATAGGTAACGATGCGATGTGACAGAATGGTCCGGTGGACAACTGTCACATCGTTGGATTGGAAGGATAAAGATATGGCTAAGGAACTGGCGCTTATCGGCTGTGGAAATATGGGAACTGCGATGCTCAAGGGCATCGTGGGCTCCGGTCTTGTGGCGGCTTCGGATGTTACGGTTGCAGACGTGACCGAGGCGTCCCAGCAAAAGCTCGCTGGCGAGCTGGGCTGCCAGGGCACCTGCGACAACTGTGAGGCCGTAGCTGGCGCCAAGACTATCATCATCGCGGTGAAGCCGCAGTATCTCGATGGCGTCGTCAAGGCTTTTGCCCCGTCCGTCGATAAGGGCGCCGTTGTCATCTCCATCGCGGCCGGCGTCTCCCTCGAGCGCCTCGAGGGCCTTCTGGGCGCCGAGCGCAAGATCGTGCGCGTTATGCCCAACCTCGCCGCAATGGTGGGCGAGTCGATGAGCGCCCTGTGCCCGAACGGCAACGTGACCGACGACGAGCGCAAGCGCGTCCACGAGCTGTTCTGCGCTTTCGGCAAGGCCGAGTTCATCCCCGAGCACCTGATGGACGCCGTCGTTGCCGTTTCCGGTTCTGCGCCTGCCTATGTGTGCCTGTTCATCGAGGCTATGGCCGACGCCGCCGTTATCGAGGGCATGCCGCGCGCCCAGGCTTACGCCATGGCCGAGCAAGCGGTCCTGGGTACCGCCAAGTACCTGCAGGAGACCGGCGCGCACCCCGGCGTGCTCAAGGACATGGTGAGCTCGCCTGCCGGTACGACGATCGCTGCCGTGGCCGAGCTCGAGCGCGGCGGCCTGCGCGCGACCGTGGTCGACGCGATGCTCGCCTGCGCCGAGCGCAACCGTGAGCTTGCCTAGCGCATAGCGCCTAACGCGAAGATTCGGCATAGGTTTGCTAAAGAGCCAAAGGGAGTGTCCCTTTGGCTCTTTATTTGTGTTTCAATAGAGCGCATGTTCACGTTATTCCTTTTAGGCAACATAGCATCGGGCAAGTCGTATGCGGCACGCTATCTCGAGCGGGCCGGCGGCCTGCGAATCGATTTGGACCAGATGGCAAAAGATTTGTATCAGCCTGGGTCTGCCGTGGTGGCAGAGCTTGCAGATTGTTTTGGCTGGGACATTTTGGATGAGACCGGTGGCATCGTGACCGCGCGTCTGGCGAGTCGGGCGTTTACGGACCCCGAACAGACGGCGCGTCTTAACGAGATCGTGCATCCGGTGCTCGTCAAGCGCTTGGCGGATCGCTTGCTGCCCTATGGCTGCTGCGTGGCGACGCAACCGAACGTTCCTTTTGCCGTGGTCGAGGTTTCCGCGCCGTCGTCGTTTGCAGATGCTTTTTCGCTTGCCGATGAGGTGGCGACCGTTTGGGCGCCGCTTGACGTTCGTCGTGAACGCGCTGTCGAGCGCGGTATGTCGCCGGAAGATTTTGAGCGCCGTGCGGCTTTGCAGCCGAGCGATGAGCAGCTCAACGAATGGTCTTCGGTTGTGTTCGACAACGCCGTGGCCGATGGACGTTTAGAGGCCGCGCTCGACGCATGGATCGCTTCCCATGGCTTCAATCGGGCAGGTGAGGCACATGACTAGCATTAAGGCTCCGCGCCTGCTCGCATGGTATCGTGTCGTGCCGCTTGCGTGCATGCTCGCTTTTGCCATTATCGCCCTCGTATACTCGGCGGCTCCTGCGCCCTTGCTGCGCTTGTTCTATCCGCTCTCCCATGAAGAGGAGATTGTCGATTCGGCGACGCGCCATGGGGTCGACCCCTATCTTGTCGCCGCGGTAATCGAGACCGAGTCGGGATGGGATGAAGGCGCGAAGTCCAGCCGCGGGGCCGAGGGTCTCATGCAACTCATGCCCGAGACGGCGCGCGATATGATCGCTTTAGGGCTTGTCGATGCTTCTTACGATGCTTCGAACCTGGGCGACCCGGCCACGAACATTGAATTCGGCTGCGCTTACCTGTCGTACCTCATCCGGTACTTCAACGGCTCGACCGATAAGGCTATCGCTGCGTACAATGCGGGAATGGGCAATGTCGAGCAGTGGACCCAAGGGGAGACGTCGCTTCAGGATGCGATCACGTTTCCCGAAACCCAGGCCTATCTGGCGCGCGTGACCAATGCGCGCGAGCGCTACCAAGACTTGTATCCTCAGAGCTTTTAACGATTGACGAGGTGATGCACGATGGACGCATTCGAGGTCGAGCGTGTGGGCGGAGAGCTCAAGCGATTCGGAGCCGCGGGCGAGGACGTGCACTTTAAGGTCGTGGCGCCCTACGAGCCCTCGGGCGATCAGCCGCAGGCGATTGAATCTCTCGCACATGGCGTAGAGGAGGGGGACCGCTATCAGGTCCTGTTGGGCGTAACCGGTTCGGGCAAGACCTTCACCATGGCAAAGACCATCGAAGCGGTGGGCAAACCTACGCTCGTCATGGCGCCCAACAAGACGCTCGCGGCGCAATTGGCCTCCGAGCTGCGTGAATTTTTCCCCAATAACGCCGTTGTCTACTTTGTCTCGTACTACGACTACTACCAGCCAGAGGCCTACGTTCCGCAAAGCGATACCTATATCGAGAAGGATTCTTCCATCAACGAAGAGGTGGAGATGCTGCGCCATCAGGCAACGGCGTCGCTGCTCTCGCGTCGCGACGTGATCGTGGTAGCGAGCGTCTCGTGTATCTACGGCATCGGCAGTCCGGAGGATTATGCGGGCTTGGCGCCCAATGTGGACAAGAAGGTGCCGCTCGAGCGCGACGATTTTATCCATGCACTCATCGATATCCAATACGACCGCAACGATTACGACCTCGCGCGCGGTACCTTCCGCGTGCGCGGCGACGTGGTGGACGTTTATCCGCCATATGCGGAGCATCCCTTGCGTTTCGAGTTCTTTGGCGATGAGGTCGAGCTTATCGCCGAGATCGATGAAGTGACCGGCGAGCTGCTGCGCGAATACGACGCCATCCCCGTGTGGCCGGCCTCGCACTACGTGACCGAGAAGCCCAAGGTGACGGCGGCTCTCAAGACTATCGAGGAAGAGTGCGAGCAACGCGTGGCCGAGCTCAAGGCCGAGGATAAGCTGCTCGAGGCCCAACGCCTGCAGCAACGAACCGACTACGATCTCGAGTTGCTCGAGACCATGGGCTTTTGCACGGGTATCGAGAACTACTCGCGTCATCTTGATGGACGCCGTCCCGGAGAACCCCCGTTTACGCTCATCGATTATTTTCCCAAGGACATGCTGTGCATCATCGACGAGAGCCATGTCACGGTGCCGCAGATCCGCGGTATGCATGAAGGTGACCGCTCCCGTAAGGTGACGCTGGTGGAGCATGGCTTCCGTCTGCCCTCAGCGCTTGATAACCGCCCCTTGCGTTTTGACGAATTCGAGGCGCGCATTCCGCAGTTCATCTACGTCTCGGCGACGCCTGGCGACTATGAGCTGCGCGTTTCGCAAAACAACGTGGAGCAGATCATTCGTCCCACGGGCCTGCTCGATCCCAAGATCGATGTGCGTCCCGTGCGCGGGCAGATCGATGACCTGCTGGACGAGATTCGCGAGCGCACGGCACGGCATGAGCGCGTGCTGGTGACCACGCTTACCAAGCGGATGGCGGAGGATCTGACCGACTACCTGCTCGATGCGGGCGTGAAGGTCAACTACATGCACTCAGATACGGCCACGATGGACCGCGTTGAGATCTTACGCGACCTGCGTCGTGGAAAGATCGACGTACTCGTGGGCATCAACCTGCTGCGCGAGGGTTTGGACCTGCCCGAGGTATCGCTTGTGGCGATTCTGGATGCAGATAAAGAGGGCTTCTTGCGCAACCGTCGCTCGCTCATTCAGACCATCGGCCGCGCGGCGAGAAACGCCGACGGCGAGGTCATCATGTACGCCGATACCGTCACCGATTCGATGCGTGAGGCCATCGATGAGACGCAGCGCCGCCGTGAGATTCAGATGGCGTACAACGAGGAGCACCATATCGAGCCCAAGACGGTGCGCAAGGCCATCAACGATATCTCGAGCTTTATCGCTGAGGCTACGGAGAACGTAGGCAAGCGCGACCGCAGCCGCGGGGATACGCTGGGCCATGGTGAGTTCTTCACGCCGGCGGGCGGGGAGAGCTCTGCTGGCGGTGCGGCCGAGCAGCCGGGTTCGGAGCTGGTGCAGGAGATGTCGAAGTTGCCTCAAGCTGAGCTTGCGCGTGTGATCGCCGCAATGGAAGAGGACATGCGTGCGGCTTCTGAGGCGATGGACTTCGAACAAGCGGCGAGCCTGCGCGACGCGCTCGTGCAGTTGAAGGCGGTTGCCGAGGGCGGTACCGAAGAGGAGATTATCGAACGTCTACGCTCCGGCGCTCGCAAGGGCTCGGCTTTTGGCGGCGGTCGCCGTCGTACCGGGTTCAAGGGGAAGAAATAACGAGTCTGCGGAGGTGCGATAGATGGAACGCATCGAGTTGAAAGAGCTACTCGAGCAGGTGGCGATGGGCGCCGTGACGCCTGATGACGCTGCCGCCCGTCTCGATCGGTCTCCGGTTGAAGAGCTCGGATACGCTGCTCTCGATATGCAGCGCGCCTCTCGTCAGGGTGTGGGCGAAGTTGTCTACGGTGCCGGCAAGACCGCCGAGCAGATTGCGGGCATTTGCGACCGTCTGATCGATGCAGGGCAGCTGCGCGTGCTGGTTACACGCCTGGATGCCGAGAAGGCCCGTGCTGTGTGCGCCCCCATGACACATGCCGAAGCGTTTAAGTTTTACGAGGATGCGCGTGTGGCCGTGGTGGGCGGCATGCCCGAGCCGGACGGTGACGGCGCGATCGTTATCGCCTGTGCAGGCGCGAGCGATGTGCCGGTGCTTGAGGAGGCGGCGTTGACTGCCGAGTTTCTGGGCAACCGCGTGGTGCGTATCGTGGACGTGGGCGTGGCGGGAATCCATCGCCTGTTTTCTCATGCGCAAGAGCTCGCATCTGCTCGCGTGGTCATTGCCATCGCGGGCATGGAGGGCGCGCTGGTAAGCGTTATCGGCGGGCTGGTGAGCTGCCCGGTGATCGCGGTTCCCACGAGCGTGGGCTATGGAGCGAGCTTCGAGGGACTCACGGCACTTCTTGCCATGCTCAACTCGTGCGCGAGCGGGGTCTCGGTGGTCAACATCGATAACGGCTTTGGTGCGGCCTATCAGGCAAGCCTCATCAATCACTTGGGGTCGCGTGGCGGCGCGAGCCGCGAAGCGTAACTCGTGAAGCCTACTGAAGGTCTGCGATGAGTGCCTGGGCGCAGCGGATGCCGTCGGTGGCGGCGCTCATGATGCCGCCGGCATAGCCCGCACCCTCTCCGCAGGGATAGAGGCCGCCTGCTCCAAGTGCACGGCATGAGGCGTCGCGTACGATCGTCACGGGCGAGCTCGAGCGCGATTCGATGGCGGTGAGCACCGCGTGCGGGTTGTCGTATCCGCGCAGCTTGTGTCCCAGAGCGGGGATGCCAAGGCGCAGCGTTTCTGCGATATGCGTGGGCAGGCACGGGTCGATTTCGGTCCAGGTCACGCCGCGCGGATACGTGGGGGCAACCGTCGCCGCGCCGGTGCTGGGGCGATGTGCCAGAAAATCTCCGACAAGTTGGGCAGGGGCTCGATAGGCGCTACCGCCGATTTCGTACGCGCGGCGCTCGCAGGAACGCTGAAGGTCGATGCCCGCAAGGGGGTCGTCGCCGGGAAGGTCTTGCGGGTTGATGTTGACGAGCAGCGCCGCATTGGCGTTCACGCCGTCGCGGGCATGCAGGCTTGCGCCGTTGGTGACCACGCCGCCAGCCTCCGATGCGGCCGCGACAACCTGGCCTCCGGGGCACATGCAGAACGAGAACAGGCTACGGCCGTTTTTGGTATGAGCGACGAGTTTGTAGGGGGCGGCGCCCAGGGCGGGATGTCCCGCGGCGCTTCCGTACTGGGAGCGGTCGATGTCGCGCTGCAGGTGCTCGATACGAACGCCCATGGCAAAGGTCTTGCGCTGAAGGGAAAAGCCGCGCCGGGACAGCAGGGCGAAGACGTCGCGAGCAGAGTGACCGCATGCCAGGATGAGCTGTGAGGTCGCGATGGTCTCTTCATGCTCGTGGCCATCTGCATCCGCACTGCTCACGGTGATGGACGAGATAGCGCCCGATGCAGTGCGCATGATGTCGACCATCTGGGTATTGAAACGTACTTCGCCACCAAGGGTTTCAATCTGGGCGACGATATCGGTGACGACAGCGGGCAGGATATCGGAGCCGATGTGCGGCTTAGCATCCCAAAGGATTTCGCGTGGGGCTCCGGCTTCGACAAAAGTTTGCAGGATAAGGCGATGCAGCGGGTTTTTGGTCCCCGTGGTGAGCTTGCCGTCGGAGAACGTTCCGGCGCCACCCAGGCCAAACTGGATGTTGCTGCTCTCGTTGAGCTCGCCTGTGCGGTTAAATCGCTCGACGTCGCGCGTTCGACGCGTGGCATCGGTCCCGCGCTCGATGAGGAGCGGTTCGAGACCGGCATGGGACAGGGTGAGGGCAGCGAAAAGGCCCGCGCAGCCTGCGCCCACGATGACGGGCCGCGTGACGGGGCGATGGTCGATCACAACGGGCTGCGGGAAGTGCGGCTCGTCATTATCGATGAGATGGACGTTCTTGCGAGCGGATTCATCGAGTGCCTCGATGCAGGCGATCTCTTGGGCGCAATTGCATAGGTCAATGCGAGTGCTCAGGATGAAATGTACGTTGCTTTTCTTGCGTGCGTCGATTGACTTTCGATGCAATGCGATGTGTGCGATGTCTTGGGGCTGGATATTCAGGAGTCGCGTCGCTTCGCGCTTGCAAGCCTTAAGACACGACGCTTCCGTTGAGCCTTGCTTGAGGCTGACCTTGATGTTAGTGATCTCGATCATGATGGCCTTTCGGGTTATCGAGTCTCTTGGGCTGCATGGGCCGCGGCCTTGCCGGCGCGGATGCCGGATAGCCATGCCCAGGCGAGGTTGAAGCCGCCGCAATCGGCGTCCATGTCAAGGGCCTCGCCACAGGCAAACAACTGCGGTGTTTGCGGTAGGTTGATACCGAGCGTGGCCAGGTTGACGATGTCGAAGGGAATGCCGCCGCGGTGCACTTGTGCGGACTGCTCGTCGGCAGTGGACGAAACGACGAAGGGGGCGTGCTTGATGGCGTGCTCGATGTTCTCGAGGTTTGTCGGCTCTTGGGCAACTGCGGTGACAAACGAGGCGACAGGGCGTGTGAGCAAGCCATCGAACCAGCCGAGATCGTGCGGGGAGAGTGCCCCGTGCGCGGATGCGCGGTGCTCAAGCTCGGAATGGAGCGCGTCGTTGGATAGCTCGGGCAGAAGGTCCATCTCGAGTATGTCTCCTGCGTGCACACGGCGAGAGGCGTTGAAGGCGACGATGCCGGAGATGCCATAAGGGCGGAAGAGCACCTCGCCCGTTTCCATCCAACCGCAATCGGGGAGCGAGAGCGTTGCGTGGACGCGCTGACCGTCGAGAGTTTTGAGAGCGCCGTTGTCGAGCGGCAGCCCTGCGATATCGTGCGGCGTTGCCGCGAGGGGGCACAGGACGGGGCTCGTGGAGAGGTGCGGCAGGGAAAAGATGCCGGCGATGGAGGAGCTTTTGCCTCCGACGGCGATGATGACGGTGCGCGCTTGGAACGTGACGGACGTCATCTCGGTATCGCGCAGGGCCCGGCGGAGATTGCGAAGGCTCGCCTTGGCGTCCGCGCCTGCTTTTGCCTTAAGTGGGCGGGCGGGGCACTGACACTCGAGTGACCAGACGCGCGCCGCCTCGTCGTATTGTGCAGCTGTGAGCGTGCACGCGCATTCCATGTTGACGCCTTCACATACGCAGCCATCGAGCAGCACGTCGCGAACCGACTCGGCACGGCGCGTGATAGGGTAGAGGCGACTATCGATGGACGTCGTGATCAAGCCGAGCGAAGCAAAGAAATCGTCGATGTCTCGCTCCGGCGTGGGTCCCATCACGCGGGATGCGATGCTGGAGTGTAGATAATGCGCGGAGCCTAGGTTCTCGTTGCTTAAGTTGCAGCGGCCGTTGCCCGTAGCGAGAAGGGGGAGTCCCGCTTCGACGTCGCGCTCGATTACAAGAACGCGCGCGCCTGCGCGAGAGGAGGCGATGGCGGCGGCGAGCCCAGAGGCTCCGCCGCCGATGATGGCAATGTCGTAGACGATGGGCACGGCTCTATGCGTGCATCTCGACTGCCTCGCAGACGGCAACCGCCTGGGGCAGGAACTCTGTGGGGAGGCTCTCCTCGATCTTGCCGGCGTCGCATGCAGCGGCGAGGGCAGGGTCGATGGGAAGGCGGCCCAAGATGTCGAGGCCGTACTGCGCAGCGACCTCATCGAGCTTGCTCTTGCCAAAGACCTCGATCTTCTTGCCGCAGTCGGGGCACTCGATGTAGCTCATGTTCTCGACGACGCCCAACACGGGGACGTCCATCTTCTGGGCCATGTTGACGGCCTTGGCGACGATCATCGATACCAGGTCTTGCGGGCTCGTGACGATCACGATGCCGTCGACGGGCAGGGATTGGAACACGGTGAGGGCCACGTCGCTCGTGCCCGGGGGCATATCGACCAGCAGGTAGTCGAGCGGGCCCCAGGAGGTCTCGCTCCAGAACTGGCGGATGGCGCCGGCGATAACGGGTCCGCGCCAAAGCACGGGGTCGGTCTCGTTTTGCAGCACGAGGTTGGAGGACATGACATGGATGCCGCTTTCGGTAACCTCGGGCAGCAACAGCTTGCCGAGGGCGTGCGCGTGGCGGCCGCTCATGCCGAACATCTTGGGAATGGAGGGACCGGTGATGTCGGCGTCGAGGATGCCGACCTTGTAGCCTGCGCGCGTGAGCTGCGTGGCAAGGCCGCCGCAGACGAGGGACTTGCCCACGCCCCCCTTGCCGGACAAAACGGCGATGACGTGCTTGACCTCGGAGAGGGTGTTCTCTTCAAACTCCTGCGGTGCGGTTTTTCCGCCGGCTTCGTTGGCGTGCTCGCAACCCATGTGCGCTTCCTTTCGTATGCATCGACCGCGCGCTTGCGGGTGATGCCGCTGTATTTCAACGGCTTCCATTGTACCCATGTTGACACTTGCGCCGTGTCAAGGTGTTGAGCACCTGTTGACCCGCGGCATTTCATACGAAAAATACGAACATTTGTCCGGATGGTACGCTACACTGTGAGGTCATGGGACGCCCGAAGACGCCTGCTGTCATCTTGCAAGGAGCTCGATACATGTCCGATTCGTCCATCGTTATCCGTGGCGCGCGAGAGCACAATCTCCAAAACGTCGATGTCACCATCCCGCGCGATAAGCTCGTGGTCATTACCGGTCTTTCCGGCTCGGGCAAGTCGAGTCTTGCTTTCGATACCATCTACGCCGAGGGCCAGCGTCGCTACGTGGAGAGTTTGTCGAGCTATGCTCGCCAGTTCCTGGGGCAGATGGATAAACCCGACCTCGACTCCATCGATGGCCTGTCGCCCGCGGTGTCGATCGATCAGAAGACGACCTCTAAAAATCCGCGTTCAACAGTTGGAACGGTAACCGAGATCTACGACTACCTGCGCTTGCTGTTTGCGCGCATCGGCGTGCCTCACTGTCCGGAGTGCGGGCGCGTGATCGAGCGCCAGACCACCGATCAGGTGGCCGATAAGATTCTGGAGGCGGGGCAGGGGCGCCGCGCTTTTATCATGGCTCCGGTGGTTCGCGGGCGTAAAGGCGAGTTCGCCAAACTGTTCGAGGACTTGCGCCGCGAGGGCTTCTCGCGCGTGCGCGTGGACGGTGAGGTTCGCTCACTCGACGATTCGATCGAGCTGGACAAGAAATATAAGCACGATATACAAGTGGTCGTGGACCGCATCGTGATTCGGGAGAACAGCCTGGGCCGTATCGCCGAGGGTGTGGAGCAGGCGACCAAGCTTGCGCACGATAACGTGGAGGTTTACCTGCTGCCCGACCGCGATGCGCCTGAAGGGACGGAAGGGGACTTGCTTTCCTATTCCCTGGCGCTCGCTTGCCCGGAGCATGGCCATTCCATCGACGACCTGCAGCCACGCGATTTCTCCTTTAATGCCCCCTATGGTGCTTGTCCCGAGTGCGATGGCTTGGGCTTCAAGAAGGTCGTCGATGCCGAGGCTCTTATCGAGGACCCGTCGCTTTCGGTGGACGAGGGAGTGTTCGGCAGCGTCTTTGGCAACGGCAACTACTATCCGCAGATTTTGCATGCGCTGTGTCTGCATCTCAAGGTCGATCCCAAGACGCCCTGGCAGGATTTGCCGCCGCGTGTGAAGAAAGTCTTTTTGGACGGTTTGGGCACCAAGAAGATGCGCGTCGACTATCGCAAGCTCAACGGTGACGAGACGCACTGGGACACTACATTCTCGGGCGTGCGCAACATCCTGTACGAGCGCTATATCGAGACGACGAACGAGAACACCAAGGCTCGTCTGGAAAAGTACATTCGCGAGGAGCCGTGCCTGACCTGTCATGGTGCGCGCCTGCGTCCCGAGATGCTCGCAGTCACGGTGGGGGACAAGTCTATCTACGACGTCTGCTGCCTGTCTTGCAAGGATTCGCTCGAGTTCTTTGAACAGCTGCAGTTGACGGAGCGCCAGCAGTTCATCGGCGGCCGTATCGTGAAAGAGATCATGGAGCGCTTGCGCTTCCTGGTGGACGTGGGTCTTGATTATCTGACGCTTGATCGCGCCTCCGCGACCCTTTCGGGAGGCGAGGCGCAGCGTATTCGCCTGGCGACGCAGATCGGCGCCGGCCTTATGGGCGTGCTCTACATTCTGGACGAGCCCTCGATTGGTTTGCATCAGCGCGACAATGAGCGTCTGATCGCCACGTTGGAGCGCCTGCGCGACATCGGCAACACGGTAATCGTGGTCGAGCACGACGAGGATACGATTCGCGCGGCCGATTACGTGATCGATATGGGTCCCGGCGCCGGCGAAAACGGCGGTGAGGTGGTGTGCGCGGGTACGCCTGAGCAGATCATGGCATGCCCCGATTCGCTGACTGGCGCCTACCTTACGGGAAGGCGCATGATCTGCCTGCCCGAGGAGCGTCGCCATCCCGATCGCGGTGCGCTGCGCATCACGGGCGCATCCGCCAACAATCTCAAAAAGGTGAATGTCGAGGTCGAGTTTGGCACCTTGACCGTGGTGACGGGCGTTTCGGGCTCGGGCAAGAGCTCGCTGGTCACCGATACCATCGCGCCGGCCCTCACCAATGCGGTGCATCGCTCGACGCGTCCTGTGGGCCCTTGCAAGAGCATCGAGGGAATCGACCAGATCGACAAGGTGATCGATATCGACCAGTCTCCTATCGGGCGCACGCCGCGCTCGAATCCGGCGACGTATATCGGCCTGTGGGATGATTTGCGTGCACTGTTCGCCTCTACGCCGGAATCCAAGGCGCGCGGCTATTCGCCCGGGCGCTTCTCGTTCAACGTGAGCGGCGGCCGTTGCGAGGCATGCCGCGGCGACGGACAGATTAAGATCGAGATGCACTTCCTCCCCGACATCTACGTGCCGTGCGAGGTCTGCGGTGGCAAACGCTATAACCGAGAGACGCTCGAAGTCACCTATCGTGGCAAGTCCATCTCCGACGTGCTCGACATGAGCGTGACGGAGGCGTTGGCGTTCTTTGGGAACATCCCGCAGATCAAACGCAAGCTTCAGACTCTGTATGATGTGGGCTTGGGCTATGTGCGCCTGGGCCAGCCTGCGACGACTCTTTCGGGTGGCGAGGCGCAGCGCGTGAAATTGGCCAAGGAGCTGCATCGCCGTCAGACGGGCAAGACCTTCTACATCCTAGATGAGCCTACGACCGGTCTTCACTTCGAGGACGTGCGCCAACTGATCGACGTCTTGCAGCGTCTGGTCGACGCAGGCAATACCGTATTGGTGATCGAGCACAACCTCGACGTGATCAAGGTAGCAGACCGTCTGATCGACCTGGGCCCCGAGGGCGGCTCGGGTGGCGGACGCATCGTGGCAACGGGCACGCCTGAGCAGGTTGCTGCCTGCAAGAAGAGCTATACGGGTAGGTTCTTGAAACCCTTGCTCGAACGCGACCGCGCGCGAATGGCTCTCGTTGATCAGGGCTTGAATTAAGGGCTGAGCTACTGGTCGCGAGACTTTGCGTGTATTCGCGCGCGTCGAGCGAGGCTGTCGTTTGCCGGTCGGTATACTTATGGATTTAGTGATATTGGCTAAACGAAGATGCCATAAGGAGCCGATGTGGCGCGAGTAGAGAAAACGCCCAAGACAAACGCCATGCGTGAGCTTGAACGTGCGGGCGTTACATATACGTTGCACACCTACGAGGACGACGGCAAAGAGGAGTCTGGCCTGGGCGAGATGATCGCAGCTCAGCTCGGCCAAGACCCCGATCGGGGCTTCAAAACGCTTGTGACGGTGGCGCCTTCGGGTGAGCATGTCGTTTGCTGCATCCCCGTGTGCGAAGAGCTCGACTTGAAGCGCGCCGCCTCGGCCGCTTCCCAGAAGAGCCTTGCCATGCTTCATATGAAAGACCTTCTGGCCGCCACTGGCTATGTGCGCGGGGGATGCAGCCCTGTGGGCATGAAGAAGCAATTCAAGACGATCATCGATGAGACCTGCGAGCTGTGGGACACGATTTACATTTCCGGCGGAAAGCGCGGCTATCAGCTCGAACTCGCCCCGGGCGACCTCGTCGCATTCACGCAAGCCGTCGTCGCTCCTATCGTGAGGGAGGGTTAGTCTCACATGTCTGATAACCAAGCGCCCCGTGGGGCTCATTTTGCCGGTTCCGCTAAAACCCCGAGCACGGATAACGCTTCAGCACTCCATGATGGCGGCGTTCATTCCGATGTCGTAAGCGCAGACGACACTACAGTCTTTATGCGCGCGGCGCAGGGGGAGAGCTCGTTTGGGGCTGCTGCCCCTGCGGCGACCGAACAGCCGGCCAAGGCCGATGTTCCCGCTGCCGCGGAAGGGGATACCAGGGATAAAGAGGGGCGAGAGGCTATCAAGGCGGCGGAGAAATCTTCGAATGCCCTGAGCTACATCGTTATCTTTAGCCGCATCACCGGCTTTTTCAGGACGGTCGTGCAGGCTTGGGCACTTGGCGCTGTGGGCATCGCGAGCTCTTATACCGTTGCCGACCAGATGCCCAACGTGCTCTACGAGCTTGTTGCGGGCGGCATGCTGATCACCTCCTTCCTTCCTGTTTACATGAAGGTCAAAAAGCAAAAGGGATCCGAGGCGGGATTGGAATATGCCTCGAACCTGCTGTCGATCGTGCTGCTTTTGATGGCGATCCTCACCGTTCTTGGCTTTGTATTCGCCTCTCCCGTCATTCTGTCCCAGTCGGTGGGAGCGAGCAGCGATTTCGATTTCGATCTGGCGGTGTGGTTCTTCCGTTGGTTTGCGATCGAGATTATCTTCTATGCGCTCTCTTCGGTGTTTTCCGGTGTGCTTAACGCCGAACGCGACTACTACGTTAGCAACGTGGCGCCGATCCTGAACAACGTCGTGCTCATCGCCGGTTTTCTGGTGTACGGCTATCTCGTTGAATCTGCGGGCATCGCATGGCAGGATGCCGTGCTCGTGCTCGCAATCGCGAATCCGCTCGGCGTTGCCGTTCAGGTTCTTGTGCAGTGGCCTGCGCTCAAGCGCCATGGCGTGCATTTCAAGCTGCGTATCAACTGGCATGACCCTGCTCTGCGCGACACCCTTGCCATCGGCCTTCCTACGCTGATCGTCACCTTTGCGGCGTTCCCGACCAACGCGGTCATGTCGAGCTGCGCCCTTTCGGTGACTGCGGCCGGCGCCTCGATCTCGTATTACGCGCGCGTTTGGTACGTGCTCCCGTTTTCTATTTTCGTCATCCCCATATCGGTCACGCTCTTTACGGAGCTTTCCGACTTCGTGGTCAAGAAGGACATGAAGTCATTCCGCGCGACGATCAACCTGGGGACCAGGCGCCTTCTGTTCACCCTGATTCCGCTCGCCATGCTGCTCATCACGTTTTCCGGACCCCTGATCTCGGTGTTCGCAGCGGGCAAATTCACGTCCGAGTCGGCACATCAGACTGCCGTGTACCTCGCTGTGCTTTCTCTGACGCTTCCGTTTTACGGACTCTCGTCCTTCTTGCAGAAGGCCTGCTCGTCGCTTATGCGCATGAAGTTCTATGCGTTTGCCGTGTGCGTGGCGGCGGTTATCCAAATCGTCTTTTGCCTTGTGTTTACCCCTCTGTTCGGTGAATGGGGCCTGTATGTCGTTCCGTTCTCCTCGATGCTGTACTACGGGGCCGTCGATTTGGTAACCTTAATGCGCTTGCGTGCCGAGGTCGGTTCATTTGGCATGAAGAATGTTCTTGTCAGCGTTGCGCGAGCGTTTGGACTGGGAATCCTTGGATCCCTCGTGGGATACGCTATCCTCACGGCGCTTTCAAGCGCCTTCGGGCCCTGCATGGGCATGCTGCGCGGAGTCCTGTATTCCTTGGCCGGCGGCCTTCCCGCTCTTGTCGCCTCCTTTGGCGTCGCCTCTTTCCTGGGCGTGAGCGAAGCCCCGTTCTTCGATGCTATCTTCAGGCGCATTTTGCCTGCTCGTCAACGCAACAACCATTGATTACCGAATGGAGAGCTAATTCTTATGGCAGTTGATCAGCGAAATCTCGAAATCGGGAAGACATTCAAGCCCATCGTGCTCGGTGCCGACATCCTGGGCTACTCCTATACACGCCAGTTCCACGAGATCTATGGGATCGATTCCATCGTGCTTGCTCAATTTGACATCAAGGCGACGAGTCGCAGCAAGTACTGCGAGTATCGTATGATCGATGGCGTCGATGACGAGGCGCGGCTTTTGGCGTATCTGCGTGAGACGATTTTGCCGGAGTGCGAGAGGCAGTCGGTAAAGCCGCTTCTCGTTGGCAGCGGCGATTTTTACGCGGAGCTGCTCTCCAAGAACAAGCAGGCGCTCGAAGCCGATGGCTTTGCCGTGCCTTACAACGATTACGGCATTTTCAGCGTGATCACGATGAAAGAGCAGTTTTACGCTATCTGCGAGAGGTTGGGCGTGCCCTATCCCAAGACCTGGCTCGTTCCCTGCTCCGATAGCGTTGAGCCTATCGAGGGGCTTCCGCTTCTCGATGATGAGGTTATCGACCGCGGGCCCTATCCGATGATCGCCAAGCCGGCAAACAGTGCGGAATGGCACTATGCCGAGCTGGAGGACAAGCACAAGGTATACATCGTCGAATCGGCCGACTACCTGCGCAAGCTCATTCGTGACGTCAAGAACTCGTCGTATGACAAGTATCTCTTGGTTCAGGAATGCCTCGAGGACCGCGACGAATCCCTCCATTCCGTCACGGTGTTTTGCCATCAGGGCGAAATGGTTTTGGGATGCGTCGGTCATGTGCTCGCGCAAGACCATAGGCCCGAGGCAATCGGTAACCCGCTGTGCATTCTGGGCGAGGACCGTCCCGATCTGCTCGAGGCGGCCGCACGATTCTGCAAAGAGGTCGGATACGAGGGCTACGGCAACTTCGATGTGATGGATAACGCCCAGGGAGAGCCGCATTTCCTCGAGATCAATGCCCGTCCCGGCCGCAATTCGTATTACATGACGCTCGCCGGTGTTCCCTTTGTGAAGCCTATCGTTGAGAAATACGTATGTGGAAACGATCCGGCGCAGACGCTTTCCGAGTCGGAGCGCCGCTGCGATGAGCCCTTCTTGTTCTGCGTCCCGCCGGCAGGTGTCGTGCGCAAGAACATCGAAGACTCGGCTCTCCGCGCGAAGTTTGACGAGGCAGTGCGCGCGGGATTGGGCAAAAGCCCCCTGCTCAATCCTCAAGATTCGCTTTCCCAGAGGTTCTACGCCCGTCTTAACTGGATCAATAGCTTTGGTAAATGCTAAGGGCTTATTCGCATGAACCACATAGATGGGGAGGAATAGTGCGAAGTTTGGGCCGGGCAGAGACTTTTGCTAAAGTGGTAGAACCCAATGCTTGATTGATGAGGCTAGAACAATGCAGACTAAACGTAGCTATAAAGCGGCTAAGCGTGTTGGTACCGTTGCGCTCGCAATCGTAATCGGCCTCGGGACCGTGCCGTCTGGTGTCGCATATGCAGCGTCTTCGGCAGACCTGAGCTCCCAGCTCTCGGCTGCACAGACCCAGCTCGATTCTTTGAGTCAACAGCTTGAGATCGCTCAGGCCAAGGTCGAAGACACGACGGCCAAGATCGATGACACGAATGAGCAGATCGAAAAGCTCAAGCCCGAGATCGAAGAGAAGCAGGCCAAGGTTTCCGAGGCTCAGCAGAATCTCGCACAAAACGTCACGTCCTCCTACAAATCCGGTGGTCAGTCGCTGACGAACATGGTGCTTTCTTCTACCAGTTTCTCCGATATCATCTCGAACATCTTCTATGCGAATAAGGTCGCCGAGGCAAACAGCGATCAGATTGCCGAGACCAATGCGATGGTCGATGAGCTCAAGCAGAAAGAGCAAGAGCTCTCTGATGCTCAAACCGAGCTTCAGACCCTTCTGGATAACCAGAAGGAAGAAGAGGCGAGCTTGGAATCTGCCCAGAGGGAAGCGGAATCCTACGTCAACGGCCTTTCGAGTGAGCTTCAAAGCGCGCTGAAGGCCGAGCGTGAGGCCGAGGCCAAGAAGCAGCAGGAAGCAGCTGCTAAGGCAGCGGCGGAGGCTGCAGCGAGCGGCTCTGCGCCGAGCGGTGGTTCCAGCTCCCAGACGAGCGGCGGCTCCGGTTCTACGGGTTCGACCACGGACTCCGGCAACTCCGGCTCGAGCAGTTCGGGCTCCCATAGCTCCGGCAACTCCGGCTCCAGCAGCTCCGGCAACTCTGGCAACTCCGGATCTTCGGGCGGCGGATCGAGCCTCTCCGGCTCCACGGCGTCGATCGTTATCGGCGCTGCCCGCACGCAGCTTGGCGTGAGCTATAGCCTTGGCGCCATGAACCCCGGCGTTGCGATGGACTGCTCCGGCCTCACTAAGTACGCCTACGCGCAGGCTGGCATCAGCATCCCGCACTCCTCGCGCAGCCAGTATTCTTTGGTGTGCTCGAAGGGTCTCAAGACGAGGGCGTCTCAGCTCTCGGCGGGCGACTTGGTGTTCTACCAGCGCGGCGGAGTCATCTACCATGTTGCTATCTACATCGGTGGTGGCAATGTGATTCACGCCAACGGATACGGCCAGGGCGTCGTCATCACGAGTTATGACTACGACAGCGGCTTCTGCGGCGGCGGCAGTCCGGTGTAAGGCTGCTTCAATTTGTTTTGCACGATCCCCGTGGGCTATGCTCATGGGGATCGTTTATTTGAATGGCATCTGGGGGTCATGTGGATAAAAGCGATAGCGAGGCTACCTCTGAGGTCCTTCGTCCTTTTGATGCTCGTGCTGCACGAGAGCATGTCAAGCAAAGCGCCCCTGGCGTTCTCTCGCTTGCCGAGCAAGTGTCGCACGTTCCGACCGATCCGGGCTGCTATCTATGGAAAGACGCGGCCGGTGAGGTTATCTACGTGGGTAAGGCCAAAAACCTCCGTGCACGCATGAAGCAGTACGTGACGCTTACCGATGATCGCCAGAAGATTCCGCTCATGATGCAGCTCGTGGCTTCTTTTGACTACGTGGTGGTTCAAAGCGAGCATGAAGCGCTCGTTTTGGAGCGCAACCTCATCGAGCAGCATCACCCCTACTTCAATGTCGACTTCAAGGACGACAAAAGCTATCCCTATATCGCCGTCACGCACGGTGACGTTTTTCCCGCCATCAAGTACACGCGTGAGCGACACCGAGCCGGAACGCGCTACTTTGGCCCCTATACGGATGCGCGCGCCGCACGCGACGTGATTGACACCTTGCGTAAGGTTGTGCCCATATGTAGCGCATCCTGCACGGGGTGGAAACACGTGCGCCGTCTGCTTGAGAAACAGCCGGCGGATAGTGACGTCATCGAGCTCGTATGCGCCGAGAAGGGCCGCCCTTGCTTTGATTATCATGTGGGCCGCGGTCCCGGTGTGTGCGCGGGCATGATTGGGCGCGAGGAGTATGCGAGAAACGTTCGTCGCGTTGAACGCTTTCTTTCGGGCAAACGCCGCGAACTGATTGATGAACTCAAAGACGATATGGCCGAAGCTGCCGCCGATCTTGACTTTGAGCGTGCGGGGCGCATCAAGCGACGCCTCGAGGTCATCAATGGCCTCGACGATCGCCAGCAAGTGGTTTTCCCCACAAGCGTTGATATCGACCTGATCGGTTTCTACCGCGAGGAGACCATTGCGGGCGCCTGCGTTTTCGTCGTGCGCGAGGGGCGCACGGTTCGCACTTGCGAGTTCATTTTGGACAAGGGTCTCGATGTGGATGAGGAGGAGCTCGTTTCCGGATTCGTCAAGCGCTACTACGACGAGACCTCGGATATTCCGGCGGAAGTCGATGTGGCCTGCGACTTGGAAGATGCTCAGATTGTGAGCGAGTGGCTCAGCCAGAAGCGGGGCCGTAAATGCGTCCTCCATCGTCCGCAGCGCGGTGAGAAGCATCGGCTGCTGGAGATGTGCGCGCGCAATGCTCGCCACGCGCTTATGCGCTACATGATGCGTACCGGCTATTCCGACGACCGCACCAACCAGGCGCTGCTGCAGCTGGAGAGCGCCCTTGCCCTCGATGCGCCGCCGTTGCGCATCGAATGCTTCGACATCTCGACGATCCATGGCAAGTTCACGGTGGCCTCGATGGTGGTATTCACCAACGGGCATGCCGACAAGAGCCAGTACCGGCGCTTTAAGATTCGGGCGGAGCTCGATGAGGCAAACGATTTCGTGTCGATGTCCGAGGTGTTGGGACGCCGCTACGCGCCAGAGCGCATGGCGGACGAGCGCTTTGGTTCGCGCCCGGACCTGCTTGTCGTTGACGGCGGCAAGCCACAGCTCACCGCAGCCATGAATCAGCTCGAGGCTTTGGGCCTCGATATTCCCGTCTGCGGTCTTGCCAAGGCCGACGAGGAGGTCTTCGTTCCCTGGGACGATACGCCCGTGGTGCTTCCCACGGGTTCCGCTTCGCTCTACCTCATCAAGCAGGTACGCGATGAATCGCACCGCTTTGCCATCACCTTCCATCGCGAGCTGCGCGACAAGGCGATGACCGTCTCGATTCTCGACGAGGTCGAGGGCGTGGGCCCCACGCGCAAGAAGGCGCTCATGCGCCACTTCGGATCCATGAAGCGTCTGCGTGCGGCAAGTGCCGAAGAGATCTCACAGGTGCGCGGCATCCCCTCCGACGTTGCTCAGGCGGTCTATGACACACTGCGCGCGTGGGGGAGAGATGCCGATGCGGATGCCGATGGGCCTGGGCGGAAGGCATAGCTTCGTTCCGTGCGGGCAGGGCTTTGGCGCATTGCTATACTGGTCGATAGTTTGAATCAACGGGGGAGGCGCTCTCATG
>CAKUGM010000020.1 GCA_934654625.1 uncultured Collinsella sp. | reverse complement strand
ACTTCCTCGTCGGACAGCGCCGTGGAGCCGCTGATGGTGATGGACTGCTCCTTGCCGGTGCCCTTGTCCTTAGCGGAGACCTTCACGATGCCGTTGGCGTCGATGTCGAAGGTGACCTCGATCTGAGGCACGCCGCGGCGGGCGGCGGGGATACCGGTGAGCTGGAACTTGCCGAGCGACTTGTTGTCGCGAGCAAGCTCACGCTCGCCCTGCAGAACGTTGATCTCGACGCTGGTCTGGTTATCGGCAGCGGTGGAGTAGATCTCGGTCTTGGAGGTCGGGATGGTGGTGTTGCGGTCAATCATCTTGGTCATGACACCACCCATGGTCTCGACGCCCAGCGACAGCGGGGTCACGTCGAGCAGCAGGATGCCCTCAACGTCGCCGGTAAGCACGCCGCCCTGGACAGCTGCGCCGTCGGCGACGACCTCGTCCGGGTTCACGGACATGTTGGGCTGCTTGCCGGTCATGGTCTTGACGAGGTCCTGAACAGCGGGCATACGGGTGGAGCCGCCGACGAGGATGACCTCGGTCAGGTCGGAGAGCTTGAGGCTGGCGTCACGCAGGGCGTTGGTGACAGGCTGCTTGCAGCGCTCGAGCAGGTCGCGGGTGATCTTCTCGAACTCAGCGCGGGTCAGCGTGTAGTTGAGGTGCAGCGGGCCGGACTGGTTCATGGTGATGAACGGCAGGTTGATGGTGGTCTGCTGGGCAGCGGAGAGCTCCTTCTTGGCGTTCTCGGCAGCCTCCTTCAGACGCTGCAGGGCCATGGGGTCCTGACGCAGGTCGATGCTGTTCTCCTGCTGGAACTTATCGGCCATCCAGTCGATGACGCGCTGATCCCAGTCGTCGCCGCCCAGGTGGTTATCGCCAGAGGTGGACAGAACCTCGAAGACGCCGTCGGCGAGGTCGAGGATGGAAACGTCGAAGGTGCCGCCGCCCAGGTCGAAGACGAGGATGCGCTGGTCGGAGCCCTGCTTGTCAAGGCCATAGGCCAAAGCGGCAGCGGTCGGCTCGTTGACGATACGCTTGACGTTGAGGCCGGCGATCTTGCCAGCGTCCTTGGTGGCCTGGCGCTGGGCGTCGTTGAAGTAGGCGGGGACGGTGATGACGGCGTCGGTGATGGTCTCGCCGAGGTACTTCTCGGCGTCAGCCTTCATCTTGGAGAGGATCATTGCAGAGACCTGCTCGGCGGTGTAATCCTCGCCATCGATGTTGACGACGGCACGGCCGCCCTGGCCCTCCTTGACCTCGTACGGCACGGTCTTGAGCTCGGAGGTGCACTCGGAGTACTTGCGGCCCATGAAGCGCTTGATGGAGAACACGGTGTTCTTGGGGTTGGTGACAGCCTGGTTCTTAGCGGCCTTGCCCACGACGCGGTCGCCATCGGCGCGGAAACCGACCACGGACGGGGTGGTGCGGTCGCCCTCGGCGTTGACGATGATGGTGGGGGCGCCGCCCTCCAGAACTGCCATGGCGGAGTTAGTAGTACCAAGGTCGATACCAAGAATCTTGCCCATGAGAAATCCCTTCTTCTTCTGCTTTTGCGCAACCTCGACCCATGCCAAAGCGCGCTGCGAGCTTTTTGTTCGAGATGTAGTGTATCCCCTTATGGGCTCGAATATACAAAATCTAAGTCATTCCATATAAGATTTTTTATTTCTTTGAATGTAGGTCTCAACAGAATGGGTTAAAAGGCGAAGTCGCACCGCCGAAAGATCCAGCGTGAGAACAACAGAGTGCACGTCAAAGTGAATTAATTTACGGCCGATGGAGCTTACGCAAACAGTAAGCCATCGTTGACTCGGTGAACGGTATGAAGAAGCGCCCCACAGGGTATTGCAAACCAACGGGCGCGTGGTATGTTTTTGCCCGAATCAAACCGGCGCGCATCGCCTGTAGTGCCGGTCAACAGAGAGGAACAATCATGGCTCATCCCGTAATCGATGCCGACGAGTGCATCTCCTGTGGCGTCTGCGTTGACACCTGCCCCTGTGGCGTTCTCGAGCTCCAGGACGTCGCCACTGTTGTGGACGAGGATTCCTGCGCTGCCTGCGGTGCTTGCCAGGAGGCTTGCCCCGCCGGCGCCATCACCGAGATCGCTGAGGACTAGCATCTAGCCCACGCGAACAGCTCGCGCGCAAAGAGGCCCATCGCACCATGCGATGGGCCTCTTTTTTCGTCAAAAAACGAGGCGAGGCCCGAAGACCTCGCCTCGCTATTTACTCCAGCCCATCCTCGTAGGGCAAAATCTCGGCCAGATAGCCCTTGGCACGCAGGGCCGCCTCGATCTCGTCGAGCTGTTCCTCGGTCTCGGCGGCGATGCGATGGAAGTGGTATCCGCTCGTCACCGTCATGAGCGGATAGCTCTTGCCCGTGCGGATACCCTCTAAGTAACGCTCCACATCACGGCGATTGCGAACGTCCAGGTCGGCGATGATCTTGCCGTAGACGCGGTGGTTGACCATCACGTTGAGCACGGCGCCGCCCAAGTCGACGATCGTGTTGAGCTCGTCTCCCACGTCATCGACGCCGTGGTGCACCTTGACCAGGCGCGTGGGAACGCACGGCTGGCCCTCCCCCTCACGCAGCACGTAGCCGCGGCTTGTCGCCACCACATCATGGCCGTCGGCACGCAAAAGAGCGATGTCCTGCACAACAACCTGACGGCTCACGCCGGCAGCGCGGGCAAGAGCACTGCCCGAGATGGGGCGAGATGCCCCCTGAAGCTCGCGAATGATTGCCTGGCGACGCTCGTCACCGTTCATCATGCACCGTCCAGCATACGTAGATGCTTCAGCGAAAGATCCAAGATAGGCGCGGAATGAGTCAGCGCGCCGGAGCTGATGAAGTCCACGCCCAGGTCGGCCAGCGCACGGATGTTCTGGGCATCCACGTTGCCCGAAGCCTCGACCTTGGCGCGACCGTCGATAAGCTCGATCGCCTGAGCCATGGCGTCGTGATCCATGTTGTCGAGCATGATGATGTCGGCACCGGCGTCTGCCGCCTCGCGTACCATGTCCAGGTTTTCACACTCGATCTCGACCGTGCAGGTAAACGACGCATGCGCGCGGGCCATCTGAATCGCCTTTGCCACGCCGCCCGCAGCGTCGATATGATTGTCCTTGAGCATGACCGCGGTCGAGAGGTTGTAACGGTGGTTGAGCCCGCCACCCGCAAGCACGGCCGCCTTTTCGAACACGCGCATGCCCGGCGTGGTCTTGCGTGTATCCACAAGCTTGGTCCTTGTACCCTCGAGGGCCTGCGCCATGCGGCGCGTATAGGTGGCGATGCCGCTCATGCGCTGCAGGTAGTTGAGGGCAACGCGCTCGCCCGAAAGCAGGATGCGGGCATCGCCTTTGACGGTAGCCAGATGCTGGCCCGCATGGACCTCGTCGCCGTCGGCAACCGTCGCCTCGACCGTCGTTGCGGGGTCGAGCAGCGCAAAGGTGCGTGCGAACACATCCAAGCCGGCGATAACGCCCTCCGCCTTAGCGATAAGCTGCACCTCGGCTTGACGCGCCTGGGGGCACACCGATGCTGTGCTCACATCTTCGAACGTGATGTCCTCGCGCAGCGCCTGCAAGATCAAGTCGTCGCCAACCAATTTCATCGCAATGGGATCCATGGCCCGTTACGCCTCCTTAACTCCTGCGCCGATTGCCTCGATATCCATCGGCGCATCTCCATATGCCACCGGCTCGGACACGGCGGTGCCAAACTCGCGGCACAATGCGTCGATGCTCAAATCCCCTGTATCCGAGAGGCGATGCGCACCGTCAAGCGCCGGCTCGCCCGCACGCTCCACACCCAAAGACGCGCCGTGCACCATGTCGTATGCGGCACGGCGAGCAAACACGAGCGACTCCAGCAGGCTGTTCGACGCCAGGCGATTCTTGCCGTGCACGCCGTTGCAGCTGGTCTCGCCCGCTGCGTACAGGCCAGGCATACTCGTCGCCGAATCACGATTGACCCAAACGCCGCCCATAAAGTAATGCTGCGTGGGAACCACAGGGATCGGCTCGTCCACGATATCGCGGCCATCCTCCAGGCAGCGCGCGCGAATATTGGCGAAGTGACCGCAGATCACGTCGCGCGGCACTGGGGCAAAACTCAGCCACTCGTGGTCGGAGCTATCCTTTTTCATCTGGCTCCTAATGGCAGCTGCAACCACATCGCGCGGTTGCAGCTCATCGGTAAAACGCTCGCCCGCCTGGTTGAGTAGCACGGCGCCCTCGCCACGGCAACTCTCAGAAATCAAGAACGTGCGGCCCGGCTGCGGCGAGGCAAGGCCCGTCGGATGGATCTGCACGTAATCGAGATGCTCGCACGCAATGCCATGCTGGGTCGCGATATAGCAGGCATCGCCTGTGAGCTGCGGATAATTAGTCGAATGATCATACGCACCGCCGATACCTCCGCAGGCCCACAGCGTATGCGTCGCGTGAATCTCAAAAGGAGCGGCAGCGCCCGCCGAGCGCTTGCCGAGCGCCCCGCTCAGCTCGTCGGCCGGATCGAGAGAGGCCTCCTCCGTCACCGGGACGGCCACGAGGCCCGCGCAGGCATCCACACCGTCGTGCGATTCGAGCAGGATGTCGACCATCGCCACATGCTCGAGAATCTTCACGTTGGGCAGGCGGCGCACCGCGTCCAGCAGCTTGGTGGTAATTTCCTTGCCCGTAATGTCGGCATGGAAGGCAATGCGCGGACGGCTGTGCGCACCCTCGCGCGTAAAGTCGAGGCCGCCGTCCGGCTTGCGCTCAAAGTCAACGCCAAGCGCCAGCAGATCATCAATCACCGTACGGCTGGAGCGGATCATGATGTCGACGCTCTCGCGACGATTCTCAAAATGCCCCGCACGCAGCGTATCAGTAAAGAAGGCCTCGTAGTCATCACCCTCGGGCAGGACGCAGATGCCGCCTTGAGCGAGCATGGAGTCGCACTCATCGACGCTTCCCTTGGAAAGCATCACGATCTGCATATCCGCAGGCAGGTTAAGCGCAGCGTAGAGACCAGCCACGCCGCAGCCGGCGATCACCACGTCGCAGGTCATGTTCTCGGCGTTCGCGTTTGCCATATCTACAGGTTCCATCGAATATGCCCCTCCCTAGCGTGCCGCGTAATCGAGCATACGGTCGAGCGTGAGCTTTGCCTGCTCGGCAGCCTCGGGCGAAACACCGATATGCACCTCGCCGGCACCGGTCTCGAGACAACGCACGAGCTTCTCGAGCGTAATCATGTCCATGTTCACGCAGGTAGGACGCGTTGCCGGGAAGAAGAACTTCTTGTTCGCATCCTTGCAGCGGCGCTCCAGCTCGTAGAGCACGCCAGCAACGGTCACGATGATGAACTCATGCGCGTCGGATTGCTCGGCAAACTTGATGATGCCTGCCGTGGAACCAATGTAGTCGGCCTCGGCAAGGACATCGGCCTTGCACTCGGGGTGTGCGAGGACGAGTGCATCGGGATGCGCGTCCTCGACATCGATAATCTGCTCGGGCGTGATGACGTGGTGACGCGGGCAGTAGCCTTTGTTAAGAATCACGTGCTTTTCCGGCACCTGCTCGGCAACATAGCGTCCCAAGTTCTGGTCGGGAATGAACAGCACGTGCTTTTGCGGAAGCTCGCTTACGATCTTTACGGCGTTTGAGCTGGTCACGCACACGTCAGACCAGCTTTTGATCTCGACGGTTGAGTTGACGTAGCACACGACGGCGAGGTCGTCGCCGTATTGGGCGCGCGCCGCATCCACCGTCTCGCGCTTGACCATGTGCGCCATCGGGCAATCGGCGCCCGGCTCGGGCAGCAGCACGGTCTTGTTGGGGTTGAGGAGCTTGGCAGACTCGCCCATGAACTCAACGCCGCACAAAACAATGGTCTGCTGCGGCAGGGACTTTGCGAGTTTTGCCAGGTAGAACGAGTCGCCCACGTAATCGGCCACAGCCTGGACCTCGGGCGACACATAGTAGTGAGCCAAAATCACGGCATCGCGCTCGGCCTTTAGTTTATCGATGGCACGAATCAGCTCTTCCGGCACAAGAGCCGCTCGCTCCGTAGCCGTCGTCGCCGACGCCAGACCCTCCTCGATGTCGCGCGCCAGATCGGCGGCACCTGCCAGTTGCGCCTCAGCCATGTAGGCCCCTCTCGAATAGGCTATATCTGGGGGCACAGTATGCCACTTGTAAAGACAGGTGACAAGACAGCTGTAAAGTCAGCACATTGGAGGGGTTGGCACGCAGGTTATTGACCGCGACATTCGCCCGGCCTTACACCTTGCCCTTAATACGGCGCGCCTGCGGGGCCGAGCTGTTTGATATAGGCCCACATGCGCTGTTTTTCGCGCTTGTCGCCCAGCGCGGCCTCGAATCCATCGAGCGCCAGCACGCGGCGGCCCAGCACATGGGCCACCAGGCCAGGCTTGAGCATCGCGGTGTCAAAGTCATCGATGGCCACCAGGGCATCGGCATAGGTCTCGCGCATGAGGTCTGCGGCCGCTGTGTCCAGCAACAGCACAGCCTCGGGGTCAAGCGCCTCCAGGGCCTCGCGGAACACCTCCGCGGGCAGCGTCGCCCCCACCTCGAGTGCCGGATCATCCCCCTCGCCCGCAACGGACGCGAGCGCGCAAAAATCCTCGGGAGCATAGCCGATAGCCGTGCACGACGCGCGCAGTGCAGTGCCGTCCGCGCCACCCAGAAGCGCCCCGCCAGCACGCTCCCCCTCATTGAGCTCGCCTTTGATGAGCACGATGGGCGAAAACGCGTTGCCCTCCATGCGTACGCCGCGAGCGCACAGGGCATCGAGCTCCTGGCGCGTGGCTTCAAGTGCGGCCTTTTTCATCTGTGCCGATGCATGCATGTGCAAACCTCCCGGTATCAATCCCGTCCATTCTATCGCGCCGCGCACCAGCGCCGCTGTGACAAATAAACCTCGACATCGCCGCTACCGGCACCGTGTCTTTGGGTATAAGCGAGTCGTGTAAACATCCGGCCCGCTCGCCCGGGCATCGTATAAAGGAGCTTTCCATGGCAGCAATCCAAGAGGTCACCGCCACCAATCTCGACGATGTTCTGAATAGCCCAAAGCCCGTGCTCGTTGACTTCTGGGCCCCCTGGTGCGGACCATGTCGCATGGTTTCGCCCGTGGTCGATGAGGTCGCATCCGATATGGCCGACGTCATCGCCGTAGCCAAGTGCAACGTGGACGAGAACGAAGAGATCGCTCTCAAGTACGGCGTCATGTCCATCCCCACGCTCATCATCTTCCGCGATGGCGCCGAGATTGGCCGCCTCGTAGGCGCTCTTCCCAAAGAGAAGCTTGTCGAAGAGATCAACCGCGTGATCTAATGCAGGCAGCGAGTCGCTGAGCGCTCGCATGTCCATTGTTTTGAGAATCGGGGTGCCCCTATGGGCGCCCCGATTTCTTTGCCGCGGTTGCGCTACACTGTGCGCGGCCACAACGCCATCGACGCAATTCGCATTCCCTCGGGAGGTTCCATGCCCATCACGCACGTGATTTTTGATATGGACGGCACGCTACTCAACACGCTCGAAGACCTTGCGGGCGCGGGCAACCACGTCTGCGAATCGCATGGATGGCCCACGTTTGCCGTCGACGCCTATCGCTATAAGGTGGGAAACGGCATGCTCAAACTCGTCGAGCGTTTCATGCCCGCCGAGTACGCTGGCGACGCCGTCATGTTCGAGCGCACCTACCGCGAGTTCTGCGCGTACTATGCGCAGCACAAAGAGGACCACACGCACGTCTATCCCGGCATAGGCGAGATGCTTGAGCGCATCAAGCAGGCGGGCGTGCGCACCGCCGTCCTTACCAACAAGGATCACGATGCAGCACAGCCACTTGCAGAGAAATACTTTGGCGCCGGGGCATTCGACCTCGTGCAGGGACGAATCGATGCGTTTCCGCCTAAACCGGAAGCGCCTATCACCTTGCATGTGATAGAGCAGCTGGGAGCCTGCACGCAGGATACCCTCTATGTGGGCGATTCCAACGTCGATGTTCAGACGGGACACAACGCCGGCGTCAAAGTAGCAGGCGTCACCTGGGGATTCCGCGGACGCGAAGAGCTCGAGCAGACCGGCGCCGATTACGTGGTCGATAGCGCCGAGGAGCTCGAGAGTCTCATCCTCAACCTGTAGGGGCGCTAACGGCAGCGCCCCCGCCAAAGCAACCTATAGCGTCATATTGGGATCGGCGTCCACGTCGAAGGGGGCGAAATCGCCCTCTTCGAACTTGCGGCGCGCAACCTCTGCGATCATCGCAGCGTTGTCCGTACACGCATTGAGCGGCGGAACCGTCACGCGAATGCCCTGGCGCCCCAGCTTCTGAATCATCATGCGACGCAAACGCGGGTTGGCCGAAACGCCGCCGCCGATGCAGTACTCATGGCAGCCCGTCTCGTGCAGCGCGCCCTTGGCCTTCTTGTACTGCACGTCAAATACGGCAGCCTCGAACGATGCTGCCAAATCGGGCAGATGGATGGCATTGCCTGCGGCAGTCTCGTGCTCGATATAGGAGACCACGGCCGTCTTGAGGCCCGAAAGCGAAAAACGATAGTCACCGCGGCGGTTGAGCGCGCGGGGGAAATCGATAGCGCGGGGATTACCCGTCTCGGCCAGCTTGGAGATGATGGGACCGCCCGGATAGCCCAGGCCGAGCGCCTTGGCCACCTTGTCGAACGCCTCGCCCACCGCATCGTCGAGGGTCTCGCCCAAGACCTCGTAGTCGCCCCATGCTTTTACATGCACAAGCATGGTATGTCCGCCGGAGACGAGCGTGAAGATAAACGGCGGCTCCAAATCGGGCTGCGCCAGAAGGTTTGCGTAGAGATGGCCTTCCAGATGGTTGACGCAGATGAGCGGGCAGCAGGCACCTGCGGCAAAGCCCTTGGCAAAGGCCACGCCCACAACGAGCGCGCCCACAAGGCCCGGTCCCTGCGTCACGCCCACGGCGGCAAGCTCCGCCGGCGCGATGGGAACGTCGAGCCCCATGGCCTCGGCAGCTTCCTCAAGGGCGGCATCCACTACGCCCACAATGACTTCGACGTGCTTGCGCGAAGCGATCTCGGGCACCACGCCACCAAAGCGCGCATGGAAATCAATCTGGGTGGATACCTGGTTGGCAAGCATATTGCCCTCGACATCGATGATGGCCACAGCCGTCTCGTCACACGAGCTCTCGATGGCAAGCACGAGCTTCCGGCGCGCGATCTCCGTCGCTTGGGCCTCGTCACGCTCGGCAGGCGGCAGCGGCCATGTGCGCACGGCGGCAGCCGTGGGCTCGGGAGATGCCGCGTCTACGGGCAGCACGAGCGGCAACTGCGCCGTCATGACCAGCGCGTCCGAACCCGGACCATAGTAGTTGCGGCGAACGCCGGCGCCGGTAAAGCCCAGCGACTCATAGAGGCCACGGGCCGCCTCGTTATCGTCTTCAACCTCGAGAGATGCCGAAGTGCAGCCGAGCATCTGGGCATCGTAGCTCACGTGCGAAAGCAACTTGCGGGCAATGCCCTCGCGACGATGCGCGGGGTCAACGGCCACGTCCAGGATCTGAACGTCGTCATCCACCACCATGCCGCCGGCAACGCCGATGATCTGGCCGTTATCGTGCGCAACCCACCAGGAGCGCGGGGCGGGAAGATCTTGCGCCAGTTCGTCGAGAAAGAGCTTGGCAGACCACGCCTCATGGCTCGCACCCGCAAAGCAGGCGGCGTCGAGTGCTGCAGCTCCCTCGGCGTCCGCCGCACCCATGGGGCGATACTGCAGATGCCTGCCGGCGAGCTCGTCGGCAACGCCCGTCGTCTCGGTATGCGCGCTTTCGCCCAGGCCCAACCGGCGTCGCTCGTTTTCCTCTGCGTCAGACAGACGCGTATAGATGGGCAGCACGCCCGCCGGGTCGCCGTCGCCCGTGGCCTCGCTGCGCAGCAAGCCCTCCCCCGAGGGCCACCACAGTGAGCGCTCCAGACAGCGAGCGGCCTCGTCTTCGGCAAGCAGCTTGCCATAGCGAACAAGGCCATCGCCCGTCAGGCGAATCTCCGCCCAGTCGGCGCGCTCGCGCCATTCGTCAAAAGCAACGGCGGCCTTGACCACGCGCTCGCGGTCGAACATCCGCTGCGGGCCCGCCTCATCAATGCGATACAGCGCCGGATAGACCTCACCGCGCATCGCATCGGCGACCACGCCCACCAGTCCGCGCTCGCCCGCGCGCCAGGCGGTCCAAGCGCAGGCATCGAGCGTCGATGCCCCCAGCAGCGGCACATTGGCGCCACGGGCCAAACCCTTTGCCGTAGAGATGCCGATGCGCACGCCGGTAAACGAACCCGGCCCGCGCCCCACAACAAAGCCATCAACGTCGGCGATACCAAAGCCCGCCTCATCGAGCGCAGATTTCACGGTATTGACCAACTCCACGTTGGCATGGCGGCGGCACATATGGTCGTGCGAGAGCATATGGGCCTCGCCCGTCGTGGGATCGGTCCAGCGCAGGGCGCAGACCAGCATATCGGTCGAAGTATCAATCGCCACGGTAAGGGCGCGTTTGCTATTCAGCGTCATCTTTTACAGCCTTGTCAATCTGCTCTGCCAGCTCTTCTGCTCGAGCTCCGCACGGCTTCAAAACAACCGTGCGCTTGTTTTCGTCGTCAGGATCGCGCGAGATCACAACCGAGAGGTACTCGTCACACAGCTCATCTTGGAACTGCTCGCCCCACTCAAGAAGGCAGGCACCCTCGTATCCCAGCACGTCGAAGATACCCGTATCCTCCAGCTCGTAGGCATGTTCGAGGCGATACAGGTCAAAATGGAACAGAGGGATCCTGCCGCCATCGTGCACTGCCATCAGGGCAAAGGTGGGACTCGTCACTGGATGCCCATCGCCAAGGCCGCGGCTCACGCCCTTGGTGAAATGCGTCTTGCCCACACCGAGACCGCCCGTGAGCACGAGGATGTCGCCATCCGCAAGCGTCGGCGCCACGAGCTCGCCGAGATGCTCGGTATCTGCCGCGCTCATGCTCTCATAGTGCCGGGCATCTATTCGTTTGAGCATCTATCTCTCCGCTTCCTGTTCTTCATTGCTGCCCGCCGCGGGCGCCGCATGGCGTGCCAGATAATCTCCCAGCATACAGAAGTCCTGCTCCAGCAGCTTTTGCCACTCCGGATTGCGCAGGGCGGCGGCGGGGTGGAACGTGGGCATGACCACAAAGTGGCCCATCTGGTGAAAACGTCCACGCAAACGTGTGATGCCTATCTCGGTCTTGAGGACAAAATGCGTCGCGGGGTTTCCCAGCGTAACGATAACGTCCGGCCAAATGCTTCGAATCTGCTCGCGCAAAAACGGCGAGCAGGCAAGCACCTCTTCTGGACGCGGGTTGCGATTTCCCGGGGGACGGCACTTGAGGACGTTGGCGATATAGACCTCCTCGCGCGTCAAGCCCGCCAAAGACAAAATGCCGTTGAGGTCCTCGCCCGCAGCGCCCACAAAGGGCTCCCCCTGCAGGTCTTCATTGCGACCCGGAGCCTCGCCCACAAACATCACGCGCGCATGGGGGTTGCCCGTGCCAAAGACGATCTTGGTCCTCGTTTGACACAGCTGGCACAGGCGACAGTCGCCGAGCACCGCCCGAATCTCGTCAAGCGTCACCTCGCGCGGCTTTTGGCGCGTGTGCCCCGGAATCTGCATGACACCCATGAGCGACCTCTACACGTAGACCTTATCGAGACGCATGCCAAAGCCGCATGCCACCTCGTAATTGATGGTGCCGCGCAGGCGCGCCATCTCATCCACGGTAATCTCGGCATCGCCATCGCGGCCGACGATGGTCATCACGTCCCCGTAGTTCGCCTCGGGCATGCGGCCCCTCGACGTCTCGGAGATAGCGACCATGCATTGATCCATGCAGATATTGCCCACCTGACGAATGCGCTCGCCCTGATAGAGAACGTCCATGCGGTTGGAAAGCGTACGCGAAAGACCATCGGCATAGCCGATCGGCAGCGTGCAGATCTGTACGCGCGTACGAGGCACGCGATAGGTAAAGCCGTAACCCACGCCCTCGCCCATGGCGGGATGCGCTACGCGCGTCACACGAGCGCGGACGCTCATCACCGGGTCGAGCGGGAAAATTGGACGTGTTGTCTCGCAGGGCTGCAGACCATACAGACCGATACCCGCGCGAATCATGTCGTAATGGGTCGACGGGTCCAAAATGGATGCCGGCGTGTTGTCGCAGTGAACGATGCCGCACTCAAAGCCAGCGTCTTTCATGGCGGCGACTGCCTCGTCAAAACGCTTGCACTGAAGCTTGTAGTCCCAACCGCTCTGCTCGTCGGCGGTGGCGAAATGCGTGAACACGCCGTCGCACTGGATGCCGCGATGGAAGTGAATCGAACGGCGGAACTCAATCACATCCGTGTAATGCACGCCGATGCGGTTCATGCCCGTCTCGATAGCCATATGGTACTTGCCGATCTTGCCCAGCTGCGATGCGCGCTCGCCATACGCAAGCGCGAACTCGAAGGTGTAGACCGAAGGCATGATGTCGTGCTCGAGCAGCAAGTCGATAGACTCGGCAGGAGGTTCGCTCAAAAGCAGGATGGGCGATATGATGCCGCCCTCGCGCAGCTCGACACCCTCCTTGACCGTGGCCACGGCAAACATGTCGGCACCGGTCGCGTACATGACCTTGGCGCAGGCGACGGCGCCATGTCCATAGGCGTCGGCCTTGACCACACAGCACAGGCGCTGGCGCGGATTCAACAGGCTTTTGAACGCACGCGTGTTGCGACGCAGCGCGCCTTGGTTGATCTCGACCCAAGACCAGCGGTCTTGCGGCAACCTAGAGATGGCCATCTTACTCCCCCTCGGAATCGAGTGCGCCCAGATCCTTGAGCGCCTCGTTCTCCACCAGCTGCATCGCCTCACCGATAACATCGATAAGGTCCGTGGCGATCACGCTCTTCTCGCCGTATTCGGCAGCAGCCGCAAAACCGGTATACGAGTGAATCGAGACCGCGTAGGAAAGAGCGAGTTCCCATACGTCGACCTCGGCATGAAGTGTAGCGATGGTGCCGGAGATAATGCCGGCAAGAACGTCGCCCGAACCCGCCGTAGCAAGAGAGGCGGGGCCGCTCGCGGGAATCAAAACGCGCTCGACGCCCACGACCGCCGTCGTCGGACCCTTGCAGACGATGACCATGTTGTCCGAGCCACCGGCCCACAGGATCTTCTGGGCGGCATCGATGGCGGTGCCCAGATCGAAGACCTCGTCTTCCTCGCCCACCAGGCGCGAAAGCTCTCGATAGTGCGGGGTCATGATAAGCGGTGCCTCGCGGCGATACATGTCGGGGGTCTTCTCGATGCCGTCGATGGCGATATGCGAAAGGCAGTTGAGGGCATCGGCGTCGAGCACGAGCGGCACGTCGAGCTCCATCAAGCCGGTCACAACCTGCATGCAGCCGGCGCCCGTCGTCATGCCGGGACCGCACAGCACGCAGTCGTACTTCTGGGCAAGCTCGCACACGATCATCCGGGCAGCCGCACCAAACGCGCCGCGCGAATCAGACGGGATCGCATGGACCGGAATCGAGGGGAGCGCCATGCGAATGAGATTGGCGCAGGCATCGGGAGCTGCCACGGCCACATATCCCGCGCCGGCACGCGCCGCCGCCTTCGCCGCCATCATAGCGGCACCGGGATAGGATGCAGAGCCCGCAACCACGAGGACGGAACCGCGAGAGTATTTATCGATCGAAGCCGGAAGGCTCGTGATGTAGTCGATCAGGTCGCCTGCCTGGACGATCTCGGCGGCATGGTCAACATCGCCGATTACTTCGTCCAGCTTGTCGTACAGCTCGCCCACCTGGATATCGCCCGCATACTCGGGGCCATCTCCGCTATAAAGGCCGATCTTCGGGGCGAGCATGGTCAGCGTCTTGTCGGCGCGGATGCAGCAATCCTCAACAACGCCGGTCTGCGCGTTGAGGCCCGAGGGGACATCGGCAGAAACAACAAACGAGGAGAGCTCGTTTACCGCCGGGATCCAAATGCTGAAGGGCGGGCGAGGCGCACCATGGAAACCTGTGCCCAAAATGGCGTCGATGATCACATCGGCCTGTTCGCCGAGCTCCATCAGCTCGTCGCGCGAAGGACCGACGACCACGTTGACGTCACGGCCTGCCGTGCGGCGGGCGACGTGGCGCGCAAGAGCGCTCGGGATCTCGCTCGGATCCACCGGCGAGACGACATCGACATGGACGCCCTTCTGCTGCAGGATGTCCGCAGCGACCCAACCGTCGCCTCCGTTGTTGCCAAAACCGGTCAACACGAGCACGCGGTCGGGATGTTCCGCCTCGGCGGCAGAAGCAAGAAGCTCCCCCGCATGCTCCATGAGCTCTGCTTTCGAAGTCCCTTCACGCTCGATGATATCTTCGAGTCGAGTGACTTCCTCGATATTTAAAATCGGCTTCATCTAGCGCTCTCCATTCTCAAGAGCCTCATCGCCGCTCTGGACGCGCTCAAGCTCGTCAAGCACCGAGCGCGCCTCTCTAAACGATTGCGCGATGCGCTGTTTTTCATCTTGTGCGGTCTGTTTTGCACGGGGTCGCGTCTCTTCGGTCAGAGCCATGGCGTTGGCGACCGCAAGGTCACCCGTTGCAGAAAGCGACAGCGCAAACTCAACGATGCCGCGCTCCTCCGCCAGCTCTTTTGCCCGTCCGGCCAAAAGAACGGCGGGGCGGCCATTTTGCCCAACCGTAACCGAGACGTCTTTACGGCCTACGCCCTTAAAGCCCGTGCCCAGCGCTTTGAGCACCGCCTCGCGAGCAGCAAAGCGGCAAGCGTACTGCGCCATGGGACGAGAGGAGGCTTCGCAAAACCGAACTTCCTCGGCCGTGAAGACTCGAGGGAAAAACCCGGGCGTAACCTGACGGATACGCTCCATGCGAGAAATCTGAACGATATCGACGCCCACGCCGGCTTCTGCCATCACGACCCCCTTAGGCAATCAAATAGAACCGTTTGTCTATTGTATCCACACAAGAGGAACTGCGGGGTGGACATACAAGAATGACGGAGGCCATCGAAGCAAATTCAGCGTCAAAGCAGACGCCCATACAAAATAAGGCAGGCGTGACCGTGCGAGGTACATGCACGGTCACGCCTGCGCTTTAAGATATAGCAGAATGGAAGCCCGTCCGCGAGGCGAGAAGCCTAATAGAGGGACACGGCGCAAACCTCGGGGAAAGACCGCCAAACACTATAAACAAGAGAAGGGGCGGCTTACTCGTTTTCAATCGTGATGGGGTCCTGAGCAAGCTCTCCCGAGCAGCCGCAGCAAGCAGACTTGTTCATCTCGTCATAGAACGCCTGAACGCCCTGGCCAAACTCGGTATCGAGAATGCCCTGCTGCCTGCAAAGGTCAACTGCCTCGGAAAGAGCGTTTACAGCTTCGCCGCGATAGCCGCGCTCAAACTGCACTGCGCCCAGATCGAAGAGGCAAGCGATGAGGGGCTCGCCCTGTCCATAGGCGAGAGCGACCTGCTTTGCGCGCTCCAGATACGTAATCGCGGTTTCAAAGTCGCTCAAAAGACGAGACTCGTGGCCAATGCCCACGCAGGCGTCATAGAGCAGCGGGCTGGGCTCATCGCCCAAAAGATCACACAGCTCCATGAGGATTTCCCTTGCCTTCTGATGCTCGGCCATAGCGCTGTACACGCGTGCCAGGTTGGTCTTGATGCTCACGACCTCGTTGCTCGCCGGGCCATGGGCCGAAGCGAAGTAGGTCGCAGCGTTGGAAAGGGCGTCGATTGCCTCGAGGTGCATGCCGCGCTTCATAAAGCAAACGCCTATCTCGTTTTGGACAACCGCGTGCATTTCCTTATCGTCTGCGGTCTCGGTCATCGCAGCGTTGAAGAGCTCCTCGGCTGCATCCCAATCCTCGTTGGCGTAGATGCCGTCGACCTCACGGTAAAAATCTTTGATATCCATGTCTCTCTCCCGTCTTAGGCTAGTTGATAATGCACTTCACGCCATGGCTCTCGATGATGTTTGCCAGCTCGCGCATGCGCGCATCGCTAGGCGGCTGAACATCGGGCAGCAGGTACGTCGATCCAAGACGCTCGTGCTTGGTCACACCAAGCTTGTGGTACGGCAGGATATTCATCGTGGGGAAATGGCATTCGGCAGCGAACTTCGCGATTCCATCGATGTTCTCATCCGAATCGGTATACCCGGGGATAATCGGGGTCCTGAGAACCATGCGCTCGGGGCAGCGCTCGCCAATCAGGCGCAGGTTCTTAAGGATAATATCGTTGCTCGCACCCATGATGCGCTTGTGCGCCTCGGGGTCGATAACCTTGCAATCGGTGTAATAGAGGTTGATGTAGGGCATCACGCGCTCGAGGTTTTCGGTCGGAACGCAAAGCTCGGACTCAATAACCACGTTGTATGCCTTTTCATGGCACCTGCGGAGAAGCTCCTCGAGGAAATCGGGGTGAAGAAGCGGATCGCCACCAGAAACGGTCACGCCGCCCTTGGCTCCGTAGACTACCGAATCGCGGTCGATCTTGGCCATGACGTCATCGACGGTCATGAGCTCGCCGGCAACCGAAAGCGCTTCCTGGAAGCATGCGTTCACGCACTCATGGGTGGTGCACTTGTCGCACTTCGAACGGTCGTGGCGAACATGGCCAAACTTGGCGATTTCCTCGGGGTCCGTCACCGCAGTCACTGCTCCATGGGGGCAGACCTTGGCGCAGAACATGCAGCCCACACACTTCATCTTGGTGTAAAGGAGCTGCGGGGTGCCCTTCTGGGATTCGGGGTTTGCACACCAGGGACAACGCAGCGTACAACCCTTGAAGAAGACGTTCGTCCTGATGCCGGGTCCATCATGGGTGGAAAAGCTCTGGACATCAAAAATCATCGCTTGGAGCTTACCGTCTTCAGTCTTCATCATTTGTTCCTTCCAGATCAGGGCTTCTAAAAAAGCGCACCCGAGCAGTCTGCCCGGGTGCGCCAGAGGGGCAGGATGTAGTCTGTTACTACTCTCCCCAAACCTCTTCACGAGTGGGTTGCTTGACGATGTTCACGAAGACCAGGGCAAGCAGGTAGAAGATCGTTGCCAGCCAAATGGCGACAAAGTAGCTACCGGTAACGTCACGCAGGAAGCCTGCGATGTACGGGCCAAGGCCTGCGCCACCGGCCATGCCGATGAGGGAGACGAGACCCCAGCACTGAGGCATTTCCTTACGGCCGAAGACAACGCCGACCGTACCGGCAATCGACGGAATGTAGATGCCGTAGAAGAAGCCAAAGACCACAGCGTACACGACGAAGGCCCAGACAGCGCTGCCACCATCGGCGGTCAGGCGCACGCCGTAGTTCAGCCAGAGAGCCATCGCGGCGCAGCCGATGTACGAGAAGGTCAGAACACGCTTACGAGCCTTGAGGGGATCGCCCATCTTGGCGGTGAGCTTATCGGTGAAGCCACCAACTGCGATAGCGCTGAAGATGAAGACCAGGCCGATCAGGCAGTAGATATACGTGGCGGTCATCTTGTCATAGCCCAGGTCACCTGTGGTGTACTGGATGGCGTGGGAGAAGACGATGAACTCAGCGAAGTTGGAGCAGAACCACAGGATGGAGAGGATCCAGAAAGCCTTGTGCTTAACAGCCCACTTGAAGGGGACGTAGAACTCCTCGGCCTTCTTCTCGGTGTTCTGAGAAGCAGCGGCCTGGCGAGCCATGAAGGCGTCGAAGCCGAGCGGCTTCTGGCCCACGTCCTCGGGCTTCATGATGGTGAACTGAGAAGCGATGCCAATACCGACGATGAGGATGATTGCGAAGACCCTCATCATCGTCTGCCAGGACTGGCCGGCGATGAGGTTCATGGACACGATCGGGCCGAGGCACATAGCAGCGCCGGCGGCAGCGGTGGTGAGGCCCATCGCGATACCGAGTTTATCGATGAACCACTGGCGAACCATCGAGGTAACGGGGGCCCAGAAAGCACCGGAGCCGATACCGGCGATGACGCCGTAGAAGAGCCAGTACTGCCAAGGCTCGGTGGAATAGCTGCAGAGGAACAGGCCGGCGGCCATGATGCAGCCGTGGAGCAGGTAGGTCTTGCGGGGACCGAGCTTATTGATATAAGTACCGGTCAGGAATGCAAAGATGCCATAGAAGACCATGAAGAGGGACGAACCCAGGGAAACAACTCCCGTAGACCAACCAGTACTTGCGCACATGCCCTGGATGAGAGTTGCAAAGGAACCGCGAACCATCATGTGGCAAAGCACGATGACGACGGCGGCGACGGTAACAGACCAACCGGAGAACTTCAGATTGGAGTTCTCGGTGTTAGAATTCGCTTCCATCTCTAATTCTCCTAGAGGTAGGATGGGAGTAGCGCTCGATCCAAGACAGGGGCGACTCTCCCGTTGACAGATGAGAGCGTGCTAGAAAGTGGCGCCCGGTTAGCGTCTAACCAGACCGGGCGCCACGCTTGTGCAACGCTTAGAGGAGGTCGTACTCAGTACGAGCGATGACCTCGTCCTGGATGGGCTTACCAAGCTCGTTCCAGTAAGCGGAGAAGCCTGCGACGCGGACCATCAGGTCGCGATAGTTCTGCGGCTTGTCCTGAGCATCGCGGAGCATCTTGGAGTCGACGATGTTGAACTGGACGTGATAGCCACCCATGCGGAAGTAGCTGCGGATGAACTCGACGAAGTTCTTGGAGCCCTCGTCACCGCGAATCGCGGAGGGATGGAACTTCATATTGAGCTGCACCGAGGCGAACGGGGTGGAGTCAAGCTTGACGCCGGAACGAATCAGAGCGATCGGGCCGTTGACGTCGGTACCAGGCGAAGCGGAGAGGATGCCGTCGCAGAGGGTAACGCCAGCGAGGCGGCCGTCCGGGGTAGCACCAGTCACGCGGCCGTGAGGTCCGTGAGCGGAGATGGACAGAGCAGCGGTGATCCACCTGTAACCGTTGTAGGTGGTCTCAGAGCCGGTGACGCGATCGTAGTCCTGCCACACCTTGACGAAGATGTCGTCAACATAGTCGTCGTCGTTGCCGAACTTCGGGCAGTTGAGGATGTCGCGGTGAATCTGAGCGTACTTCATGTGCTTCTCAGGATCGATCTCCTGGTTGAGCATGGAGAAGTTGCCCTTCTCGGCGCCGAGGACGAAGCCGAAGTTGTTGTTCATGGCATCCATGAACTCGTCAATGGTGTACTTCTTGTCGTCCCAGATGAGCTTCTTCATAGCGGCGAGGCCGTTAACGACGTTGACGGTACCGGAGTCGAGAAGCGTGACGGAAGCGTTGTAGCGGCAGCCGAGGTTGTCGACCGGGCGACCGTTCTCAATGCAGTCATGCATCAGGACGGAGCCCATGATCTTCGGGTGGATATCGCGCTGGCAGGCCACGACCTCGTTCCAGTAGCGCATGTAGACCTTCATGAAGTGCTCACGGATGGTCACGAAGTTGTTCCACAGATCGTCATAGGTCTCGACGGGCTTGATGCCGTCCATGACCTTGATGCCGGTGCGGGGGTCAACGCCCTCGTGCAGAGCGAGCTCGATGGTCTTGCCCTCGTTGTAGAAGGCGGGGTGAGCAATGGGGTGACCCTTGCCGGAGATACCGTTCTCGACGCAGCCGGAAAGTGCGCAGTCGCGGGCGTCCTCGAGGGTGATGTTCTCGTCGGCATAGCACCAGAGGTTGTGCTCAACCATCTGCTCGTAGTTGTACCATGCGGGATAGCCGTTACCAGCCTTGGTGCACTCGGCGGCCTTGAGAGCGAGACGCTCGCTGGTCTTGTTGGAGAGCAGGATGGAGAGGGTCGGCTGCGGGGTCGGCATGTTGATACCGGCCTGGAGGATGAGCTCCTCAACCTCGTTGTCGGTGCACTGACCGGTCACAGGATCGAGACCGCCAACTGCCATGTTCATGAAGGAGTTGGAGGAAGCCATTGCTGCCCACAGGGACGGGGTGATGTACTCCTCGGTGGAGCACTTGATGCGGATGAGCTCCATGGCCTCGAGCGCCTGCTCCTTGGTGATCTTGCCCTCTGCGAGATCCTTCTCGTAGTAAGGCTGGAGGAGCTTGCCCCAACGACCGGGGGAAACGCCCAGAGCGAGGGAGTCGGACATAACGAGGATGTGAGCGGTCCACAGGGCCTGGAGGGCCTCCATGAAGTTGCGAGCGGGCTCAGCCGGGACGCGATCCAGGCGCTCAGCCATCTCGAGCAGCTCGGTCTTGCGGGGCTCAGCAGCGGTCTCGGCGAGACGACGGGCCTCGTTGGCATAATTGGTAGCCCAAGCGATAGCGCCCTCGCAAGCGTAGATGCAGCCCTGCCAGAAGAAGACCTTGTCGGCAACGTCCTTGGTGGTCACGACGGTCTTGGCAATGTTCTCCTTGCACTGCTCGATGACCTTGTTGAAGCCACCCAGAGCGACGTCGTAAGCCGGGATCCAACGGCCGTCGCAGCCAGCGTGCAGGCCGGAGCCGGGGAACAGGCCGACCTTCTTGGCGTTGACGTAGTCCTCATAGCCGTCAAAAGCGGTCTTCATCCAATCGTCGGAAACGTTCTCGACGCAGCGGGTCTTCCAGTAGTCCAGGACGTCGAGCATCGGCTGGACTTCTTCCTCACGGATGGAGAAGAGCTGACCAACGGGGGTCCAGCCTTCCTCGTTCACGGTGTGAGCCTCGTCGCCGCCCTCGACGGCGTAGAGCTTAGCCTCTTCCTTCTGATCCTCGGCCTGGGTCAGGAACGAGATCATGAAGTCGGTAGCAAACTGGGGAACCTGGGTAGCACCGCGGTCATAGCGGGTCTTAGACATGGTGATGAGCTCGTCCTCGCGGATAACCGGGGTGAGGTGCTCAAGCATGTACTTGAACGAAAGACCACGACGGACGTAGAGCGGCTTGCCCTCATACTCACGCCATGCCTTGGTGTAAGCGATCGGGGCTTCCATGTCCATCTTGCACTTGGCGTTCATGAAGCGTTCCTTCATGCGCTTGGTGCGATCGGTGGAAGGTACGCCCTTCACTTCCTTGTCGACGAACTCGTCGCCTTGCTGAGTGCCACTATCGGCAGGCCAGGTCGCGGTCTTGCCGGTCTCGAGCATCTCTAGTACCAAAGACTCCTGCATGATTCCTCCTACAGAGCTTTCCTTCCCGAGGAAATCTGCTTCCTCGGGTCTGACACGTCTCATTACAAAGGAATCGCCAATCGATTGAAATTGGCTTTTCGTTCAGACTTCTGCCGAATTTCCACTCAGAAGTAACTCTTTGGTTCTAAGGGATTTTATAAAACTAGAACTTTAGTCTATATATTTTATTAACCCGGTGCCCAAAATCGGGGGGGGGTAGACGGGCCTACCTTTCTCGCATATTCCACGTTGCTCAGATCGTCACGAAGAGAGCCACTGATGGTAAATCGATTAGGCATGTATTTGTACTAGGCCAATTAACAGCCAATTTGCGGTGGATAAAGTATCAATCGATTGCCTTGCGAAGTGCTGCGCCCGCAACGAGCCTAAATCTGCATGTTGCGCAGCACGTTTTCCAAGCCGTTATCCATTTACCGAGAAAAACCTACCATCACGGCATTTAATAGCCCCACAAAAATGATATGAAACATAATTGAAATAATTCATAACGCCCATAGTGCGCACGGCCCAGCCGTAAGTCCTTACGCGCGGTTTGGAGATCGAGTGGCAGCTCAAGAACAAAACACGTTGCGGTTTCTAGCCAAACTCCAACAAGTGCAAGACCAATATTCCGCCTTTTTCTCGTCAAGCATCCGCATATTCAATAGCGATGCCGAAGAGCACCTGACCATCGAGTCAAACGGCAGCCCCATGTGTATGAGCAAGCGATGTGAGCCAAACAGTTTCTGCGCGTCATACTGCACGAGAATCATCCAGGCACCCGAGACCTTCCAGGTTTACACCTGCCCTTATGGCCAGCTGGTCGCCGTCGGAAGGCTCACCGTTCCCGCCCAGTACCTGTCTCCGTCGGATACAGACTCCACGTACTATTTGCACATCGTTGATCGAGACCCCTCACGCGAAGGCGACACCGATGACGCCGACCCTCTCGGCAGCCTGATGAACGAAACCGACCATCAGCGACGCATCGACTTTGTCGAGCGCGCAAAAGTCATCTACAGCGCCTATTCGCTTGCATTTGATTTTGCCGCCAACGAGGCAAACTCCGATACCAAAAACCATGCATATCAGGAACAGCGCGCCGAGATTCTCGAAAGCCTCACCAAACGCGAGCGCGAGGTGCTTAGGCTCGTATGCACGGGTCTTTCGAACCAACAAATCGCAGATCAGCTCGTCATTACCGAACACACCGTCAAATTGCACATTGGCAACATCCTTAAAAAGACCGACCTCACCAATAGAACCCAACTGGCGATTTTAGGACTGGAACTCCTGTGAAACGACGCCTGAAGATCTCGACCTACATCAACGTGAGCATGGCGCTCGTCCTCACGGTCGCCCTTGCCCTCTTTGCGATTGTGGGCGCCGTCCTCCTCAGGTCCGCCGCCATCGACAACACCGTGTCCAACCTGCAAGTTGCCCTCCAGACGGCATACGATCGCATGGAGCTCAAAGACACCTCGGAGATCCTGCGTATTAGCGAGGTTCTCTCCTATGAAGACGTCAACGGCTATTTTGCAAGCAAAAACGAAAAGAAGCTCTCCAAGGTACTCGACCGATGTGCTCCGGTCGATATGGGAACCCCCTACACCGTTGCCGTTGACAGCGAAGGCGTCGTACTTGCCAGCAATGCCCAAGCAGTCGGCACCGAATGGCCTCTCTCGGGGCTCCTTGACACGCTGGAAGCACAGGACGAAGCGATCACGAGTACCGAGCTCATCCCCAAAGAGCAGCTTTCGGTCTGCTATCCCGCATTCAGAGAAAACGCCGAGATCCATATCGACGAGACGCACTCCCTCTACGACGCCTATGTCCGTATCGTCGCCTACCCGATCCGCTCAGCAGACGGCGCCTTTATGGGAGCCATCATTGAGGGCTATCTCTTAAACAACAATCAGCAGCTGCTCAGCGACTTTTCGTCCATCGTGTCCGATGCCTACCTTTCGATCGGCACGTCCGACGGCATGAGAATCTGCTCGAACATCCAGACGGAAGACTCCGCATTCTTCTATCCCGCGGGTACTCAGCAAATGCAGGGCCTTGTTGATGCTGTCAACGATGGCGACACCTGGCGCGGCGTGGTGACGATGGACGACGGAAAGGTCGGCGTCGTCGTCGCTGGGTCAATGAAGAGCCGGACCGGCAAAATCGTCGCCAACCTTGGCGTGGGTATGCCGGTCTCGGGCATCCCCGGCATATCTCCTTCTACCCTCGCCACGCTCGCCTTCGCCTTTGTTGCAATCCTCGTTTCAACCGCCCTTGTCGGCAACCTGCTTACGCGCATTATCACCAAGCCCATTGCAAGCCTCGAGACTAACGCGCGTGCGGTTTCGATAGGAGAATTCCCCGAACTCGACAGCGTGCGCAATCGAACGATCCTTCCGCGTGAATTCGCCGAGCTCGCAGATGACTTATACGCCATGGCCGGCGCTTTGACCCGCGAGAATCAACGCCTCGAAGACACCGTCGAAAAGCGCACCGAAGAGCTCGTGACCACAATCGCCGAGCTACGCGAGGCCAACCAATATAAGTCCCAATTCCTCGCCAACATCTCGCACGAACTGCGAACCCCGCTCAACTCGATCATCGGCTTCTCTTCCCTTTTGCAGGATGGTCTCGCCGGCAAGATGAACGAAAAACAACACGAGTACGTGGGCATCATCATCCAGAGCGGAAATCATCTGCTAGGGCTCATTAACGATCTACTTGACCTGGTGAGAATAGACACCAATAAGAACAAAGTCACTTATAGCGATATCGACCTGAGACGTCTTATTGTCGACACAACGGCAACCATGCATCCCCAGGCCAACGCAAAGCAACAAGCCCTGACGGAACTTATCTCCCTCCCCAATGGAGACCTCGTTGTTCATTGGGACGAGTCAAAGATGCGCCAGGTGCTCATAAACCTTATCGCCAATGCTGTTAAATTCACGCCCCACGGCGGTTCCATTACCGTCACCTGTTGCTCAAGCGAAGGCGAGCAGGTAGAAATCAAAGTCATCGATAACGGTATCGGCATCGAAGACAACATGAAGGAGCAGGTGTTCCTTGCCTTTGAACAGGCCGATAACAGCTATACACGCATATACGAAGGTGTAGGCCTCGGTCTTGCTATCACGAGAAGCATCGTTTCGCTTCACAACGGAAAAGTCTGGATTGAAGATACCGCAGGAGGCGGAACCACCGTTCATATGGTTCTGCCCATAAACGCCGAGGCGCCAAAGGAGAAGGATAATGCAGAAAATCTTGGTTGTTGAGGATGACGCACCAAGCTTGATCCTTACCACGGAAGTCTTGAAGAACTATAACTACGAAGTTGTTTCGGCAGTTGATGGCGAGCAAGCCCTCGAGGTTGCGGAGCGAGAGAAACCTGACCTCGCTTTGTTAGACGTCATGCTCCCCGGCCTTAACGGGTTTCAAGTTTGCGAACGCCTGCGCGCCATGCAGCAATTTCGCAATCTCCCCATCCTCATGCTGACCGTCCTCAACGAAGACTCTCATCGCTTTAGGGCTATTGAAGCGGGTGCCAACGGCTTTCTGACAAAACCGTTTAAGCATGTTGAACTCATCATGAGAATAAAAGCCCTGCTCAGCGTAAGCGAAGAAACCTCCAAAATGATTCCGCTCAATAGCGCCGTCTCGGCATTTCTAACCGCACTGGAGCATAGGCGTCCGGGATCGGTTGCCAGCAGCAGCCGGTGCGCCAATCTGGCTGATCATCTTGCCATGGTGTCTGCCGTAACCGATAAAACCGCAGAGAAGCTTCGCCTCGGAATCATGCTGAGAGACATCGGCTTTGTTGCATGCGATGACGAAACAGCACGTCAAGATGACACAGACCCAAATTCAAATAAGCACGCCGTTCTCGGCCTCGAGATAATTAGCGGGCTAAATGATGAGTTGGTCGAAGCAATCGTTCGGTATCATCACAGCACGCTTAAAAGCAGCGATTATCCTGCAGAGCTGCCCGCCGAAATTCTTAGGTGCGTAAACATCGCACTTGTGTGCAATAGACTCGAAGAGCTGGTCTATGGGCCTGACCCTTGTCCAAAGCAGGAAGCAATTGATGCTATCCAGGCAGAAGCAAAGGAAGGATATTGGCCGATGGAAGAAGCCGAGCTCCTAGCAAGGTTGCTGGCAAACTAGCCGAGCAAATAGCCGGCCGAATCGATTTTAAAGCAGATGAGCCGCGGGGCCGGAAGGCCGCGCGGCTCATCAATATCTATCTATACAGGCAGCAACCCGCCGGTATATGGAAAAGGGGGCGCCGCGGGGGATCCCCCGCGGCGCCCCCGCGCCCGAGCCCGCCTGGAAACGGGTCGAGCGCCGTCCACCGGTCAGCGGCGCCCTGCTCTCCCACGGGCTGACCCCGCAGTACCATCGGCGCTCGGCGGCTTAGCTTCCGGGTTCGGAATGGGTCCGGGCGTGCCCCGCCCGCCATGGCCGCTGACCGGTGGGCGGCGCTCGTCGATGACGATGAGATTGCCTCCCACGCTGAAGGGGAACCTTCCGCGTGCCCTGGGGGCCGCACAGCGAGCTCAACGGACCTCTTATCCCGACCGACCTGAGTTGAGTTGCACCCGCCAAGCACATGCGCTGCGCCCGCGGGGATGCGACGGGTAAGAGCTCGGGCGATTAGTGCCGCTCGGCTGAGGCTGTCGCCAGCCTTGCACCTGCGGCCTATCAACCAGGTGGTCTACCTGGGCCCTTACCGAAAGGAGAACTGATCTCGGGAACGGCTTCCCGCTTAGATGCCTTCAGCGGTTATCCGCGCCGGACGCGGCTACCCGGCCATGCCGTTGGTCGACAACCGGTTCACCGGAGGTCCGTCCACCCCGGTCCTCTCGTACTAGGGGCAGCCTCCCTCGATTCTCCTGCGCCCACGGAGGATAGGGACCGAACTGTCTCACGACGTTCTGAACCCAGCTCGCGTACCGCTTT
>CAKUGM010000019.1 GCA_934654625.1 uncultured Collinsella sp. | reverse complement strand
GGCTTGAAGTTTCTGGCTCCTCGAGTAGGACTCGAACCTACAACAGCGCGGTTAACAGCCGCGTGCTCTACCATTGAGCTATCGAGGAATGGTGTGTGCTGCTGAGCAACAAAAATTAGTATAGGGGAAACTTCTGAGGATGCAAGAACTATTTTGAAAAAATTTTCGGGCATCGATTTCGGTCATAACAAGACGTTGACCGACGAGAGTTTTTGCGGGGTGTTCGTAATTCGTCGGCGAATCTATGCCGCCTATCGTTGACTTGGTGCTTTCGTCTATGTTTGCTTGACAAGCATGTTGGGCAGTCTAGACTGAATACCGACCATTAAGCGCGTACGAGATGCTCGCATGGAGACAACCTCATTGAGTGTTCATCTGCCTTTCGAGATGCCGTCCGCTTCGGTGGTCGGCATCTATTTTTTTATGCGCCCGCGCGCATGAATCGGGAAGGAGATCGATGGAACAGTCTTCACCCAAAGCGATCATCATGGACGAAGTCGCCGTCTCGCGTGCTATCAAACGCATCGCGCATGAGATCGTCGAGCGCAACGAGGGATGTGACGACCTCGCACTCGTTGGCATCGTTACCCGTGGCGACCTGCTGGCAAAGGAACTCGCACGCCAGATCGAGCAGATCGAGGGAGTGAAGGTGCCCTTGGGAAGCCTCGACATCAGCTTCTATCGCGACGATTACCTCACGCACTTCTCTCCTGAGATCCATGCGACCGATATTCCCTTCGATGTCAACGGCAAGCGCATCGTGCTCGTCGACGATATCCTCTATACCGGTCGCACCATCCGTTCTGCTCTCGACGCCTTGATGGACCTGGGTCGCCCGTCTCGTATCGAGCTGGCCGTCCTTGTCGATCGTGGCCATCGCGAGCTGCCCATCTCTCCGGATTTTGTTGGTAAGAACGTTCCTTCGTCCCACGAGGAGAACGTACGTCTGTATCTGAAGGGGCCCGACTCGCGCACCGCGGTCGAGATCTTCGATGTCAAGCCGGGCGACCATGTAGGTTCAGCTCCGCTGGGAGGGGAGTAGCGAATGTCCTTCAACCATAAGCACCTTATCGACATCACGGAGTATTCCGATGCCGATATCATGACGATCCTCGAGACCGCCAAGGCATTCTCGGCGGTTAACGAGCGCGCCATCAAGAAGGTTCCGACCCTCAAGGGCAAGACCATCGTCAACATGTTCAACGAGCCCTCTACGCGCACCCGCAGCTCCTTTGAGCTGGCCGAGAAGCGTCTTTCCGCCGACAGTCTGAACTTCGGCGGCTCCTCCACTTCGACCGTCAAGGGCGAGAGCCTGATCGACACTGTCGAGACGCTCAACGCCTACAAGATCGACTGCATCGTCGTACGCGACAAGCATGCCGGCGCTCCTTATATCGTGAGCCAGAACACGCCTGCAAGTGTTATCTGCGCTGGCGACGGCAAGCATAACCATCCCACGCAGGCCCTGCTTGACCTCTATTCGATTTGGGAGCACAAGGGTAGCTTCGAGGGCCTTAAGGTGGGCCTGGTGGGCGACATCAGCCACTCCCGCGTCTGCGGCTCCCTGCTCCCCGCATTGAAGATCATGGGTTGCGAGACCTATGCTATCGCTCCTGGCACCCTGCTTCCGCCTGCGCCGGACGTCTTGGGTATCGATCACGTCTCTTCTTCTCTCGATGACGTGCTTCCCGAGCTTGACGTCGTCTATATGCTCCGCGTTCAGCAGGAGCGTCTCGAGGGCTCGCCGTTCCCGAGCATCCGTGAGTATCACAACCTCTTCGGACTCACGCGCTTCCGTGAGCCTCTGATGAAGCCCGATGCGATCGTCTGCCACCCCGGTCCTATCAATCGCGGCGTCGAGCTCGATTCCTATATGGCCGATTCCCCGTCGCGCTCGGTGATCCTGGAGCAGGTCTACTCCGGTATCTGCGTGCGCATGGCTGCCCTGTACCTGCTGCTTGGAGGTTCCGATAATGGCCTTTCTGCTTAAATCTGCACATGTGGTCGATCCTGCTGCCGGCCTCGATGAGGTCTGCGATGTTTTGATCGAGGGCGATAAGATCGCCGCTGTCGCGTCCAACCTCGAGGCGGGCGACGCCACCGTCCTCGATATGTCGGGCAAGTATCTCGTTCCCGGTCTCGTTGACATGCATGTTCATCTCCGTGAGCCCGGTTACGAGCACAAAGAGGACATCGAGAGTGGCACCCGTGCTGCCGCCAAGGGCGGTTTCACCGGCGTTTGCTCCATGCCCAACACCGATCCCGTGGCCGATAACGGCACGGTTATCGAGTACGTCAAGTCTCGTGCCGCCGCCGTTGGTCATTGTCGCGTGTTCCCCTCGGGTGCTTGCTCGCGCGGTCTTAAGGGCGAGGCTCTTTCCGAGATGGGCGATATGGTCGCCCGCGGCGCTGTCGCCTTCACCGATGACGGCCGCGGTGTCCAGGGCGCTGGCATGATGCGCCGCTGTATGGACTACGGCAAGATGTTCGGCAAGGTCTTTATGAGCCACTGCCAAGACGAGGACCTCGTGGGCGACGGCCAGATCAACGAGGGCGCCGTTTCCACGCGCCTGGGTCTGCTCGGCTGGCCCGCGCAGGGCGAGGAGATTCAGATCGCCCGCGACATCGAGATGGCTAAACTTACCGGCGCCAAGCTGCACATTCAGCATATTTCCACTGCCCATGGCCTCGAGCTCGTCCGTCGTGCCAAGGAGGAGGGCGTCTGCGTTACCTGCGAGGCGACCCCGCACCACATGTTCCTTACCGAGGACGATATCGACGAGACCTACAACACCGCTCTCAAGGTCAATCCTCCGCTGCGCACCCAGGCCGATGCCGAGGCGATCCGCCAGGGCGTCATCGACGGTACGGTCGATGCGATCGTGACCGACCATGCTCCTCATGCCGCTTGGGAGAAGTCTCGCGAGTTCGAGCTCGCTCCCTTTGGCATGACAGGTCTGGAGACCTCTCTTGCCCTCGTTCTCACCAACATGGTGCGTACCGGAAAGATGGGTTATGACCGCATGGTCGAGGCCATGAGCATCGCGCCTCGCCGCATTCTGGGACTGGAACCCGTCTCCATCCGTCCCGGCTCCGTGGCCGATATCACGGTGTTTGATCCCGAACTCAGCTGGACCGTGGGCGAGGACGGTTTTGAGTCCAAGGCTACCAACTCCGGCTTTACTGGCGCTGAGCTTACCGGACGCGCTACCGACGTGTTTGTTGGCGGCAAGCAGACCCTCGCTGACGGCGCAGTCTGCTAAGATTGCTTTCGTCACATGGGCGGCGCCCCTGATGGGGCGCCGCCCATTTTTATCCCTTTCCCTGCGTCTGTGAGAGGATTGGAGTGTCTATGCCCACACCATCTCCTGCCCGAATCCATGACTTCGAGGTCGTTTCCAACGACAAGATCGCCGATGGCATCTACTCGATCGTCATTTCGGCTCCCAAGCTCGCCGCAATGCTCGAGCCTGGTCAGTTCGTCAACATCGCCGTGCCCGGCGTCTCGGCTAATCTGCTTCGCGTTCCGTTGAGCTATGCCAAGGCGGATCCCAAGGCTGGAACCGTTGAGATTTGGTATGCCGTCGTAGGGGAGGGTACGCGCAACCTCTCTCTTATGAAGCCCGGTTCGACCTCTAATCTTCTGGGCCCCGGAGGCCATGGCTGGCGCGTTCCCGAAAGCACAAGCCGCGCTCTGCTCGTTGCCGGAGGCATCGGCGTTCCCCCCATCTTGGGCGCTGCGACCATCCTTGCCAAAATGAGCGTGCCTTTTGACGTGTGCCTTGGTGCCGCGACGGCCTCTAAGATCGTGGGCGTCGAGGACCTTCGCGCGCTCGGCGCGGAATCGGTGAGTATCTCGACCGATGACGGCACGGCCGGCGCGTGCGGTTTTTGCACCGATCCCGCTGCGTCCCTTCTTGCCAAGGGCGGCTACGACTACGTTGCCTCCTGCGGCCCTGCCCCTATGATGAAAAAGGTCGCCCAGGCGGCCGCCGAGGCAGGCGCTTACTGCGAGGTTTCCCTCGAGCGTATGATGAGCTGCGGCTTCGGTGCCTGCAATACCTGCAATGTCGAAACGGTCGATGGCATGAAGGGCGCGTGCATGTGCGGCCCCGTCTTCGATGCCTCCAAGGTGGTGGTCTTCTAAATGAGCGTGAACATGGCCGTTGATTTCGGCGGCGTCAAGATGCAGAACCCCATTAACACCGCAGCCGGTACGTTCGGCTACGGCTGGCAGTTCCAGAATTTCTTCGATGTCTCCAAGCTCGGAGCCATCACGACCAAGGGCTGCGCTGCAGAGCCCTGGCCTGGAAATCCCGCTCCGCGCATGGCCGAGGTTCGTGGCGGCATGATCAACTCCGTTGGTCTGCAGAACCCGGGCGTTCGCGCTTTTGCCGAGGAGTCCGGTCCGTGGCTCGATCAACTGAGCAAGGATGGCTGCCAGGTCATCTGCCAGGTGTGCGGTCACTCCACCCCCGAGTACGTGCGTGCGCTCGAACTCTTCGATGAGCTGTGCCCCTGGGCTGCCGGCTTTGAAATCAACGTCAGCTGCCCCAATATCGCTGCTGGCGGCGCTGCCTGCGGCTCCACCCCCGAGGGCGCTGGCGAGGTCATGCGCGCATGCCGCAAGGTGACCGATCGCCCGCTTTTCGTCAAGATGGCTCCCGCCAACGTCGTAGATGTGGCTCGTGCACTTGAGGCGGAGGGCGCCGACGGCCTCTCCATCATCAACTCCATCCAAGGCATGGCTATCGACGTCAATACTCGTAGGTCTAGGGTCGCAAAGCCCAAGGGAGGCCTTTCGGGCCCGCTGTGCCACCCCATCGCAGTTCGCATGGTGTGGGAAGTTGCCCAGGCGGTCGACCTTCCCATCAACGGCGTCGGCGGCGTTATGACCGGCGAGGATGCCGCTGAGTTCATTCTCGCGGGCGCTACGTGCGTCTCTGTGGGCATGGCGAACTTCGTCGACCCCGCGGCTTCGCTGCGCATCGCCGGCGAGCTCGAGCAGTGGGCGGAATCTCAGGGCGTGTCCGACATCAACGAGCTGGTGGGTGCATTCGAATGCTAGATGCTGACGCACGCGACCGCGTGATCATTGCGCTCGATTGCGATCGCGATCGAGCCCTGGAACTGGGACATGCTCTTGCCGGTAAGGCCTCCTGGATCAAGATCGGCATGACGCTCTACTATGCCGAGGGCCCGGCCATCGTCGAGGAGTTCAAGTCTCTTGGTTTCAAGGTTTTCTTGGACCTTAAGTTCTATGACATTCCTCATCAAGTCGAGGGTGCTGCACGCTCTGCCACTCTCGCCGGTGCAGACCTGCTTTCGGTCCACGGCTCCGGCGCCTCTGCCATGCTGCGCGCTTGTCGTGAGGGTGCCGAGCAGGCCGCTGCCGTCCGCGGCGACCGTCCCCGCCTGGTTGCCATCACCGTTCTTACGAGCATGAATCAGGATTCGCTGACCGAGATCGGTGTCGACTATCCGGTGGCCGAGCAGGCCGATCGCCTCGCACGCCTGGCGCATGGGTCGGGTATCGACGGTGTCGTTTGCTCGCCGCGCGAGGCCGCGCACATGCGTGAGCTTTTGGGTCCCGATGCGCTCGTCGTCACCCCGGGCGTGCGTCCCGCCGGCGCGGACCTGGGCGATCAGAGCCGCGTCGCCACGCCGTCCGACGCGATTGCCGCCGGCGCCAGTCATATTGTTGTCGGCAGGCCCATTACCGCAGCGTCTGACCCCCTTGCCGCCTATGAGGCGATCGTCTCCGAGCTGGTCGAGAAGGTCGAGTAGGGAATAGTCGTATACGGGGCATTAAATATGCAGGTAGTGCGCGCGCATTCTATGGAATAACGTCCATAAGCTGCATGTTTTTATTTGTTTGCTTGTACTTTATGCCCCGTTCGTCTAAAGTATGTTTCTGCAAAAGCCGTTTTGCGGGCATTTCCCCTGCAAGAAGCTACTATTGTTCATAAAACCAATCCTATTTGGAGGTTCGAATGCCGCTCCCTCAGCTCACTGATGAACAGCGCAAGGCCGCTCTCGAGAAGGCTGCTGCTGCCCGCCATGCGCGTGCAGAGCTTCGTGAGAAGATCAAGAAGGGTGACGTCTCCCTCGAGTCCGTTCTTAACTCTGATGATCCCATCGCTTCCCGCATGAAGGTTTCCACCCTCATCGAGTCCCTTCCCGGTTATGGCAAGGCCAAGGCAGCTAAGATCATGGAGGAGCTCGGCATTTCCGCCACTCGTCGTGTTCAGGGCCTCGGCGTCCGTCAGCGCGAGCAGCTGCTTGAGCAGCTCACCAAATAAGTGAGCGCTTTTACGCCCAAGCTTTTTGTGATTTCTGGACCGTCAGGTGCAGGAAAGGGAACGTTGGTCGCGCGCGTGCGTGACCTTCACCCTAACCTGGGCCTGACGGTTTCCGCTACCACAAGAGAGCCTCGTCCCGGCGAGGTCGATGGGGTGAATTATCACTTTTTGTCCGATGACGAGTTCCGTCGCCGTATCGATGCCGACGAATTCGTTGAGTGGGCAAATGTTCATGGGCATATGTATGGCACTCCCGCATCGGAGGTTAAGAAGAATCTCGACGCAGGTAATTCCTTGATTATCGAGATCGATGTGCAGGGCGCCTTTCAGGTGAAAGAGCGTTTTCCCGAAGCCGTCTTGATTTTCATCATGCCCCCATCACTTGAGGTTTTGGCAGAGCGTCTGCGCAATCGCGGTACGGAGACGGAGGAATCCCTCTCGCTTCGTCTTGCCAACGCTGGCCACGAGATTGAACTGAGCGACCGCTACGATGACGTTGTGGTCAATGACGATTTGGACGATGCGACAGCCGAGTTGCTGAATGTCATCCAACAGCACGAAAGGAATTGAGGCCACCATGTCTGTTGTTAAGCCTCGTATTGACGATCTGCTTGAGAAGACCGACGAGAATCGTTTCCTGCTCGCCGCTCTCGCTTCCAAGCGCGCATGCGATATCAATAGCATGCTGCGCGGCCAGCACAATCGTGTGCTCGCTGTTCAGGATGTCGACGACATCACCATCGCCATGTCCGGCAAGGACACCATCTCCATGGCTATGGAGGAGATCGAGAACGGTAATATCTCTTACGATCATGACCGTTTTGAAACTGCAATGGGCCACAAGATTTCGGAGTAGCCGATGGCAAGTCGCGTATGCCTTGTGCACTATCACGAGATAGGGCTTAAAGGCAAGAATCGCGCCCATTTCGAACGTATCCTCATGGATAACCTGAAGGCGGCTTTGGCCGCCTTTTCAGTCTCGACGATCGTTCGAATCTCCGGGCATATCCTCGTTACATTCTCTGAGACCGGACAGGCGGAAGAAGCTTTTGACCATATGCTTCGCGTTCCCGGTGTCGCTCGTGTTTCGCTGGCGTTCCACACCAATCGCGAGCCTTCTGAATACTGCGATGCTGCCGTTAAGGCTTTGAGTGAATTTGGCGAGTTCCAGACCTTCAAGGTTGCTGCCAGGCGATCAAACACCGATTACCCTCTGACTTCTATCGATCTTAATCGTCAGGTGGGAGAGGTGCTCTGTGAGGCCTTTCCCGATAAAAAGGTGCAGATGCACGATCCCGATGCTACCGTTCATGTCCTTGTGGTGCAGGGCAGCGTGTACGTCTACGCTAAAAGCGAGCGAGGCTGCGGCGGTCTGCCACAGGGAAGCGCTGGCAAGGTAATCACGCTTCTTTCTTCCGGTATCGATTCTCCCGTTTCCACCTGGATGCTCGCGCGTCGCGGTGCCGTTCCGGTTCCGGTACATTTCTCCGGTCGTCCGCAGACTGCGGATACGAGCGAGTATCTGGTGCAGGATATCGTTCGCGCGCTCGGGCCCGAGGTTCAGATCGGTCGCGTGTATGTTGTTCCCTTTGGAGACTGTCAGCGTGAGATTTCGATCGCTTGCCCCAATGCTCTGCGCGTGATTATGTATCGACGCATTATGTACGCTGTTGCCGAGCGCATTGCACAGATCGAGGGCGCAAAGGCGATTGTTACCGGTGAGTCTTTGGGTCAGGTTGCATCACAGACCCTCGAGAACATCATGGCAGTCAACGAGGTTGTCGACATGCCGGTTTTTCGTCCGCTTATCGGTTCCGATAAGCAGGAGATTATCGAACGCGCTCAATCAATCGGAACGTTTGATATCTCTACGCAGACCGCTCCGGATTGCTGCACGCTCTTTATGCCCAAGCGCCCCGAGACCCATGCGCGCCTGGATGCCGTTCATGAGGCGTGGGAGATGTTCGACCATGAGGCGATGATTGAGCATCTGGTCAAAAACGTCGAATATATCGACTTCAAGACCTCGTGTTACCGTCGCCCGAAGGAGCTTCCACAGATTCATAACAATCTTGGCCCCATTGAGCAGGCCTGTTAGATTTCGTTGAGATTCTTGTAAGGTCGCGTTTCATTATTTAAGAATGATCATCCCCCTTCTCCTTTCCTTTGTAAGCATGGATAGGGAGGAGGGGGATGTCGTATGGCTCAATACACTCAAAGCAATGCCTTGTTCACGCGAGTTGCTGCGTTAGTTCGCCAAAGGCCTCGTTATCTCTTGCTTGTGCTGTTCGTCTTGCTGGGCTTTCTCGTTGCGCTGTTCTGTGGGACCGCTGCTGCTCGCGGAGACCACGACACCTTGATAGAGCACTCTTCGAATGAACAGATTGCATCGTCGTCTTCATCTGCTCCAGCGACGTCCCCTTCATCGGATTCTTCTGCGGTAGATACTTCGCTTGTCGTTGATGTTTCGGGTGCTGTCTTGAATCCCGGCGTGTATGAGCTCAGGTGCGGCGCGCGCGTCGAGGATGCCATTCGAGCTGCTGGCGGCTTGGCAGAAGATGCCGATGTTTCCGTTCTTAATCGCGCATTGTCTCTGGCGGATGGCATGAAGATATCGGTTCCCCGTCAAGGCGAAGCGGCTCAGGATACTGCATCCGGTGCCGGGGAAGCACAGGCTTCTTCTGGTCCAACTGCTTCAACTTCGCTCGTTAACATCAATACCGCCACCTCTGCTGAGCTTCAAACCCTCAGCGGTGTTGGCCCTTCGATCGCTGAGGCGATTATCGCGGATCGTGAGGAAAACGGCCTCTTTGCATCAACCGAGGACCTGATGCGCGTATCGGGTATCGGTGAAAAGAAGTTTGCCAAGATCAAGGATGCGATATGCGTATGAGGCACATCCTGGAATTCCCCCCGCGTCCTTATATACCACCGCTGTTCTTTTGCATGGTTGGATGCGCTGCTCTTTCGATGCTGCTGCTCGAGAATTCGTGGGAGCAGGCGAAGGCGGGCACTTGGTGCGGGATCTCGATCGCGTTTCCGGTTGTCGCATCGTTGCTTGCTGTCCTCGCCTGCGCGATAGCTGCTTGTGTAAAGCGGCGTTGCGACCTCGAGTTTTCTATTGGTTCCTTAGGGTTCGCGATGGCTTGCTTTATCGCGCTTATCTGCTCCCTGTTTAGCTGGACGAATGCCATGGCATCTCAAATCAGGGAGGTCAAAGGTACGGCTAGCTTCTATATGTTTGAGGTGATCGGGGATTCGAGCTTGGGGGAGCGAGGATATTCCGTTACCGCGCTGGCTCGTAGGAAAGATGGGGACGGACCGACATTTCGCGTGCGCGTAACGGGTGAGAAGATACTTGCGCGTGGCGAGCGATTCTATGCCGTGGGCAGTTTTTCTCCTCTGGGCGATTCCGATTGGGCCAGGTCGCGGTTTTTCAAAGGCGAGGTGGCGTGTCTTTCCATGCGTAGATGCTATCCGCTTGAGGAAGATGCACCTTTTGACATTGTGCAGGCGGTTCGTAGACATCTTCTAGATTGTCTTGCGCCATCATCGAGCCCTGAAGGCTCATTGGCAGCTGGCGTTCTTTGCGGCTATACGACCGATTTGAATCGCTGGTCGATTCGAGAAGATTTTGCAACATGCGGCCTATCGCATCTTATTGCGGTGTCGGGAAGTCATCTCGCGATTGTTGCAGCGCTCGTCCAAAATGTATGGCGACGTGCCGGGGCCGGTTTTCGCAAAACACGAGTATTTATGCTCGTTGCCTGCTGCTTCTATACGATTCTAACCGGTGCGGCGCCCTCGACGATTCGATCTGTCTGCATGGTTGCCTGCACGGGCGTTTCTGCTCAGGTGGGTCGCCGCTCCCATGCGCTCTCATCGTTGTCTTTGACGTTGATGACCATGCTGATTCTTTGGCCAAATCTCGTGTTCGACCTGGGATTTCAGTTATCGGCTCTCAGCGTTGCCTCTATTTTGATATTTGGACGCTATGCCTCTTATGCTCTGCATTCGCTGAGGCTTCCTTCGTTTATGGCCGAAGGCATGGCTATTACGTTAGCCGCACAGATTGCGACGGCACCCTTGACGAGTGCAATTTTTGGACAGATATCTCTTGTGGCGCCGGTGGCAAATATTCTGGTAACGCCGCTCATTTCCGCACTTTTGACCTTAGGCGTGGCCGCGCTTCCTTTCTTTTGGATTCCCGGTCTTGCAGGAATCGCGACGGGGTTACTCTGTGTCTGTTCGCGGGTAATCCTCTTTTTGGCGAGCACGTTTGCTGCTATTCCTTTTGCGAGCTTGAACGTTTCTCCCATGCCCTATATTTGGCCTTTGTTCCTCACTTGCGCGGTTTTGCTCTATCTTTTATGGCCTCGTCCAAGCAGACGGATGGTTTTGGCCGTGTTTTCGTTTATTACTGCGGTCGCGAGTATCGACCTTGTCTATTGGGGATGGTTTGCTCCTGCGCAAATTACCGTTCTGGATGTTGGCCAGGCTGATTCGATTCTTATTCGTGATGGAGACAGCTGCATTTTGGTTGATGCGGGAGTGGACGATGCCGTACTGGAAGCATTGGCGGCAGAGCACGTGCTTTCCCTTGACGCCATCGTGGTCACGCATTGGGATAAGGACCATTATGGAGGGCTATGCGATATTGCCAGCCGATATCCCGTGGGAAAGGTCATCGTAGCGCAGGGTGCGGCGCTCACAGCGCCCTCTGAGGTAAAAGCTACGGGCCTCGAGTTTGTGGAGGTAGAGCAGGGCGCTAGCATCCATGTGGGGCACTTTGATTGCGTCGTATTGTGGCCCACCGGAATCGTCGATGGGGACGATAACGAGGACTCTCTTGTTGTTTTAGCGCGATACCGGGAGGGCTCGGCACATCTCAGCATGCTTCTTACCGGTGACTCCGAAGTAGACCAGGAGCGTGAATATGCCTCGCTAGCGGGCGATATCGATGTGTTGAAGCTCGGTCATCATGGCTCTGCGAAATCGGTTGACGGACCGTTGCTCGAATCGCTTGCTCCCGAGGTGGCAATCGCTTCGGCCGGAGTGCACAACAGCTACGGTCATCCTGCCTCCGAATGCGTCGCCGCTATCCAGAATTATGGGATTCGTTTTTACTGCACGATCGATGATGGTTCGATTTCTCTATATCCCGACGCACGGGGAATACGTGTGCATTGCGCGGGTTCAAAGGGCGGCGCGTTAGAATAGGCAAGACAGGACGATGATTTAGGGGAGGTATCGTGGCGGAAGCTTCTTTGCTGTGCGGCTATCTGATCGTGGGTGCCGATGAGCTTAAGCGCTCCCGTGCCGTCGCTCGCATGAAGGCGCGTTTGGAGAAAAGCGGCATGGCGGCTTTTAATCTCGACGAGCGCGACATGACACATGACCCGCAGATCGCCGACATCATCGCTTCTTTGAATACGCTTCCCATGGGCTCTGATTTTCGACTTGTGATTCTTAACGGCTGCGACAAGCTTCCCAAAGCGGTAAGCGAGCCCTTGGTTTCCTATTTTGAGAACCCTTCACCCACAACGGTTTGCCTGGTTGTGGCCAACACTCTTGCAAAGAGCACCCGTCTTTATAAATCGGTGGCAAAGCTCGGGCCCAAAGCTCTTGTTGACTGCGCACCTAAAAAAGGACGCGAGGTGCCCCAGCAGGTTGTATCTATGGCTCGGGCCTACGGCAAGACGATTGACCTTATGGCTGCCGAGGAACTGGTGAGCAGGGTCGGCGAGAATTCCCGAATGCTCGATAACGAGCTCAAGCGCCTTTCTGCGATGTTGGAAGGGGAGAGCATTTCGCGCTCCGATATCGAGGCCATGGTTGTTCGCACGGCTGAGGTTAAGCCGTGGGACTTGCTCAATGCGGTCTCGGCGCGGGACATGAAGCGCTCGCTCGAGCTTCTTGAACTCCAGCCGCCCCGCAGCGAAGTGCGCCTTTTCTCTTTGTTGGTAACGCGTCTGCGCGAACTTATTTGCGCAAAGGCACTGGATGCTCGCGGTGAGGGTAGAAACCTTGCACAGGTTTTAGGACTGCAGGGCTGGCAGGTCCGAAACCATGTTGGTTGGGCGCGTAAGTACAGCATGGATGAGCTCCTCGGCGCTCTACGACGTGCTGCCGATGTCGAGGCTGCGCTCAAGGGTTCCGCCGATTCCGAGCTCGCCTTGCGTCTTTGGGTCATCTCGCTGATTGAGCGAGGTTAAACGATGCCCATGGAGCGTTTTTCGAATGCTTCACGGGCGTTTTCATGAATAAAAAAACGGGCCCGCATGACGCGAACCCGTATAACGCACGAAGATATGTGCAACCTGTTGGCTAGTTAAGGCCGTTGACCAGGTTCTGAAGACCAGACTTGCGGTTGGCGGCCTGGTTCTTGTGGATGACGCCCTTGGCGACAGCCTTGTCGAGAGCGCGGGAAGCGCGGGTGCAAGCAGCGGAGGCAGCGGCCTTGTCGCCAGCCTCGACAGCAGCCTGAACGTGCTTGGTCAGGGTCTTCAGCTCGGAACGAATCGCCTTGTTGCGAACGCGAGCGATCTCATTGGTGCGGATGCGCTTCTTCTGAGACTTGATGTTTGCCACTTCTGGATTTCCTTTCGGTTTCTCTTCCGCCTTCTATCCGGCCTCTGAGACACGGTTGTTGAGGTCACAAGCGGGAAGTATAGCACGGTAAATGCTGCATGAGAAGCATGAATGCTATGGAATAGCCGTGTTTCTCACGATATATGCATGACCGCTGAGCTGTTTTGCCCCCTGCGGTTCGGGTATGATATCCCGCATGGATACTCAAAATACTTCACATATCAGAAATTTCTCCATCGTGGCGCACATCGACCATGGTAAGTCGACGATCTCCGATCGAATTCTCGAGCTTACGCATACGGTCGATGAGCGCGACATGGAGGCGCAGCTCCTTGACTCGATGGATATCGAGCGCGAGCGCGGTATCACCATCAAGAGCAACGCCGTTCGCGTCGATTACATCGCCGACGACGGGGAGACGTATCAGTTCAATCTGATCGATACTCCCGGCCATGTTGACTTCACCTATGAGGTCTCGCGGTCCCTTGCAGCATGCGAAGGCGCAGTGCTCGTTGTCGATGCCACGCAAGGTGTTGAGGCCCAGACGGTCTCCAATGCGTCGCTTGCCATGAACGCCAATCTCGATATCGTTCCCGCTATCAATAAAATCGATCTGCCGAGTGCTCATCCCGATGAGGTGAAGGCGGAGATCGAGGACGAGCTCGCCATTCCTGCCGATGATGCCGTTTGCGTATCGGGCAAGACGGGTGAAGGCATTCACGGTCTGCTTGAGGCGATCGTCTTTTTGATTTCGCCTCCGAAGGGCAGCGCCGACGCTCCGCTCAAGGCGCTGATTCTCGACTCCTATTTCGATGAGTACCGCGGCGTCGTCGCTACGGTACGTGTTTTCGACGGGTCTATCTCCAAGGGCGACCAGCTTGTGATGATGCAGGCGGATGTGCCCTTTATGGTTGATGGCGTGGGCGTCAAGTGTCCTGCCGAGGTACCGGTTGATTCGCTTTCCGTGGGCGAGGTCGGCTTTGTCGTTACGGGTCTTAAAGATCCCGAGGCCGTGCATGTGGGAGATACTCTGACAGCGCGCGATCGTTCCTGCGACGCCCCTCTGCCGGGTTATCGCGAGGCAAAGCCTATGGTCTACACCGGCATCTTCCCCATTGATAACAAGGATTACGAGAATTTGCGCGATGCGCTCGAGAAGCTGCACGTCAACGACCCGTCTCTTATTTGGGAGCCGGAGACTTCCGTGGCCCTTGGCTTTGGTTTCCGTGTCGGCTTCTTGGGCCTGCTGCACATGGAGGTCGTCAAAGAGAGGCTTGAGCGCGAGTTCGGTCTTGAGCTTATCGCCACGAGCCCCAGCGTCGATTATCACGTTTTCAAGACCGACGGCGAGATGATCGATGTTCGCAGCCCGCAAGACCTGCCCGATGTCACGCGCATCGATCACATTGAGGAGCCGTTCCTTCGCGCCAAGATCATCTGCCCGCCCGAGTATACCGGCGCGGTCATGCAGCTTGCTATCGAGCATCGCGGTATCACGACCGATATGATTCATCTGACGAGCAAATCGGTCGAGATGCATTTCGATATGCCGCTTGCCGAGCTCATTCTTGATTTCTTCGATCAGCTTAAGAGCCGGACCAAGGGTTACGCCTCGCTCGATTACGAGTTCTCGGAATATCGGATGAGCGACCTGGTCAAACTCGATATCCTGCTTTCGGGAGACGAGGTCGACGCGCTTTCGTTCATCGTCCACAAGGACAAGGCGTACGGTCTTGCCCGCGGATTATGCGACAAGCTCAAAGAGATTATCCCGCGTCAGCTCTTCGAGGTGCCCATTCAAGGCGCTATCGGCAATAAGGTCATTGCCCGCTCCACCGTCAAGGCACGCCGCAAGGACGTTCTTGCCAAGTGCTACGGCGGCGATATCTCGCGTAAGCGCAAGCTGCTCGAGAAGCAAAAAGAGGGTAAGAAGCGCATGAAGGCCATCGGCTCCGTTGAGGTTCCGCAGGAGGCGTTCCTCGCGATCCTCAAGGTGGACGAGTAGCACATGGCAGTTTCTTCATCGGAATGCTTGCGGTTTCGTTATCGTGAGCAGCCTTTCTTGCTCGCGCCCATGGCGGGCGTGACGGACGCTGCCTACCGCATCATGTGCCGTCGTCACGGTGCCAAAATGGCCTTCTCCGAGATGGTGAGCGTAGCGGGCCTTGCCTACAAGAGCGAGAAGACTTGGGATCTTGTGCTGCCTGCAGCGGAGGAACCGCAGATCTGCGTGCAGCTTTTCGGCTCCAAGCCCGAGCAGTTCTCCGCTGCGGTCGAAGCCGTCGAGGAGCGCGTGGGGGATAAGCTCACCTCCATCGATATCAATATGGCATGCCCTGCGCGCAAGGTCGTCACCAAGGGCGAGGGCTCTGCGCTTATGAAAAACCTGGAGCTTGCGGCCCAAATCGCCTCTGCTGCCGTGAGCCGGGCGCATGTTCCCGTAACGTGCAAGATGCGTATCGGCTACGCTGCGGGCGAGCGCGTTGCGCCCGAGTTCGCGGCGCGCCTGGAACAGGCCGGCGTCTCGGGCGTTGCTGTTCACGGTAGGTTTGCAACACAGCTCTACACGGGCTCTGCCGACTGGTCGATTATCGATGATGTTGCTGCGCGCGTTTCGATCCCCGTTGTTGGTTCGGGCGATGTCTTTTCTGCCGAAGACGCCGTTCGCATGCTCACGACAACGGCTGCAAGCGCTGTCTTTGTGGCGCGTGGCACCTACGGAAACCCCTGGGTGTTTGAAGATGCCCCGCGCTTGCTTAAAGGCGATTCCATTTCGCCGCGTACGGAGGTTGAACGTCTCGACGCTTTGCGCGAGCATTTGCGTCTCCTTCACGATCATGATGCTCACATGGCTCGCGCGCGTACGTTCGCTACGTGGTATCTCAAAGGAATGGCTCATGCCGCTTCCTGGCGCGGTAGGGTCGTGCGCTGCCAGACGTTCGAGGACTTCATGCAGTTGGTCGATCTGATCGAAGAAGATGTTCGTGCATGCGCCGCTCTCAAGGCCGATGGAGAGCCCGTGCCCGTGCTTCCCGAGATATAGATCATGGCGATCGAAGCCCTTTACCTCCATATTCCTTTTTGTAAATCGAAGTGCCTCTATTGCGATTTCGATTCGGTGGCTGCGTGTGGACTCGAAGACCCCCGTGCGGAGCAAAATCGTTATCTAGCACGGCTTTTGGATCGACTTGACGCTTTTGGTAAAACGGGCTTGCTTGACGAAGTTCGTACGGTCTATATCGGTGGGGGTACGCCTTCGCTTTTGGGGGAGCGCCTGGTCGAGCTGGCGCGCTCTGTGATGCGTTGGTGCGAACCTGTGGAGTTTACCTGTGAGGCGAATCCCGAATCGTTTTCCTCCTCTCTTGCATGGGAGCTTGCGCGAGCTGGCGTGACGCGCGTTTCACTGGGGGTTCAAAGCCTACAGAATGCCGAGCTTCGTGCCGTCGGTCGCATTCACACCGCCGAGCAGGCGCTTAACGCCATTCGATGTGCGCAGGCCGCAGGGCTTGATGTTTCCTGTGACCTGATGTGCGGGCTTCCCCTTCAAACAAAGGACAGCTGGGCTGTGAGCGTTCGGAGCCTGATTGCAGCCGGTCCGTGTCATGTCTCGATCTATCCGCTGACGGTTGAGGAGCGGACGCCTCTGGCCTCGATAGTCGATGAGGGCAAGATCGTCCTTCCCGACGAAGACGAGCAGGCTGACGAGATGGAGTTTGCCCGCTCGCTTCTCGCTACGGCCGGATATGCGCCGTACGAGGTTGCGAGTTACGCTTTGCCTGGACATCCGTGCGTTCATAATATCGCTTACTGGACGGGTGTCGAGTACCTGGGGATCGGTCGCTCTGCTGCAAGTATGATTGCGCCTGCGACGTTCCAGTTGGCTTCGGCGTTATTCCCTGGGGTTAAGGTTTCGCCCGACGCTGCGCGCATTCGCCTGGTTCAAACGGATGACCCTGCTGCTTCTTTTGACGTCGAGGAACTGAGCGCTCGCGAGGCGATGTCAGAAGACCTCATGCTTGCTTGTCGTATGACACGCGGCATCTCCCGGGGTCTTCTCCGCAAAGCATCCTCCCTCTTTGGGGAGGAAGTTGTGACGGATGCGTGCGCCCGGGCGGTCGACCTTGGTTTAGCGACATGGAAAGCGTCTGATGGGGAAAATACTCTCGAAGGTTCGGACGGGGGAGACGAGTCGCTTTGCGGGGCGCTTGTTCCCACGCAGCGAGGGTGGCTCGAGGGCAATGAGCTCTTCGGACTCTTTTGGAATTTAGCTTGATGGTTCGCTACAATAGCTTCCATCTGCGATAAGGATAGACTCGGCTAGAAAGGTAGCCCTCTATGGCTACGATGAACGAAAAAGACTATTACGCCATCTTGGGTGTATCCAAAGATGCCACGGCGAAAGAGATTCAGAAGGCTTTTCAGCTCAAGGCGCGCAAGCTGCACCCGGATATCAACAAGGCACCTGATGCAGAGGAGAAGTTCAAAGAGGTCTCCGAGGCATATGCGGTATTGTCTGACGAGCAGAAGCGCGCTCGCTATGATGCCATGAGGTCTGGTAACCCCTTCGCCGGAGCGCAGGGTTCCGCCTCATCTCCCTATCGCGGTGGCTACACGGGCGGTATGGGCGGTTTTCCCTTCGGGTTCCCGTTTGACGATATGGGCTATGGCTCTCGTCGTAGGTCATCGGCGTTTAATCCCGAAACCGGTGCCGATGTGGTGGTCGATGTCGACCTGAGCGCTGAGCAGGCAAAAAATGGAGCTCGGCGTGCGGTCAAGTATCGTAGGTACGAACCGTGCACACGTTGCTCGGGCATGGGTTCCGTTTCATCCGAGCATTCCCATACCTGTCCGAGCTGCGGTGGTTCGGGTGCTATCGAGACCGACATGTCGTTCCTTTTTGGTGGTGGTACCTTCAGGATCGTGTGCCCCGAATGCGGGGGTTCCGGTAAGGTCATCTCCGATCCCTGTCCCGATTGCGGGGGCACGGGCCGTACGCCCGTCGTGACCGAGGCGGTCATCGAGTTTCCCGCCGGCACCCACGACGGCGATCTGATTCGTGTTTCCCAGATGGGCCATGCCGGTACAAACGGAGCGACCGGCGGCGACCTTGTGGGCCGTGCCCGGGTGTCTGCAGAGCGCCTTGAGGGCAAGGCGGCGATCGGCTTTTATGTCATGGGCGTCGTCGTGCCGTTCCTGTTGCTTTCGGCGGCAAGCGGCGTCTTCGCCTATTTCAGCGTGCTGATTTTGCCGCTCATCTTTGGAGCCGTTCTTGTTATCTCCGATGGCATTTTGCATCGCAGCGGTCTTTGGTGGAAACGCGGGGGCGCTCAGTTTGCCAACGGCTTTGTAAACGGCTTTCTATTCGCCGTCATGTCCGTTGGGTTCACGCGTTGCGGTGCGACGATGATGATGGGTATTCGTTAGCTGTGCGACTGGCTCATTCGAGTGTTTTGGGCCAGCATGATATGGGTATAGAGGTTTGCGTTGGCGCGCTTGCGCCGTATGTTTGCAATGGTTTGGGAAGGATTTAGGTCGTGTCGGAGAGCAGGGATTACTACGAGGTGCTCGGTGTCGATAAGGACGCCGATCAACGAACAATCAAGAAAGCGTTCCTTAAGAAGGCTCGCCTCGTTCACCCTGACGTTTCGGACGATCCTGAGGCCGAAGAGAAGTTCAAGGAGCTTAACGAGGCCTATTCCGTTCTTTCCGATGAGCAGAAGCGCACAAATTACGATCAGTACGGTACGGCAGACGGCCCCATGGGTTCCGGCTATGTCGACATCAGCGACATCTTCGGTGGAATGGGCGACGATATCTTCTCGGCCTTCTTCGGAGGTAACGCGCGCGGCGGACGCAGCGCAAATGTTCGAAAGAACGGCCGCGATATGGCCATCGCCCTTTCTGTGACGCTTGAGGAAGCTGCCCGCGGCTGCACGAAGACTATCAATTACGAGCGTCTTGCCACCTGCGACGACTGCGGCGGCACGGGTACAACCGATGGGGGCAAGCTCGTTACCTGCACGCGTTGCGGCGGCTCTGGCTATGTGACTACCGCTCAACGCTCCCTCTTCGGATACGTTCAGTCCTCATCGCCTTGCCCCGATTGTCACGGCGAGGGAAGCATCATCGATCATCCTTGCGATATGTGCGGAGGCCAGGGAAGGGTCCCCACGCGCGAGAAGCTCGATATCGATGTTCCCGCAGGCGTGTCTACCGGTCGCCAGCTTCGCGTCAAGGGCTATGGCGAAGCCGGCCTTCGCGGGGCGCCGTCCGGCGACCTTATCGTCACCATTCAGGTTGAGGAGCACGAGCGCTTCGTGCGCCGTGGTGACGACCTGTATTGCGACGTCACTGTTTCTATCGCGCAGGCAGCGTTGGGCTGCAAGGTTCAGGTTGAGGGCATCTTGCCCGACGAGAATGTGACCGTGGCGGTCCCTGCCGGTACGCAATACGGCGAGATGGTCAAGACGCCCGAGTTCGGTATGCCTCGATCCGGAGGTGGCGGCTCGCGCGGCGCGCTGTATGCTCGCGTTCTTATCGCCGTACCCAAAAAACTCAATCGCGAGGCCCGCGAGGCGCTCGAGAAGTATGCCCGTGTCATGGGCGATGATTTCGACGCGCCCCGTTCTGTGGGCGACCGGATTCGTGACGCCATAGACGACATCATCGACTAGCGAGGAAGTACGTGACTGCACCGTTTGTCTCTGTGGTTAATCTTGGCTGTCGCGTCAATCGCGTTGAGAGCGACCGCATAAGCGCCGATTTGGCTCGCGCCGGCTTTTGCCTCGTCGATCCCGAGGACGCGCAGCTTGTTGTTATCAATACCTGCGCCGTGACGGGGGAGGCCGAGGCGAAGACGCGCAAGGCGGTTCGGCATACCCTTTCGCTGCCACGTGAGCCGCTCGTGATCGTCACGGGCTGCGTGGTCAACCTCCATCCAGATGAGCTTACCGATATTTCGCCTCGTGTTACCGCGGAACCCTCCAAGGTTGCCGTTGCCGATCGTGCGCGCGAACTTCTTTCGTACGATACGCGCCTTCTTGGGCGTTCCACCAATGCGTTGGCTCCTCTCGATCTTGCAGATATGCTTGGTCGCTCGCGCTTGGGAGTCAAAATTCAGGATGGATGCAACCATCGTTGCACGTACTGCATCGTTTGGAAGGCGCGCGGACCCGAACGTTCCGTTCCCGTTTCGGCGGTTTTGGAGCAGATCGAAGAAGCCGTCCAAGCCGATATCCCCGAGGTTGTCCTTACCGGTGTAAACCTTGGTGCTTACGATGCCGAGGGTCCGGGGGATGCGCATGTCGAGATTGACGAGTTGCTCGATCGCATCATGTGCGAGACGACCGTGCAGCAAGTGCGTCTTTCATCGATCGAGCCGATGGATGTCACCGAGGCTCTTCTTGAGCGCATGGCTCGTTCGCGCGACCGCGTAGCGCCCTTCTTGCACCTCCCGATTCAGTCTGGCTGTTCTGAAACCCTGCGTCGCATGGGCAGGCCCTATTCTTCTGAAGATTTGCTTGCGCTCATCGACAAGATTCGCCTGCATGTTCCCGATATCGCTTTATCGGGTGACCTTATCGTGGGTTTTCCCGGTGAGACCGACGAGGAATTTGAAAAAACGCTCAAGGTCGTCAAGAGCATCGGTTTCGCTCGCCTCCATGTTTTTCGTTATAGCGCGCGTCCGGACACGCCCGCTGCCACCTATCCCGATCAAATCGACCCGCAGGTTGCGGCTGCGCGTTCCGCGCGCGTGAGAGCGCTCGTGCAGCAGTCTGCACTTGAGGACGCCGCGCGTCGCGTTTCTACTCTCGAGCGGGCCGTGCTCGAATACGGCAACCGCGGTACACTGGGTTCGTTCCATCGCGTTATCGTGGACGATGCGGACGCCTCGCTGGAGGGGTCGCTTGTCCATGTTCGCATCGACTCGCTGGATGATTCCGGAATGCTTCATGCCCATATGGTTTGATGCGTTTTGTGAAGGGAGAGCTTCTTGAATTCGACTCAGGTGCGCATTTCGGTACCCGAAGGAATCGAAGCCGGGCTTATCACCGGGCCGCAAGACCGTTTGATTCGCGCTCTCGAAAAGCGCGCCCGGGTAGAGATCGCGGTGCGCGGCTCATCTCTTTCCATATCGGGCCCCACGCGTTCATGCGAGGCGCTCGTCAAGCTGTTCGAACATCTATTTGAGCTTATCGCCGCGGGGGATACTCCAAATATCGAAGATTCGGTGCGTCTTCTCGATTCGCTGCTCAAACGCGGGGGAGATGCGTCCGGTATTGCCAAGGACGTGATCCTCACCTATCGAGGCAAGTGCATTCGGCCGAAAACGGTGGGCCAGAAGCGCTATATCGAGGCCATCCGCTCACATGCCATGACGTTTTGCATTGGGCCTGCCGGTACCGGCAAGACGTATCTTGCCATGGCCATGGCTATCGCTGCGCTCCAGCGTCATGATGTGGGCCGTATCGTGCTTACGCGTCCTGTGGTCGAAGCTGGCGAGAACCTCGGTTTTTTACCTGGTACCCTAGAGGACAAAGTGGATCCGTATGTGCGTCCGCTTTTCGATGCGTTGCTCGACATGATGGATTCCGAGCGCGCCTCGCAGCTTGTGGACCGCGGTGTTATCGAGATCGCGCCTCTTGCATACATGCGCGGGCGCACGCTTAACGACGCTTTTGTCATTTTGGATGAGGCTCAAAACACGACGCCCGAGCAGATGAAGATGTTCTTGACCCGCCTGGGCTTTAATTCCACGTTTGTGATTACGGGAGACGCTTCGCAACGCGACCTTATCGGCCGCCCCGACGGGCTTTCGCATATTCAAGATATTTTGGGCGGTGTCGAGCAGATTTCGTTCATCCATTTGGATAGCGAAGATGTGGTGCGACACTCGCTAGTTGGCCGTATCGTCGAGGCCTATGATATGTACGACCAAAAACGCGCCGCTCAGGGCGGACGTCACGGAAAGGGGAGCGCTCATGGCTGTGCTCATCAGTAACGATGCCGAGCTCGATCAGTTGCTCGATACGTCGGAGATCGAGGATATCGTGCGTTTCGTGCTCGAGGCAGAAGAGGTCTCGCGCGAGGTCGAGGTCTCCCTTTCCTTTGTTGATGAGGAGGAGATGCACGGCCTCAACCGGCAGTGGCGCGGCATCGATAAGACGACCGACGTGCTCTCGTTTGAATGCGACTCCGCCTTCGACGAGGACATTCCTCTCGATGAGGCGCTTGAGCTCGGCGATATCATCTTGGCGCCGCAGGTCATTGCTCGCCAGGCACCTGAGTTTGGCAACTCGCCCCAAGATGAGTGTCGACTCATGCTCGTGCACGGCATGCTGCATCTATTGGGCTATGACCATATCGAAGACGATGAGGCTGAGGTCATGGAAGCGCGAGAAGACGAAATCTTGCGTCTTTTGGCTGCGGCGCGAGGCGAGGATCCCTCCGCAATCGAGGTCGGGCCCATCACGCGCCACATTCATGATTAAGGAGCGCCCATGATTCCCGGTTCTTCCAAGGATCATCCGTCGTTTGTCCGTTCGTTCGGATACGCCATCGAGGGATTCGTCACGGCGGTGCGCACGGAGCGCAATATCAACGTTATGCTGTTCGCTGGCGCCGCGACTGTCGTCGCCGGTCTCGTTATCGGTCTCGATTTAGCCTCGTGGTGCATTATCGCCATCTGCTGCGGTCTTGTTATCCATGCCGAGCTGTGCAATACCGCGATCGAAGCCGTCGTGGATCTTGCCACCAGCGAGATGCACCCGCTCGCAAAGCGCGCGAAGGACATCGCTGCGGCTTCGGTATACGTCTTGTCCATCACCGCTGCCGTTGTGGGCGTCCTCGTGTTTGCCCATGCCCTTCACCTGATCTAGGAGTTTTTCATGTCTGATATCGAAGAGTTCGATCCCTTTGAGGACCTGAGCGACGACGAGCTCGATGCCTTGCTCGCACAAGGCGGAGGCTTTGACGGCATCGATGTCGAGGAGGCTCCCGATGTCGCTCGTCCCGATGGCTTCCGAAGCGGCTTCGTCGCTTTGGTCGGACGCCCGAATGCGGGCAAGTCTACGCTGATGAATGCGTGCTATGGCCAGAAAGTTGCTATTACATCGCCGGTGGCCCAGACCACCCGCCGCCGTATGCGCGCCGTTATCAATCGTCCTGGATGCCAGCTCGTCTTCGTTGACACGCCTGGCATTCATAAGCCTAAGGATGGCCTGGGGTCCGAGCTCAATCGCAGCGCCTTATCCGAGCTCAACGACGTCGATGTCGTGTGCTTTAACTTGGATTCCACTAAACCGTTCGGACGCGGCGATGCCTGGGTTGCCCAGAAGGTCGAGCAGTCCCGTGCCCATAAAATTCTCGTTATCACCAAGGCCGATCGTGCCGATCAGGCTCAGGTTATGTCTCAGATCGACGCTGCACGCGAGCTGATTGATTTCGAGGACGTGATCGTCACCTCGGCAAATGAGCGCTTCAATGTCGACGAGTTCATCGACCTACTGTGTTCTTATCTGCCCGAGGGACCCATGTGGTTTCCTGAGGGTATGGGTACCGACACTACCGATGAGGTTCAGGTGGCCGAGTTCGTGCGCGAGAAGGTATTGCTCCATACGCGTGAGGAGATCCCACATTCCGTGGGCGTTATCTGCGATTATTATGAGCGCACGAAGAAGATTACCCGCATCCATGCAACTATTTTCGTCGAGCGCGATGGCCAGAAGGGTATCATCATCGGCCACAAGGGCGAAATGATCAAGCGCATTGGAACCGATGCCCGTATGGACTTGGAGCGCCTGTTCGATTCAAAGGTGTTTTTGTCGCTTGACGTTAAGGTCAAGGCGGGCTGGCGCGATGACGCCGCACAGATCCGCCGTTTCGGGTATGCGGCGGACGAATAGCATTTGGCCGGTGGAAAGACATATCGTGTAGATGCGATCGTCCTCGATAAGGTAAAGCTCAAAGAAACCGACCTGATTTTGACGCTCCTTGCTTCGGATGGTCGTCAACTTCAAGCGGTCGCGAAGGGGGCGCGCAAGCCGGGTGGACGTCTCGCTGCCCGTTGCGAGCTCTTTTGCACCGTCGATCTGCTCGTTGCCCGCGGCCGCTCGTTGGATATCATCTCTCAAGCGGAGCTGACCGAGGCGCCCTTGGGGCCGACTCCCGATTATGCTCGGCTCATGGCGGCGAGCGCCATTGCGGAAGTCGCCAAACGCTGCTCGTTTCAAGATGCTGAGGACCGCTACGTTTTCCCTATAACCCAGCGCGCTTTGGAGTGTGTCGGCTCACCCGGAATCGACGAGCCGCATCTCGACCTCCTGATGGCTGCTTTTGTCTTTAAGATTCTCTCGCATATCGGTTACCGCCCTGATTTCTCGGCCTGTGTATCCTGTGGCGATCCTTCGCTCTCGTATTTCTCGCCTATGGCCGGCGGTTTGCTTTGCGCCTCGTGCGCCGCATCGGTTCCCGGTGCTGAGCCCGTTGATGCCGCGACGGTCAATTGGCTGCGCTCGCTCATCGCTTTGCGCTTCGATGAGTTGGCCGAGGTCGAAGTCGACCGTTCGACGGCGGCAGCGCTTCTCTCGCTTGCTCATCTGTGGGCGGCAACCCATCTCGATTGCCGCTTGCGTGCGCTCGAGTTCGCTTTGGGCAGGTAAGGGAGTACATGTGCAGTTCGTGCGAAGAGCTCGGGCTGTGCTATTATATCGACCTGTTGGTACCCCGACCTTGGATGCGCGCTACACCGGCGGCTTCCCAGTCCGGGGCGAATCGAGGTCTTATTCATAGGACCGTAAACGAAAGGTGAAACATGACTGTTTCTAAGGAGCGCAAGGCCGAGCTCACCGCTCAGTTTGGCAACACCCCCGTCGACACCGGTAACCCCAAGGTTCAGGTTGCCATCCTCTCTGAGCGCATCAAGGAGCTCACCGAGCACATGAAGAGCCACCAGAAGGACTTCCACACCCGTCGTGGTCTGCTTATGCTCGTCGGTCGCCGTCGCCGTCTTCTTTCCTACATCAAGAAGAACGACATTTTCGAGTATCGTGCCCTCATCAAGGAGCTCGGTATCCGCGACAACATCCAGTAGGGTTGTGCATGTGAGGAGCGTACCTTCCGGTGCGCTCCTTTTTGTGTGAGGAGCCGGCACAAGTCGGCTCTTACGCTGTCGAACCATAAGGGTTTGACATGATTGTCCCGTGGGCAACGTGGCTCACGGAGATGAAGGAGAAATAATGGCATTGGTATCTAAGACGTTTGAGCTGTATGGCAAGACGTACACGTTCGAAGCCGGTGAGCTCGCCAAGCAGGCGACCGGTGCTGCCCTTATCAAGCAGGGCGACACCACTGTGCTGCTTACGGCTGTGGTCTCCAAGGAGCGTAAGAACTACGACTTCTTCCCGCTTACCGTCGATTTCAACGAAAAGATGTACGCTGCCGGTCGCATTCCGGGCGGCTATCTCAAGCGTGAGGGTCGTCCCAGCGAGAAGGCTACGCTTACCGCTCGCATGATCGACCGCCCCCTGCGTCCGAGCTTTCCCGATGGTTTCCGCAACGAGGTTCAGGTTGTTGCGACCTCCCTTGTGGCCGACCAGTCCAACCCCTGTGACGTCATCTGCGTCATGGGCGCATCTTTGGCCCTTTCGCTCGGTGGCGTGCCCTTCGAGGGCCCGCTTGCCTGCGTGCGCATCGGCCGCGACCGTGAGACCGGTGAGTTCCTGGTCAACCCCACGTACGAAGAGCGCGAGAATTCCGACCTCGACCTCGAGCTCGGCGGTACGCGCGACTTCATCTCGATGGTCGAGGCTGGCGCCGACGAGGTCACCGAGGAGGACATGCTTGCCGCCATGCAGTTCGGCCAGGAGGCTCTCGGTGCCTTCTGCGATGCTCAGCTGCAGTTTGTGGAGGAGTACGAGCGCGTTAACGGCGCGATCGTCAAGAAGGAGTATCCGCTTGACGAGCCTGTCGCTGAGGTTCACGATCGCATCTTTGCCCACTACGACGAGATGGCGGCCGCCCTGTGCGATGCCGACAAGCTTTCCCGTATGGCCAAGGTCGATGCGGTGAAGCAGGCCATCGTTGCCGAGTTCACTGAGGAGGAGCAGCTCGAGTGGGAGCGCGAGATCCCCGTCAACCTCAAGAAGCTCGAGAAGCAGGCTATGCGCACCATGGTCGTCGAGACCGGTGAGCGCGTTGACGGCCGTGCCGCCGACGAGATCCGTCCCATCATGGTCAAGGATAACTACCTGCCCCTGGTTCATGGCTCGGGCCTCTTCCAGCGCGGTCAGACCCAGGTTCTCTCCGTGCTTTCGCTCGGTATGCTCAATGAGGGTCAGCGTCTCGATACCATCGAGCCCGTCGAGGGCAAGCGCTATATGCACCACTACAACTTCCCGCCCTTCTGCACGGGCGAGACTGGCCGCATCGGCAGCCCCAAGCGCCGCGAGATCGGCCACGGCAACCTTGCCGAGCGCGCACTGCTCCCCGTTCTTCCCGACGAGAACGAGTTCCCCTATGCCATTCGCGTGGTTTCCGAGGTCATGGAGTCCAACGGCTCCTCGTCGATGGCTTCCACCTGCGGTAGCTGCCTTGCCCTCATGGACGGCGGCGTGCCTCTGAAGCGCCCCGTCTCCGGTATCGCTATGGGCCTGATCCAGGAAGAGGGCAAGACCGTTGTCCTTTCCGATATCCAGGGCATCGAGGACTTCCTCGGCGACATGGACTTCAAGGTAACCGGTACCGAGCGCGGCATCACTGCTCTCCAGATGGACAACAAGGCCACCGGCCTTACCTTCGACATTCTGCGTCGCGCCCTTGAGCAGGCCAAGGA
>CAKUGM010000018.1 GCA_934654625.1 uncultured Collinsella sp. | reverse complement strand
GCTCTACTGTATCGAGACCCTCGCTCGCGTCGATGTGCTGTGCCTGGATAAGACCGGAACGATCACTTCGGGCAAAATGCAGGTTGCGGGCATCTACACTGCAGGCGACGACGGCTCGGCCATACCGCTCGACGCATCGGACCCTAACCTTGCTGCACGTGTTGATTTTGCGCTTGCGAACATTGCCAAGGCGACCTCGGCCGATGCCAATGAGACCTGTCAGGCGGTTATCTCCTACTATGCAGGCACCGATATCTCGTTTGCGCAGCCCCTTGCCGTGGTTCCGTTTTCTTCTGCAAAGAAATGGAGCGGCTCTTCGTTTGAGCAGGGCTCGTATGTGATGGGCGCCGCTCAATTTGTCTTGCCCCGCGATGTTTACGAGGGTTTCGAGCCTGCCGTAAACGCGCTAGCCGATACTTGCCGTGTTCTTGTGATCGCTGAAGTCGGTGGCTTTACCGATGAGGGCGAGATGGAAGGCGAGGCAAGGCCCCTGGGCTTTGTGACCATTCGCGATGAGATCCGCTCGTCTGCTGCCGATACCATCGCTTACTTTTGCGAGCAGGGCGTTACGCTCAACGTCATCTCTGGCGACGACCCCCGCACCGTCTCTTCTATCGCAAAGGTGGTGGGAATTCCCGGGGCCGATGCCTTTGTCGATGCCACGAAGCTCGATACCCCTTCGAAAATCGATGCCGCCGTCGATAAATACCATGTCTTCGGCCGCGTGACCCCTCAGCAGAAGCGCGAGCTCGTTGTCGCGCTCAAGTCGCGCGGGCATACTGTCACCATGACCGGAGACGGCGTCAACGACGTGCTGGCTCTTAAAGAGGCCGACTGCTCGGTTGCCATGGCGGCCGGTTCAGACGCTGCGCGCAACGTGGCGGAGATCGTCTTGATCGATAACGATTTCGCCTCCATGCCTGCTGTCGTGGCGGAGGGACGCCGTTCTATCAACAACCTCCAGCGCTCCGCTTCACTCTTTCTGACCAAAACGCTGTTCTCTATGGGATTGGCCGCGCTTTGCATTTTCTTCCCGCCCTATCCCTTCCAGCCCATCACGATGACGCTTATCAATTTCTTCTGCATCGGCTTCCCGAGTTTCGTCCTTGCGCTCGAGTCCAATAAATCGCGCATCAAGGGCAGCTTTCTTGCCAACGTCCTCAGGCGTGCCATCCCGGCTTCTGTTGCCGTGCTCGTCGCCGCCTGCTTGGATATGTTCGTCGCATCTGTGTTCGGATTCGACAAGCTGACCCTTTCTACCATGTGCCTCATATCCACCAGTGCCATCGGCTGCAGCCTGATTTGGCGCATCTCGTTCCCATTTTCGCCGCTACGCCTTGCCGTGTTCATTTTCGTCACGGCGGGGCTCATCGTGGGCGTTGTCTTCTTCCCGGCCTTTTTCTCAATCGCGCAGCTGACCCTTGCTCAGCTCATCGGCTCGGTGGTTATCGCGGCTCTTGGCTGCTTGCTCTTTTTCATGCTCGCCGACCTGTTTGGCAAGGTTCCCCAACGCGTCACCAAGCGCGCTACCGGCTTTGGCCGGGGCGTGCGCATGTCGCTCCGCGGCGGTAAGCGCACGGTGAGCTCCACTGGTTCTTCCTTTGAGCGAAAGGCGGGTGCGATCGCCCAAAAGGTATCTCGCGTTCACGACAAACGTGAACTCTCGCGCGCTCAGGCATCTGCGCGGCGCGCGGTCGACGATTCTACTCCTGCGACGCGCGTCCTCAAGCGCGTCACCAAGGCCGGTGGCGGCATTCGCGTCGCCATGCCCTCCTCCACAAAACGAAAATCGGATACCAAACGGTAACAAACACCACGTAGTATCGACGCTTACCCACCGACGATGAAAGAGGGCTGATAATGAGCAAAGAGGGGATGCGCATCGGTTTTGCGCGCAATGAGTTTTCCTGCGGCGGCGAGTCTATCGCCTACGCGCGCGTGCTGGATATTCCCGGGGCGAACCGCCTTCCGGTGTGCCTGCGCGTCTTGCTCGAAAACGTCTTGAGGCGTGCATCGACCGAGCAGGAGGCCCAGGCTGCGGCCCATCGCATCGTCGAGGCCGGACTTGCAGGAGAAGCGGGCGGCGAGATCGAGTTCATGCCCGCTCGTGTCCTTTTCCAGGACTTTACCGGTGTTCCCGTGTTTGTCGACTTTGCCGCGATGCGCGATGCTGCGTCGAATCGAGGCGGGGATGCGAGCCGTATCAATCCGCAGATTCCCTGCACGCTCGTGGTCGATCACTCTGTCGCCGCCGATGTCGTTTCGTGCTCCTGCGCAGCGCTCGAAAACGCGCGTATCGAGGCCGAGCGCAACGCGGAGCGTTTCTCTTTTCTTAAATGGAGTGCGAAAAGCTTCGACAACGTGCAGATCGTTCCTCCCGGCGTCGGTATTTGCCATCAGCTGAATATCGAGCGTTTTTGCCAGGTCGCCATGACCGATGGCTCCGATTCCCCTGTCATGTATTTCGACTCACTCGTGGGCACCGACTCCCACACCACGACCGCGAACGGCATGGGCGTGCTCGGATGGGGTGTTGGCGGCATCGAGGCCGAGGCGGCTGCTCTGGGTCAACCCATCACGATGCTCGTGCCCCCTGTTGTCGGTGTTCGCCTTACCGGTTCGCTTCCGACGGGCGTCTCGGCCATGGACCTCGCTTTGACCTTTGCCGAGCGTCTCCGCTCCGTCGGCGTTGTCGGTAAGCTTGTGGAGTGCTTCGGCGAGGGCGTGTCCACCTTGACGGCCACTCAGCGCGCAACGGTTGCCAACATGACGCCCGAGTACGGGTGCACCTCGACGTTTTTCCCGGCGGACGAGAAGACGTTCGCGCAGCTTGAGCTTTCCGGCACCGATACTGCTTCTATCGAGAAAGTCCAGGCGTTCCTGCGCGCCCAGGGCGTCGATGCCGAATCTCTCGCTGATGCCGATATCGTCTATTCCGAGGTTATCGATATCGACCTTTCTGCCATCGAGCCCTCTTTGGCCGGTCCCTCGCGTCCGCACAATCGTGTCGTCGTCTCTGGCCTGCAGGAGCGCTTCCGCGATGCGCTTGCTCAGCATGGGCGAACTCCGCAAGATATTTATAAGACTGTTTCGTTTGACGGCGAGGATTTCCCCTTGACGCATGGCGCGCTCGGTATCGCCGCTGTGACGAGCTGTACCACGGCAACCGATCCTGCCATGATGATCGCTGCCGGCCTTGTGGCGAAAAAGGCACAGGAGCTCGGCTGCACGCCGCTTCCTTGGGTGAAGAAGGTCTTGGCTCCCGGCTCGCACAGCACGACCGAGATTCTTTCCCGCGCGGGGCTTGTCGAGCCTTTGGCTCAAATGGGCTTTTCGGTTTGCGGTTGGGGCTGCATGAGCTGCATCGGCAACTCCGGCCTGCTCTTCGATCCCATGCACGAAGTGGCCGACGAGCTTGAGCTCACGAGTATCCTTTCGGGCAATCGCAACTTCGATGGTCGCATCAGCCCGGATGTGGCCCAAAACTACCTTGCCGCTCCCGCATTCGTTGTAGCTTACTCTCTTGCCGGTACGCTTGATATCGACCTTTCGCGCGAACCCGTGTGCATGGGAGCTGCCGGACCCGTCTATCTTGCCGATTTGCTCCCGCAGGATGATGATGTCGAGACGCTTCTCCGTGAGGTCGTCTCTGCAGACCTGTTTGCCGAAACCGGGAAGACCCTATTCGACGGTGACGAGCACTGGCGTTCCTTGTCCGTGAGCGCCACTTCAACCTTCGAATGGGGCGAGGATTCCACCTATGTCCGCCGTCCTCCTTATTTTGAGGATGCTGTTTCAAACAGCGCGTTCGAGCTTTCCGGAGCGCGTGTACTCGCCAACTTGGGCGACTTCGTGACGACAGACCATCTCTCTCCCGCCGGCGCTATCGCTTCGGATTCTCCTGCTGCACGTTATCTACGCGAGCACGGAATCGAGGAGTCCCAATTCAACACCTATGGTTCGCGGCGCGGCAACCATGAGGTCATGATGCGCGGCTGCCTGGCTAACGTGAAGCTCGTCAACAAGCTCGCTGGCGGTAAGGTCGGCGGTTACACCTGGGATCACTGGGACGGCTGCGTCTCGACTATTTTCGACGTGTCCCAGCATGCCGCTGCAAAGAATGCGCCTTTGGTCATTTTGGCTGGCAAGATGTACGGTTCCGGATCTTCTCGTGACTGGGCTGCCAAGGCTCCTCAGCTTCTGGGCGTGCGCGCCGTCATCGCCGAGAGCTTTGAGAGGATCCATCGCTCCAACCTCGTGGGCATGGGCATCCTGCCGCTCCAGTTCAAAGAAGGTGAAAGCGCCGATTCTCTGGGGTTGGACGGCCACGAGATTTTTGATATCGCTCCCGTGGATTTTTCGCAAGGTCTCGCCTCCCCGTCGTATGCTCGAATCACAGCATCGCGTGAAGACGGTTCGACCGTCGAATTTGAGGCTGAGGTGCGTGTCGATACCCCGACGGAAGGCGCGTATTTCTGTGCGGGCGGCATCTTGCCCTATGTTCTCGATACGCTGATGGCCTAGGAATTTGCTCATTTTGAATGGAGTTGTGCGTGATCTGCCCGAACTGCCTCAAGACTGTTGAAGACGGCACCACGTTTTGTCCGCATTGCCATGCGTATGTGGGCGGCCCGGCGGGGGAGAACCGTTCTGATTTTGTCTTTTGCGAAGGCTGCGGAGCACGCCTCTCCATTCACGACCGAACCTGTCCTAAGTGCGGCAGGCCCGCACCCGGCATCTTGTCGGTCGAATCTGCTTCTTCCGATCTTGCGGCCGGCAGGACCGCTAGCTTTCCGCGGTTAACGCCCGGTCTTGTCGAGACGGAAGCTTCGCGTCCCCCCGCGGTTTCGGTTGCCGAGGTGATCAACGATACGATGGACCCCGCCGAGACCTCCGTTCTTCGCGCCGCCGATCTTGAGCAGCAGGCAAGGAAATTCTCTCCCGCCCCCGAGCAGGTAGATCCCTATCACACCCATCGACGTTCCTATAAGGGGCTTGTGATTGCGCTTGTCCTGATAGTTTTTGTTGGCGGCACTGCTGGCTTTATCTATTTCGACCCCATGCACGTGATGCCGGGGTTCTATGAGTCCTTTCAGAATGCCGCTCACGAGATGTTTCCAAGTAGGCAGCTGCCGGAGGATAGCGCTGCATCGGTGACGGACGATACAGCTTCGAACGACGATGCGGAAGACGACCAGAGCTCGAAGCCTCTTACCGATGATCAGGTCTTTAAAAAGCTGACGACCATCTACCAGCAGATCGTCGATTTTGGCTCCGCTGAGCGGTTCGGCACCTGCGTCGATGATTTCAATAGCGCCTATCTCGCTAAATCGCATGCCGACCGCGAGGAGGCCTCGGCGCCCGCTTACGAGCTGCGCGATTCCGTAAAGGAGACGATTGATGAGCTTGACCAGCTCCAAGCTCCTGCGGATACGGTATATGCCGAGGATATCGAGCATATGAAGCAGCTTGCTCAGTGGATGTACGGCCGCATCGACCAGATCTGTTCTTCTTGGGACGTCTCGCTCTCCTATGAAGCTGGAGAGCTGCCGGTCGATCATCAAGACGAGATCTTGGCGCCTATGCGCCGTGCCGGGAGCAGCGATTACGATTCCTACTACGCAAACATCGATGCGTGGGAGCCGCAACGTAAATAGCACCCCGCTACATGCCGAATTGATGAATAGCGCCCCTTCTTGCTAAACTAGGAGGGATTGTTATTCGTCTTTATATTCAAGGGGTTTCTATATGTTTGATATCGATCTGTATACACCGGAATATAGCGTTGCAGGTGACGAGGTGGCGATTATCGAGACCTCGAAGGGTACGATTAAGGTCGAGCTCGACGGCGCTGGCGCTCCGATCCATGTCGCCAATTTCTGCGAACTCTCTACCATGGGTTTCTATGACGGACTTAAGTTTCATCGCTATGTCCCGGGTTTCGTGATTCAAGGTGGAGACCCTAATACGCGTGACATGACGGGCGCTCAGGTGGCGTCGGGCCTTCCCGGCCCTGACGGAATGCCCGGTACCGGCGGTCCCGGCTACTGCATCAAGGGAGAATTTAATACCAACCCCCGTAACAGCCACGAAGACGGTGCGCTCGCCATGGCCCGTTCCATGAATCCCGATTCTGCTGGTTCCCAGTTCTATTTTTGCCTGGGTGCGCAGCATAATCTCGATTCTGGGTATACCGTGTTTGGTCAGACCCTTGAGGGCAAGGATGTTATCGCCGAGCTTCGCGCCGGTGACGAAATCGTCCACATCGACATCGTCCATAAGGAGCAATAGTGAACGCTCAATATCTTGAACAAGCCCGTGCGGCTTATCGCGCTGGCGATTTTTCCACGGCCTCCAGCATGTTTCTTGCTTCGAAGGAGCCCGGTGAGCTGTTGGGCGAGGCCGATCACCTTCGCGGTAACTGCCTGATGAGGCTTGGCATGTATGCAGACGCCGCGTCTGCATACGCCGAGGCGCTTCAGGACACCTCTTATGGCAAGCAGGGTGCGCTGCTGACGAACCAGGGAAAGGCGCTCTCCGCCGCAGGGGACCTAAACGGTGCCGTCCAGGCTTTTTCCGCTGCTACCCGTGATGCCTCCTACGCTACGCCCTATAAGGCATACTTGGGTCTTGGCAATGCTTTGCTCACCTTGGGCAACGTCACCGACGCCGGCGTGGCATTCCGTGCCGCCGCCATCGATGGCACCAACCCTGCGCCCGCCTCGGCTCTTTCCAGTCTCGGTTCTTGCTTCCTGCAGCTTGGTCGTCCTGCCGATGCTATCGAGGCGTATCGCACGGCATTGGATTATGTGGGTCCGCATGACGACACGCGCTCCATTAATGCAGGCCTAGGCGAGTCTCTTGTTGCAGACGGTAAGATCGTCGATGCTATCGACGCATTCCAGAGCGCTACGGCCGATGGCCTCTATCAGCTGACCGATTCTCAGCAGGCTGCGTTCGACAGTGCCCGCGAAACCGTTTCTGCGCAAAGCGCGATCGCTACCACGGGAACGGGAGAGGTCGATTTTGCTGCAGGCGCCGATCCTTTGGACCCGCTGGGCAAATCCGGCAACTTCATGCCCGATCCTTCCGATACCGGTTTCTTCACGCTTTCTGAATCCGAGATGATTCAACAGGATAAGAAGGACATGAAGGTTCGCCGCAAGCATCGCCATACAGGTCTCAAGGTGTTCCTTGTCATCCTCATCGTGCTCCTGCTTGCTGCCGGTGGCCTTGGCTTCGCGTATACGCGCGGTTTTGGCTTCCCTTCTCAGCAGGATGCCGTGAGCGACCTGTTCCAGGCTGTGACCGATGGCTCCGATACCTCTTCGTATCTTTCGCCGTCGCTTTCCGAGGATGCTAAGTCGGCCATCGTCGCTTCTATCCCCTCGGGTGCCACGGTGACGATTTCGTCCATGGACCAGAACATGACGACTTCAACTGCAAAGGTCACCGCTCAGCTCTCCAAGGGCGCTACGGTCGTCTATCAGGTCGAGTTCGATCGATCTTCCAACCATATCGGTTGGGCCGTTAAGTCGCTCTCCGCCGATTTCGGTACTGCAGGCACCGGCGGTTCGGCAACGGGCGAGGCTACAGTCTCTTCCGATGATGTGAGCGCTTCGGAGACCCCGGCGGATGGCACTGACAGCACCTCTTCCGATACGGACGCCTCCATTTCGACCGGTACTTCGGACCAGTCCGCAGATACCGCTTCAGACGCTTCCGCCTCTTCGGATACGAGCGACTCTGCGCAGTAACTTGTGCTTGCTTGATATGTTCTTTTATGCGGAGGCGCCATTGGCACCTCCGCTTCCTTTAGGGTGACGTACACTTTTCCTCAAGTATGCTTCGTCTTCACGACGATTATCGTAGGAGTCGACTTGTTTTCTTTTATGGATATGTTCTTCGGTCAGTACGGGGGAGACCTCGCTATCGACCTTGGTACAGCTAACACACTTGTTTCCGTTCGCGGAAAAGGTATCGTTATCCGCGAGCCGTCCGTTGTCGCTATCGACAAGAACGACGAGCGCATCCTGGCTGTCGGTATCGAGGCCAAGCGCATGCTCGGCAGGACGCCGGGCAACATCGTCGCCGTCCGCCCGCTCAAGGATGGCGTCATCGCCGATTTCGATGTTACCGAGGCCATGCTTCGTTACTTTATCGATAAGGCAAGCGATAAGCGCTATCCGTGGACCCCTCGTCCGCGTGTCGTCGTTTGCGTTCCCTCTGGCGTGACGAGCGTTGAGAAGCGCGCGGTCTTTGAGGCGACGATTTCTGCCGGTGCGCGTCAGGCCTACCTCATCGAGGAACCGATGGCCGCTGCCATCGGTGCGGATCTTCCCGTCGAAGAGCCTACGGGCTCCATGGTCATCGATATCGGCGGCGGCACCACCGAGGTCGCCGTCATCGCCATGGGCGGCATCGTCGTCTCCCAGTCCATACGTATCGCTGGCGATGAATTCGACCAGGCTATTCTCACGCATGTTCGCGACGCATATAACCTTGCGATCGGTGAACGCACGGCCGAGGATATCAAGATCAAGGTCGGCTCTGCTGTTCCCCTGCGCGATGAGCTCGATGTCGAGGTCAACGGTCGCGATGTTATCAGCGGCCTGCCTAAGACGGTCCGCATTGAGAGCGAAGAGATCCGTCGTGCGCTCAACAAGCCTCTTGACGAGATGACCAAGGCCGTCAAGGACGCGCTTGATGCCACGCCACCCGATCTTGCTTCCGATCTCATGTATTACGGAATTCTTCTTACCGGCGGCGGCGCACTGCTTCGCGGCCTCGATGTTCGTCTCCGCGATGAGACCGGTGTTGCCGTCAACGTGAGTCCTACTGCGCTCGATAACGTCGTTAACGGCTGTGCGCGCGTTCTTGAGGCTAACGCTTTTGATGGCGGATTTGTCCAGAGCAACGCCTAGCTCGATTGAGAAGGATATTTTTTGCCGAAGTCTAAAGGGTTTTCGTCACATCTGAATACTCGACAGCAATCAACGGGGGTTCGCCCGTTGATTGTTTTCTGCTTGGTTTCGATTCTTCTGCTCACGTTTTATATTCGTGAGGGGGAGAGCGGACCCATTCATTCGGTGCGCGGCGTGGTCTCTGTGGTGACTACTCCTGTTCGCGTGCTCGGATCCCTTGTCGCCACGCCCTTTAACGCCGTGGGCAATGTTGCGAGCAACCTCACCGCTTCACAGGAGACCCTCTCTGAACTTAAAGAGCAAAACGCGCAGTTGACTGCTCAGGTTGCTGAGCTTTCGGAATCCAAAAAGACGTCTGAGCGCCTGGAGTCCTTGCTCAATCTGCAGTCGACGTATAGCCTGACGTCCACCGCTGCGCGAATCATTGGCAACTCCTCGGATTCCTGGACGCGCGCGGTCACTATCGATAAGGGAACTGCCGCCGGTTTTTCCACCGGCATGGCCGTATGCAACTCCGGTGGTGTCATCGGACAGATCGTCGAGGTTTCGGCCACTACATCGACAGTGCAACTCATTACTGATGAGGGCTCGGGCGTCTCTGCGATGATTCAGAGCACGCGCGCGCAGGGTATGCTGCAGGGGCAGCCCGATGGCTCTCTGCGCCTCTCATACGTTTCGACCGATTCGGATGTGAAGGTGGGCGACATCGTCATCACCTCTGGTATCGGTGGCGTGTATCCCAAGGGGTTGCCGCTCGGTACCGTTTCTTCGGTTGAGAAATCGGATAACGATGTCTACTACACCATCGTTGTGAGGGCTCAATCTACCGCGGAGAATAATGAAGAGGTCCTTGTCATTACGTCATTGACGGATGGCCAGATCGCCTCTGATGAAGACGTCGCCAGTGCCAACAAGAGCGGCGCCGTAACGTCGGCCAGCAGCAAAGACGATGACTCTTCGGATGATTCGTCGGATGATTCCGAGTAGGGAGGGGATGGACAGATGCAGCTTAAAGACACCGCCAGGACTCGCTCGGCGACCATCATCCTTTGCGTTGCCGCCGTTGCCTTTCAAATCGGATTGACCCCTCAAATCGAGGTCATGGGCGGACGTATCAATTTCATGCTTATCCTTGCCTGCATTTTCATCTTGACCGGCGATACATCTCGCGCGACTACAGCGGGCTTTCTGTGCGGCCTTGCATACGATCTGACCGCTTCGGTCCCTGTTGGCCTCATGGCTCTTATCTTGACGGTCGCATGCTTTATCTCGAGCGCTATGTTTCGCGGAGTACAGGCGGGCCTTAACTCCAATGCGCTTCGCTGCACGGCCATCGTCATGGTTGCCGTAAACGTGCTCTATGGCTTGCTGCTCTTTTTTATGCACGTGCAGACCGATCTGTTCTGGGCGATCGTTGGGCACGGTCTTTCGAGCACCGTCCTTTCCCTTCTTGTCTCCGTTCCGTTTTTTGCTATTGCCGGTAACGTGTTCTCCCAGGGTGGCTTTTCTGCGCGCTCTCGAGGCACACGCTATAAGAGCCTTCGCTAGGGGCTCGTATCGTGGACGCTAAAACTCTCGTTGTCATCACCGGTGCGATCCTTGTGGTCGCTATCTTGGCTTCGCTCGTGCTGATGCGACGCAATCCCAATCGCTTCACCTACGATACGGCACACGGCACGCGCCCGCGCGCATCGGAAGGGGAGGGCAATACCTCACAGGTTGCCTTTAAGGGCCGTTTCACCATGCTTACTGCTGGTGTAGGCGCGGTTTTTGCCGCGATTTTTGCCAAGCTTTGGAGCATGCAGATGGTCTCCTCGGATTATTACGAGGAGCTTTCCGATCAAAATCAGACCCGCACGGTCACGACGCCCGCGCCGCGCGGCCGCATTCTCGACCGCAACGGAACGCCTCTTGTCACCAATCGCCCTTGCTTGACGGTCGCTGCGTATCGCTCCCTTGCCGACGATACCATCACCGTTCGCCATCTTGCCAATGTGCTGGGTATGCCGTATATCGCCGTCAAGCGCAATATCCAAAACTACAACGAGAGCGCGCAGAGCCTGCATACGGTTGCCTCGGATGTTCGCCGTTCGACCGTTGCGTACATTCAGGAGCATGCCTCGCTATTCGATGGGGTCGAGGTTGTCGAGCGAACCGAGCGCTACTACCCCTACGGTTCGCTCGCTGGGCATCTGCTTGGTTACACAGGCACCATCACGAGCGAGCAGCTTGAGAAGCAAGACGATAGCGGGAGCAAGAACGCGGGTTCGATTTCGTATAAATCCGGTGACATCGTAGGTCAAACCGGCGTGGAGCTGCAATACGAGCGCTTGCTTCAGGGTATCCGCGGCGAGCAGACCGTTCAGGTGAATGCGGCGGGAACGGTGACCGGCCGATCCGGTGCCGTACCGGCGGAGCCTGGCAGCGATGTGAAGCTGACGATCGATCTTAAGATTCAGCAGGCTTGTGAAGATGGCCTGGCGCATGCTATTTCGGTCGCTCAGCAGAGTGGACATAATACGAACCGCGGTACCTGCATCTGCATCGATTGCACCAATGGCGATGTCTTGGGTATGGCGAGTTCGCCCCAGCTCGACCCTTCAGTATTTATCGGCGGCGTTTCCAACGATGTTTGGAACCAGCTCAATAGCGAAGACAGCGGTCTGCCCATGATCAACCGCGCTATCTCGGGTCAATATATGTCAGCCTCGACGATCAAACCGCTCTCGGCGCTCGCCGCGCTTAAGCATGGGATCTTCACCGAGACACAGACAACGGTCTGTTCCGGTTGGTGGACAGGATTTGGCGAGTCAGACGGAAAGTGGTGCTGGCTTCATTCTGGTCATGGAACCATGAACCTGCGTAACGGCATCGTTCATTCATGCGACCCTGTTTTCTACGATGTCGGCAAGGGCTTTTTCTACGACAAGGAGAACCCGGAAGGGCTGCAGGAGATGTTCCGTAGTTGGGGCCTCGGTTCACCCACCGGCATCGATTTGGGCGGTGAGTCTTCCGGTCGTGTCCCCGATGCCGAATGGAAGTCTGAGTATTTTTCCAACTGGAGTGAATCGGACCGCACATGGAACGGCGGCGATATGACGAATATCGCAATCGGTCAGGGCGATATCCTCGTCACTCCCTTGCAAATGGCCTGCGTGTATGCCGGCCTTGCCAACGGGGGCAAAGAGTTCGTGCCGCACGTTTTCCTTTCTGCCGTCTCGCGAGATGGCGAAGGCGATGCCGTTACTTATAAATCCAAAGAGCGCCTAACGGGCGATTTTGGCAAGAAATCTCATCTTGAACTCGTGAGAGACGGCCTCAAGGGCGTTATCTACGAGGAATCTTCCGATCAGGCGTCGCACTTCACCAATCTGAGTACAACCGTGGCGGGTAAGTCCGGTACTGGCCAGAAATCCAATGAGGACGACTACTCTTGGTTTATCGTCTATGCGCCCTACGACGACCCTAAATACGTTGTCGCCGCCCTTGTCGAAGAGGGCGGTTACGGTGCCACATCTGCGCTTTACGCCGTTCGCGATGTTTTGGGATCTATTTACGACGAGCCCGACACGGTTGGAGTTACCGCGGGCGACGGTGCACGATAGGAAAGGAGGGGAGAGTTATGGCTCACGGCTCGGTTTCGACTAAAGATGCGTTGAAGCGTGTCAACAAACGGATTGGACAGGCGCGCGGCTCGCTGCGCCGCCAGGTTAGCCTTCCTGTCCTTTTTGGTGCTGCAGGGCTTGTGGCCTTTGGCTGCCTGATCATCTGGACCGCTTCGCTTACCATCTCTGCCGCCTCCTTCTCGCGTCATCTGGTGGGTATCGGTTTGGGCACTATCCTTGCGTTGTTCTGCTGGAAAACCGATTTCCGGGGTCTTTCCAACGTCACGACCTTGCTCTTGGTCATCGATATCATCGTGATTTTTTTGCCCTACGTCCCCGGTCTTTCCTATAGCGCAAAAGGCATGACCGGTTGGATTCAGATTCCTCTCATCCATTTGACTTTTCAGCCTGTTGAGCTCGTGAAAATCATCACAGTCTTTATCGTTGCGGCCTTAGGGGCGCAATATAACGGACGTATCGATTCCGTTCGCAACTACGTCAAGCTCTGCGGCATGCTCGCTATCCCGTTTTGCTGCGTTGTCGTCGCGGGTGACCTCGGCAGCGGCCTCGTTGTCTTTTTCTCCGGTGCGATCATCATCATGATGAGCGGTCCGCGTCGAGAATGGGTTCTTTCCACCATCGCCATCCTTATCGGTCTCGTTGCGTTGCTACTCGCCGCAGACTCGCTTGTTGATAGCATCGTCGGACGAGATGTGTTGATCAAGGCGTACCAGATGAATCGTCTGCTGGTATTCCTCGACCCCACATCCGATACCACGGGTTCCGGATATAACTTGATGCAATCTCTTATCGCTGTCGGCTCCGGTGGCTTTTTCGGTAAGGGCATCGGCAATGCGACACAGTCTGCTTCCGGCTTTCTTCCCGAAGCGCATACCGACTTTATCTTTGCCTTGACGTCGGAGGAATTCGGTTTTGTCGGCGACTTGATCCTGCTCTCTTTGTTTGCCATCTTGATCTTCTCCACCATTCGCGTGGCATACAAGAGCGATTCTTTGTTCCTTCGACTCGTTGCCGTCGGCATCGTGGGCATCTGGACATTCCAAGTGCTCGAAAATGTCGGTATGTGTATCGGAATCATGCCTATTACGGGTATCCCCTTGCCTTTTATCAGCTTTGGCTCGAGTTCGATGCTGATGCAGCTTGCTAACGTGGGTATCGTACAATCCATATGGAGACATCGCTCGCAAGCTCGGTAGAAAGGAGCGCGCATGCGCATTCCCTTTAATAAGATCGCCGATATGGCCAAGCTCGGCGCGTCCACGGTCAAGCAGTCTGACGAACCTGTGCGCGTTGCGGTCATCGTTGACGATACGGCGACGCCCTTTTTGATCGAAACGGTACGTGATGCATTCGTTCCGCAGACGACGTCGGCCATCGTTCGCGTTTCGAGGATTCATGATTTCGACGCAGCCCTGAAACGCGATACCGATATCGTTCTGGTTTTGTCTTCTGGATCCGATATTCTACAAGATTCCGTGCAGCGTATCGTCATCGCCGGCGCCCCTGCGGCGGTTATATGCGAATCGAGCGTCGAGGCGCCGTTTATCGAGCGGGATACCAAGATGCTCGGTCTTGTTGCCGCTACCGACGCGACGACGCTTCTCGAGACTTTGGCGCGCTGGATTCTCGACCATACGGAAAAACAGACAGCATTTGCTGCTAATTTTCCCTTTATGCGCGATGCTGCCGCCAACCGCATCCTCGCTTCGAGCACGCTCGCCAATATGGCGACCGGAGCGCTCTTTTTCGTACCCGGTGCCGACTATCCCGTGATGGTTGCGGCCCAGCTTGGCATGATGATTCAGCTTGCCTCGATTTTCGGCAAGCCGCTATCGCTCGACCGCGCCTACGATGCCGCCGGTATTCTTGCATCTGGTTTGGGCATGCGCGCGCTTACCCGGCAGCTTTGCCGCGGTGCCGGCCACTACGCCTTTCTCGTTAAGGCCCTTGCCGCCGCTGGAGGCACCTATGCTATGGGGCGCGCCCTTTGCGCCCTATACGAGAGCGATATCGACTATTCACGTGCGAACGAGGTGATCTCCTCGGTCGTTTCGTTCGTTAAACAAAACGTCTCCGACCTGGACGCTCCGACGAGCACCGGTGACGCAACAGCTTAGGGGAATCAACCGTGCGAATTCCATATGAAGACAGATTCAGCGACCTGGAGCCGCTGCTGGCCCGTGTCGAGAAGCCGAGCCGTTATATCGATCACGAGTGGGGTACTTTGAGCTCTGCGGATGCCGACTACCGTGCCTGCTTGATCTACCCTGATGTTTACGAGGTCGGCCTGCCGAACCAGGGCCTCACCATTCTCTACAACCTTCTGAATCATCAGGAGGGCATTTCCTGCGAGCGCGCCTATCTTCCCTGGATTGATATGGCGGACGCTATGCGTGAGGCTCATGTGCCCTTCCTGTCTTTGGAAGGTGCGGCGCCCCTCGCTTCGTTTGATGTCGTTGGATTCCATATTCCGCACGAGATGGCATGCACCAATTATCCGGAAGCCTTGGACCTCGCGGGCATCCCGCTGTATTCGAAAGATCGAGACGACGATGACCCCCTTGTTATCGCCGGTGGACCCTCGGTCTATAACCCTGAGCCGGTTGCGGCGTTCTTTGATGCCATTTTGATCGGTGAGGGAGAAGAATCCCTGATAGAGGTATGCCGAACTCATCAGCGTCTGCGGGACGCCGGTGTCTCCCGTATTGAAATACTTCGCGCTCTCGCCCGCGTTCCCGGTACGTATGTTCCTGCGCTCTACGAGGTGAGCCACGAAGGCTCCTGCACGGAACACGGCTATGTGGTGCCTAAGCAGGGCGAGGACGCGCCGTCCGTTGTTTACAAACGCGTCATCGCCGACTTCGCTTCGACCAACCCTGTTCCGCAAACCGTCATTCCCTATGCTCAGCTCGTTCACGACCGTCTTTCCGTCGAGGTGTTGCGCGGTTGTGCCCGAGGATGCCGTTTTTGCCAGGCCGGCATTACGTACCGCCCGGTGCGCGAGCGTATGCCCGATCAGATCGTCTCTGCCGTTATGGGCGGACTGGAGGATACCGGCTACGACGAGGTCTCGCTTACCTCGCTTTCCACCACGGACCATTCGTGCTGCTCGCAGATTCTGGCCCGTCTGAATCGCCGCCTGGCAGACACGGGCATCCGTGTGTCTATTCCCTCGCAGCGTCTCGATTCCTTTGGTGTCGACATGGCGCTGCAGGTAGCGGGGGAGAAGAAAGGCGGTCTTACGTTTGCTCCCGAGGCGGGAAGCCAGCGACTGCGTGACGTGATCAATAAGAACGTAACCGAGGAAGATCTTGAGCGTGCGACTCGTGCTGCCTTCGAGGCTGGCTGGCGCCGCGTCAAGCTCTATTTCATGATGGGCCTGCCTGGCGAGCTTGACGAGGACATCGTCGCCATTGCGAATCTTGCCGATAAGACCTACGAACTCGCGCGCGATGTCGTGCCTAAGGCCCAGCGCGGAAACGTTTCCGTATCCATCTCCTGCTCGGTTTTTATCCCCAAGGCGCAAACGCCCTTCCAGTGGTGCGCGCAAACGCCTGATGAAGAGGTCAAGCGCCGTCAGCATCTGCTTCTTGCGAGCGTGAGGAACCGTGCCGTGCGCGTTCACTACCATGATGCCGACACTTCGTTGCTCGAGGCGGTTTTGTCTCGCGGCGGCAGGGATATCACGCCGCTGATCGTCGGGGCTTGGAAGCGCGGCGCGCGTTTTGACGCTTGGACCGAGCAATTCGATCTTTCGCGGTGGGAAGACGCTGCTGCCGAGCTCGGCATCGACCTTCGTGCGGTGGCATCGACTCCTTTCGATCTCGATATGCGCCTTCCTTGGGAACATGTGAGCCCTGGTGTCAAGCGCGGGTTCCTTGAGCGGGAGTACCGTAAATCCTTGGAAGGCCAGACCACTCCCGATTGCACGCGCACGTCGTGCACCGGCTGCGGTATCTGCCCGACAATCCATGCTTCGAATGTTTTGGTAGGTGAGCGCGGATGAGCGACCCGAATGCACAATCTCTGTTCCGCCTTCGCGTGCGGTATCGCAAAACGGGCCGTCTGGCCTATCTGGGGCACTTGGAAGTCATCCACACCATTGAGCGTATCGTTCGACGAGCAGGTTTGCCCTATGCGGTCACCCAGGGCTTCTCGCCGCACATGCGCGTGGGCTTCACTTCGGCGCTCCCCGTGGGTACGAGTTCTATTTGCGAATGGTATGACCTGTTTTTGACCGATCTTGTTCCCGCTCCGGAAGCCTTCGAGCGGCTTCGGGCAGCATCTCCCATAGACCTTGCTCCCGATCTTGCCGCCTATATCGATGTGAAGGCGCCGGCCCTTACGGCTCAGATCACGCGTTGTGCCTATCAGGTCGTTCTTCATATGGCGCCTGGATATGCATCGCGCGGCGAGGAAATCGGCACCTTGATCGAGAATCTGCTTACAGGTGGGCCGATCGAGTATCAGCGCGGACGAAAGTTCAAGAAGCTTGACCTGGCGGCCGCTATCGCCGCTTTCGACATCGTTCGCCGTGATGAGAGCACGATGGTTCTCACACTGGATACGCGTGTTTCGAATGAGGGCGCGCTTCGGCCCGAGATTCTCCTCGCGGCGCTCGACCGCGGTCTTGTCGGCGGGGCGTTTGCTTCGGAGCCGATCGTCTCGACGGGAATACAGGACCTTATTTCCATCGAACGATATGATGTTTGTCGGATTTCTCAACATATTGAGGACGAAAACGCTACACTGAGACCCGTACTCGAGGTGTTCGATGTGCCGTCCAGACCCGTCACGGCAACGCATGTGCCGTCCTTGTGAATTAGCAGGGAATTCTTTCTCTCAATTCGTTGACGGGTGCATACGCACCTGTTACTATATTCGGCTGTTGCACTAACTGATGCATGAAGGGCAAAATAATGTACGCAATCGTTACAACTGGCGGCAAGCAGTATAAGGTCGCCACCGATGATGTTCTGAACGTCGAGAAGATCGACGGCGAGGTTGGCACCAAGGTCACCCTCCCGGTTGTCTTCCTCAACGACGGCAAGAAGATCGTTACCGATCCTGCCAAGCTTGCGAAGGCTAAGGTCACTGCTGAGATCGTCGAGCAGTTCAAGGGCGAGAAGCAGCTCGTCTTCAAGTTCCACAAGCGTAAGCGCTATCGTCGCCTCAAGGGTCATCGTCAGCAGCTTACCCGTCTGAAGATCACCAAGGTCCAGGCCACGACGCGCGCCCGCAAGGCCGCTGCCACCACCGAGGCAGCCGCTGAGGCTCCCGCGGCCGAGTAGTCTCGCACGAGAACTGTAAGAAAGTAGGTAATAGACATGGCACACAAAAAAGGTCTTGGCTCGTCTCGTAACGGCCGCGACTCCCGTGGTCAGCGTCTGGGCTGCAAGCGTTTTGCCGGTCAGACCGTGACCACCGGTACTATCCTCGTCCGTCAGCGCGGCACGCACATCCACCCCGGCGCTAACGTCGGTCGTGGCAAGGATGACACCCTGTTTGCTCTCGTCGACGGTACCGTTGAGTACTCGCATGGCGTTAAGCATCGCGTCAGCGTTCTTCCGCTCGTCGAGGCTTAATCGCACCCTTCATCTCAAGCATCTATGGGAGACCCTTGCCCGAGCAGGACAAGGGTCTCTCTTTTATGAGAAAGGCATCCGATGTCTCAGTTTACCGATATCTGCCGTATCAACGTCAAAGGCGGCGACGGCGGTGCTGGCTGCATGTCCTTTAGGCGCGAGGCCTACGTTCCCAAGGGCGGTCCCGATGGCGGCGATGGCGGGCGTGGCGGTAACGTGGTGATTCAGGCCACGTCTCAGCTTTCCTCGTTGGTCGACTATCGTTTCAAGCACCATTTTCGTGCTGAGCGCGGCACGCACGGTCAGGGGTCTCGCCGCGACGGCAAGTGCGGTGAGGATCTGATCCTGAAGGTGCCCATGGGTACAATCGTGCGCGAGCTCGATCCTGAGACGCAGGAGCCGCTTTACGACATCGCCGACCTTACGCATGATGGCGAATATGTCACGGTTGCCCCTGGCGGATGCGGGGGTCGCGGAAACACCCATTTCGTTACCTCGACCAGGCGTGCTCCCGCCTTTGCGGAGAAGGGCGAACCTGCAGAAGAGCACTGGATCGAACTTGAGATGAAGCTGATGGCCGATGCGGCCCTTGTCGGCATGCCCAGCGTTGGTAAATCTTCCCTTATCGCTCGCATGTCTGCCGCGCGCCCCAAGATCGCCGATTATCCGTTCACCACGCTCGTTCCCAATTTGGGAATGGTGCGAGCTGGCGATTACTCATATGTCGTTGCCGACGTCCCTGGTCTTATCGAAGGTGCAAGTGATGGTCGCGGCTTGGGACACCAGTTCCTCCGTCATATCGAACGCACCGCTTTGATCATGCATGTTATCGATGTGACCGGTAGCTTTGAAGATCGCGACCCCCTTGAGGACTATCGCGTTATCAACGATGAGCTCGCGGCTTATGCATCCGAGCTTGCCGAGCGTCCGCAGATCGTCGTTGCCAATAAGTGCGATGTGAGCGGTATGACCGAGCGCGTCGCAGCGCTTCGTCAGGCGGCTACGGCTGATGGCCATATGTTCTTCGCGGTCTCCGCTCTTACCGGTGCCGGTCTTAACTCCTTGATGCTTGCCGTGGGCGAGCAGGTCTCCAAGCTTCGTCAGGAACTTGCCGAGGAGACTCCTGCAGAGGAAGTGGATACCGAGCAGTGGGAGCGTGCCCGCCGCGAGCGCGATAGGCGCTTTACGGTTGTGCCGGAGGGTAACGGCATTTGGCGCGTTCTCGGCCGTGGTATCGAGCGCATGTGCGTCCAGACGGACTGGGAAAATGAGGACGCCATCATCTATCTGCAGCATCGACTTTCCCGTATTGGCGTCGACGATGCTTTGGAGAAGGCTGGTTGTCGCGCGGGCGATGAGGTTCGCATCACCGGTTATTCATTTGCCTATGAGGGCGTCCTCGACGATTTCGAGGACGAGGTTATCGAGGATCTTGACCTTGCGAATGAAGTTTCCCCCGAAGACGGAGAGACTGATGAGTAGCCTTCCTCATCTTCCCGAGCTGGGCGCCGATCCCAATCGTGAGTATCGATTGGGAATCATGGGCGGGACCTTCGATCCCATTCATTACGGCCATCTGGTGACGGCTGAGCAGGCGAGAGAGGCGTTGTCGCTCGATCTCGTCCTGTTCATGCCGGCCGGGTCTCCGGCATTCAAGCAGAATTCCACGGTCACCGACGCTGAGGACCGCTATGCCATGACCTTGCTCGCAACTGCGGCGAATCCCGCTTTTGATGCGAGCCGTTTCGAGATCGATCGCGAGGGGATCACCTATACGATCGATACGCTCAAGGCGTTGCGCTCGCACTATCCCGACAACGTCAAGCTCTATTTCATCACGGGCGCGGATGCCGTGCTCGATATCATGACGTGGCATGATGCCGAGCATATGGCAAAGCTTGCAACCTTTATTGCCGCAACGCGCCCCGGCTACGATATCAATCACGTGTGCAGGCGAATAGAATCGAGCAGCATCGATTTCAACGTTCGCTATATCGAGATTCCCGCCCTGGCGATTTCCTCTACGAATATTCGCGATCGCATTCGCCATGGGAAAAGCGTGCGCTATCTGACTTCAGAGTCGGTGATTGGCTATATTCGCAAGAATAGGCTCTACAATACAGGTTCCCGTGAGCGCGTGGACGCGCTGAGAACCGTTAGGGAGGGGTGAGTCGCCATAACCGATATCCTAGGTGCGACCGAAGAGGAAAAGGTCCACTACCTTCAGCATATGCGCGAGCTTTTGGATGTTCGCATGAAAGAGGTTAAACCTCGACGCTACAAGCACTCGCTCGGTGTCGCCCGGACCGCTTCGCAACTCGCAGAAACCTACGGTGTAGATCCATTTTTAGCTGAGGCAGCCGGCCTTGTTCACGATTGGGATAAGGTCCTTGATGACAGCGAGCTTTTGGCACGAGCGGCTCAATACCGTATTCGCCTTGCCGGCTCACCAACCTATAGCGCTCCTTTGCTTCATGGTCTCGTAGCCGCCGTCGAGCTTCCCCATTTGTTTCCAGAGCTTCCCGAGTCCGTATGGCAGGCGGTCGCACGCCATACGGTGGGCGCTGTCGATATGACGCCACTTGATATGGTTGTATTCATCGCCGACGCCATCGAGCCCATGCGCCAGGGGGATTACGCCGACGAACTCCGCGCGGCCGTGGGCAAGGTTTCCCTCGAGAGTTTGTTCTTCAAGTGCTTCTCGCAGGGGCTTTCCTATGTCATTTCGACTGGCCGCTACCTGTATCCCACGGCCATCACCATCTACAATGCCTATGCTACGAAAGGACTCGCATGACCGATTCGATCGATATGTCCGCACCCATCGCCGACGCGGACCAGTTTGCTGTAGACTCCGAGCGCACCGCAGCCTCTCTTTCCTCCGCAGGCGTCGATGCCGCCTCCGTTGCGCGCCGTGCCGCACAGGCCGCGTTCGATAAAAAAGCCGAGGATGTGTGTGTCCTCGACCTTACTGAGCTGTCTGATGTTTGCGACTACTTTGTAATCGCCACCGGTTCCAATGCGCGCCAGTGCGACTCTGTCGTCGACGAGGTCGAGGAGAAGGTTGCCGCGGATTATGGCGAGCACCCGTTTTCCATCGAAGGCCGTGACGAGAAAACTTGGATCCTCATGGATTACGGTTCGGTCGTCGTGCACGTGTTCACGCCCGAGGCGCGTGATTTCTATCGCCTCGAAAAGCTCTGGGGAGATGCTCCCCAGCTTGATGTCGAGCTCGTCTAGCCTTCACTTTGAGTGAACTTACCTTTTCGAACGATATCGCCGTCAAAGCGGGCGGTGCGACCGAATTCCACCGCCCCTTCTCCAAATTTTTCTCGAACCTGATCCATGGTCACCGATAGCTTGCGTCGCTCGGTGGTCTGAGCGCCGCGTTCGTCGAGAGTGCAGAAGAGATCGGTTTGAATTTCTTTCGGCCCATCGAATTCGCTCATGCCAAGCCCTGCGAGGCGCACGCGCATGCCTTCCGACCAAATCGATGAAAGAAGACTAAGGGCTACGGGCACGAAGACGTTCTCGTCGTCGGTAGGATGGGGAAGTCTGCGCTGGATGGTTTTCCCTGTGCCCCAGCTGTACTTGAGCTTTAACGTGACCGTGCTGCCCAGGAGCCCCTTTTTGCGCATACGACGCGCGATTGATTCTCCAAGTAGGGCGATAGCAGCTTCGATATCTGCGCGATCGGTAAGGTCGTGTGCAAACGTGCGTTCATTGCTCACGGATTTAACTTCATCGGGCGCGTCGATAGGGGAGACTTCGCTTACTTCTTCCCCTCGGGCCCGTTGACGCATCGCCTCTGCATTTACACCGAAGACGGCAACCAGATCGGCCTCCTGTGCCGATGCGACCGCCCCGAGGGTTCGTATTCCCCGGCTTGCCAGAAGTCGCTCCGCGGCAGCTCCGATGCCGCTCATCGCGCGCACGGGCAGCGGACTCAAAAACGCTTTCTCTGTCCCCGGCAACACGACTGTGAGTCCATGCGGTTTATCGCGTTCGCTGGCGATTTTCGCCACGGTCTTGTTCGATCCCAGGCCAATCGAGCACGTTATTCCAAGTTCTGAAACGCGTGATGAGATTCGCTTGCATATTTCAACGGGATTTTCGGCGTTGAATCTGCCCGGCGTGATGTCAAAAAACGCCTCATCGATGGAAACCTGGTCGACGAAAGGCGTTTCGTCGGCAAGAATGGCCATAACCTGTGCGCTCATCTCTCGATATCGTGCGAAATCGCCCTTTGCCCAAAAGGCGTGCGGACATAGTCGCTGGGCCTGTGTCGACGACATTGCGGAATGGACGCCAAACGTTCGGGCCTCGTAAGAAGCGGTGGAGACTACCCCTCGCGATTCGGGAGAGCCACCTACGATAACGGGCTTGCCGCGCCATTCAGGATGATCGAGCTGTTCGACGCTCGCGAAGAAGGCATCGAGATCGAGTAGACCTATGGCCGGTCCCTCCCATGCGCCGAAGAGCGAATGGAATGCCTTGCCTAAATCGTATGTATGTTCGGTATCCATAATGCAAGTATAGCGCGATTACATGGAAACCCTTGCATTTTGCCGATTCATGGTTAAGATATGAAAACGCTGTCGTTCATACCGAAGAAGTTTCTCTCACGACTTCACCTGCTCCGAACGATGGCGTATCATTACAAATCGTTTGTTTGTTGTTGCAGCTCAGCTGCTTGGTTGGAGGAGTTTTCATTGGCAGTCAAAATCCGCCTCGCTCGTCATGGTTCTAAAAAGCGTCCGTACTACCGCGTAGTCGTTGCTGATTCCCGCAGCCCGCGCGATGGTCGTCTGATCGAGGAGGTCGGCCGTTACAACCCGCTGACCACGCCTAAGACCATCAATCTCGACCTCGAGAAGATCGCTGAGTGGCAGCTCAAGGGCGCTCAGCTCACCGACGCTGTCGCCGCTCTGGTGAAGGCCGCCAACGAGGGCGAGAAGGCCGCTGCTGCCCCCAAGAAGTCCAAGAAGCAGCTCGCCCGTGAGGCTGAGGAGGCCAAGAAGGCCGCCGAGGCTGCTGCTGAGGCCGCTGAGGCTACCGAGGAGTAACGTTGTCCGAGGAACTCAACGCAATCGAGGATGAGCTTGAGGTTTCGAGCGCTGATGAGGAGATGGTCTCCGATCGCATTGCCGATCTGGTCGAGTATCTCGTCGTCAACATCGTTGATGATGCCGATTCCGTGAGCCTCGAGGTTATCGACGGTGAGGATTCCTCCACGATTGAAGTTAGCGTTGCCGAACCCGATGTCGCGAAGGTGATCGGTCGTCATGGCCGCACCATCAAGGCTGTTCGCACGCTTGCGCGCGCCCTTGCTGCGCGTCTTGGAACGTCAGTCGAAGTCGAAGTCTTGGGATAAGCCTTGACTGTTCGTTATCGCAACATAGCCCGTGTGGTGCGTCCGCACGGGTCAAAAGGGGAGGTTCTCGTGGCTCCGCTGCGAGGCCTTCCCTTCCTTTTAGAAAAAGGGCTCAACTGTGCCCTCACGCCGCCGGCACTTGATCGCGATCGATTCTGTTCGATCCAATCTGTTTCGTGCGGGGGCTCCGAGGCGCTCGTTTCCTTTACGGGTATCGATTCGCTCGATGCTGCCGAGGCGGTTGTCGGCTGTTATGTCCTTGCTGCCGAAGACGATCTGGATCTTTCTCCGCTCGATCACGCCATCGATGATGTGTTGGGGAGAAAGGTCGAAGATGCTCGGTATGGATACCTCGGGGTGATTGTCGAGGTCATCTGCACTCCGGCAAACGATGTCTGGACCATTGACGAGGGGCCTTTCGGAGAGCTTCTCATTCCTGTCATCGATGAGGTGATCGATTCGATTCCCGATGACGGACCCATCCATGCCACTATCATGGATGGTATCGTTACCGAGAACGAGCGGGAGGACTCCTGATGATCATCGAAACCCTTTCCGTTTTTCCCGAGATGTTTGATACCGTGGTCTCTACGTCCATCTTGGGGCGCGCTAAGGCATCCGGGCTCTTCCAATTCAATGCATACAATCTACGCGACTGGACGCACGATCGTCACCGGACGGTCGATGACGAGCCCTATGGCGGCGGACAGGGCATGCTGATGAAAGTCGAGCCTTTGGCAACTGCTATCGAGGACATCGCTTCGACGGGTCCGCGCCCGCATGTAATTTTCTTCACGCCATGCGGTACCCCCTTTAATCAGCATGTTGCCGAGCGACTTTCCCATGAAGAGCGAATCTTGATGGTATGCGGACGCTACGAGGGCATGGATGAGCGCGCATACGATTATGCCGACGAGCGCTTGAGCATCGGCGATTACGTTTTGACCGGCGGTGAGCTGCCTGCGATGGTTGTTACCGATTCGGTGGTTCGTCTTTTACCCGGAGCTCTGGGTGATGAGATGTCCAGCGTCGATGAGTCGTTTGCGACGCAGACCGGAGGCGGGCTCTTGGAGTATGAGCAGTACACGCGCCCCGCGACGTTTAACGGCAAAAGCGTACCTGATGTTCTTCTTTCGGGCGATCACGCTAAGGTCGATGCCTGGAGACGAAAAAACGCTATCGAACGTACCTGTCGATGGCGCCCCGATCTGATTGATACGGCGGATCTCTCGCCCGAAGAGGGTGTTTTTGCCCAAGAGCTCATCGCGCGATATCATACTGTTTCCGGTGAATAACGAGAATTGGAGCTATCGTGACGCCGCATAATGGTTCTTTCTTACGAGGAGTTTGCGAATGGGTGGTTGTCATCGCGGTCGCCTGTGTCGCCACGTTTGTCATACGCTCGTTTATCATCGAACCGTATGTCGTTCCCACCGGATCAATGGAGACGACGATCGAGATCGGCGATCAGGTTCTCGCCGAAAAGGTGACGGTTGAGCTCGGCCAGAGCGTTCGTGCGGGCGATATCGTCGTCTTTCATAATCCCGATATCTCATCCGAGCATGATGTGCTCGTGAAGCGTGTCATCGCACTCGGCGGCCAAACCGTCGATATGAAAGATGGCGTCGTGTACGTTGACGGCGAGGCGCTCGATGAGCCGTATGCGATGGGGGAGTCCTGGCCTCTCTCCGTTCAGGCTGAGGACGCATCTGTTTCCTTCCCGTACACCGTGCCTGATGATAGCGTTTGGGTTATGGGGGATAACCGCGAGAACTCTGCGGATTCCCGGTATTTCGGCTCGGTAAAGCAAGACAGCATCATCGGTGTCGCCGTTTTGCGCTATTGGCCCCTTAACCGCTTTGGCACCCTGTAAAAATCGCGCAGCATTCTAAAAGATTGCCCTGTACCGGGCGTATTCGCTCTGTACTTGGGCTACCATAGCAAACCGTATGAACCGATCGTGAATCGAGGGGATCTAGAGCATGGAGAAAAACGCTCTTACGTTCCAAGAAATCATCTTGCGTCTCCAGCAATATTGGGGAAAGCAAGGTTGTGTCATCATGCAGCCGTATGACTCCGAAGTCGGTGCGGGTACGTTCCATACCGCTACCCTGCTTCGCTCCCTTGGTAAAGATTCTTGGAGGGCTTGCTATGCGCAGCCGTGCCGTCGCCCGGCCGACGGCCGCTATGGCGAGAATCCGAACCGCATGCAGCACTACTACCAATTCCAGGTTCTTATCAAGCCGTCACCTGTTAATAGCCAGGAGCTCTATCTCGATTCCCTGGCAGCCATCGGTCTCGACCCGAACGAGCATGATGTTCGCTTTGTCGAGGACGACTGGGAGAGCCCGACGCTCGGCGCTTGGGGTCTTGGCTGGGAAGTTTGGCTCAACGGCATGGAAGTCACGCAGTTCACGTATTTCCAGCAGGTCGGTGGTATCGAGGTCGATCCTGTTCCCGTCGAGATCACCTATGGTCTTGAGCGTATCGCCATGTACGTACAGGGCGTGAACTCCGTCTATGACATCGTGTGGAGCTATCTGCCCGACGGCACCCCTATGACGTACGGCAACGTCTTCCTGGAGAACGAGCGCGAGTTCTCGGCTTATAACTTCGAGGTCGCAAATATCGATATGATGCGCCAGAAGTTCGATGACTACGAGACCGAGTGCCACTCCTGCCTTGATCGCAAGCTTCCGCTTCCCGCATATGACTGCGTCATGAAGTGCAGCCATGCGTTCAATATCCTCGACGCTCGCGGGGCTCTGTCCGCTGTCGAGCGTGCCAACTACATTCTTCGCGTTCGCGCCGTCGCGAAGGCCTGCTGCGAGTCCTATCTCGCCGAAGTGGCCGGTGGCTCCGCCGATAACGCTTCGTCCCAGAAGGAGGCATAGAAACGATGTCTGAAAAGAAAGACTTCCTGCTCGAGATCGGAACCGAGGAGATGCCCTCCGCTCCGCTCATTCACGCCTCGAAGCAGTATCGAGAGCTTTTGGCTAAGGGCCTTGATGATGCCGGTCTCGCTCACGGCGACATCAAGATCATCACCTCTCCTCGCAGGCTCGGTGCGGTCATCGCAGACGTGGCCACCGAGACCGAGGAGGTCCATGAGATCAAGCGTGGCCCTGCGGCCAATATCGCTTTCGATGAAGCGGGCGCGCCAACCAAGGCTGCCTGCGGCTTTGCCCGTAAGTGCGGTGTCGACGCAACCGATCTTGTTCGTCGAGAGGATACCGACGGACGTGAGTACGTTTTTGCCGAGCGCTTCGTCCCCGCGGCTCCCGCTCAGCCTATTTTGACCGCCCTCGCCGAGAGCGTCATCTCCTCGTTGGAATGGCCTAACTACCGTAGCCAACGCTGGGGTGCCGAGTCCGCTACGTTCGTTCGCCCCATTCGCTGGATCTGCGCCCTTCTGGGCGATCAGGTTGTTCCGGTGAGCTATGCGGACGTTGTGAGCTCTAACACCACTCGTGGCCACCGCGTTTTGGGCCCTGGTGAGCACGTGGTCGCCTCTCCTGCCGATTACGAGCGCGTTCTTGAGGAACATGGCGTGCTGTCCGCTGAGCGTCGCCGTCAGGTGATCCTGGATGGCATCGCGAAGATTGAAGCCGAGCGTTCCGGTGCCCATGTGGATACGCCTAAAAAGGTCTTTGATGAGGTCGTCAACCTTTGCGAGTGGCCCACGGTGCTCGTTGGCGTCTTTGACGAGGAGTTCCTTGCTGTCCCGCATGAGATCATTTGCGAGTCGATGCTCTCCAACCAGCGCTATTTCCCCATTTACGATGCGAATGGCAAGCTGACGCGTGAGTTCGTCGTCGTTTCGAACACGAAGCCCGAGAACAACGAGCGCGTTATCGACGGCAACGAGCGCGTTGTTCGTGCCCGTCTTTATGACGCGAAGTTCTTCTACGATGAGGACCTTAAGGTTTCTCTCGAGACGTTCCGTTCCCGTCTTGCCACCGTTGCATTCCAGGAGAAGCTGGGCAACGTCCTGCAAAAATCCGAGCGTATCGAATCTCTTGCCTTGGGTATTTGCCGCGAGGCTCGAATCGGGGCCCATGTTGCTTCCGACGCCCAGCGCGCTGCGCATTTTGCCAAGGCGGATCTTGTTTCTTCCGCGGTTGTCGAGTTTACCAACCAGCAGGGCGTTATGGGCGGCTATTACGCTCAGGCGGCAGGCGAGTCCGATGAGGTCGCCGAGGCCATCCGCGACCATTATCGTCCTCGCTTCGCTGGCGACGAGCTGCCCTGCGGCCTTGCCGGCTGTGTTGTGGCCGTTGCCGATAAGCTTGATACCATTGCGGGCATGTTCGCCATCGGTGAGCCGCCGACCGGCTCCAAAGATCCGTTTGCGCTGCGTCGTTCTGCCATCGGTGTCATCAACATCTTGGCCGAGCGTCTTCATTGCGGCTATGCCGCCTTGGTCGACGATGCCCTCGACGCCTATCTTGAGCAGGGACTTTCCTTCGATAAAGCCGAGGTTGCACAGGCGATCTGCTCCTTCATCAAGGGTCGTATGGAGCAGATTGCTCGTGACGCTAAGATTAAGTCCGACACGGTAGCCGCAGTTTCCCGCGGAACCATCGAGGCTCCAGTCGATTTCTTCGCGTTGGCGCACGCACTCGACGATGCGCGTGCCAACGACGCGGAGACCTTCGATAATCTGGCTACCGCCTATGCGCGCGCAAGCCATCTGGCAGATGTGAAGCTCGGCGTGGGTGTTGACGAGGTATCGCTTTTGCCGGTCGAGCGCGCCCTGCTCACGGCAACCGACACCGCCCAAGAAAAGGTTCACAGCGCAATCGATTCTTCTGCTTATGCCGAGGTCATTTCCGCGCTGGCCGAACTCCGCGATCCTATCGACCGATTCTTCGATGACGTTCTCGTCATGGACGAGAACGAGGCGGTCAAGAACAATCGTCTTCGTCTCCTCAACCGTTTCGTTGCGGTTTTCCATGATGTGGCTGATATGGGAGAGCTTGCTCGAAAGTAATTTCTTTCGACATATTTTGAATCGAAAGCGGAATGCTCTACAAACGAGCATTTCGCTTTCGTTTTATTGTGACTTAAAGCGGGGTAGCATCTACCTTGTATTCACTAGAAGGCAGAAGGGGGCAATAATGCCAGAGAACTTCGATGCATCGACTCCTATTGTTCACGTGATATCCGATTCCCTGGGCGATACTGCTTGTGAGGTCGTACTCGCAGCAGCGGGGCAATTTGATGAGGGAAGCATTCGCATTTCCCGTCTGCCCAAGGTTACCGACATTTCTCAAGTTGCCTCGTATCTCGATACGCATTCCAAGCACTCTGTTAAATGCGCGGTTTTCCACACGATCGTCAACACCGATTTGCGCCATGCCGTCATGGAAGAGTGTGTAAAGCGAGAGATTCCCAATGTTGACCTGATGGGGCCTGCGTGCTGCATCATTTCCGAACTCACCGGTAAAGAGCCCCATGGTATTCCCGGCACGATTCATCGAACGGACCAAAGATATTTCAAACGAATCGAGGCTATGGAGTATTTTGTGGAGCATGATGACGGCAGGGGAGCGGATAACATCCGCGATGCCGACATCGTTTTGCTTGGAATATCCCGCACCTCGAAAACTCCGCTCTCCATGTACCTGGCATTTCAAGGTTATCGCGTCGCGAATATCCCGCTCGCTCTCGAGATGGAGCCGCCCCAGTCCATTTTTGAAGTCGATCCTATGAGGCTCTTCGGCCTTCTTTCCACAACCGATGTTATCGCCGATATTCGCGATCGGCGCCTGGGGGATGATTATTCACGAGCTTGGGCCTCTTCATATTCCGATCCGGAATCCATTACTCGTGAGATGGAAGAAGCACATAAGCTCATGAAACGCCTCGGTTGCTTTGTTATTCGTACCGACCGAAAGGCAATCGAGGAATCCGCTGCAGAGATAATCGATCATCTGGAGACGGTGCAGGCGGCACGGGCTGCTAGAGCAAAAAGAGCATCAAAATAGGTATCTGCATGAAGTAACCACATGTATGGCCGTTTACGGTAACTTTCGTTACGGTCACGGGTCATGTAAACGAATACGAAAGATTTCGTAGGTTTTTTCCCTATGATGCAATTGCCCGGAGTCGAATAGACATCCGGGCTTTTCATACCACGATAGTGCATCTATTGGGATGCGATGAAAGGGGATTATCGTGAGCACACAGCAGCGCGTCTACCGTTTTGGCGTTGACGAGCACGGGACCGATGTGACCGAAGGCGCATCGAGCATGAATTACACGCTCGGCGGCAAGGGCGCTAATCTTGCCGAGATGGCACGCATCGGCCTGCCTGTCCCTCCGGGATTCACCATTACTTGCCAGACCTGCGTCGAGTACTCGGGTGCCAACAACACTTGGCCCGAGGGCGCTCTTGACGAGATTGCGCAGGCAGAGGATGACCTCGAGCGTCGTATGGGCAAGAAGCTCGGCGATGCCAACGATCCGCTTCTCGTTTCCGTGCGCTCCGGTGCTCCGTTCTCCATGCCCGGCATGATGGATACCGTTTTGAACCTCGGTCTTAACGACGAGTCTGTCCAGGGCTTGATCAAGCAGACGGAAAACCCCCGTTTCGCCTGGGATTCCTATCGTCGTTTCATCCAAATGTTCTCCAATGTCGTTCTTGATGTCGATGCCGATCTCTTCGAGAACGCCATTACGAAGAAGAAGGTTATCGCGGGCGTTCGCAACGACTCCGATCTTTCCGCCGAGGACCTCGAAGAGCTTGTCGCAGAGTTCAAGGAGATTTTCTCTTCTCATGTTTCTGCCGAAACTCATCCTGAGCTCGTCGTCGATGGTGAGGTTTGCTTCCCGAGCGATCCGAGTCTCCAGCTTCGCCTTGCCATCCAGGCCGTTTTCGGCAGCTGGATGAACGAGCGCGCCATTCTGTACCGCAAGCAGCACGCAATCTCTGACGATCTGGGTACGGCTGTTAACGTGCAGGTCATGGTCTTTGGCAACAAGGGAGAGACCTCCGCTACCGGCGTTGCCTTTACGCGCAACCCTGCCGATGGCACCAAGGAGTTCTACGGTGACTTCCTTGTCAACGCCCAGGGTGAAGACGTTGTCGCCGGCATCCGCAACACCGAACCTATCACCGATCTTAAAAAGACCCCCGGTCTTGAAGAGGCCGGTGCCGAACTTGAGCAGGTTTTTGTGACGCTCGAGAACCATTATCGCGATATGTGCGATATCGAGTTCACCATCGAGCAGGGCAAACTCTGGATGCTCCAGACCCGCGTGGGCAAGCGTACGGCCACGGCCGCACTGCGCATCGCCATCGAGATGGTCGAAGAGGGCCTCATCACGCGCGACGAGGCTGTTTCTCGTATTGATCCGGCGCAGCTTGATCAGCTGCTCCACCCGCAGTTTGACACTACGGCTAAGGTCGACATCCTGGCACGCGGCCTCAATGCAAGCCCCGGCGCCGCCGTGGGCAAGGTCGTCTTCTCTTCCGATGATGCCGTTGCAAGTGCAGAGGCAGGCGAGCCCTGCATCCTCGTTCGCTGGGAAACCAACCCCGATGATCTCAAGGGCATGGTTGCTGCAGAGGGTATTCTTACCAGTCATGGTGGCAAGACGAGTCACGCAGCAGTCATTGCCCGCGGTATGGGCACTCCGTGCGTCTGCGGTGTTGAGTCCTTCCGCATTGATGCTGCCAAGAAGGAAGTTCGTGTTGAAGGTACCGATACCGTTCTCCATGAGGGCGATATGATTTCTATCGATGGCGCGCAGGGAATCGTTGTACTCGGTGCCGTGCCGCTGGTTTCGGCCGAACTTTCCGGCGACCTCGAGACTATTCTGTCCTGGGCAGACGATATCCGCCACGACCCCTCTTTCGGTCATCTTGTTGGCGTTCGCGCCAATGCGGATAATCCCGAAGATGCAAAGCTTTCTCGCGAATTGGGCGCCGAGGCCATCGGCCTGTGCCGCACCGAGCACATGTTTCTGGGCGATCGCAAGCAGATCATCCAGACCTTCATCCTCACCGATGAGCCTGATGTCCGTCAGCATGCGCTTGCCGACCTTCTTTCCGTTCAGACCAAGGACTTCCTTGCGATGTTCCGCGAGATGGACGGCAGGAACGTTATCGTTCGCTTGCTCGATCCGCCCCTGCATGAGTTCTTGGATGATCCGCGTGCCCTCGAGGTCGAAATTGCCCGCGCCGAGGCTCAGGGCGCAACCGCAGAAGAGCTTGCGCCCAAGCGCGCCCTGCTGCGTCGTATCGACGGCATGATCGAGTCCAACCCGATGCTTGGCCTTCGCGGCGTGCGCCTGTCGATTGTTTTCCCCGACCTGCCGTTGATGCAGGTGCGTGCCATCGCTTCTGCTGCCGCCACTTTGAAGGCCCAGGGTCTGGATCCGCGTCCCGAAATCATGGTTCCGCTTGTCTCCATGACCACCGAACTTGCGCAGCTGCGTTCTGTGATCGAGCGCGTCATCGAGGATGTTGAGCGCGAAAATACCGTTGAGCTCGACATTCCTATCGGAACGATGATCGAGCTTCCGCGCGCATGCGTTACCGCTAACGAGATTGCCCAGCATGCCGACTTCTTCAGCTTCGGTACGAACGACTTGACCCAAACCACCTTTGGCTTCTCGCGCGACGACGCCGAGTCCAAGTTCATCCCGATCTACCTGCATCGTCACGTTCTCGAGTCCAACCCGTTCGAGACGATTGATGATGGAGTGGTCTCGTTGGTGAAGATGGCTGTCGACCGCGGCCGCTCCACCAATCCCAAGCTTGATCTTGGTGTTTGCGGCGAGCACGGTGGCGACCCTCGTTCCATTAAGAAGCTCTACAAGGCGGGAGTCGACTATGTCTCCTGCTCGCCGTATCGCGTGCCTATTGCTCGACTCGCCGCAGCTCAGGCAAAGCTTTCCGATCGCTAGCCGCTTCTAGCATCGCATTGCCATAGCGACGCTTCCCCCTTTCGTGCCCCCTTCCTGAGAAGGGGGCACATTGCTTTAAGGAACCTCCATAAACTCAGGTTTTTGTTGCTATTTCTTCTTGCTTCACGCAGGTACTTGCGTATAATTACTTTCGTTTGTTCAACTACGTGTCGACATTCGTGTGCGGCACCTCTAGAAG
>CAKUGM010000017.1 GCA_934654625.1 uncultured Collinsella sp. | reverse complement strand
ACCTCGCTGGTCACCGACCTCAACGTCGCCTCCAACAAGGGCCTTTCCGAGCGCTTCGACTCCACCATCGGTGCCGCCACCGTGCTCATGCCCTTTGGCGGCAAGACGCAGCTCACCCCCTCCGAGGCTATGGTCGCGAAGTTCCCCGTGGATGGCGAGACCACCACGGCATCCGCCATGTCCTGGGGCTTCAACCCCTTCCTCATGGAGGCCGACCAGTTTGCCGGCGCGTACCTCTCCGTCGTGGAGAGCGTGGCCAAGCTCGTGGCAGCAGGCTTCGAGCATGAGAAGGCATACCTCTCCTTCCAGGAGTACTTCGAGCGTCTGCGCACCCAGCCCGAGCGCTGGGGCAAGCCTGTCGCCGCGGTCCTCGGTGCCCTGATGGCCCAGATCGACCTCGGTGCCGGCGCCATCGGCGGCAAGGACTCCATGAGCGGCAGCTTTGAGCAGGACGGCCAGGAGCTCAACGTTCCGCCGACGCTCATCAGCTTCGCCGTGGCCGTGGGCCGCGCCGCGCGCGCCGTCTCCCCCGAGTTCAAGGCCGCCGGCAACCGCGTGGTCCGCATTGCGCCTGCCGTCTACGGTGAGGATTACCGCCCCGACGCCGCCCAGCTCATCGACGTGTTCAAGCTCGTCGAGAGCCTGACTGCCGCGGGCACCGCGCTCGCCATCTCCACGCCCGGCTACGGCTGCGGCGCCGAGAGCCTCTTCAAGATGTGCGTGGGCAACCAGCTTGGCCTCGAGCTTGCCGACGATGTGGACGTGGAGAGCCTCTTCACCCCGATGTACGGCAGCTTTATCGTTGAGCTTTCCGAGGACGCCGAGCTTGGCGACGTTGCCGAGGGCGTTGTCGTGGAGCCGCTCGGCACCACGGTCGAGGGCTATGTGCTCGAGACCGCCAACGAGCAGATCGACCTCGCCCAGCTGCAGAAAGCCTGGGAGGGCGGCATCGAGAGCGTCTTCAGCTATCGCCACGCCGCAGCCGACCTCGAGGCTCAGCCGGTCGAGAAGATCGACTTTGCCGCCAAGGACATTCACGTGTTCAGCGGCGCCAAGATCGCCCGTCCTCGCGTGATCATCCCCGTGTTCCCCGGCAACAACTGCGAGTACGACACCGCTCGTGCGTTCCGTACCGCCGGTGCCGAGGCTGACACTTTCGTGATCAACAACCTCTCGCCCGAGGCCGTTGCCGAGAGCACCCATGAGCTGGCACGCCGCATCCGCGAGAGCCAGATCGTCATGATTCCCGGCGGCTTCTCCGGCGGCGACGAGCCCGACGGCTCCGCCAAGTTCATCACCGCATTCTTCCGCGCCCCCGAGGTCACCGAGGCCGTGCGCGACCTGCTGCAGGCTCGCGATGGCCTGATGCTCGGCATCTGCAACGGCTTCCAGGCGCTCATCAAGCTTGGTCTCGTTCCTTACGGCGACATCGTCGAGGCCACGCCCGACGCGCCCACGCTGACGTTCAACACCATCGGCCGTCACCAGAGCCGCCTGGTCCGCACGCGCATCGCGTCCAACCTCTCGCCCTGGCTCTCCCAGTGCCAGATGGACGACCCCTATACCGTGGCAATCAGCCATGGCGAGGGCCGCTTCGTCGCCAACGACGAGGTGCTCCGCACGCTCGTGGCCAATGGCCAGGTTGCTACGCAGTACGTGGACGAGGCAGGCATGCCCAGCATGAACCTCGACGTGAACCCCAACGGCTCCGTTGCCGCTATCGAGGGCATCACCAGCCCCGACGGCCGCGTATTTGGCAAGATGGGTCACGTGGAGCGCCGCGGCGATAACCTCTACGCCAACGTTCCGGGCAACGCGTGGATGCCCGTCTTCGAGAGCGGCGTGGCGTACTTCGCGTAAGCGCTTCGCAGCATATCGATTGCAACATCAGGCGTCGGCCCCACAGGGCCGACGCCTTTTTCGTGGCATGAGCCTGCATCCGCCCTCCAGCCTCGTGCCCCACATGCATACCGCACGGGGAGCCTGCCTCCGCCAGCTGCGCGTCCTGCGGGCGCGGCAGTCCTCGTCTGCTGCGTTCCGTGCTCCCCACGACAGCGTTCGCCCGCCGCGCTCCGCGCTCGCTACAGCCCTCAGCGAGTGGCGGGCAATCGCGCATCCTACGGCCGGTTTCGCTTCCAATGCGTTTGAAAAGCCGCCACTCATTTGAAGCCAGCCCGCTCTCGAACGGTAGCTATCGACGCAAGGTTCGTCCCGCCCAAGCCGCAACGTTTCAAAAACCGCCATTTATCGGCGGATGCCAGCTAAACAGAAGATCTTTCGAGCATCGTTCGCGTTTTTAAGATGGGCTCTCGCCTTCATTTTTCAAAACTCATCGAAGTGCGTACCCTATAACCAAACATGCCAAGTAGCCGCTTTATTCTCCCCTCAAAATCCTGGGGTTTTGTCCGTGAGCCAGAGCAGCTACTCGGCAAAACCAAAAACAGGGTACGCATATCGAATTGTTTTGTATAAGTAGCATTTTTCGAATGGCTCAATCCTCTCAAAAACAGCTCCCTATATGGCCCACGAAGCGATAGATGTCTTTCGAAGCACGTAAAAACGCAGTGACGTGCCGCACCGCGCCGTGAATAAAAACCGGATGCATCCGCTTGGTCGTGTATCATGGGGACCTATGACACGTGAACGTACTGACAAACCGTTTTTGGGGACCCTGCTTGGCCTGATACTGGGCTGCCTGATCAGCTGCGGCCTTTGGGGCTCGGCATATCCTTGCGTAAAGGTCGGCTACGAGCTGTTTGGCATCGCCGGGTCCGACGTCGCCTCACGGCTCGTCTTTGCAGGCACGCGCTTCACGATCGCCGGCATCATGGTCGTGGTCGGCGTCAGCATCGCACAGCGCCGGGCGCTCCTACCTGCCAAGCGCGACCTTGGTGCCATCGCCATCCTCGCGCTATTCCAGACCGTGCTGCAGTACTTCTTCTTCTACGGCGGCCTCAGCCGCGCCGCAGGCGTCACCAGCTCCATCATCGGAGCCGCGGCGTACTTCTTCGCCATCCTCTTTGCAGCCCTCATCTTCAAGACCGAACGCCTCACCCGCAAAGCCGTCATCGGCTGTGCCGTCGGCTTTACCGGCGTCGTCCTTGTAAACCTTGGCGGCAGCGGCGATGCCGCGTTTTCGTTCGCACTCGACGGAGAAGGATTCATCCTGCTCAGCAGCGTTGCCGGAGCGATTTCCACCTGTTTTATCGCCGTCCTCGGACGCACGCACAACTCGGTCTTGCTCTCGGGCTGGCAGTTCGTCACGGGAGGCATCGTGCTGCTTGGCTGCGGCCTTGCCATGGGCGGGCACCTCGCCCCCACCGCCCTCGCACCGGCGGTTGCCCTCATCCTCTACATGGGATTTATCTCGGCCATGGCATACACCCTCTGGTCGAGGCTCCTCGCCGCAAACCCCGTAAGCCGCGTGAGCATCTTCGGCTTCATGACACCCGTCTTTGGCGCGGCGATGTCGGCCGTGATCCTGGGCGAGACCGACGCCGTAAATCCCCTCTTTGCCGTTATCGCGCTCGTGCTGGTTAGCGTGGGCATCGTTATCGTCAACCGGCCGAGCGGGCAGCAATCGCCAGCATCCGACAGGGCCACGAGGCCGGCATCCTAAGCGGGTGCGAAGACGAAAAGCCTGCTTCACAAATGAAGCAGAAAATCCCATTTGAAACCCAAAAAATCGGTCTAAATGGGATTTCTTGCTTCATTTACCAAACAAGAACAGTCAATCCGCCGCCTATCCCAACGCCATAAGCAGCACGTACGCGACCACGCCCGCAACGCAGCAGGCGAGCATCGAGCGTGTCTTGCACGCGACGAGCGCGACAAAGGCGGAGGCCACCCAAGGCGCAAGCGTGGCCCATAAGCCGTTGGCGGCCACGGAGCCGGGGACGATCAAATCATTTGCCACCAGTGCGGCAAACGCAGCAGGCGGGATATAGCCCAAGGCCGTAGTCACTCGCACGGAGAGGGCTCGACCGCGCAGCATCAAAAGCGGGAGCACGCGGCATGCAAAGATAGCGCCAAAAGAGACGAGCCAAAGGACGAGGAAATCGTTAACGGTCATTGCGGGCCCCCTGAAGCATCAGGCCGTCCACAACAAGCGCAGCGATAACTCCCGTGACCGCAGCAACCGGGACAGCAAGCGCCGTCAGCCCCACATATTTAAGCAGCGCGACAACGGCAAAGGCAACAAGAATCGCCGCGGCCACCGGTATGCCCAGCTTTTGCGTGCAAAGCAAAAAGACGAATAGCGAGGTCATGACAAATCCGGCAACGGTGGTCGGGATCGTCACCGCAGCGCCGATGGCGGCACCCACGGCGCATGATCCGCCCCAGGTGAAAAGCAGGACGACATTGAAAAGAAGGGCATGGACCTCCGTCCACTCGTCATCGTTCATGAGTTTTGCCATGTTGATGCCGAAGGATTCCTCGGTAAGCGTGGCGCACACGCCCAGGGCGAGCCGACGAGGCGCGTGCGAGAGTCGCGGGGCCAACGAGGCCGAATACAGGGCGAACCTGGAGGAAACCGTTGCGACGCTCACCAAAATTGAGACCATAGGAACGCCTGCCATCCACAAGTTGCTCATCATGAATTGCCCTGCACCGGAAAGAAACGTGCAGCCTAGAACAAACGCCATCCAAGGAGCCATGCCCGCCGTGGCCTCGAGGACGCCGCAGGCAAGACCCACCGCGATATAGGAAAGCGCCACCGGCCACGCCAAGGCGAAAACTCTGCGCGCCATGCCCTTTGTCTCTGCCACAAAATTCCCCTCGTCGATAATTACCCGGCCTGCAAGCCGACGACCATCAATTGGACCGCTTAGTGTATATCGGATGGCAGCCGCATGGCTGCGCGTATGCCTTAATTTTCAGAGCTGTAGCAATCTGTTTCAACCGTCTCGGAAATCGATCGAAAGCCGCGCATCCCAAAGCAAGCAGCGGACCATCGCCCCGTGACCAAAATCAACGCCAACCCGAAACGCTCACGTAACACAAGGCCTCTAGGATGCTAAGGCAACAGGTGGCAGGGAGGCGCCGCCGGCACAATCACGCGGGCGCAGCGCATACCCCGCCCGCAAGATCACACCATGCCCAGTGCCTCACGAGACAAGCCGCTCATCGAGGCAAAGGGGCAAGTCCATATGACCCAGATCAAACCGCTTGGCGCGGAATTTGAAGAATACTTGCGCGATGAATCGCGCAGCGTCGGATCGGCACAGACCATCTCGTTCCCCACGTGTGAGGACGAGATTCGCTCCGTTCTGCGCGAGCTGTATCCCACCGGCACGCCCATCACCGTGCAAGGCAGCCGCACCGGACTCGCCGGTGGCGCCGTTCCCGCTGGCGGCCACGTCATGAACCTCTCGCGAGCTTGCTCTTATCTGGGCCTTCGCCGCGACGAAAAAGGCATGTTCTACCTGCGCGTACAGCCCGGAGTAATTCTCTCCGAGCTGCGTAAGCACCTCGCCAACAAATCCATCCCTGCACAAGACTGGGACGCCGTGAGCCTACAGGCGCTCGACGAGCTCTATGCCGGCCCCGAGCAGTTCTTCCCCACCGATCCTACCGAGGCCTCGGCTTGCTTGGGCGGCATGGCGGCCTGCAACGCATCGGGCGCGCGCAGCTACGCCTACGGCCCCGTGCGCGGCCATATCTCTGCCGTACGCGTGGCGCTCGCCAACGGCGATGCTTTATCGCTGCGCCGTGGCGAGGTGCGCGGGCACGGACGCCATCTCTCGCTCGAAACCGAGTCGGGCGCCATGCTCGAGCTCGAGCTCCCCACCTACCAGATGCCTCGCACTAAGAACGCATCCGGCTATTTTGTCGAGGACGACATGGACGCCATCGACCTGTTTATCGGCAGCGACGGCACCCTGGGTGTGATCTGCGAGCTGGAGCTCGCCCTCATGCCGGTACCCGCCGTGACTTGGGGCGTCAACTGTTTCTTTGAGACCGAGGACTCCGCGGTCGCCTTTGTCGACGCCGCGCGCCCTGCCCTCGAGCGCGCCGCAGCCATGGAATACTTCGATGCTGCAGCGCTCGATATCCTGCGCCAGCAGCGCGAAGCGAGCACCGCTTTCTCCGCACTCCCCAAGCTCAACCCGCACTTTGCGTACTGCGTCTACGTAGAGCTCGAAGCCGATTCGCAAGAAGAGGCCACAGCCGAGCTCGCACGCCTGGGAGAACTTCTCGAAACGCACGGTGGCAACCGCTGCGACACCTGGGTCGCCCGCACGGACGTCGACCGCGAGTGCCAGCGCTTCTTCCGTCACGCGGTCCCCGAGAGCGTCAACATGCTCATCGACGAGCGCCGCCGCACCTTCCCCACCATCACCAAGCTGGGAAGCGATATGTCCGTGCCCGACGACCGCTTGGCGGACGTCATTGCCCTCTATCGCGCATCCCTCGCCGAAGCCGGCCTCGAATCGGCCGCATGGGGGCACATCGGCAACAACCATTTGCACGTCAACATCCTGCCGCGCGACGACGCGGATTACGCCAAGGGCAAAAAGCTGTTCTTGGAGTGGGCCGCGAAGGTCACCGAGATGGGAGGCGCCGTCTCGGCAGAGCACGGCGTGGGCAAGATCAAGCGCGATTTCCTCACCGTCATGTACGGCGAAGAGCACATCGCCCAGATGGCATCCCTCAAGGCCCAACTCGACCCCAAGGCGCAGCTGGGCCGCGGCAACCTGTTTGCGCCCGACACGGCAGACGCCGCCCGTAAGGAGGCTGAATAGCATGCGCATCATAGCCTGCGTCAAGGCGGTGCCCAGCAGCACCGAGGTCAAGATGGACCCGAAGACCAACACCATCGTGCGAGACGGCAAGCAAGCGGTTATCAACCCCTTCGACGCCACGGCGCTGGAGTGTGCGCTGCAGGCACGCGAAACCCTGACAGACCGGGGAGCAAACGTCACCGTCACTGCCCTTTCCATGGGCATCCCCGCCACGGCAGACCTCCTGCGCGACTGCGTGGCGCGCGGGGCAGACTCCGGCGTGTTGCTCTCAGACCGAGCCTTCGCCGGCGCCGACACCCTCGCCACCTGCTACGCGCTCACGCTCGGCATCGAGCATATCGGGAACCCCGACCTTATCATCTGCGGAAAAATGGCGGTCGACGGCGACACCGCGCAGATCGGTCCCGAGCTCGCGGGCGCATTTGATATCCCCTGCGTCACCGATGTTTCCGAGATCCGCGAGGTCGCCCGTGACCATATCGTCGTGGCGCACGTTACCGACGAGGGCCACGACGTGGTAGACGTCCCCCTGCCCGCCGTCATCACCGTGGGCAAAGACGTGGCCCAGCTGCGCATGCCCAGCATCGCCGGAGTGCTCGCTGCCGAAGATGCCTCGATCGAGGTCCTCACCGCAACAGACGCCGCTGCGAACCCTGCCCGTTGCGGCCTTGCGGGATCGCCCACGCAAGTCGTGCGTTCGTTTGTTCCCGAACGCGCCCATGACTGCACGTTTATCGACGGCGATATCGACACCCAGGTGCGCGCCCTCGCCGATCTTCTTGAGGAGATGAACTAGATGAGCGGACTTTTGATTGACGCCGAGGCTTGCGTCGGCTGCGGGCGTTGCGTCCGTGCTTGTGCCTCGGGCGGCATCGTCGTTACGGGCGAGCGACCCAACCGCTGCGCACACGTCACCGACTCGTGCATCCTATGCGGCTCGTGCGTGGATGCCTGCCCGGTAGGAGCCCTTTCAATCGAGCGTGATGAAGCGCGAGCGGACATCGACCTGTCCTCCTATCGCGACATCTGGGTCTTTGCCCAAACGGACTCGACGGGAGCCGTACTGCCGGTGGCGTTCGAGCTGCTGGGGCGTGCGCGCGAACTCGCCGCTCAACGAGATTGCCGCGTTGTCGCCGTCGTGGGGGAAGCCTTGGGCGCCGGTGACGCAGCGGCAGGCGCTTTGGTCGCCCGCGGTGCCGACGAGGTGCTGCGCTGCCGGGACGGCCGCCTGGCCGCAAACGACTCGAGCGTCTTCGCCCACTGGATCTGCGGCCTCGCGCGCGAGTATCGCCCTGAGGTAATCCTCTACGGCGCCACCGACTTTGGCCGCGAGCTCGCTCCGAGCATCGCCGTGCGCCTGCAGACGGGTCTTACCGCCGACTGCACGGTACTCGAGATGGACGAGGAAACCGGCTTGCTGCATCAAACGCGCCCCGCCTTTGGCGGCAACCTCATGGCAACCATCATGTGCCCCGCGCATCGTCCCCAGATGGCAACGGTCCGCCCCGGCATCTTCTGCGCGCCCCAGGCCGATGCAAATCGCACGGGCCGCGTGACCGATGTCGAGCTCGATGCGTCCGTCTGCTCCCGCACGTGCATCCTCGAACACATTCCCGCCGATAGCCAAGCGTCGATTGCCGAAGCCAAGCGCCTGCTCGTGCTGGGTCGCGGTATCGGCTCGAAGAAAAGCCTACCCGTGATGCGTCACCTGGCGGAGCTGCTGGGAGCAGAGATCGGCTGCACGCGTCCCCTAGTCGAGGCGGGGTGGCTCGAATACCGCCATCAGGTTGGCCAGACGGGAGTCTCCGTCGCCCCCGAGCTGCTCATCAGCATGGGCGTTTCCGGCGCCATCCAGCACTTGGCGGGAATCAGCGGAGCCCAGACCGTCATCGCCGTCAATGAGGATGCGGACGCCCCCATCTTCAACGCTGCACAATATGCTGTCGTCGGCGACTGCGTCGAGGTGGCCCAGCAACTCATCAACGAGCTCGAAGCCCGATAGGTTATCCACGCGGGCGGCTGAACCGGCGTCGCCGCCTGCACTCCCGCCGCGGCCCGCATCCCGCCGCCACGCAAATGAAGCAGGAAATCCCATTTAGACCGTGAAACACCCGGGCTAAATGGGATTTTTTGCTTCATTGAGAAAAACGCCGCATGCGCCCGGCACCAGCCGGAACACATGCGGCGCTCCACGTTATGCAAGCAGTAACTAGACGAGCTTACCGGCGCAGTGGTCGGTCATATGCTGGATCATCTGAGCTTCCCAGCCCACGAACTCGCCCTTGCGATGGCGAAGCTCGCCATCGACGAACTCGTCGTAGGACAGCTTGATCTTGATGTAGCGCGTCACCCTGGAGATGCCCTCGTGCGTGAGGCAGGACTCCTCGAGCTTATCGGCGCCCAGGCCAAAAAGCACCTTGGGATTGGCCATCACGCGCACGGTGCCCGACTCGTCCTCGAAAGCGAACAGCGCACGGGTGACGCCGATCTGGTTTGCAGCCAGGCAGCCGGCGTTTTCCAGGCTCACGAGCGTGTCCGTAAGGTCAGTGGCGACGGCAATGTCCTCAGCGGTCGCAGGCTCACAGGGGGTGCTCAACAGCGCCTCGTCGGTCACCAGTTCCTTGATCATGGATCAACTCCTCATCTATCGACAAAACTGCATCTTAGGGTAGCAGAGCAGACGGCGCTCGCCCGCGGCGGATATAAGCCGTTGCGAAACCGCCATCTCGCCCCATCTTGACCCAAAAGAGCAACCAGTTGGAAATATTGCCCACATGCTGTGGATTTATCCGCTCGGCATACGCTAGAGTGTAGAGCGTTGTAATTCTGCGGAGCATCCGCAACAGCGAAAAGGGGATTCATGGAATCGTTCTTTAAGTACGGTGAGCGAGGCTCGTCCTTCGGCACCGAGGTCCGCGCGGGACTGACCACGTTCCTCGCAATGGCCTACATTATCGCCGTCAACCCGGCCGTGCTCTCCGGCGCCGGCATCGATGGCGGCGCGCTCGCCTGCGCAACCTGCCTGGGCGCCGGCATCATGACCATCTGCATGGGCATCTTCGCCAACCGTCCGCTCGCCTGCGCCTCCGGCCTGGGCATCAACGCCATGGTCGCCGGCATCACCACCACCATGTGCGGCGGTGACTGGCACGTCGCCATGGGCGTCATCTTCCTCGAGGGCATCGTCATCTTGCTGCTCGTTCTGTGCGGCCTGCGCGAGGCAATCATGGACGCCATCCCGGTAACCCTGCGCCACGCCATCTCCGTTGGCCTGGGCCTCTTCATCGCTCTGATCGGCCTTGCCGACGCCGGCATCATCGTCGCCGGTAACGGTACCCTCGTGGGCCTGGGCGACGTCACCTCCCCCGCCTTCATCGTCGGCATCATCTCGATCATCGTGACCGTGGCACTCGCTTCCCGCAACGTCCCCGGTTCGCTGCTCATCGGCATCATCGTCGCCGTGCTCGCCGGCATCCCGCTCGGCGTCACCCAGGCACCGACGGGCATCGTGGCCCCGCTCGACCTCTCGACCTTCGGCGCACCGTTTGCCGCCACCGCAGACGGCAGCCTCGCCATCGTGAAGGTGCTCACCGACCCGATGCTTCTCGTCGTCGCGTTCTCCCTGCTCATGAGCGACTTCTTTGACACCATGGGTACCGCCATGGCCGTGGCCAAGCAGGGCGAGTTCCTCACCGAGGATGGCAATGTCGAGGACATCCGCCCGATCCTGATCGTCGACTCCGCAGCCGCCGCTGCCGGTGGCTTCATGGGCGTTTCCTCCATTACCACCTTCGTCGAGTCCACCTCGGGCGCCGCTGACGGCGGCCGCACCGGCCTCACCTCCGTCACCACCGGCGTGCTGTTTATCCTCGCCGCGTTCTTCTCGCCGATCGTCTCTGTGGTATCCAGCGCTGCCACCTGCGGCGCTCTGGTCTATGTTGGTTACCTCATGATGAGCGAGGTCACCGAGATCGACTGGTCCGACGTGTCCCAGGGCTTCCCGGCGTTCATGATCGCCGCCGGCGTGTCCTTCACCTACTCCATCTCCGCCGGCATCGGTCTGGGCTTCATCGCCTATGTCGTCGTCGCGGTCTTCACCGGCAAAGTCCGCGAGATCAAGCCGCTCATGTGGATCGCGGCCCTCGCGTTCCTCGTCTACTTCTTCGTAGCGTAAGCGCGCAAGAACATCGCGTGATGCAAAGCGCGGAGCCGCACGCCAGCGGTTCCGCGCTTTTTATTGCGCAGACGAGGGGACCATGACGCGCCCAATCGCCCCTTCTGCACAAATCGGCCCCGCCGCTGCGTACCGCCACTTTTGCCATGCAACGTGCGACAATATCGTTCGTACCAAGCAATAGGAGGAGATGGACGATGAGCGAGACCATATGGGGATACAGCATCGGGAACAAGTCCATCAACATCTGGCATTCCGAGCTCGCCCCCGCAGCGTTGCCGATCGTCTATCTCCCCGTCTTCGAAGGCAACGGGCTCGATGTCTGGAGCACATGCCAAAAACTCGATTGTCCGCCCTTCATGCTGGCCGCCATTGGCGGACTCGACTGGAACTGCGAGCTCTCCCCCTGGCCCTGCGACGCCATCACGGCGACCAGCGAGCCGTTTGCCGGAAAAGCCGAAGACTTCTTAGACGAGCTCATGCACGAAATCATTCCTTCGGTCGAAGGGCGCCTCTCCGCTCCCCCGCGCTACCGCGCCATCGCCGGTTACTCGCTTGCCGGCCTCTTTGCGCTGTGGGCCCGCTGCAAAACCAATCTCTTTAGCCGAGCGGCAAGCATCTCGGGCTCGCTGTGGTTTCCCGGCTTTACTGAGTACTTTGAGGAGAACCTGCCTCAAGGTGCCCTCGACGTCGCTTATCTCTCGCTGGGCAAAAAGGAGCACAAGACTCCCAATCGCATGATGCGCGAAGTGCTCGCCGACACCAAACGCTGTGAGCAAATCCTACAAGATCGCGGCGCCAAGACGCTCTTCGAGCGCAACCCCGGCAACCACTTTAGCGAGCCGGCCCTTCGAAGCGCGAAAGGTATTGTCTGGATGCTCTCGCAATAAGGGTCGCAAGACGTTCGCCAAACCCCAAAGCTTTCCCCGGTCTCTCCCATGATTGGCCATATTCGTTCCCAAATGGCACTATCGGCCGCGCCCTCCGGCACGTACGCTCAAAACAGCAGTGCACGCCATATGAGAGATGGGAGCAGCTATGACCACGTTCACGACCCCCACCAAGCATGACCGTCCTGCAGGAGCGCACTTCGCCGAGCCCGGCCCGCGCCACCGCGCCGTGCTCGCGCGCGGGAGCTGGCGCCGCGTGACCCGCCGCATCGTCTGCGGCCTGGCCTGTGCGCTCACGGTGAGCTCGCTGCTCATGCCGAGCGTCTCGCTCGCGGCGGAGTGGATTGACGTTGGCGGCAGCACGCACAACGCCGCAGACGGAGCCGCCGGCGACGGCAGCAGCTGGTCGTGGGACGGAGCCGACGACCTGCAGCTCAACGGCTACAATGGCGGCGGCATCATAGCCGGCGGCAAGCTCAATGTAAGCTACGAAGGCGATAACAACATCGCGAGCATGGGCGAGGGCATCACCGCCATCGACGGCACTAACGAGAGCGCGGAGCTCAACATCTCCGGCACGGGCACCCTCACGGTGGAGTCCGACGGCGACGGCCTCACCTCCGAAGGCGATCTGAATATCAGCGGATCCGGCAGCATCAGCGTCGACAGCGCCAACGGCGATGGCATCTATGCTGATGGCAACCTGAACGTCGAGGGCACGGGTGCGGTCGAGGCTTCCGGAGCATACGGCGGCATTAATGTCGATGGCGATGTCGCCATTAACACAAGCGGAAACGTCAGCGCCAAGGGCGAGAACTCCCGTGGCATGCACGCCAATGGAAACATAGCCATCACCGGTGGCGGCGTCGTTGAAGCAAAGTCGGGGACAGACGACGGCATCCGCGCCAAAGGCACGCTCGAAATCTCCAACAGCACCGTTACAGCAAAAGGCACTGAGCAGGGCATCTGGGCCTGGAAGGGCCTCACCATCGACAACGCGACGGTGCGCGCCCACGCCCTAGGCAACTCCACGCGTGATACTTCGATAGCGATCTACACTGATGAAGGCGATATCGTCATCAAGAATGGTTCCCTCGTATACGCACTTGCCGAGGGCTTCGAGGGAGCCGGCATCAGCTCGATCAACTACGACGAGGGTGGAGCCGGCGGCCGCATCTTTATTAGCGATTCGACCGTCGAGGCAATCGCTCGTTATCTCAAGACCGAAGGACAGCTGCCGCTGCCGCCCATCGCTTATGGCGACAACGACATCCCCGAGGTATACGTGGTTGGGCCTACGTTTGGCATTCACGTCATGACCGAAAACGCAATCAAGCCCGCAACCATCACAATCACGCGCAGCCGTGTGATCGCCGAGGGTGAGACTGCAGCGATCCTGGCGCTCGTCGCCAGCGAAGACGGCGGCGTCATGGGCACGATCGACCTCATCGATAGCATCATCGAGACCCCGGGCGGCGGCCGCGTCTGCGATATTCACTATATCGACGAGGCCAACGACGGGTCGATGCACCTTGCCGGGCAGACCATCGGCACCGCAGAGGGCGTTATCGAGGACATGACCAGCGACGCGATCGCCAAGCGCGCCGTTATCGTTCCAGTCGAGGCACCCAAGCCCGAAGCAAAGCCCGAAGCGAAGACCGTCGCCGCAGCCGCCAAGGGCGTTGAAGCCGGCAGCAAGCTCGCCGCCACGGGCGACAGCTCCGCCGCAGCTATCATCGCGGCCGCCATCGCCGGCACTGCCGCGATCGGCGCGGGCGTCGTCACCGGCCGCAAGCGCTCGTAGCGCACAGCGGGGCGCACGCCCGAAAGGCATAAACATCGATCCCTCTCCATGTGGAAGCGGCCGTCGGAGCTCCCCCTCCGGCGACCGCGCTTTTTGCCCCGACCGGTTTAGACGGCGCGCAGGGACAAATGCAGCAGAAAATCCCATTTAGGCCCTCATCCGCCAACTCTAAATGGGATTTTTTGCTGCATTTGGCATGGGAAACAGCGGCCCCTCACGCACAAGCCTGCATTTCGCCGCTTGCACTGCTTTTTATTTCCTCATCGCACAACAAACTTCCTGATTTCAGTAGCAGTATTGCAAATGCTCGAGTAGTCGGCTCCTTTGAACTTGCGCTAACTGGGGTTTTGCTAGAGAAAAACGGTGTCTACTCAACAAAACGCAATACTGCTACTGAAATCGGAAAGTTTCTTTCAAACAGACGTCCCTATGGCAGATATCCAACTATCACTCCGCATAGCGTTTGCTGCATTTGGCGCGGAGCCGGCAGCCCCTCCCGCCTTTTGGCCATTTTGGCGCCCAAATGGCACTACCGCAGCCTGGGGGCAAGGCATACGCTCGAAACAGCAGTAGTGTCCACATGAGATGGGAGAGATCATGACCAGCTTGTTCACGGACCCCAGAAGCAGCGAGCCCCGCCCGCGCCACCGCGCCGTGCTCGCGCGCGGGAGCTGGCGCCGCGTGACCCGCCGCATCGCCTGCGGCCTGGCCTGCGCCCTTACGGTGAGCTCGCTGCTCATGCCGAGCGTCTCGCTCGCGGCGGAGTGGATCGATGTTGGCGGAAGCACGCACAACGCCGCAGACGGAGCCGCCGGCGACGGCAGCACCTGGTCGTGGGACGGAGGCGACGACTTGCAGCTCAACGGCTACAACGGCGGCCCCATCAATGCCGCCGGCAAACTCAACGTGAGCTACAAGGGCGAAAACACCGTCACCAACAACGACGACGGCAACGGCATCCTGGTCACGAGTGGCGCGAGCGAAAACGCCGAGCTCAACATTCAAGGTGACGCGTCTAGCACGCTCAACGTGACATCTTCTGGCGACGCCATCGCCTCCGATGGCGACATCAACATCGACGGAGCTGGCACCGTCAACGCCACGAGCACCGAGCTCGACGCTATCGATGCCGATGACAACCTCACCATCAAGGGCTCGGGTAACGTCAACGCCACAGGCAAATCGGACGGCATCAGGACCGACGGCGACATTACAATTGACAACAGCGGAACCGTCACTGCCAAGGCTACCAAGGATCAGGGTATCGAAGCCGGGGAAAACCTCACCATCAAGGGCGGCGGCAAGGTCGTAGCAAGCTCTGTCAAAGACGAGGCGCTTTTGGCTGACGGCAGCATCGAGATTTCGGGTGGCAGCCAGGTCGAGGCGAACTCTGAGAAAGACTATGCCGTCAAAGCCAGGGGCGGTCTCACGGTCACGAATGCATCCCTTAACGCAACCGGCGTTGGTTACGGCGTCTATGCCTACGAGGGCATCACGCTCGATGGCGCAACCGTGACGGTCCGCGCAAGTGCAGAAAGTGACGATGTCAGCGCCCTCTTCACCGACGAAGGCGACATCGTCATCAAGAACGGCTCGATCGTAGATGCGTTCGCAGAGGGCGAATTCTCGACCGCGATCTCTACCAGAAACTACTACCCCAACGACGCGAGCGGCCACATCTACATCAGCGACTCTGTTGTCAAGGCTATAGCCCGCTATGCTGAGACCGGTGGCGACGGCCCCGACCACTACAGCGGCAACCAGGATGGCGAAACCGTCCCCGAACCCCAAGGCGTGAACATCGGCATCTTCGCCCAGACCAGCGAGGGCATCACGCCTGCAACCATCTCGATCGTCCGCAGCAAGGTTACGGCCGAGGGAGACACGGCGGCGATTTTCGCCCTTGCCATGAGCGAGGACGGCAAGGCGATCGGCACCATCGAAATCGAAGGCGCCACCATCTTGACGCCTGAAGGCGGCAAGGTCATCGACTATCGCAACAAGGAAGAGCTCGGTGACGGCATCGTCTTCGAGGCAGGCCAAACCATCGGCACGGGCGACACTGTAGTCGACTCCCCCTATGACGAAGCCGTCGCCAAGAGAGCCGTCATCGCGCCTCCCGAGGAGACCAAGCCTGGTTCCAAGCCCGAGGACACAAAGACAACCCCGACCGTTGCAGCTGCAACCGTGGGAGCAAAAACCGCCGGTACGCTCGCAGCCACCGGCGATACCTCAAGCGCAGCCATCGTAGCGACCGCCCTTGCGGGAACAGTCGCTATCGCCGCTGGCGCCGCAGCGAGCCGTAAGCGCTCGTAACGCGCAGCGGAACGCACGCCCGAAAGGCGCAAGTATCGATCCCTCTCCATGTGGAAGCGGCCGTCGGAGCTCCCTCTCCGGCGGCCGCGCTTTCTATCCCAGGCAGTGTTATTTCTAGATATGACGCCGCAGCGCCTCGACATACGCCTCGCCATAGCGCGTGAGCTGCGAGTTCTTGCGCGTGATAACGCCTATCTCCATGTACTCGTCCACATCGAGCGGCACGGCGACGATGCCCTCGCCATTCAGCTCGGCCGAGATAACGCCCGAACAAACGGTGTAGCCGTCCAGGCCGATTACCAGGTTGAACAGCGTGGCGCGGTCGCGCACGCGAATGTTCTTGGCACGGTCCAGGGTGGAGAGAATCTCCTCGGAGAAGTAAAACGAATTGAAGTCCCCCTGCTCATAGGAGAGATAGGGATAGTCCTGCAAGTCGTCGAGGGTGACGCTGTTGCGACCCGCCAACGGGTGCGACGACGAGAGAAACACATGCGGCTCGGCACGGAAAAGAGGCGCGAACTCCAACTCGTTTTGGCGCAGCATCTTCTCGATCACCTCGCGATTGCGCGAACTCAGGTACAAGATGCCCAGCTCGCTTTTCATGTGCGAAACATCCTCGATGATTTCGTGGGTCTGCTCCTCGCGCAGGGTAAAGTCGTAGCGCGCGGCGTCAAACTGCCGAATCACATCGACAAATGCGTTGACCGCAAAGGAATAATGCTGGCACGAAACAGAGAAGTGCGGCACCTGGCGCGTCTCGCCACGATAGCGCTCCTCGAGCAGATCGACCTGCTCGAGCACCTGGCGTGCATATCCCAAAAAGGTCTCGCCCTCCTCGGTCACCACCACGCCCTTGTTGGAACGCTCGAAAATAGTGACCCCCATCTCGGCCTCAAGGTCGCGAATCGAGGCGGTGATAGACGGCTGCGAGACGAACAGACGGCGCGAGGCCTCGGTGATATTGCCGCACTCGGCAACCTTGACGGCATAGATGAGCTGTTGCAGTTTCATGGGTGCGTCCTTCGCGAGGTTTCTTGTGCATAAAGGTTTCCTTATGGTACAACGCGACGGCGCAAACCCACCTCATGGAGTACCATGTAAGCCACAGATTCGATGCAGGGGTGCCGCCGCGTACGCGCGAGTAGGCTGAGAGGGCATGTGCCCAACCCTTTGAACCTGTCAGTTAGCGCTGGCGTAGGGAGCATGTCCTCGTGGTTTTGGGACACTGTAGCTTTACGTGCAGCATCCCCAAAAGCCTAGGGAGGCATGCATGATCGAAAAGAACCAGATCGAAGCCGCCGTTGCGGCCGTCGCGCACAAGGTGCGCGAAACCAACCCCATGGCGGGTTCCATCACCAACACCGTGACCATCGATTTTGTGGCCAACGCCCAGCTCGCCGTGGGCGGCTCGGCAGCCATGGTCTATCTGCCCGATGAGGGCGAGGCCCTCGTTGCCGCCGGCAACGCCGTGTACCTCAACATGGGCACGCTCTTCCCTATCTACGAGCAAACCATCCCCGCAACCGCCAAGGCGGCGCACGACGCCGGCAAGGCATGGGTGCTCGACCCGGTGGGCCTGGGCATCGGCAGCCTGCGTACCAAGCTGATTGGCGAACTCAAGCCCTACAAGCCCACCATCGTTCGCGGCAACGCCTCCGAGATCATCGCCCTTGCAAGCCTGTGGGAGCTTCTTGATGCCGAAGACGCCCTCGACCGTCCTCGTGGCGTGGATACCACCGACGGCGTCGACGCCGCACGCGAGGCTGCCGTGGCGCTCGCCCGCTACACGGGCGGTGCCGTGGTGGTCTCCGGCGAGGTCGACCTTGTGACCGACGGCACCACCGTCGTGCGCTCACACGGAGGCAGCGAGCTCATGTCCAAGATCACGGGCTGCGGCTGCTCCCAGGGCGGCGTGCTCGCCGTCTACGCCACCTGCGCCGACGCCTTTACCGCGGCGGTTGCCGGCACGGCCCACTACAATCTCGCCGGCACGCGCGCCGCAGCCGTGGCCGACGCCCCTGCGAGCTTCAAGGTCGCTTTTATCGACGAGCTCTTCCGCGCCACAGGCGAAGAGATCGCCGCAAACCCGATGTGCGTCGAGGAGGCCTAGATGAACACGCTTATCGCTGTCGCCATCGCACCCTGCGGCACGGGCGACGAGCTATCCGCCGAAGTGGCAGAAGTCGTGCGCGTCATCCGCGAGTCCGGCCTTCCCAGCCGCACGACCTCGATGTTCACCGAGATTGAAGGTGAATGGGACGAAGTCATGCAGGTGGTCAAGGACGCCACCTTCGTCTTGGCGGAAAAGGGCATCCGTACCGAGGTCGTACTCAAGGCAGACGTGCGCCCGGGCTTCGATCACATGATGGACGGCAAGCTGGAGCGCCTGGACGCCCAGCTCAAAGCACGGGAGGCATAAGCCATGAGCATGCGTGACAATCTTGATATCTCGGCATACTTGGTGTTGGGGCCCGAGAACACCCTGGGACGCCCCGTCGCAGACGTGGTGGCGCAGGCACTCGACGCCGGCTTCACCTGCATGCAGATCCGTTCCAAGGTTTGCTCCGTACGCAACCTCATCGAGTACACGGCGCAGGCGGCAGACGTCATCGCCCGCGCAGGCAAGAGTGATCAAGTAGCATTGCTCATCGACGACCGTCTCGACGCGGTGCTGGCCGCTCGCGAGCGCGGCATCAAGTGCGACGGTGTTCATGTGGGTCAATCCGACATCCCCGTAGACGTGTGCCGCAAGCTTCTGGGACCCGATGCCATCGTAGGCCTCTCCGCCCGCTGCGAGGAAATGCTCGAGTACGTGAAAACGGCGGACATGAGCCTCGTCGATTATCTGGGCGTAGGTCCCTTGCACGAGACGGCGACCAAGAAAGACGCCGGTCTCGCATCCGACGGCAGCATCATCACGCAGGACTTCGACGACCTGCGCGCCTTGCACGAGGTTAGCCCGCGTCCCATCGTGGTTGGCGGTGGCGTGAAGGCAGCAGACCTGCCCGCCCTCAAGGCAACAGGCGTCGAAGGCTTCTTCGTCGTCTCCGCGGTCTGCAGTGCGCCCGACCCGCACGCAGCGGCGGCGGAGCTCGTCGACACCTGGCACCAAGCCTAGGTATCACCGAGCAAAGACCACATCCGTTTAAGGGCTATCGGCACAGGCCGGTAGCCTTTTTTTATTACGATGGGAAAGTTGGTACCTTACAGCAGCACAAACTGCCTCAATGCAGCGCGACTCGAAATGCCCAGTTTGGCATAGACACTCGACAGGCGGTTCTTCACTGTGCCGCGCGATATCTGCAAGTGCGCGGCAATCTCGTCGTTTGTCCACCCACGGCATGCCAGCATGGAGATGGCGAATTCCGTCGTCGTCAGATTATCCGCAACGCTCGCCCCTGCGGTGGGGTTATGCACGCGCCGCCACCCACGGCTAAAACGGTCGGTAATCTTGATGATGCGCGCAAAATCCTGGGGAAAGTCCTTTTTGAGACACGATTCGAGCACACCCTGCAAAAGCCCGTGATGTTCGCCGAGCATCTCAATCAAATCGTCAGGCTGCGCTATCTGCCAAGCGCACATGAAGTGCGCCTTGGCACGGTCGATATCATGCTGATTAATCCATCCCACAGCAGCCATCAAGTGCAGGAACACCTCCGCCACGGGATAGCTCCCCTGTTTCATCGACAAGGCGTTTTCGGCCATACCCACGCAGCGCCCGTAATCGCCCTCAAGGTAGGCGCGATGCGCCAGCGCATACGTTGCAAACAAACGCAGCCCCTCGGGGAGCAGCGCGGCATATGAATTGAATTCGTCGCGAGATATCGGGGAGGGGAAATGCAGCAGCACGCACGCGCTTGCCGCAAAGAGCATATACGATGCGCGGGCACGCGGATTCTCGGTTACGCGCGGGTCCTTTCCCGTCTCCTCAAGGTATTTCAAACAGCGACGCGCCGCCATGGAACGATTGAGAGACAGGTTGGCATATGCGCAGATAAGGCATGCCGATAGTCGAAGCGACAAATCGTCGGAGGTCAGATACGGCTCCGCCAAGCGACAGGCGTCGTCGGGAAGGCCCCGATAGTAGAGCGCCTCGGCGCGTGCGATGGTGCCTCGGTCATCCTCGGACATCCCAGCAAGCGTACAATCGAGCGTCCCGGGCTCGAACGCCGTGCACATGAGAGGCATGGGAAATTGCCAAGCGTCGTCATGTATGCGATTCATGGCAACCCCCTCTCGCGCTCAATGCGTATCTTGATAATAAAACGCAAGGGGGCATACCGGTTGGACATTTGGCTCGAAATCAACTCGCATTCTAATCCACATGCATCGAATGCTACGCAAAGAACACTTGCAACCCATCGAGTGTGTTCAATGCGTCGGCACGCCCCACTTCGTATATCTCCTTGAGCTTTTGCGGATCTTTGCATATGGCGGGTACGCTCACGTCTCGGCTGGGGCGAATTACGAATAATGACCCCTCACGCTCAAGACGTTCAATCATATCGAGGCACGCGTTGTACCGTTCGTGTCGATGCGCAAGCAGCTCCACCAAGCGCGGATAGCGATGCAACCAAAGGCGCAAAAGAGGCATGAGACGATTGGGTTCCTTGCGATAACCCCGCGGCTGAGTGAGCACGACGGCGATCTTTTGATAGCCCTGGCCACGCATCCACACCACGGGAATGGACTCGGCGGCACCGCCGTCCAAAAGCTCACGGCCATCAAGCTTCACGGGACGCGACAGCACAGGAATCGATGCCGATGCGCGAATCCACTCAATGTCGCTCGCATCGCCGTGTTCAAGATCGCGATAGACCGCCTCGCCCGTATTGATGTCGGTTGCCACCGCCGTGAAGCGCATGGGCCATGAGCGAAACGTCTGTGTATCCACCGGATCGAGTACCAGCGGCACCTCGCCGTAGGCAAAGTCGCGACTGTACAGGTCGCCCGTGCGCAGCCAATTCCGCAAGCTCGCATAGCGCGGATCGGCAGCGTAGGCCGTGTTGTAACGAAGTACGCGCCCAATCTGGCGGGATTTGAAATTGTATCCAAAGGCGGCGCCTGCAGAGACTCCCACCGTCCCATCGGCGGTAACGCCGTGCTCCATCCACACGTCAAGCACGCCTGCAGTGTAGAGCCCGCGGAATCCTCCGCCCTCCAGCACCACGCCGGTGCGTCGCGGCAGGCTCGCAGTCGAAATCGTCTGTTGCATCCATCCTCTTTCTCGATGCGCGACAGTATACGCCTGCGTCACCGGCCCACACGCCTGGGAACGTGCGATAATCCAGGGCATGTACACGAAACACCGGGGAGGGTCCATGAAGGTTCTATTGGTTAACGGCAGCGCAAGGGTGCATGGAAACACGGCGACGGCGCTCAAGCAGATAGCGCAGGCACTCGAGGCCGAAGGCATCTATACCCAAATCTTCCAACTCGGTACCGGCGCGTATCGTGATTGCATTGCCTGCAATCGATGCTCCGACCTCGATGGTCACTGCGTCTTTGATGACGATCCCGTCAACGAGTTTATAGACCTCGCCGCCCAGGCCGACGGCTTTGTCTTTGGCACACCGGTCTATTACGCGCACCCTTCGGGACGCATCCTCTCCTTCCTCGACCGCGCCTTCTACGCCGGCGGCGCTGCCTTTGCCCACAAGCCAGGGGCATCCATCGCTGTCGCTCGCCGCGCAGGGACGTGTGCCAGCGTTGACGTGCTCAACAAGTACTTCACCATCAACCAAATGCCCGTCGTCTCCTCCACCTACTGGAACGTCACCTTTGGAGGCGCGCCCGAGGAAGCCCTTCAAGACACCGAGGGCATGGCGACCATGCGCAACCTGGGCCGCAATATGGCATGGATGCTCAAATGCATCGAAGCGGGACGCGCCGCGGGCATCACCGCGCCCGAGCCGGAGCGCGCCAGGACGAACTTCATTCGTTAACGTCCTTTCGTGCTCGCCGTGCGATACCATGTCGCAAGGCAACCGCACTCCAGCGAAGAGGCAGGCATCGTGAACATTCAGATCTTCGGCACCAAGAAGAGCTTCGATACCAAGAAAGCACGGCGCTATTTCAAAGAGCGTCGCATCAAGGTCCAATTCATCGACCTGCGCGAGAAGGAGATGAGCAAGGGCGAGCTGCAAAGCGTGATGCGCGCCGTAGGCGGCATCGATGCGCTGCTGGACCCCAAGGCAAAAGACCAGGACACGCTGGCACTCGTGCAGCACCTGGCCGAAAGCCAGCGCTTTGACAAGCTGCTCGAAAACCAGCAGGTGCTCGCGGAGCCCATCGTGCGCAACGGACGCGCTGCCACCGTCGGCTACGCCCCCGACGTTTGGAAGACCTGGGAGTAGGCACGCGCCCACGTACAAATGCCCGTTCCCGCAGCCGCAGGCTAGCCCAACCCACGGGCGGCCCGCGGCTGTTTTTTCGACACGCGCAAGCCCTCTCTGTGATTTTTAGCGTGCAGACGGGTACATAAGGCGCGGTGTATTCTAAGATTCACTTGTCAGCTGCGACTAACAAAGGAGGGCCCATGCCCAAAAAGCCTGTCAAGATCGTGATGCTCACCGGCTACCTCGGTGCCGGCAAGACCACCTTGCTCAACCATATCCTCGAAAACGATGGCGGTATCCGTGCCGCCGTGATCGTCAACGATATCGGCGAGATCAACGTCGACGCCGACCTCATCGCCGACGGCGGCCTTTCTGAGGCAGACGACCTCATCCCCCTCACCAACGGCTGCATCTGCTGCACACTGTCCGAAGACCTCGCCAACCAGCTGCAGGGCATCGCCGAATCCGGCGACTTCGACTACATCATCATCGAGGCCTCCGGCATCTGCGAGCCCATCCCCATCGCCTATACCATCTCTTCCTTCTGCGACGACGCCAAGACCGACGGCGAGCCCCTGCTCGCACTCGACAACATCGTTGCCGTGGTGGACTGCGCACGCATGTATGACGAGTTCAACGGCGGTCGCGACCTGCTGGCCGAGAATATCGACGAGGACGATATCGAGAGCCTGCTGATCCAGCAGATCGAGTTTTGCACCACGCTCGTCCTCAACAAGACCGACACCGTGACGCCCGAGCAGATCGCCGAGCTCAAGGCTATCGTACGCGGCCTGCAAAAGGACGCCGTAATCGTCGAGGCCGAGCAGGGCAACGTCCCCATGGACGAGCTGCTGGATACCGACCGCTTTGACTTTAGCCGCGCCTATAAATCCGCCGCATGGGTCGAGGCCATGGAGCACCCCGAGGAGCACGACGACCTCGAGGTCCTGGAATACGACATCGAGACCTTTGTCTACGCTCGCCGCAAGCCCTTTGACCTGGAGAAATTCACCGACTTTGTGGAGCAGGACTGGCCCGACGAGGTCATCCGCGTCAAGGGCCCGCTGTGGCAAAACGCCAACCCCGACATGTGCTACATCTTTGAGCAGGCGGGCCATCAGATGCGCCTGATGGAGAATGGCCTGTTTGTGGATTCCGCCCCCGAGGACGAGAAGCAGCAGATCATCGCCGACAACCCCGAGCTGCGCGACTATTGGGACGACGAGGTGGGCGACCGCGAGACGCGCCTGTGCATCATCGGCCGTCACATGGATAAGGACGCCGTCGTCGCCGGTCTCGATGCTTGCCTGACCGATTGGCGCCGCGCATAAGAGACGAAGCAGCGTCAACTTTGCATGTCAAGCCGCCGCGAGGAGTTGCCCTCGCGGCGGCTTTTTGCATATGTGAGCGGTGTGCGTGCGGGTGCTACAGATAGCGACCGGTGACGCTCTCGGGGCAAGCCGCAACCGCCGCGGGCGTTCCCGCGCAGACGATGCGACCACCGCGCTCGCCGCCACCGGGCCCCATATCTATCACGTAATCGGCATTGCGAATCAAATCGAGGTCATGCTCGATCACCACAACGGTCGCGCCCTTCGATACCAAGCCGTCAAAGACGCCCAACAGCACCTCGACATCGAGCGGATGCAGGCCGATCGTGGGCTCGTCGAACACGAAGACGGAATCGTCTTGCGCGCGGCCCATCTCGCTTGCGAGCTTGAGACGCTGGGCCTCGCCACCCGAAAGCGCCGGCGTGGGCTCGCCGAGCGTCAGGTAACCGAGTCCCAGGTCGTGCAGGGTTTGCAAGCGCGCCTGAACCTTCTTGAGACCCAGTGTTGCATCGAGCGCCTCGTCCACACTCATGTCCATGAGCTGCGGCAGCGTAAGGAGGCTGCCGTCCGCGCTCTGGCGATGAATATGCGAGGCCGCCTCGGAGTAGCGCGAGCCTCGGCATGCGGGGCAGACGATCTCGACATCGGGCAGGAACTGCACGTCAAGCGAGATGGCGCCCGTACCGTCGCAGGTGGGGCAGCGCAGGGCTCCGGTGTTATAGCTGAAGGCACCCGCTTTATAGCCAGCCTCCTTAGCCTCGGGCGTGCGCGCGTAGGCACGGCGCAGCTCGTCGTGGATATCGGCATAGGTGGCAACCGTCGAGCGCACGTTGGCGCCGATGGGTGTCGCGTCGATAAGGTTCGCACGGGCGATTCCCTCGGCATCAATCCAGCGTACGTGGCGCGGCACGCACTCCCCCGCCGCCTGTGCCTTGAGAGCAGGAATGAGTGTCTCGAGCACAAGCGTGGTCTTGCCCGAGCCGGAAACGCCCGTGACCGCCGTCAAACGACCGCGGGGAATATCGACTTCCAGGGGTTTCACCGTATGGATCGCACCCGTCTCCATACGAATGTGCCCATGGTCGAACAGCTCGTCTTCGGAGATTATCGGACGCAAACGCTGGGGCGACGTGCGCAAAAATGGGGCGATGCGACTCTCGGGCGCATCGCTCACCTCGTCGACCGTACCTGTGCTAAGCACATTGCCACCGGCGGCTCCGGCAGCAGGGCCCATCTCGACCAGATAATCTGCCTCCGCAAGCACGCGTGTGTCGTGGTCGACAACCACCACCGTGTTGCCGTCTGCAACCAAATCACGCATGACACTCACCAGGCCATCGACATTGGCCGGATGCAGACCGATCGAAGGCTCGTCCAGCACATAGAGCACGCCGGTCGAGCGATTGCGCACCACACGCGCAAGCTGCACGCGCTGTCGCTCACCCGTAGAAAGCGTGGCTCCGGCACGGTCGAGCGACAGGTAATCAAGGCCCAGATCGACCAGGCGACGCGCCGTATTGAGAAACGAGTCGCAGATGTCTGTCGCCATGGGGCGCATCTCCTGCGGCAGGGACGCCGGGACTGCGCGCACCCACTCAATCGACTCGCCGAGCGTCATGGCGGCGGCTTGTGCCAGGTCGATGCCTCGCACCTGGGGACGTCGCGCCGCAGCCGAAAGCCTCGTGCCGCCGCAATCGCGGCACGGACCCTCATGCAGGAAACGCGCTACGCGCTTGAGACCCTTGTCTTCCTTGACCTTGGAAAGCGCGTTCTCAACGGTATAGACGGCGTTGTAATAGGTAAAGTCGAGCGGCGTTGCCCCCTGGCCGTTTTTAGGGACGTAGAGGATGTGTTTCTTCTCGGCTGGGCCGTGAAAGACGATGTCGCGCTCGGCCGGAGTCAGCTGGCTGAATGGCACATCGGTACGCACGCCCATCTCACCGGCAACTTGCTTCATGAGGTCCCACATGAGCGAGCCCCAGGGAAGCACCGCGCCCTCATCGATGGTCTTGGTCTCATCGGGAACCAAACTCGCCTCGTCCACCTCGCGCGTGATGCCGGTGCCGCCGCAGGTTGGGCACGCGCCACCGCTGTTGAACGCCAAGCCCTCGGCATCCGGCGCGTAGAACTCGCGATTGCATGACGGACAGACGAGCGGCAAACCCGCCGCTACGTTGAGACTCGGCTCCACGCGCGCGCCGCAGTGTGGGCACACGTGATGGGCGCAGCGGCTAAAGAGCAGGCGCAGGCTGTTGTTGAGCTCGGTCATGGTGCCAAAAGTGGAGCGCACACCCGGTACGCTGGGACGCTGGTGCAGCGCGAGCGCCGCCGGTACGTGCAGCACCTCGTCCACCTGTGCATGTTCGGCCTGTGTGAGGCGACGGCGCGTGTAGGTGCTGAGCGCTTCCAGATACCGACGCGATCCTTCGGCATAAAGGACGCCCAGGGCAAGCGAGCTCTTGCCCGAACCCGAGACGCCGGCAATGCCCACGAGCTTACCCAGCGGAATGTCGATGTCGATATCTTTCAGGTTGTGGACGCGTGCACCGCGCACCTCGATAACGTCTGGCTGTTGCGGCACCGTCATCGCTTCCCTTCTGTCTGCTTGCGCCAGTCATCGCAGGTCAAATACGTAAAGTACTCAGTACGCACATCACCCATGAGCTCGCAGGGCACGTCGTGCTCGACGTGATGCGGCGCGAACCCGCATTTTTGCTGAACGCGCAACGACCTGTCATTGCCCTCATAGTATCCGCACCAAAGCGCCTTGCAGCCAAGCGTTTCAAATGCATAGCGTTGCATGGTCCGCACGGCTTCCGGGGCGAAGCCTCGACCCCAAAAGGGCTTGGCAATCCAATAGCCCACTTCGAGCTCGAGACCGGCACCTTGGCAGCTCGATTCACAGCGAGACGGCATGAGACCGATGCTCCCTATGGGCTCGTCCGTCCCGGCTAAGCAAACGGCAAAGGTGTGCGGTGCCGAAAAAACCGTCCGGATGATCTCCCGGCTTTCCTCAATGCTTCGATGGGGCGGCCAGCCTGCAGCCGGCCCCACGTCCGGGTCGCTCGCATATGCAAAAAGATTCGCCGCATCCGTCTCGCGCCACGGACGGAGCGCCAAACGCTCAGTATGAATCACCATGTTTTGACCTCTTGCCTGTCACTGTAACAAAGGGGCTGTCCTTTTATCACGCGCGGCCAAAGAACTCGGCATCTGCCGGACGCCAAAGGCGGAAGGTGCCAGGGTCGACACGCACGTGAGCCGTGGCTGGAACATCGTTCCATTTGACGGTGTAGCCGGCACCATGGGAGCAAAAGACCGAGTCCGGTGTGTTGGGCAGGTCGGCCTCGGGTTCGTAGGCAGTCTCTTCAACCACGCGCTCGGCATCGTGGCAAGGCGCATACCCTGCAAACTCCAGATAAAGACGTCCGAGGCCGCTCGTATAGGCAGCAACGTCAAGCGCATAGTCCTGCACCTCAAACGCCGGTACGCGTCCGTTGAGAGTCGCACGCTCCCCCGCCATCGCAGGAGGTTCGTATTCGGCGCCCATGCGCGTAAGGTCGGTGAGCGCACGGCCTACGCACTCACCCGGCACCTCGAGCTCAAAGCGGTACCACGGCTCCAGCAGCACGGAGGCGTCTATTGCCCGCGCCTCCATAAGCCCCTGGCGAATGGCGCGATATGTAGCCTGGCGGAAGTCTCCGCCCTCGGTATGTTTGGCGTGCGCGCGGCCGCCCGTAAGCGTGATGCGAACGTCGGTTATGGGCGAGCCCGTAAGCGCGCCCAGATGCTCGCGCTCCATAGCATTGGTGAGCGCCAGGCGCTGCCAATTGAGGTCGAGCTCGTCGGTCGACGTCACGGTGCCAAACTCCACGCCTGACCCTACCGGCAACGGCTCCAGACGCAGGTGCACCTCGGCATAATGACGCAGCGGCTCAAAATGCCCTACGCCCTCAACCGGCTGGGCAATCGTCTCTTTATAGAGGATGCCGCCTGGCGCAAAACCGACCGCAAGGTCAAAACGATCGGCGAGCAGGTGCTCGACCACTTCGAGCTGCACCGCGCCCATAAGCTGCAGGTGAATCTGTTCCAGATGAGTATCCCACGAGACGCCGAGCATCGGGTCCTCATCTGCCAGCTCGGAAAGCGCAGCGTAAACGCTATGGACGTCCTGCTCGCCGGGAAGCACGGTGTAGGTGAGAACCGGCGCGATCATCGGCGAGATGCCCACGGGCTCCGCGCCCAACGCGTCGCCCGGCCGTACGTGGGAAAGACCGGTGACGGCGCAGATGCCACCCGCGGGGACTTCCTGCGCAAGCTCGAACTTCGCGCCGTTGTAGATGCGTACCTGGTCGACCTTCTCGCACCACGCCCCACCAGCTGCAGTTCCTTCCACCAGCTGTTTCGCACGCAACACGCCACCGGTTACCTTGAGCCAAGCAAGACGCTCGCCGCGATCGCCATGGCTCACTCGGTACACGCGCGCAGCAAAGTCGCCAGGCCAGGCGCGTTCTTCAACAAGCTTGCCCATGCCATCCAAGAGCTCGTCCACGCCCTCGTTTTTGAGGGCCGATCCGTAAAAGCACGGGAAGAGGACACGCTCATACACCAGACGACGAAACGTCGGCAGCGAGAGCGACCCCTCGTCCAGATATTCTTCGAGGGCCCGCTCGTCCAAAGCGGCAGCATCCTCCCGCGCAGGACCTTCCGCTAAAAGTTCCTCGGCATCCAAACAGCCCTCACCCAGACGACGCCGCAGCTCGGCGGCGACGGCTTCGCGTCCGGGATTCTCCAAATCCATCTTGTTGACGAAGATAAACGCAGGGATGTTATAGCGGTCGAGCAGGCGCCACAGCGTCTCGGTGTGCCCTTGGACGCCATCGTTGGCGCCAACGACCAAAATCGCATAATCAAGTGCCCGGAGCGTTCGTTCCGCCTCGGCAGAAAAATCGACGTGCCCCGGAGCGTCAACGAGCATGAAGCGCGTATCCGCATGCTCGATCACCGCCTGCGAAGAGAAGATGGTGATGCCGCGCTCGCGCTCGATTGCATCGGTATCCAGGTGCGAGTCGCCGTTATCGACGCGTCCGCGGGTGCGGATTTGTCCTGCGTTGAAAAGCATCGCCTCGGCAAGCGTGGTCTTACCCGCATCCACATGCGCCAAGATGCCGATAACCGCCTGCTTCATGCAGCCCTCCTCGCAATCCGGATTCCGTTGCGGCCATGTTGCCGCAGCTTTGTTGCCGCGACGGCCGCGCGTCGATGCCGAGGCCGATGCCGAAGCAGAGCGCACCGGCTACCGCCACGGCCATCGCAACGACCGCTGCTACGTCTATCGCCATGGCCGTTGCTGCCGTTCCATATGCCGCCCATTGTCTCACACCGCAGCGTAAACGTAGATGCCGGTGCATGGCAGAGTGAATCCTCAATGGAAGGTTTCCAAATGAAGCAGAAAATCCCATTTAGCCGGTACCATCAATGCCCTAAATGGGATTTTTTGCTCCATTTGGCAGCATGAAACCATCGATAAGATCGCTGCGGCACGCGCCAGCCCTGCCGCAGCGCCATCCCGGCCGCGCACCATACCGCCACCGCGCCTTTTGTGTGACAATGAACCCCAACGTATTGCTGCGTGTAACCGGAGCCGCACACATGGACGAAAAGCTGAGCATGAACCAGACGGGGCGCGTCTGCGCCGGTGCGGGGCACAACTGCGCTTTCTCGCGCGCAGGCTCATCGTGCATGGACCACATCCGCCTGTTCGCCGACCTTCCCGCCGACGCCAAGCGCGAGTTGCTCGCCTGCTCGCGCCACTCGACGCATGAGGGCGGCTCCATCATCGTTCACGAGGGCGACCCCATCGAATCGATCATCGTCGTGCGCTCGGGTCGCATCAAAACCTATCGAACCTCCCCCGGCGGCAAGGAATACGTCCTCGACGTGCTGCATGACGGCCAGGCCCTCTGGTACGGCATGTTCCTCAAAGACCACACCTACCACTATTCCGTCGAATGCCTCACGCGCGTGCAGCTCTGCCGCATCCATCGCGCCGACTTCGAAGCCATGCTCGCCAACCATCCAAGCGTGGCGCTCGGCCTCATCCGCATGGTATGCACCGAGCTCGACCGTGCGGAAGAAAAGAACATGATGCTGGGCATTCGTGACCCGCGGCGCCGCCTTGCCGAGTACCTGTTGCTGCGCGACCACAGCTGCGTGGGTCCCGAGATCAACCTTCGCCTCGAGGACATCGCCAACTCTGTGGGTCTGCGCCCCGAAACCGTCTCGCGCCATGTGGCACAGTTCGTCCGCGAGGGGCTCGTCAAGCGCGTGGGCCGTGGCAAGCTGCTCGTGCTCAATCGCGACGGCCTTTCCGAGGTTGCGCATCACGAAGACTAGTGGGATTCTTGGCATGTACGAGCCCGCGGACCGATAGGGCGGGGCCGTCCGTCCTGCGCCGCACCCAGCCACGAGCGCACTGGTGCGCATCCACGCCATTCAAAACCCACGCACAAACGTTAACTTTTCGGCATAAATAAGGAAAAGTGAACGTTTGTGCGTGGGTTTTCGATTCGGAAAGCAACACATGGCCCGCGCATCACGAAGTATCCGCGCCGAACGGCGCGATTCGCCTCACATCTCCAGAAGCGTTCGTCAAACACCCCTATTTACCTGTGAACATTGTTCATGTGAGCATTTCTCCAACATATCTCCACGCTTCTTTCCAGCCCTTTAAAAAATCCTGATTTTTTCTCGTTACTTGATTCTAATCAAGGAACTGCCCTATGGAACACAGTACATTTCAGTCGTATTGACGCATGCTTTGCACGGGTTCGAAAAGCGAAACCCGCTGCGGCACCGACGTGACGAGAGGAGCGACGATGCAGGGACGTGTCCATTCCACGGAATCTTTTGGCTCGGCCGACGGCCCCGGCGTTCGCTTTATCATTTTTCTCAAAGGCTGCCCTATGCGTTGCAGCTACTGCCACAACCCCGATACATGGGCCGCAGAAGGCGCTCAGATGATCGAAGCCGATGAGCTTCTCAATCGCGCCGAGCGCTACCGTAGCTACTGGGGTCCCGAGGGCGGCATCACCGTCTCGGGCGGCGAAGCCCTGTTGCAGACCGACTTCGTGCTCGATCTTTTCACCAAGGCAAAAGCCCGCGGCATCAACACCTGCCTCGACACCTCGCTCGCGACCTTCACCCGCAACGAGCCGTATTTTGGCACGTTTACCAAGCTGATGGACGTGTGCGACCTCGTTATGGCAGACATCAAGCACATCGACCCCGAGGAGCACAAGAAGCTCACCGGGCGTGACAACGCCAATATCCTCGACTGCCTGCGCCATCTGAGCCAGATCGGCCAGCCGCTCTGGATTCGCCACGTGCTCGTTCCCGGCATCACCGATGTCGACGAGTACCTGTATCGCACGCGCGACTTTATCGCCGAGCTGGGCGACTGCGTCAAGCGCGTCGAGGTCCTGCCCTACCACACGCTGGGCATCTTCAAATGGGATGAACTGAACATCCCCTACAAACTTCGCGACGTCGACCCCCCGACGCCCGAGCGCACCGAACGTGCGCAAAGGATTCTTCGGGGCGAGATGTAGGTAATCAACGTGCCGGCACAGGGTCCGGCACGAGAATGCAAGGAGGCATACATGGCACTACGCGACGAGTGGAATGGCTTTACCGGAGGTCACTGGGTGGACGACATCAACGTCCGCGACTTCATCCAGCGCAACTACACCGCCTATGACGGCGATGACTCCTTCCTGGCCGGTCCGACCGACGCGACCGACAAGCTCTGGGGCAAGGTCCAGGAGCTTCAGGCAGCCGAGCGCGCCAACAACGGCGTTCTCGAGTGCGAGACCGAGATCGTTTCCGGCCTGACCGCCTATGGCGCTGGCTACATCGATCCCGAGATGAAGGACCTGGAGCAGGTTGTGGGTCTGCAGACCGACAAGCCGCTCAAGCGCGCCTTCATGCCCTACGGCGGCATCAAGATGGCCCAGCAGGCCGCCGAGAACTACGGCTTCCATGTCAACGACAAGTACAACCAGATCTTCAACGAGTATCGCAAGACCCACAACCAGGGCGTCTTCGATGCGTACACCCCCGAGATGCGCGCTGCTCGTCACTCCCACGTCATCACCGGTCTGCCCGACACCTATGGCCGCGGCCGCATCGTCGGCGACTACCGTCGTGTCGCTCTCTACGGTATCGATCGCCTGATCGCCGGTAAGCAGGAGGACCTGCTCAACTGCGGTGGCCGCACCATGACCGACGACGTCGTGCGTGCCCGCGAGGAGATCGCCGAGCAGATCCGTGCCCTCAAGGGCATGAAGGAGATGGCCGCTGCCTACGGTTACGACATCTCCAAGCCGGCCACCAACGCCAAGGAAGCTGTCCAGTGGCTGTACTTCGGCTACCTGGCCGCCATCAAGACCCAGAACGGCGCTGCCATGTCCGTGGGCCGCGTTTCCACCTTCCTGGACATCTACATCCAGCGCGACCTCGCTGCCGGTAAGATCACCGAGGCCGAGGCCCAGGAGCTCATCGACCACCTGGTGCTCAAGCTGCGTATCGTCAAGTTCGCTCGTATTCCGTCCTATCAGGCCCTCTTCTCCGGCGACCCCGTCTGGGCTACGCTCGAGGTTGCTGGCCTTGGCCAGGACGGCCGTCACATGGTGACCAAGAACGACTACCGCTTCCTGCACACCCTGGAGAACATGGGTCCGGCCCCCGAGCCCAACCTGACGGTCCTCTACAGCAAGCGTCTGCCCGAGAACTTCCGCAAGTACGCTGCCAAGATCTCCGTCACCACCTCCTCCATCCAGTACGAGAACGATGACGTCATGCGTCCGGTCTGGGGCGACGACTATAGCATCTGCTGCTGCGTGTCTGCTACCGAGACCGGCAAGGAAATGCAGTTCTTCGGTGCCCGCGCTAACCTCGCCAAGGCTCTCAACTACGCCATCAACGGCGGCAAGGACGAGAAGTTCATGGACAAGCAGGGCAACCACATGCAGGTTGGCCCCGAGT
>CAKUGM010000016.1 GCA_934654625.1 uncultured Collinsella sp. | reverse complement strand
GCGCCGGCCCGCCTTGCGGCTGCCGTCGCGCAGGGATTAATAATGCCAGAGGGCCGGCCGCCCGGGGGCGTGAATCTCGGTCTCCACATCTTGCACATATTTACATCTTCCGACGGCTCTCCCTTATATATATGTAAGAACCCTGCTATCTAAAAAGCACAGCGTATGCCCCTCTAGTTGGAACACACGCTGCGCTTTTGGCAACGCTGCCTTATCTACCTTATCTATATGTACAGCTAAATTCCGCCGTATTCGCCTTTCACGATGGCAGTGCCTGCCTCGAGCATCTCATCGCGCAGCTCGATCGTACCCGCCTCGGCATAGATGCGCACGACGGGCTCGGTGCCGCTCGGACGCAGCAGCAGCCATGATTCGTCATCGAACTCCATGCGCAGGCCATCACGATGGCTCACGTGCACAGGGGCCCTGCCCACGATGTTTTGGGGGTTCAAGCCCGGCATGAGCGTTCGAAGCATCTCGACTTCCTCGTTCTGCAAGCGAATATCGCGACGGGCATAGGCGACCGTTCCGTAATGCTCATCAAGTTCATCGATAAGCTGACCCAGCGTCTTATGCTCTTTTGCCATCATCTCGCACAGCAAAACATGCGCATACAAGCCATCGCGCCCCGGGAAACGCTCGGGAAAACCGATGCCGCCCGTCTCTTCGCCGCCAATGAGCACACCGCCTTTTACCATCTCCTCGTAGATGTACTTGAAGCCAATGGGCTTTATCGCAAGCGGCAGATCGAGCTCGCGCGCCATACGGCGCGTTTGGATGGAGCCGGTAAGGCCCATGGCAACGCGACCACGGGCTCCGTGATGCTTGACCAGATGTCCCAAAATGAGCGTGAACACCCGATGGGCATCTATATAGCGGCCACGCTCGTCCACAGCGGCAACACGAGTACCGTCTCCGTCACAGACCAGACCCGCATGAGCCTTAGAGGAAAGGACCATCTGCTCGCAATCGTCCACCCATGGCTCAATGGGCTCGGGGCGCAAAGATTGCGCTTCGGGCTCATCTGCACCGTGGATTTCGATCACCTGAACGCCTAGAGAACCCAACACCGAGGGAAGGTACCCACGGGCCGATCCGTACATGGGGTCGTACACCAGCTGCAGGTTGGCTTCGGCGATAGCCTGGGTATCGATATCCTTAAATAGGCTCTCGAGGTAGGGCGTGACGATATCCTTTTCGACAAGAGGCCCGCGAACCTCGGTGGCTTCCAGAGGAATGGAATCTTCCAAAGCATCGATCAGATCGGCAGTTCCCGTGCCGCCATCGGCCATACGCACTTTGATGCCCAGGTAATCAGCCGAATGGTTGGAACCCGTGACCATCAGGCCGCCGCATGCGCGCGGGTCGTTCGCAATCGCCCAGGAAAGCGCCGGCGTCGGCGCATAGCGGTCGGAAATCATGGCAACAAGGCCCGCACCCGCCACGACCATGCCGGCAAGACGGGCCGCCTGCTCGGCGCCCTCGCGAGCATCAAAACCAATGTAGACGATGGCTCCTGGATTTGACCGGGCCCATAGCTGTGCCGCCGCATCCGCGAGGCGCACGACGTTCTCGTCGGTAAAATCGCCGTCGCGCCGTGCGTACCAGCCACCTGTTCCAAAATGAATTATCGTGCTCATCTGCACTCTTTCTTACTCACTATAAGTCGCGCGAGGATTATTCCTCGACAAGCTGATGCCGAGCGTCAAGCTCCTCGGCGATAGCGCACGTAGACGCAGGCGTGCCGCCGCAGCACACGCCGACGATGCGCGCACCGTCGCACGCCCACTGCACGGAGGCGGAAGCCAAGGCAACGGCATCCTCATTCCACGCAAGGCAGCCTTCGTCGTCGCGCACAGGCAGACTCGCATAGGGGCGCGCCATGATAAATCCGTGCGAGGAACGCGCCATGCGAGGAACGCACGACGTCGCTGCATCGACAGAGCAGCAGTTGACGCCAACCGCCTGGGCCCCATGCTTCTCTGCCCAAATGCAAGCGGCCTCGATGTTCAGGCCATCGCCCAGCAGGTTGCCTTCGTCGTCGACGGCAAAACTCACGAATACGGGCATGCCGTCCGAGACATCGGCAAGACCAGCAAGAGCAGGCTCAAGATCGCGAATGGACGTGAAGGTCTCGAGCATGCAAGCCTGAACCCCCGCAGAGAACAGGGCGTACGCCTGCTCCCGATAGGCGTCGCGAGCCTGGCGATATTCAGGTTCGTCCTTGTGGAACCACTCGATACCACATGGCCCGATTACGCCGACCACATTACGGCAGCCAGCCGCATGAGCCGCAGCCACCGCCTCGGCACACACCATAGCGACGCTCGACTCGATATGGTCGCGCTCAAGCGCGGGCGCCGTTGCTTGGAACGTGTTTGTGAGCAGCACCTGGGCGCCCGCATCGGCATACTGCTGATGAATGCGCGTGACCTCTTGCGGCTCCGCGACGTTCCAATAGGCGGCGGGTATGTCTTGCGCACCTAGCTCAGACGAAAGCATGCTGCCCATGGGCCCTTGCATAAGCAAGACGCCCGTGGACAAAAGACCGAGCAAGCGTTCGGCGCCCACCCGGTCATACGAATCGGTTGCATACCGTTGATTATGTTCTTGATCCATCGGTCTAATCCTTGCCGAGCCGATTATTCCTCGGCGATGCTTATACCCTGCTTTTCAAGATAATGAAGCCAGCGCGTCATTGTATCCTCAGATACCGCATGTTCCATCATGCAAGCCTCCGCGTCCGCGCGCTCGGGCTCGACGCCGAGCTCTTGCGTCAAGAAGACATTCAAGAGACGGTGGCGATACCACACCGCTCGGCCCAGCTCGCGGCCTTTCTCGGTAAGCAGAACCTTGCCATAGTGAGATTGCTCAACCAAGCCGCGCTCCTTGAGCGCGCTGATCGCCTTGTTGACCGATGCCTTTGAAACGTCGAGATGCTGAGCGATGTCAACGGAGCGAATGCCCTCGTCGTCACCGTTCTCTTCCTCGATGCGAACGATGCACTCGAGGTAGTCTTCATTTGCAACTGTGAGATGCAGCTCACGGGAAGTGTCAGTGGTATCCATTGGCACGCGTCCTTCCTAAAACCGTACACCTAGTGTAGCGCAACGGCGCAACAAGCCAACGACCCGACCGTGCTAGAGTAACAGTCGTCAGCACATTGAGCATAAGGAGTCACTATGTCTGATACCCCGATGAGCGACGTCGTGCAGCGTTTCTTCCGCTACGTTCAGGTTGACACGCAATCTGCCGACGAACACTGCGATCAGGTGCCCTCCAGCGCCTGCCAGTTCGATCTTGCCAATCTTTTGGCCGATGAGCTGCGCGGACTTGGCGCCGAAGACGCCCATGTAACCGAGAACTGCTACGTTGTCGCGCACATCCCCGCTAGCAAAGGCGCCGAAGACAAGCCCGCTCTTGGCCTTCTCGCCCATATCGACACCACCGAGGCCGCTCCCGGCTTTGGCGTGAAGCCCCATATCGTCCATTACGAAGGCGGAAACCTCGTCGCGGGCGTGGTCGATGGCCGCGAGGTCGCTATCGGCCCCGACATGCTTTCCGATCTTGACGGCCTGGTGGGCGAAGACATCATTTGCTCCGATGGCTCCACGCTGTTGGGCGGCGACGACAAGGCGGGAGTTGCCGAAATCATGGCGCTTGCCGCTCGCATCCATGAAGATCCCAGCATCGAGCATCCGCGCCTGGGCATCTGCTTTTGCCCCGATGAGGAGATTGGCCATGGAGCCTCTCTGCTGGATATTCCCGCATTTGGATGCACCTATGGCTACACTGTCGACGGTGGCACCGTAGGTGAGCTGGAGTGGGAGTGCTTCAACGCCGCCGAGGCGACCGTCCGCTTTGAGGGCTACTCCATCCATCCCGGCTCTGCCAAAAACCGCATGGTAAACGCCAACGAGCTGTTCGTGCAGTTCCAAAACCTGCTGCCCGCGCACATGCGCCCCGAGCATACCGATGGCTACGACGGCTTCATCCACTGCGAGAGCGTCTCGGCCACGGTCACCCACGCCACGGCCCGCTATATCATCCGCGACCATGATGCCGATCTGTTCCAGCAAAAGATCGACCTGATGCAGCGTGTTGCCGACTTCATCAACGCCGAGCTCGACCGCCCGCGCGTGACCGTAGAGATCAAGCAGCAGTATCGCAACATGGCCGAGATCGTGAAGGACTATCCTCAGCTCGTGCAGATCGCTTGCGATTCTTACGAAGCCCTTGGCATCAAGTCCCTCGTCCTGCCCATCCGCGGCGGCACCGACGGCGCCCAGCTCTCCTTCCGTGGCCTTCCCTGCCCCAACCTGGGCACGGGCGGCTACTGTGGCCACAGCGTGAACGAGTTCGTTGTCGTTTCGCAGATGGAGCGTATGGTCGACGTCTTGCAGGAGCTTGCACGCCGTTTTGCAAAGTAGGTGCGCGCCCGCAGCAAACGACGCACTCATCGATTTGCCGCATCAAGACTTTTGACAGCAAAAAGGCCACCGAGCACATGCCCGGTGGCCTTTCTTCTAGTCTTCGGAGCTCGTGTCTTCCTCTTCCGATGACGACGACGTGCTCTTATCGGTTCCGCTGCTAAACGAGTCTGAATCGTTATTAGCAAGATCGCCGATCGTACTCGATTCGCTCGACGAGCCCATGGACTGCGGGCCCTGCGGATCCTCGCCGGCATCGACGCGCTCCATCATCTCCTTGAGCTTATCCTCGTAAACGAAAACGTAGCTCTGGCCGTCGATGTACGTATCCTCGCCTGCCCAAGACGGCAGGTTCGCCGACCACATGTTGTCGGTGTCCATGCCGCGCATCGCGTTGGCAAGCGACACGATGTCCTGAACGCTCAGGTCGGTGACGACCATGTCAGAGAGCGATTCGATAACGCCGGGCAAGCGCGTGATGTCCATGTTGTTGAGGACCGCGTTTGCCAGGGCACCAATGACCTGACGCTGATGACGCATGCGCGTATAGTCGCCGTCGGCATACTGATGGCGCGCGCGGCAGTACGTGAGCGCCGCCTCGCCATCCATATGCTGCTGGCCAGGCTCGATCGTAACCGGACCCGCTTCGGGGTCGTCCACGCCGTCGGTGGCGTTGATGTCGATGCCGCCCACAGCGTCCACCAGGGTCTTCATGCCATCAAAGCTAATCTCGGCATAGTGGGAAATCTCGACACCACACAGCTCGTTGACCGCATTGACCATGCCCTCAGCGCCATCGTAAGAATGCGCCGCGTTGATCTTCATGGTCGAGCCCTTGTACTCGATCTTCGTATCGCGCGGGATGGAAATGAGCGTTACCTGCTTGGCCTTTGGGTCCACGCGCGCCAAGATAATCGAGTCGGCGCGATAGGACGTGTCGCCAGGACGACCGTCGGTGCCCAGGAGCAACGTATAGAACGGGTCGCGCGTAACGTCGGAATCGGCAAGAGAGGAAAGCAGCCCGCTGGTGATGATCTCACCATTGTTGAGCTTGGAGACGATCTTGCCAAACCACAGACCGCAAGCGGTGACGCCTGCGACGAGCACGCCCATAAGCGTAAACAAAATCGTGCGGCGAATGCGCTTGGCACGCTGGCGCTGGCGGGCGCGCTCGGAATAGCGAGCCACGTTCGCGCGGCTGTAAACGCGACTGCTCGATTCGTCAGTCGCAGCGCGCATCTGCTGTACGGATTTTTTTCTCATAAGTAGGACCTGTCTAGTCGTCAATAGGATCGGGGACGGCAACGCGCTCCACGTGTGCCCCCAGCTCAACGAGCTTCTTTACAAAGTGCTCGTATCCACGATCGATGTGATGGATGGCAGACACCTCGGTCGTGCCGTCGGCGATCAAACCGGCGACGACAAGCGCGGCGCCGCCGCGCAGATCCGGAGAGGTAACCTGAGCGCCCGAGAAGCCCTCGACACCGTGAATCATGGCGTGATGGCTCTCGATACGAATGTTTGCCCCCATGCGCACAAGCTCGGAAGCGAACATGAAGCGATTCTCGAAGATGTTCTCGGTGATGACGGAGCTGCCGTCGGCCAGGGCCGAAAGAACCATGACCTGGGCCTGCATATCGGTGGGGAATCCCGGGAATGGCAGGGTCTGGATGTCCACCGGACGAATGGCGCCCACGCGATGCACGCGCACGCCGCCCTCGATGCGCTCAAGCTCGACGCCCATGAGCTCGAGCTTCTTGATCACCATGCCCAAATGGTGCGGAGCGAACCCAACCACCTCGACGCCGGCATCGCCAGCCATCAAGGCGCCCGCAACAATAAATGTACCGGCCTCGATACGGTCGCCGATTACGCGATGGGTAACCGGATGCAGCTCCGAGACACCCTCGATGGTAACGACCGGGGTACCGGCACCGGTGATCTTGGCGCCCATCTCGTTAAGCATATTGGCAAGGTCGACGATCTCGGGCTCGCGCGCAGCGTTGTCGATAACCGTAGTGCCTTTGGCACGGACCGATGCCATGATGAGGTTCTCCGTGGCGCCCACGCTCGCAAACTCGAGCGTGACGGTCTCGCCGTGCATACCCCCGCCCGCATCGGCGTAGATGTAGCCATGCTCGGTGTCGAACTTCACGCCCAGGGCCTCAAGGCCCAGGATGTGCATATCGATCTTGCGGGCGCCCAAGTTGCAGCCGCCGGGCATGGCGATCTTCGCCTTACCCATGCGACCCAGCAGCGGACCGAGAACGGCCGTGGAAGCGCGCATCTTTGCGACGAGCTCGTATGGAGCCTCCCACTGGTCGACAGCAGAGGTATCGATGGCCAGGCTGTGCTCGTCCACGACCTCGATCGTGGCGCCCATGCCCTTGAGAACCTTACCCATCACATGCACGTCGGAAATGTTGGGCACATTGGTAAGGGTGGTTTTGCCCGGAGCAAGCAAGGTTGCGGCCATGAGCTTGAGCGCGGAATTCTTAGCGCCCGAAACGCATACGCGCCCCTCGATCGGATGACCACCTTCAACGCGGATGATATCCAAACCTGTCCCTTTCAAAAAAAGGCCCGGGAGCACAAGGCTCCCGGGCATGATGTCCATCGCATTGTTGGCTGAGGGTAAACCTCGAGCCTAATTTGCAAGCAGCAGCTTACACCATGCGATTTCATTATAAAGGTAGGCGCGACGCGCATCGCCTTCTGACAGATTCCTCAGGTTGTCTTCAAAACCTTGAAGTTCAACCTTAACCTTCTCGGTATCGACATCCGCCAAATCGCAGGCCCGCTCGGCCAGCACGATAACGGTGTCATCGGCGATCTGAGCATAGCCGCCGCCCACTGCAAACGTGTGGTCAACCGTGCCCATATCCTTATCGCTCACGCGCACGTGACCATCCGTGATGGTGCAGATCTCGCTCGCGTGCTTGGGAAGGATGCCGCACTCACCGTCCGTAGAGGGCACGACCACAAACGCGGCCTCGCCCTCGTAGGCACAATGTTCCGGACATACGATACGAATGAGCATGGCTTACTTCTCCTCCATCTTGGCGGCGCGCTCACGCACGTCGTCAATCGTGGACGCATAACGGAAAGCCTGCTCGGGCAGGTCGTCGCACTCGCCGTCGACGATGGCGGCAAAGGAGCGGACGGTATCCTCGACGCGGATGTACACGCCGGGGTTGCCGGTGAACTGCTCTGCCACGTGGAACGACTGAGACAAGAACTGCTGAAGCTTGCGAGCGCGGTTAACCGTAAGGCGCTGCTCCTCGGAAAGCTCGTCCATACCCAGAATGGCGATGATGTCCTGAAGGTCGGAGTACTCCTGCAAAAGCTCCTGGACCTTGACGGCCACGCGGTAGTGCTCCTCGCCCACGACCGAGGGGTCGAGAGCGTCAGAGGAAGACGCCAGCGGGTCGATAGCCGGATACAGACCGAGCTCGGCGATGGAGCGTGAAAGAACGGTCGTTGCATCCAGGTGGGTGAACGTCGTAGCCGGGGCCGGGTCGGTCAGGTCGTCTGCAGGGACGTAGACAGCCTGAACGGAGGTGATGGAGCCCGTCTTGGTCGAGGTAATACGCTCCTGGAGATCGCCCATCTCGGTTGCCAGCGTAGGCTGGTAGCCAACGGCGGACGGCATACGGCCCAGAAGTGCGGAAACCTCGGAGCCGGCCTGGGAGAAGCGGAAGATGTTGTCGATGAAGAGCAGAACGTCCTGTCCGCGATCGCGAAAATACTCTGCGGTGGTGAGGCCGGCCAGACCGATGCGCAGACGCGCTCCGGGCGGCTCGTTCATCTGACCGTAGACCAAGCAGGTCTTGTCGATAACGCCAGACTCGCTCATCTCGAGGAACAGGTCGGTGCCCTCACGGGTGCGCTCGCCGACGCCCGTGAATACGGAAGTGCCGCCGTGCTCCTGTGCGAGGTTGTTGATGAGTTCCTGAATCAGAACCGTCTTGCCAACGCCGGCGCCGCCGAACAGGCCCGTCTTGCCGCCACGGATGTAGGGCTCGAGCAGGTCGACTGCCTTGATGCCGGTCTCGAAAATCTCGGTCTTGGTGGTGAGCTCGTCAAACGCCGGTGCCGGATGATGGATGGGATAATACTCATCGATCTGGGGCATGGGCTTGCCGTCGACGGGCTGGCCGATGACGTTCCAGATGCGGCCGAGGGTCTCGGGACCGACGGGCATCTTCATGGGCTCACCGGTGTCGGTTGCGGTGAGGCCGCGCTGCAGGCCGTCGGTGGAAGTCATAGCAACCGTGCGGACGACGCCGCCGGGCAGCTGGGACTCAACCTCGAGGACCGTGCTCAGATGCCCCATCGGGGTATCGGCCTCGACCGTCAGTGCGTTGTAGATCGAGGGGACCTTGCCATCGAACTTAACGTCGACAACAGGGCCGATGACGCGAACGATGCGTCCCTCGCCTGCGGTCTCCCGCTTCGTGGCCTCCTCGACCGCCGCTTGTACGGTGGTTTCTGCCATTAGTGTTCCTCCAATGCTGCGGCTCCCGCCACGATCTCGTTGAGCTCGGTGGTAATGGAAGCCTGACGTACGCGGTTATACGTACGGGTGAGAGTCGCGATAATCGTGGTAGCGTTCTCCGTTGCCGAGTGCATCGCCTTACGCCTTGCGCCCTGCTCGGCAGCTGCCGAGTCGATAAGCGCCTGGTGGATGATGGTCAGAACGTACGAGGGAATCAGATCCCCCAATACATGCTGAGCACTCGGGATGAACTTGAACGACGACGACACGCGCTTGGGGCCCTCATCCTCGTTTTTACGAGGACCATGGGCCATAGCGACCATCTCGGGATCGAGCGGAAGCAGATGCTCGACGCGCAGCTGCTGATCGACACGGTTGCGGGCGTGATGGTACACGACCTCAACGCGATCGATCTCGCCGGCAACATAGCCGTTGCAGACATAGTCGGCAATCATGCGGGCGTCTTCCAGACGGGGGTCGGCCGAGAAGCCTTCGAACTTCATGACCACGTTGCCCCTGTTGGAAAAATACTCGCTGGGCTTACGGCCGCAGGTGATGATCTGGGCCTCTATGCCCTCTTCGCGCCACTCGCGAACGATACGCTCGCACTCACGATCGACATTCACGTTAAAACCGCCGGCAAGGCCGCGGTCCGACGCGATGGCGATCACAAGGCCACGCTTGTGCTGCTCGTGCACGGCAAGCATGGGATTGCTGGCTGCAACGCTGGCATCGGTCGCAACCGTGAGCATAACATCGGTAAGTGCCGTCTTATAGGGCTCAGCCTGATACGCGCGATCGAGCGCGCGACGGATCTTGGCCGTAGAGACCATCTCCATCGTGCGCGTGATCTGCTTGGTGCTCGTGACCGAGGAGATTCGCTTCTTGATGTCGCGAAGGTTAGCCATAGAGCTTAGTTCTCCTCGGCACCGCTATTGCTCGCAGAATTCTCTGCAAGCTTTGCGGTGTAGTCGTTCTTGAAATCGGAAATCGCCTGCATGAGCTGCTCATCGAGCTCATCGTCGATCTTCGTGGAACGCAGCTTCTCGAGAAGCGGCGCATAGGACTTGGTCATGTAGTCGAGAAGAGCGGCGCGGAACGGCAGAACCTGGGAGACCGGGAGGTCGTCCACAAAGCCCTTGTTGCCGGCAAAGAGCGCAACAATCTGCTCGGTGACGTCAAACGGCTTGAAGCGCGGCTGCTTGAGCAGCTCGGTCATACGAGCGCCGTGGGTGAGCTGCTTTTGAGTGGCAGCGTCCAGGTCGGAACCGAACTGGGTGAAGCCCGCGAGCTCGCGATAAGCGGCGAGGTCGAGGCGCAGCGAGCCGGAAACCTGCTTCATGGCCTTGGTCTGAGCGGAGCCGCCAACGCGGGACACGGAGATACCGACGTCGACTGCAGGGCGCTGACCCTGGAAGAAGAGCTCGGACTGCAGGTAAATCTGACCGTCGGTAATGGAAATGACGTTGGTCGGAATGTAGGCCGAGACGTCGCCGTCCTGGGTCTCGATGATCGGCAGAGCCGTCAGGGAGCCATAGCCGTTCTTCTTGGAGAGTTTGCAAGCACGCTCCAGCAGGCGCGAATGCAGGTAGAAGATGTCGCCAGGGTAGGCCTCACGTCCGGGCGGACGATGCAGCGTCAGGGACATCTGACGGTAAGCAACGGCCTGCTTAGACAGGTCGTCGTAGATGACCAGCACGTGGCCGCCGGGGTTGTCCTCGGAAGCGGGCTCGCCGTTCTCGCCGTTGTACATGAAGAACTCGCCGATAGCGGCACCGGCCATAGGCGCGATGTACTGCATAGGAGCGGAGTCTGCTGCGGTAGCGGAAACGATGACCGTGTAGTCAAGGGCGCCATGCTGCTTGAGGGTCTCGCGGATGTTGGCAACCGTGGAGGCCTTCTGACCAATAGCGACGTAGATACAAATCATATCCTTGCCGCGCTGGTTCAGGATGGCGTCGATGGCGATAGCGGTCTTACCCGTCTTACGGTCGCCGATGATGAGCTCACGCTGGCCACGGCCGATGGGGATCATCGAGTCGATGGCGAGAAGACCGGTCTGAACCGGCTCGCACACCGGGGTACGCTCGATAACGCCAGGAGCCTTGAACTCGATGGGGCGCGTATGGGTAGCGCGAATCTCGCCCAGGCCGTCGATAGGCTGGCCCAGCGGGTTCACGACACGGCCGAGCATGGCACGGCTTACAGGAATGTCCATGATGCGGCCGGTGGTGCGGCACTCGTCGCCTTCCTTGATGATGTCGACCGCGCCGAAAAGCACGGCGCCGACCTCATCGCGGTCGAGGTTCTGGGCCAGACCGTAAACGGTCTCACCAGTATCGCTGCTCTTGAACTCGAGCAGCTCGCCGGCCATGGCACCACGCAGTCCGGAAACGCGGGCGATACCGTCGCCGACTTCGTCAACATGGGAAACCTCCTGCGTGTCAACGGTCGCAGACAGGCTGTCAAGTTTCTCGGCCAGCGCGGCAGCAATGCTTTGGGCATTGATCTCTGACATGATTAGGCTTCACCTCCGTTTGTAATACTCGTAGAAACGAGGGCCTCGCGCGCAGCGCGCAGCTGCGTCTTGACCGAGACGTCGCGGCGCTGACCGCGTGCCTCGAGCACAAAGCCTCCGATGATAGAAGGGTCGACCTTCTCGATGAGGAAGACCTTGCGGCCAAGGTCGCCCTCGCACTTCTCAGTGATAGTGCGGCGCAGCTCGTCGTCGAGCGGAACGGCCGTCGTCACGGTAACGCCCACCACGTCCTCGTCCTCTTCGGTCATCTCCTTGAAAGAGGCGACGATCTGAGGAAGAAGATCGAGCTGACCGCGCTCGAACAGGGAAGCGACCACAGCGATGACCTCGGGGGCGGCGTTCGCGATGATCTCAAGCTCGTTAAGATCGCGGAACACACGGTCCTCGGCCTTCGCGGCCTCCATAAGGGAGCGCGCGTAGGTCTCCAAAACCCTGTCCTGCATGCGGCTATTAGGCATTCAGACTACCCGCTTCCTTGATATAACGCTCGATCAGGCGGCGCTGCTCGCCATCCTGGTCGAGAGTCTCGCCCACGATCTTGGAGGCGACGGAAACGGAAAGGTCTGCAATGGAGGTGGCGGCAGACGCGTAGATAGCGTTGCGCTCGTCCTCGGCGTTGGCATGGGCCTTGGCGATGATGTCCTCGGCCTCCTTGTGAGCAGCCTCGATGATACGAGCGCGCTCGGCCTCGGCGTCCTTGCGGGCCTCGAGAACGATGTCTGCAGACTTGCGGCGAGCGTCGGTTACGAGCTCGTCGTACTCCTTGCGAGAGGCGATAGCCTTCTTCTTGGTGGCCTCGGCCTCATCCAGGCTGTCCTGAATGCGCTTGCCGCGCTCATCCATCATGTTCAGAATCGAGGGCCATGCCACCTTGGCGGCAACGACCCAAATGATCAGGAACGCGATGAGAGCAGGGACGAACTCGGCCATCTTGGGAACGAGGATGTCCGCACCACCGGAGGACTCCTCAGCAAACGCGGGCAGCGGGAACGCGAGCATAACGCCCGCGACCGTCGCGGCACCCGCGGTCGCGCGATTGATGAACTTCATGTTCTTCTCCTTCTGGGACACAGTTACGCGTTTCTTCCCTAGGAGATGAGCGCTACGACGAAGCCGATCAGACCAAGGGCCTCGGAGAATGCAGCGGCCAGAATGAAGACCGTGAATGCACGACCCTGGACCTCCGGCTGGCGAGCCATTGCGCTGGTAGCGCCAAAAGCTGCGAGACCGATTGCGATGGCAGCGCCGATAACGCCAAGACCGTATCCGATGTTACCCATTTTTTTGTTCCTCCTTTGTCGTGCGCGTTTGCGCAAGATTACCTTGGATTATGTGAACGGGTCTAAGGCCCGCTATCACCGAGCTAGTGAGCGTCGGCCTCCGCGATCTGGATGTACACGGCAGCCAGCAACGTAAAGACATATGCCTGAACGAATGCGACGATCATCTCCACCAAGTAGATGATGATGAGGATGAGCATCCAAGCGAGCGACGGCAGGGCGCCGGCGGCGTGTGCCAGCGTTACCTGCTGGATGAGAGGCTGCATGAACAGCGAGGCCATTATGGCGAACGAGCCCATGACGATATGGCCTGCGAACATGTTGCAGAACAGACGGATGGCAAGCGTGATCGGGCGCAGAACGAGCGAGAAGACCTCGATGACCCATACGATCACGTTGATCGGGAACATAACGCCCGAGGGTGCCAGCGACTTCCAGTACCCAACGACGCCATGCTTCTTGGTGCCGAAGACGATGAAGTAGATGAACGTGATGATAGCCAGAGCGGCGGTACAGCCAATAGCACCAGTACCAGGCTTGCAGCCCGGGATAAGACCGATCACGTTGTTGATGAGGATGAAGAAGAACAGCGTGGTCAGGAAGGGGAAGTGCTTACGCCAGGTAGAACCCACGACGCCCTTCAGAACATCGTTCTCGACATACTCGATAAGGTACTCCACGCCATTGACGAAAAAGCCCTTGGGTACGAGCGTCTGCTTCTTCTTGAACGCGAGAATGACCGCGATGAAGACGACCGCTGCAATGAGAAGCCACAACGAGTACTGCGTGAGTCCGGCATCGAGAGTACCGACCACGGGCTCCGAGGAGAACTCGGAGACGAGCTCGTTAATCGCATCTGGCAGCTTGGCAAAAGTGTCCAAGATTCCACCTTCCCTACGCCGCCGGCAGCCAACCGGCGACTCTTCCGTTACTTCGCTCTCACGACGGCCCAAGCGACGTAGGCAAGCTCAGCGAAAAAACCGACAAGCTCGCCAATGGAGAACGCCACCGGATCGCCCTGAATCGAAAAGCGCACGTACGCGACGCCTGCCACGAGAATGACCGCAGACAATCCCAGAGCAAGCACGCCCAACACCATGCTGACGCGTCCGCGCCCACGTATCACCGGCATCAATGCCAAGGTGATCGGCAGGAAGCTGACGACGCCGACGGCGATCCCGGCCAAAACAAAGGGGCTCTGGACAGCGAAGTCAATCTCCACTTAGAGTCCCTTCCTTCCGAACCGAGGAGTGTTTACCCCCTAGGGGCACACTCGGGCCCGCAGACGTTGCAACTATTCTAGGCACCCAACTTCAAAAATCAACCGGTTCTTTTTGGCATGGAATGATGCCAAAAAGGAGTACGGCTGAAAACGTGCAGGTAACAAATAATGCTCCCGCAAGCAATCAAAAGAAAAGTGACAAGCGATCCTTAATCAACACATGTTGAACATTTTTCGTTAACCCTCTGGCGCTGTCTACTTGCCATCCGAATGCCCCGAAGCGCATCGCCCCATTGCACGCGGGTCCTATTGTGCAGCCTAGTTGCCGCGATACAGCAAGCACAATGCGCAATCTGGCCGTGAGCGTCCCGTATTCAGTCGCAAACGGCGTTTTTTACCGTCAAAGATAGACCCTCCCACCGAAAATCGACGGGAGGGTCCGCTCAAAGCCGCTTGCGTTTTTTCGTTTTACTTCGTTCCAAAGATACGATCGCCGGCGTCGCCGAGTCCGGGCACGATATAGGCGTTCTCATTCAAGCGCTCATCGATGGAACACGTAAACAAACGAACGTTCTCGTCGGCGTCAAGGACCGCCTTGATTCCCTCGGGAGTCGCGATGATCACGAGCAGGCGAATATCCTTAACCCCCTGCCTACGCAGATACTGGATGGCCGCGATGGCAGAGCCGCCCGTGGCGAGCATGGGGTCGACAACCAAACATATACGTTTGTCTATATCGACCGGCATCTTGCAGTAGTACTCGTGGGGCTCGTGGGTCTCCTCGTCGCGATACATGCCGATATGTCCCACGCGCGCAGCGGGAACGAGCTCGAGCAAACCGTCGACCATGCCCAGACCCGCGCGGAGAATGGGGACGACAGCGACCTTTCGGCCAGAGATCTTCTTGCAGGTAGTCTCGCAAACGGGCGTGGTGACCTGCACGTCCTCCAGCGGAAAGTCGCGCGTGGCCTCATAGCCCTCGAACAGGCCGAGTTCCTTCACAATCTCGCGAAACTGCTTTGAACCCGTGTTCTCATCGCGCAGAATGGACAGCTTGTGCTGCACCATCGGGTGATCGACAACGGTCACGCGCGCCTTATCGAACTCTTCTGCCATAGCCGTCCTTCTTCTTTCGCAAGGTGCATGCACTTATATATAGATATATAGAACCAAACACTATATATAGAACCAAGGTTTATAGGACAGCGATTACTTGTTGTCGTTAGCCATGATCTTGTCAACGCGCTGCTGGTGCCTACCGCCACCGAACTCGGTGGTAAGGAACGTTTTGATGATCTGCTTGTTCACGTCAAGATCGACAAAGCGACCGGAAAGGCACACCACGTTGCCGTCGTTGTGCTCGCGGAAGAGTTCAGCGAACTCAGGTGTGGTAATGGAAGAAGCGCGGATGCCCGCCACCTTGTCGGCCGTGAGGGCCATGCCGATGCCCGTACCGCACACAAGTACGCCACGCTCAGCCTCGCCATCGGCCACGGCATGGGCGACCTTATTGGCAAAGTCGGGGTAATCGACACGATCGTCAGAATCGGGGCCGAGGTCTAAAACGTCCTGTGCAAGATCCTCTGCAAGATAGGCAGCCAACAGCTGCTTCTGCTCGAATCCGGCATGGTCTGAAGCGATGGCAACACGCATGGTTGGTGTCCTTTCCAACATATCGTCTCGATGATGTCGAGGCATGCCGGACGCCAACCGGACAGAACCACCCGACAAAAGTGAACTTCAGGAAGAACCGGCATGCCTCACGTTCACTGTACCACGTCTGTGAGCTACTGCGTGGTCCTCGTGCGCGCCACGGCATCATGCCAACCCGCAAGATCCAGCTTCACGCGCTCCGGGTCGCCCGCAGGAGTGAACGTCTTGGCTTCGCCCATGTTTTGCAGCAGCTCCTCGTGGTCCTCCCAATAGCCAACAGCAAGACCGGCAAGATAGGCCGCACCCAGAGCCGTAGTCTCGAGCGATTCTGCCTGCACGATGGGAATATCAAGAAGGTCTGCCTGGAACTGCATGATGAACTCGTTGCGCGAGGCGCCGCCGTCGACGCTGAGGCTCGAGAGCTTGATGCCGGAATCCGCCTCCATAGCGTGCAGGACATCATAGCTTTGGTACGCCATGGACTCGCATGCAGCGCGCACGATGGTCGCTCGGTCCGATGCGGTGCTGAGCCCGCAGATCATCGCGCGGGCATTCGGGTCCCACCAAGGGGCCCCCAGGCCGCTAAACGCAGGAACGAAGAAGCACCCCGAGTTGCCCTCCACCGAACGGCAGATAGTGGCGGTCTCCCCCGCACTCGCGATGATGCCCATCTTGTCGCGCAACCATTGGATGGTCGAGCCAGCGTGGAAGATGGAGCCCTCGAGCGCATAGCTGATCTTGCCACCCTCGGCGATGCCGATCGTCGAGACCAAACCGTGCTCTGACCTCACGATGGTCTCGCCCGTATTCATGAGCATAAAGCAACCGGTACCGTAGGTGTTCTTGACAGAGCCGGGCTCAAAGCAGCCGTGGCCGAAGAGCGACGCCTGTTGGTCGCCCGCAACGCCCATGATGGGAGGCATGTGCGTCATGATCTCGCTCGACACGCGGCCAAAATCGCCTGCACTCCAGCGCACCTCCGGCATCATGGAGCGGGGAATATCGAGGTATCCCAACAGGTCATCGTCCCATTCGAGCGTATTGATGTTGAAGAGCATCGTGCGGCTCGCGTTGGTGTAATCGGTTGCGTAGGTGTCGCCACCGGTGAGGTTATAGATAAGCCAGGTGTCGATGGTTCCAAACATCAGCTCGCCGGCCTCCGCGGCCTCTTGGGCGCCGCTCACGTTGTCCAAGATCCAGCGAATCTTGGTGCCCGAAAAATACGGGTCGGGGGTAAGGCCGGTCTTGGCGCGAATCTCTTCCTCATGGCCATCGACGATCAGCTGATCGGCGAGCGAGGCCGTACGGCGGCACTGCCATACGACGGCGTTGTAGATGGGCTGGCCGCTGTCGCGGTCCCATACCACCGTGGTCTCGCGCTGGTTGGTAATGCCGATAGCGGCGATGCTATCGGAATGAATGCCGCTTTTGAACTGGACCTCCATCATCACGGCGATTTGCGAGGCAAGAATCTCCATGGGGTCTTGCTCCACCCAGCCGGGATGCGGGCAGATGGTCTTGAGCGGCTTGGACGCCTGCGCGACGATGCAGCCGTATTCGTCCACAATCACGGCGCGCACCGAAGTAGTACCTGAGTCTAGGGCCATGATGTAGTTGTTGCCGGTTGATACGGAAATCGTGTCGACCAAGCCCAGGTCTTTCAGCGTAAATGGCATGGCTAGCATCCTTTCCGAATAGGAGCGTCGATGTCTGCCGCTCGAAGGGCGGCCTCAAGATCGGATTGGGCAAGAGCGCCCGCGCGCAGAAGGGTAATCTGGCCGCCTTCGCAAGAAACGATGGTCGAAGCTTCGCGACAAGGGGTCTCACCGCCGTCGATCGCCACGTCCACACCCGCAAGGATACGGGGCTCGACATCGGCAAACGACGCGGGTGCGGGCATCCCGTGGGTATTGGCGCTCGTTACCGCCAAGGGCGAGGCGCAAGCTCGAATCAGACGTTGAATGCACTCGCATGCGCTTGCGCGCAGCGCGACGGTTCCGTCTGCCGCCTGCATATAGCGGGGGACCTCGCTCGAGGCCTTCACCACTATCGTGAGGGCACCTGGCCAAAAGGCCTGCGCGAGAACGTGAGCGGCGCGTGGCACATTTACGCCGTAGCGATCAAGCGCAGCTTCGTCCGCCACGAGCCAAGGGACAGTCTGCGCGAGTTCGCGGCGTTTAAGCGAGAAGATGCGTCGGTAACCGCTTTCCTCGGCAGGGAGCTCGGGCGAGCATCCGTAAGCAGCAACGGCAACGCCCACGCCGTAGACGGTCTCTGTGGGAAGGAGGGCCAGCGCGCCAGCGTTCAAACAAGAGGCGGCGTCCTTAACGGCAAAATCGCCGCATACGCCTGTACTCATGTTATAGATGCGCTGCATGCCGTCGTCCTTTCCATCACAAATCGAATAGTCCCTCATTTCACGAGAGCTTGCAGTCGGTTGCCCATTGTTGCACGAATCAGGCGCTCCCATTCAGGCGAACACCGCACATGCGCCAAACGGAAACATGCACTCGGCAAAGGGGACCTATCTGTGATGGTTATATGATGCGAGCCCGCACGATACGACGCAGGGCCGCATTAATCGTGCGTGCGAGGTTCCAGCACGCGCGCCTCGACGATACGCGGGCGGCCGGTCAGATCCTGCACAACACGGACTTCTCCCAGGCCGGCTTCGCGGCAAAGCTGTGCTGCCGGCTCGCAGGCACCCTCGAAGAGCTCGCAGGCAAAAAGGCCGCCTTCGCGAAGCATATAGGGAGCGGCGTTGAGCAGACGACGGAAGATATCCAAGCCATCGTCTCCGCCATCGAGCGCAAGGTGCGGCTCGAAATCGGCCACCTCGTGGGGCAGCTCGCCCATCACCTTCGTGGGGATGTACGGCGGGTTCGAGACCAGCACATCAAACGTTCCCCATTCGCGCTCGCGGTCGAGGGGCGAAACCAGGTTTCCTAGACGAATGTCTACCGCCTCAGAGGCGATGCCCAGACTCTCGCGATTTTTGGTGGCAAGCGCCACAGCGCGCGGCTCGATATCAGTTGCCACGCACGCCACGCGCCCGGCACGCTCCGCGGCGATGGAAAGGGAAATGCAGCCAGTGCCGCAGCCCACTTCCAAAACGCGTGCGCAGCGAGGTTCGGCCTCGGGAGTCGTATCGGCAACCGCGGCGGCCTTGGTTTCAGGGTCGGGTTCGGTGTAAACGTCGCTCGCCAGAAATTCTGGAGCATCTGCCGGTCCATCGTTTAGATCCTCCGGCTCAACATGGCCGAACGTCTCCTCAACGGGACCCTCTTGCTGCAGGCCTTCTTCCTCTTCTGTGGCCTGCTTTGCCGCTGCCTCAGCCTCGGCGCGGCGCGCCGCCTCTACCTCATCGTTCCACGGCAGCTCGACGCGGGCCTTCTGAGTCTTTGCGCCTGTGCCCAAAACTTCGCGATCGAGATAGGCCAAAACCTCTTCTACCAGCACTTCCGTCTCGGGGCGCGGAATGAGCACGCCGGGCTCGCAGGCAACGTCGATGGTCCTAAAGGAAGTCTCGCCCGAGATGTACTGCAGAGGCTCGCCCTTCGCGCGACGCGCTACGGCCTGATGCATAAAAGAAAGCTCGTCTGCCGTCAGGGGCGTATCAAAGTTGGTGTAGATCCCAACGCGCGTCAGCCCCGTCGCCGCCGAAAGCAACCACTCAGCCGAGAGACGAGGACGCTCGATGCCGCGGGAACCGAGATAATCGGCCGTCCAATCAAGGCATTCTTTCACTGTCCAGTCTTTCTTAGCTGCCATGGCACACTCCATAAAGCGGGTCCGGGTATCGCCTAGCGATTCTAAAGCAGCGATGGCGCCCATCTCTCAACAATGCGAAAAAGCAGCTAACTTGAGGTGTCATCACCATCTCAACACGCCAGCTCTCCCCAAATTCCGCAGCTTCTCCTCCCAAATCAAACAGCGCATAAAAAGGCCCGGCTGCCAAAAGCAACCGGACCTGGAACAGCAAGCCGTTATGGCACGCAAACGCTAGAGGTCGAGCATATAGCGCGAACCGATAAAGTACTGGCGACCGATGTAGACGGGTTTATCGTTTTGATCGAGCGCGTACGTCGTGATGAACAACAGAGGCTCAGAGACAGCCACCTGCAGGCGGCCAGCACGCTCGCTCGATGCGCCCACGGCCTCGACCAGCACCTTCTGATTCTGCACCGGCTTTCTGCCGTAAAGATCATCCAGCAGCTCATAGAGCGAATTTCCCTGTAGGTCGCACGTCGCAAGCTCCTTGTTCTCAGCGTAGGGCAAGCACATGTTCTCTTCGAACACCGGCTGCTCGTCAGCCGTACGCAGACGCTGAACGTGCAGGACAAGATCGCCCTCATCGAGACCAAAGAACTCGCGCTCATCCTGACGCGCCACGATGATCTCGCGGTTGATGAGCTTTGCGCCGGGAACACGGCCACTCTTTCGGCAAATCTCGCTGAAGCTTTGGGGCAGGCCGCCCTGCAACAGCTTCCTGCGCATGCGCGGCTCGCAGACAAATGTGCCCAAACCGCGGCGCTTTACCAAAAAGCCCGCCGCGCTCAAATCTTCGATAGCACGACGAACCGTGATACGGCTTACAGCGTACTTGGTCGATAGCTCCGTCTCCGTTGGGATTTTGTCCCCCGGAACATATATGCCGTTGTCGATAGCATGCTTAATCTCGTCGTATATCTGCTGATATAACGGCATCTCAAGCTGGGCCATGGCACTCAACTCCCTACTCGGCAGCAGCTCGCTTGCCGCTTGCATGCTCCATAGTACAAGGTCATAAGGTTATACGTAATCTCAAAAGGTATATAACCAATCAAGAGGTATGAAAAAGGGCCCGAATTATCGGGCCCAGCGCCCGCGGCGCGCAGCACACCGTGCGTCGCGGGCATTTACGGGGCGGGTTATGCAACAGCCTCGGTGATCTCGAGTCGCGCGAGCTCTGCATCGAGCAGGGCGATGTCCTCGTCGTTCAGGCTCCACTCGAAGGCGGCGCAGTTCTCCTGGGCCTCGGACACCTTGCGAACGCCGGTGAGTGCGGTGGAGACAAAGCTCTTCTGCGTGCTCCAGTTAATAGCGATCTGGGCCAGCGGCTTGCCGTACTTCTCGCTCAAGACGTCCATGGTCTTGAGGAACTCCTGGATCTTGGAGAACATGGGCTCCTGATAGAACGGATAGAAGGTAGCGCGGAAGTCCTTCTCGTCGAAGTTCGGCTTCTCGCGCACGGCACCGGTAAGGATGCCTGCGCCCAGGGAACCCCACGTCATGACGTCGATGCTATTCTCCTCGCACCACTTGAGGTCGGAGAGGGCCGACTGATTGACCATGGAGAACGGAAGCTGCACGATGTCGATATCGGCAACGGCGCTTGCGCGCTCGATGAGAGCCCTGTCGGAGTTGCACAGGCCGAGCATGCGAACCGCGCCCTGCTCCTTGAGCTTGTTGACGCAGGCCATCGTATCCTCGATGGGGGTGCCCAGGTCGTCAGGCCAGTGCATGAGATACATATCGACATAATCGGTGTTCAGGCGCTTGAGCGATGCGTCGAACTCGCGCAGGACCGAATCGGGACGGCTGCAGTGAACGCCCTTGCCGTCCTCGATGTAGGAGCCGTACTTCGTGGCGATCAAAACCTGGTCGCGAATACCCTCGACGGCCTTGCCAACGACCTCCTCGGAGTGACCCTCACCGTAGATGGGAGCGGTGTCGATCAGGTTGACGCCGCCGTCGATCATTGCCTTGATCGCCTCGATGGACTCCTGGTCGTCAATCTCGCCGTAGCCGCCGCCCATGCTGTTCTTGCCGCCGATGGCCCACGTACCGACGGTGATAGCAGAGATCTTCTCGCCGGATTTTTTCATAGTCTTGTAACGCATTGTTAGTCCTCCTGGCACTGAACGCTGATTCGATACATTCCGGGCTTGCACGCCTCTTCAAACGCTTCCTGGATCTTATCCAGAGGAATCTTCTCCTCGACAAGCTGGGAGAAGTCGGCAGCGCCCATGTTGATCATCGAGGCGGCCTCGCGGAAGTCGACGGCATCGGCACCGTAGGAGCCCACGATGACCATGCGGCGGTAGTGAACGGTGTTGGGGTCGAGCTCCCACTTGGGCGCCGGATAGCCTGCTGCGAAGATGAGCAGGTGGGCGCGCTTCTCCTTGGCCATCTCGAGGGCCTGAGCATATGCGCCCGAAGCACCGACAGCGATGATGACGCCATCTGCGCCCTTGCCACCGGTAAGCTCGCGGACCTTCTCCACCGGATCGCACTTGGAAACATCGATGGTCTCCAGGCCGAGCTTCGCTGCGGTCTCGAGCTTCTTGGGCATCATCTCGGTGATGATGACGCGGCAACCGTGCGCCTTGGCAACCAGGGCATTGAGGACACCCATGGTGCCCGCGCCGATAACGACGACCGTCTGGCCGTACTCAACGCCAAAGCGACGGAAGCCGGCGCAGCAAGTGCCCAGGGGCTCAAGAAGGGCGGCCACGGAAGGATCGATGCCCTTGTCGATCTTGTAGCAGGCAACCTCCTTGGCAACGGCGTAGTTGGCGCAGCCGGCGTTGCCAAAATAGCCATCCGGGTTAGAGTGATCGGCGCTTTGCAGCTTGGTGCACTCGCTCGTGCGGCCCTCGCGGCTCGGCTCCGAATAGGGGTCGTACTGGTAGCCGCTCGCGATGTAGTCGCCTACGGCAACGCTGTCGACCGCAGAGCCGACCTCGACCACGGTGCCTGCCCACTCGTGTCCAAACACCAGGGGGAGCGGGCGCTTGCGCGCGCCGTTGAACGCACCGTACTCAGAGGTGCAGATGTTGTTCGCATCGATCTTGACCAAAACGTCGTGCTCGCCCAGCTCGGGAAGCTCGCGATCGATCACTTCTGCCTTCTCAACTGCAGTGAGTACAGCTGTTTTTGCTTTCATGGGTTCCTCGTTTTCAGTCGTTGGTTATTGGTTATTGCAGCCGTCGATTATTCAGCGGCTCGAAAAGCGATGTCGGTGTGCTGCTTGGCGATAAGATCGAGCAGCATCCATTCGTCTTCGCTAAGTGAGCAGGTCTCGCGAGCGTAGGCGCGCACCGCCGCGTCGTCCTTGAGCTCCACACCCTGCTCCGCTGCAAGACAATCAAGTCCGTAGGCGATGCCGCGGGCGAGATAGAACGGAACGATTCCGTGCTTCAGGCACATCAGGGCAGGTCCAACAAAGCGGTTATCGTGCGACAGTTTCTCATCGGTCTTTGCGATAACGCGATCGACCGGGTCTTTGACGTCGGCATCGAGCTTGGAGTAGATGAATTCCACCCACTCGGCGTCTTCTGCCGGATCAAACGAGTACTCCTGCACGATGGCTGCGTGAGCCTCCTCGAACGCCGCCACGATGTTGGCTCGGATCCACGGGTCCTTATGGCAATCGCAAATGAACTCGTGACCAGCGGCCTTGCCCATAAAGCCGGCCATGGCGTGGCGCATATTGCCGCAATAGACCTTGCGGTAGATATGGCCCTGGGCGCCGCGGACAAAAGAGACGCTCTCGATCTGGAGCTGCGGGCCCTTCCAGGCATCCGCATCGATCTCCAACCCGGGATTCGCGGACACAACCACCTGCCAGGGGTTGGCGTCGGGGTCGCTCGGAATGCCGGCGGCGAGAACCATGACCTGGCAAACGCCCACATGCTCGCGGAAATACGCAAGGTGCTCTTCGGCAAGCTCACTCTCGATATACGAGACGACCTTCGCGGGAGCGCCCAGGGCATTCACGCACAGCAGGATATTGAGATCGCGCTCATTCCCGGAGGCATGACGCTGGGAGACAGCCTCGGCGATCACGTGGGCCAGGCTCTTGAATGCCCCCTCGTACACGCAGCACGCAGCGATGTTAACGCTCTGGAGCAGGTCGATGACCTCATCGTCGGTGGTGCTATCGACGATGTCGAAATCGTCGATGCGCGTGGACTCGTCGACATCGTGACCGTCGGTCACGCGAACGTCGTAGTAACCCTGAGCCTCAAGCTTGCGCATGCCCTCCATGTACATGTCGTACAGGTGCAGGCGATATCCTGCGCGAGAGAAGAGCAGGCCGGCAACTCCCCTGCCGATCTTTCCCGCGCCGAGAATCGCGATCTCGCGCAAGGGTTCTTCAGTCGACATAAGATTCAGTCCTCCCCATGCCGCTAGGCGATGATGCCCAGAAGACGAAGAACGACGCCGACGACAAGCAGGCCGAGCAGAAGAGGAATCACGTTGACCTTCTTCTTGGCAAGCAGCCAGTAGCACAGCAGCACGAGGCCGAGCGGCAAGATCTTGGGGCACACGGCGTCGAAGAGGCTCTGGACCAGGGTGGGGTCGCCACCAGCCGCGTTCGGGATGGTGAGGGCGCAGGAAAGGTTGACGTTGAACGCCGTCATGGCACCGATGGCAGCGAGGCCGATAACGCTCGCAGCGTAGGAGATCTTCTCCATGATGCCCGAGGACTCAGCCTGCTCGAGCAGCTTGGTGCCCATGTTGTAACCGCTCTTGAGCGACCACCAACGGCAGATGAGCTGGGGAATGTTAAAGATCAACAGGAAGAGGATCGGGCCCAAGATGTTGCCGGCAGAAGCCATGCTGATCACAACGGCCGTCGCGATAACACGAAGCGTCGCGTGGAAAAGCGTGTCGCCGATAGCGGAAAGGGGACCCATCAGCGCGGTCTTGATACCGGTGATCGTCGAGGTGTCGAAGTCATCGTCCGCAGCGTTCTGCTCTTCCATGGCCAAGACGACGCCCAGGGGCAGACCGCCAAGGTACGGAGTGACGTTGAAGTACTCGTTCATGTGGCGCTGATAAGCATCGACGCGCTTTTCCTTGTTGTCCGCGTAGATCTTCTTGAGCGCCGGGATGATGGAGTAGGTAAATCCGGCATGCATCTGGCCCGGATAGTCGTTCATGCCGTTGAGGTGGATGTAGCGACCGTAAATCTGCGTCAAGTCCTTGTTCGTGAGCTTGCCGTTCGTGTTCTCGTTAGAACTCATTGTCATCACCTTCATCAGCAATAGAAGTTGCGGGGTTCTCGCTGCGGGCCACCAGGATGAGCACGACAGCTGCAGTGGCAAGAGCGGTCACTGCGATTACGGGGAGCTGCAGGTAGGCAGCGAGGATGAATCCGATAAAGAACCAGGGGGCGAGCTTCTTGTCCATGATCATGGAAAGCAGCAGGGCGAAGCCGACGGCGGGAAGCAGGTTGCCGCCAGATGCCAGGCCGTTGATCACATCGGTGGGGATAGCGGAGACCGCAGACTCCAGCGCGGTGCTTCCGAAGAAGACGGAGAGGAAGCCGATCAGGAAGTAGAGGCCAAAGGTACCAACCCAGCTGCCTGCCCAGAACAGGGCGCGAGCCGCTTTGTCGTTATCCTTGGCAAGCTGCGCCTTCATCGCCTCGGCAAAAGCGTTGTTGATGAACTTGCAGAGCACGAAGGCAAAGCCGCCGAGAAGCGCCAGAGGCACGGCGAAGGCTGTACCCACCGCGGCGCCGGCACCGGTAAGAATGGCAAACGCCGTCGAAACGCCAGCGGCGGTACCGCCATCGGGAGAAACCGCAGCGCCAACCGGGAACGAACCGAGGAAGACGATCTCGAGCGTAGCGCCGATGATCGTACCGGTCACGGGGTCGCCCAAAACGAGTCCCATGAGAGCGCCCTCGACGATGGGGCGATTGAACATGCTGTAGCCGAAGAAGTATTCCATCTTGGAAAGACCGACTACCAGGCCAGCAAGCAGAGCTTGTACGAGCATTACCGTTCACATCCTTTCAGGACAGAGAGTGCGCGAGCAAGAATCTCGCACGGATTATCAAAGTAGGAGGGACAAGTCATTTCGAGAGCGCAATCGCCGTCAAAACCGTGTCGGCGCAAGGAGTTCACGATGTTCGCAGCATTGAGAATGCCGTGTTCGTCTCCCCAGGCCAGGTGTGCGAAAACGCTCGGGTCGAGATTTGTCAGGTGCACGTAGCCGATCCTTGTTTCGAATTGCTCGAGATAGTCCTCAAGGTCTTCTCCACCGCGGGCAATCGTTCCGGTATCCAGTGTCACCTGCAAATTAGGACGGTCGATATCGGAGAGTGCCTGCGCCATCGAGGCATGATCGGTAAGGAGGCGATACCGCTTGGGCGTAAGGGTTTCCAGGCAAACGTCGATTCCCTGCTCCCCCGCGATATCGCAAATCAGCCCAATGCTTGAAACCATGTTGTCCCAAGCTCTCGAAGGATCTTCATCGAGCGAAAACCATCCGCCGTTTATTGAAATACGGGAACAATCCAACAATCCCGCTAGACGGACGATCTGCCGATAGTAACCTTCCGTTAACCGCTTGATATGGCAATCCGAGGACATGATGTTGTAAGCTTTTGGATTACCCTGTTCGGGGGTTAACGTGCGTACGCGCACCCTGTGCTTCCGAAGCCCATCAACAACTGCTTTGGCGTTATAGATATCGTGAGCGTCGATATTCACGTGGTTATTGCACAGCCACAAATCGATATCGCGTGTTCCCGTGGCTTCGATATCTCGCAAACAGGTATCGAAACTCCAATAGCGCCAAATCTGGTTGGTGGGCAGGAAGCGCATGGAATTACTCCTTAAGCCTTGCCAACGCAGCCGAAGACATGCATGTAGTGCTCGAGCGCGGCCTTGTAGCCATCGGCACCGATCATGTCGTACTGCCAGGAGCTGATCTTCTTCTTATCGGGATCGACATCGGGCGCGTAGTCTGCGTCGATAGCTTCCTTGACTGCCATGTTGGAAGCCTGGGAGAGGTCGGTCCAGAGGTTGACCTTCTGGATGCCGCACTTGATGGCCTTGGCGATCAAGTCGTCACCAGTACCGGAGCCACCGTGCAGAACCAGCGGCACGTCGACGCTCTTGGCAATCGTCTCGAGCAGGTCGAACTCAAGGTGCGGGGTGCCCTTGTAGGCGCCGTGGGAAGTGCCGACGGCAACAGCCAGGCAGTCGACGCCCGTCTCCTCGACAAACGAGACGGCCTCCTCGGGATGGGTCAAGCCGGCATCGCGGGTTGCCTCATACTCCACGCCCTGGCCAACGTGACCGAGCTCGGCCTCGACGGAAACGCCGACGGCATGGGCGATCTTCACGATCTCCTTGCTCTCTGCGACGTTCTGCTCATAGGGGAGCGTGGAGCGGTCGACCATGACGGAAGAGAAGCCGGCGCGAATGGCGCGGATAAGGTGATCGAACGGGCCACCGTGATCAAGGTTCACGGCAAACGGAACGTGCGGATACTTGCGCTCGTAGTAGCGGGCGAGCTCGCCGACCTCCTCGATGCCGAAGACGCCGGGGCAACCAAGGATCACCGGAGCCTTGAGTTCGTCTGCAGCCTGCAGCGCAGCCTCGATGGTGAAGCGATTGTAGACATTAGGAGCAGGGATTCCGTACCCGCCCTTTTTCGCTTCCTGCAGAAGCTCGTGCATCGGTTCCATCATGATAGGTTCTCCCTTTCTTTCTTAATGCGCACCGCGCATATGAACCGCATTGATTACGCGTGGATATCGTTACTTGTAGATTTCTTTCTTCTCCGTCGGCACCTGGCGGATCTCGAGCTCGACGCCATTGGCGGCCAGCTCATGCAGCTCGTCCTCTTCCTGCGGAAGGAGGAAGATCGCCTGGCTCACCTGACGGGCGCCCTCGCGATTCTTGATGCCGCCAAGGTTGATGCTCTTGATCTCGGGCACGGCGTCGCAGATGCGCTTCGCGTCGGCTACGCTGCCCGTGACGATGAACAGCTTGTACTTATCGGTAACGCCGCTCTGAAGCGCCTTGATACTGTCGTCGATGGACTTGACGACAAGCTTCACGCCCTGGGGCTTTGCCAGACGCAGCGTGGTCATCTTGAGGCTGTTCGTCGTTGCCTCGTCATCAGCCACGAGAATGCAATCGGCGCCGATGGACTTGGTCCACGAGAATGCAACCTGACCGTGAAGAAGCCTGTGGTCGATTCGGAACAACTTGATCATGGTTCTGCCTCCTAAAACTCGTTAAGTTCAGCTAGTTTGTCGTCTGCCGCGGCCGCTGCCTTGGCTTCAACAAGCTCGTTGCACAGCACGATGTGCTCGCGAGCGTGCTCTACGATCGACGGCAAGTTCGCGGTCAGATCCTCTGCGGGACACGTGATGACCTCGAACAAAAGTGCCAGGTTAAGGCCGGTAATAAGGTGGAAGTCGTACTTGTCGAGCAAGCCCATGAACTCGTTGTTCACCGAACCGCCCAAGATGTCGGTCAGTACGACGAGCTCTGCGTTCTCATAGTCATGCTCGGAAACGATCTTCTCGAGCTTGTCTTGGTAATCGACGCTCAGATCGACATATGCCGTGATGCACTCAACCGGAACTGCGTCGCCAAAGATCATCTTGAGCGACGAGGCAATGCCCTCCGAGAACATTGCATGCGTGGCGATTACGATTCGCTTCTCCACCGTTTTGCCCCTCCCAAATGAACTGAACTCTAAGTTATGGCCCCCGTGGCTCATAACCTCTTGTTCATCTGGTATGTACTATACGTCTATAACGTTTGTAATATTACACGTACCGTTCAACGGTCGGATAAAAGTGATGAACGGCGTGCGGACATCTGGGCACTCAAAGGATTCTATTTAGCAAATTCCCTGCTAGATGGTTTATTTTGAGCATAAAAAGGCCCGGCTGCCATAAGCAACCGGGCCTTAGGACGATTGATTCGCCAAATACCTTTGTTATATCGCGCGTTCTTTCGCGCGAGCCTTACACGGCCTGAGCGAGCTTCTCGGCACGATCGGCAGCGGCAAGGGCGTCGATTACCGTAGCGAGCTGGTCGCCCAGAAGGACGCCGTTGTAGGTGGAGTTGAAACCGATGCGGTGGTCGGTCACGCGGTCCTGCGGCTGGTTGTACGTACGGATCTTCTCCGAACGGTTGCCGTGACCAATCTGGCTTGAACGCTCGGCGCCAAGCTCTGCCTGCTGCTTTTCCAGCTCCATCTCGTACAGACGGGCACGAAGCATCTGCATGCAGACCTCGCGGTTCTGGATCTGCGAGCGCTGCTCCTGCGACTGCACCACGGTGTTGGTGGGCAGGTGGGTGATGCGCACGGCGGAGTACGTGGTGTTAACGCACTGACCGCCAGGACCGGAAGCGCAGTAGGTGTCGATGCGCAGGTCGGACTGGTTGATCTTGATGTCGATCTCGTCGGCCTCGGGCAGCACGGCGACGGTAGCCGTCGAGGTCTGGATGCGACCCTGGCTCTCGGTCTTGGGAACGCGCTGCACGCGGTGTACGCCGGACTCGTACTTCATGACGGAGTACACGCGGTCGCCCGTCACCTTGAACTCGATGGACTTGAAGCCGCCGGCCTCAGACGGGCTCGAATCGAGCACCTCCATCTTCCAGCCACGCGACTCGATGAAATGCTGGTACATCTTGAAGAGGTCACCCGCGAAGATAGCCGCCTCGTCGCCACCGGCAGCGGAGCGGATCTCGATGATAGTGTCCTTATCGTCGTTGGGGTCGCCGGGAATGAGCATGTACTTGATGTCTTCCTCGAGCTGCGGGAGCTTGGCCTCATTCTCGGAGATGTCCATCTGGAGCATCTCTTTCTCGTCGGCATCGGTGGCCTCGTGGAGCATCTCCTTGGCGGCCTCGATATCATCAAGGGCACCCAGATACTCGCGAGCGGCGCGCACGAGGTCGGTCTGGTGCGCATACTCCTTGTTGAGGCGCGTGAATTCCTTGATGTTGGAGGCAACGGAAGGGTCTGCCAGCTTCTTTTCAAGCTCTTCGTAGGCAGCGATGAGCTTCTCGAGTTTGTCGCGCATGTGCGGCTCCTTTATTTCGTTATAGGGAAGTAAAAATCGACAGAATGTAGCGGCCGCGGCGGCATGCCGCAGGCAATGGCAAAAGCAGCTAGAACATGTCGATCTTTTGATACATGGGTTCTCCTCGTGTAAACCACCTCATAATACCCCGAAAAAACAGCCATCTCTGCAACATACATAAAACCGCTTTTACGCTAAAGGTTCCGTGCGTATCGCCTAGTATCATGGGCTATCGATACACCGCATCGATTGGGAGCCAACATATGCCAAACAACAGCCAGCCCATCGCCGAGGAAGGCGAGCTTTTTGCCACGCATATCGGCGGGGCCGCCACCCTTGAAGGCGTGATGATGCGCGGCCGCGACCACTGGGCCGTAGCCGTTCGCTGCGAAGATGGCTCGATCTATACCGAGAAACACGATCTGCCAGCCCCCGAGAGCCGCCCGGCTTGGATGAAGCTCCCGCTTGTACGCGGGTGCGTCTCTCTCGTGAGCTCCATGTCGCTTTCGTACAAGGCGATGGAAATCGCCGCCGACCATGCGTTTGACGAAGAGGATACCGGGGATGCGGTGGCCGCTGGCAGCGGAACCGGCGCGAGCGAGTCCACTGCCGACGACAGCCCATCTTCTTCGGACGGACCCGCATGGCAGTTCGTCCTCTCCATCGTCCTTGGCCTCGCCCTTGGCATGGGACTGTTCGTCGCACTGCCCGTAGGCGTATCGAACCTTGTTATGGGACCCCTCACCAGCAACAATGCCATTGCTTGGAATCTGTGCGAAGCGCTTTTGCGCATCGTCGTCCTCATCGCCTACGTTGGCGGCATCGGGCTTCTTCCCGACATGGCACGCCTGTACGGTTATCACGGCGCCGAGCACCAGTCGATCCATTGCTTCGAGCACGGCTTGCCGCTCTCGCCCGAAAACGCCGCCAAGTTCTCGCGCATCCACGTACGCTGCGGCACCGCCTTTTTGGTCATGACCGTAATGGTCGCCATCGTGGTGCATACGCTCGTGCCCGTCGGCGCCTGGGCAGACGGGCTTGGACTCGTCGGCATCACGCGCTCGCTTTTTGTCTTCGCCTCGCGCATCGCCATGTTGCCGCTCGTCGCCGGCCTCTCGTATGAGGTCACGGTCAAGTGGGCCGGATCGCATCCGGACAATCCGCTGGTGAGGATCGCCCTGTGGCCAGGCCTTATGATGCAAAAGCTTACGACGCGCACCGCCGACGAGGGGATGCTCGAGTGCGCCATCGCCGCCCTTAGGCTCGTAGACGAGCACGAGAAACGTGCGAGCTCGCCTGCCGAATAGGCTGCATCCCGAGACAGCAAGTCCCTGAGCGGGCAAACCGCGGCATCGGTACCCCGATGCGTCGGCATCCTGTGGCGGAAAAACGTGCATTCCTAGATGAGTGGCGGATAATCGAACGTCCTGGAGCCGATTTCGCCCATATGGCGCACGAAAAACCGCCACTCGACAGCGGCATCAGCACGAATGCAGACCGCCTGCAACAGCAACACGTAAGGGCCGGTTCGGACACGCGTCAAACAGCGTGATCCGAACCGGCCCTTTTCGCCATAACATTGTAAATGCAGAGCTAGAATGCAGTGATCGTAAAGGTACGTTCGTCGGTAGCACCGGGGGCGAGCAACGTGATGCCCTCTTTGTGCTCCAGCACGTCGTCCTCGGTCGTCAAGGTGGCATGACCCGTCCAGGGCTCGATAGCCACGAAAGGCGCGTCGGGCGCCATCGACCACACGCCCAGATAGTCGAACCCCGGGAAGTCAACGCGCACGCCATGGCCGCTGCGGCGACCGGTAAGTGACACGGTGTTACCCGGCACGTGGCTAAACACCATGGTGTCGTAGTCAAAGCAGCTGCGTGTGAGCGGCAGGGTATCGCTGCCGTCGAGTGCCACAAAGGTGTCGGTCGGGTCGGCCAGACCACCCGCTACGATCTTGGGGCACTCGGCGTGCCAGGGCTCGGAAAACGTAAAGTCGTACTCGTCGAAGGCCTCATCCGTTCCCTCGATGGGGATATTAAACGCTGGGTGACCGCCAACGGAAAACGGCAGCGTCACCGTTCCCGTGTTGGTAACGGAAAACGTCTGTGCGAGCGTCGCCTCGCCCACAAGGGCATAGGTCATGTTAAGACGGAAGGCGTACGGATACTGCTCGCGCGTCTCGGGGGAATCGCACAGCTCAAACGTCACCGATGTTCCGTCCGCCGCGACGTCCACCACGCGGTGCTCGTAATTGCGCGCCACGCCGTGCTGCTTCATATGGCACGGCCCCTGCTCGGACATCGCCTCGGCATTACGGATATTGCCCACGATGGGAAACAGGATGGGAGAGGTGCGACCCCACCAGCGCTCATCGCGCTGCCATAGATATTCGCGATCATCAAAACGCATGCTCAAAAGCTGTGCGCCCATAGTATCGATCTGAGCCGTACAGGTATCGTTTTTAATCGTGACGATTGCCATAGCCGTCCTTTCGCCCGGTCGCTACTTGGCTTTAATCTGACTGACGATGTTGTTTTGGAAGAACGTGTCCTGGGCAAAGACCAAGTCGTCCGCGCGATCGGTGTCGTTGTCCTTCATAGCAGCAAGGACGTCGTCATAGTGGACCGCGCCACCCGTCTGCAAGTCCACGAGCTCGCGCGCCTCGTCGTACGTGTAGTAGTCGTCCGGATTGGTCGAATTCGTAATGTTGGCATATGCGATGATAAACGAGTAGCGGTCGCACCAAACGTGTGCATAGCGGCCATTGGGAAGGCTTGCGTAACCCATCTGGGAACCGCCGATGTCTCCCATGGGACCGGCACCTTGGGTGTCGACCAATATCGAGCAAATCGCGCGCTTGGGATAATTCTTGGAGTAGACAACCACGGAATCGCCCTCGTACTTAACGGTCACGCGGCCATCCCAATAAGAAGGCAGCTCGAGGGTATAGTCTGCGGTGGTGATGGTGCGTGCAGCCTTGGCGTCGGCCTCCTTCTTGGCGACGACGGCATCGTCGCGGCGCTTGGTCGCGGCTGCCTTGAGGGCATCGGCGTCGGGAGCACCGTCGGTCGTATCCTTCGAAGCGTACTCATATGCCTTGTTGATCTGCTCGTCCGTCACATCGAGGGCATCGACAGGGGTGAGCTCAAAGCCTCCCCTACCCGTAGCGTCAATCTCGGAACCTTCCTTGTCCTTCGTCGTGAACGAAACCTC
>CAKUGM010000015.1 GCA_934654625.1 uncultured Collinsella sp. | reverse complement strand
ATTGATGAAAAATTGAGTCTTGAACTTGGCACACCGCAATCGCAGAGAGACTTGTCTGTAAGCTATGGCCACGTGGGCAAAATATTGCAAGAACAAGGGGATTTTACCGGCGCGTTGGACATGTTCCGGAAGAGCCTTTCGATTGATGAAAAATTGAGTCTTGAACTTGGCACACCGCAATCGCAGAGAGACTTGTCTGTAAGCTATGGCCACGTGGGTGAGATATTGCAAGAACAAAGGGATTTTACCGGTGCGTTGGACATGTTCCGGAAGAGCCTTTCGATTGATGAAAAATTGAATCTTGAACTTGGCACACCGCAATCGCAGAGAGATTTGTCTGTAAGCTATGACCAAGTTGGTGATATACTGCAAGAACAAGGGGATTTTACCGGCGCGTTGGACATGTTCCGGAAGAGCCTTTCAATTCGAGAAAATTTGAGTCTTGAACTTGGCACTCCCCGTGCGTATCGAGATGTGATGATAGCTTGCGCTAATAATGTATTTATTCTATCCGAGCAAGAAGAATATGAAGAGGCGCTTCTATTTGCAAAAAGGGCCCTGGCTATAGGCAAATCACTCGCCGAACAACTGGATACGGACGCTGCACGCAGAGAAGCGGAAGCGATGAGGAACAATTTAAAGATTGTAGAAGCTTACTGCAAGAAATCCTGACCCCAAAATAGCGTCCCGCCGCCATGTAATACCACTGGCGGCGGGACGCTGTTTCTTCTATTGATTTTCTTCCTTATTTTCCAAAGTCCGTACAAAATCTTGCGTCAAGGCATCCTTATCGGGATCGTATGGTTTCAGGCGGCAGCGCTCCAGGATGGGACCCTCTCTGTCGGCAAAATCCCGAATGATTTCCATAGAGTCTTTTTTCTCTTTATCGGAATTTTCCGGCGGTTCTGTGACGAGATAATCCAGAAAGGCAAGGCGGAGAAAATCATCCCGCAAAAGCCATTTGCCTGTTTTCAGGCAGGTTTGAGCGTTTTTGATTTTCTCGTAAATCACTCTCGCGTTAATGGGTTCGCCATCTTTGTTTAATTCATTTGCACAGAGTGGATATAGCTTATTGTATCTTTCCGGGATATACCCTGCAAGGTTTTTATTCCAATGCAAAAACTTTTCCCATCCAACAGTTCCTTCCGAAAAGTCTGTTTTATGATCCAAGCTCAAGAGCTTGTTCTCGTAAGCTAGTCGGATTTCATCATATTGGCTTTGCCATGGGATTTGCCTTTTTTTATCATTTTCCCACCATATCTTCGCCATCAAATACAAGTCAATCAAAATCTTCCGTATTTCAAACAGCTGGCTGCTATAGACAATGATATTGGTCATCCGTTCGGAGTGCTCTTGCAGTTCTGCGCTGGCTGCTTTGGCTTGCAGGCTGGAGTTTTTCCGCTGTTTGGGCGGATTTATCAGATCCTGAACCTGCCGCCAGGCAATGTTATCATCACGGCATTGCTGCAAAAAATCTGCTGGTTTTAATTCACTCCATCCGGAATTTGTGTAGTTGTACCTGTAGAATGCAGTCTGTTTCAATTCTAGTATGTCTGGCTTGTCTGCTTTGTTCTGTGGAACAATTTGACTTTGTACTTCATAAATTTTTTGTAGCGCACGGGCGTGGAGGTAGGCGCTATCATCAAAGTGATCTGCTGCGTAGGCTAAAATAATTTCATTCGTATTGTATGCCAGCCCGGAAAGCCCACTGTCCTTCAGCAGTTCATCAATTTCAGTACTCCTCATTCCAAGCGCAAATCCAAGCTGAATCAGAAGTGTCCTCATATCCTCCGCAGAACCGTACAGCGGGTCGTTCAGGCCCAAAATGAGGAAGAACAGGTGGCGAATTACGCGATAAGGTAGCTTTTCACTCCTTTTGTTTGGGGCATCCAGCCAACCCAAACCGCATTCCCAGTTCCCAAAAAATTCACTGACAACACGTATAGTCTCCGAATTCGGAACAGGATTGTTCTTGATTATGTTTGCAAGTTTCTTATCTTCTACCGTGGTGTATTCATCATTTTTTATGCCATTTGCAATAAAATTTCGCGCTGCATTCAGATACTCATTGACCTGATCTTTTGAACTGAGAAGTATCCGCAGTATGGGTTCGTTATACTCTTTGATTGCCTGCAGCAATGGAGCATCCGCAGACTGCTCAGACATTTTTGACCAGCCTGCTTGCAATTCATTACCATCAATTTCTTTCACAAGGTAACCATCCCAGTGGGATGTGGCATAGCCAAATTTATGTTCATCCCCACAGGTCACTTGAACTTTCAGAGGGTAGATGTACACTTTGACCCAGTCTGTGGAGGCGTTCTGCAGTACCAGCAAAAATGCGCCAGCAACCAGTTCATCCAGCGTTGGCTCGACCATTCCGAGCTTTTCCTTTAGTCTGCCGATAAGCCCATCCTGTACGGAACACACATAGGCACGGCCCCATTCTGCAACAAGAAAATCCTCGGCGCTTGCCTTTATATTTTTCTGTGTTTTACCATCTTTCGTGTCCCGCTCCGCATGGATTAGTCTCGTGTTATACAGCCATTCCGCTGTAACTTCTTGTGCCTTTTCTTTCTTTATTCCGTATTTTTCCAGAATCTCCCGTATCGCTTCGTCTGCCTTCTCGGTTTTCATCACACCATTGTAGGCTTTTATTGCAATATCCTGTATCTTTTTCAGCTCGGATTCCATGCCTTACGCCTCGCTTTCTGCGACGCAGCAGATTTCTTCCGCTACTTTGTCCATATTGGCAGCATCAACCAGAACCACGCCCTGTGAACGGCAACGGTCACGGAACGCTTTTTTGTCGCCTGGCTGCAATTCCGAACAGACCAGAACCGGGATTGCACCCACGCGCAGACTGGCAGCACGGATAGCTATTTCGTCCACAAACGCGATTTCCAACTGACGGCACGCTTTGCAGCTGATAAGCACCAACTTTTCTTTATCCATCACGGCCACAACGTCCAGCTCATTGAGCGTGCCGCTGCCCCATTTGTATTCGTAGCTTATCTTCTCATCGCTGAACCGCGTATTTCCCTGCAGATTGGCAAATACGCCACCTTCCAGCGCATTGCCGTATTTCTCCAGCAACGCGTGTACCTCCGGTGCCATAGCGGAAATTTCGAGCTTACCGTCAACAGTCTTGGACTGTAAACAGCCCTGCGCCTGTAAAAGTTTCACAACGGCCTTTTGGGCAGCCGGTACTCGTACAACTGTGGGTTCCGTATGGATGACAAACATATTTTGTGCCATGCCAAAATCTTTCAGAACGCTTCTGTGGTCTATACAGTTTTCCAGGACATAGCCCAAACTCACACCACATTTCTTCCCAACTATAAACGCAATTTTTACCTGTCCGGATTCTGTAACAGTCGTCAGATTCAGAATATACTTGCTCTTTTTCAGCTTTTGCATCAACGGTTCCAGTATCTGCCACTGTTCTGTCGGCATATTGTATGTTTGTGTCTGTGTGTCCTGTCCTGCCTGCTGTGAGAGACGTGTTACCGACTGCTTGCTGTACGCCTCGGCAAAATCCCGGCAAATGTCGTAAAACGCTGCGCGGCCAAAGTTCTCCAAAATTTGACGATACAGAGTATTTACTTTTTCATAGTCGATTTTTGTCTGCGTATCGTCCTCTTTGTGCGGCATCGCACCGGAAAGTCGGAACAACCCGTCCACATCCCACGGCTGGAGGATTGGCATCTGCGCAGGAACTTTCCCCCGCAGAGCACGGAAAGCCCCGTCCCGCTGTACGAGCATCGCACATTCTGCATAGATTCCTGCAAGAGTGCATAGATCTTCCTGTCCGTTCGTCAGATCCAAAATCTCCACGCCTTGCAATGCATGCCGCATCACCTCTTCCGGTGCTTCCTCAGCCGGAATGGTCTGAACCTGCAAGCCGTGCGCTGTTGGAATTTCTGTCTGCTCTCCCGCAATAAGTCGAAGTTCCACATCCACACCAGCACCATAATGCCGCAGGGCAGCTACCGCATCCTCAACGATTCGAACGTATTTTTCCGCAGTGCTGCTGTTGTTTGCCTGCGCAATGTAAATCAGTTTAGAGACTTCAAACGTCCGTACCGGGGCAAGATTGGCCTGTAGATCCTCCGTGCCCAGCAGCTTGGCCAGCACCATCGGCTTGGCCCGCAGCTGGAATCCGATGTTCTCAATCAGGACATCGTCCAACGCTTTCGGCTCCACCGGAGAAATGCTGTACAAAATCGCAAACAGCCGCTTATCCAGAAGCTCAAACCGCGCCACAGCTTCCTCCGATGCTGGAAGCTGTGCTTGCAGGAACCGATTCATTTGCACATTTTCGATTTGGTAGTAAGCAGCATTTGCCTGCTGTGCATCGGGTCCCAACAGCTTTTCGATGCAGTGCAGCAGACTCTTTTTGTGACTTTCCAGTTCTACAGCTGCGGCTCCATCAAGCTCCAGGGTCAGTTCCTCCAGCGCTTCCTCGAAATCCTTCAGCCAGCGTTTTACCGTTGGAAGATTCTTTTTTGCCGTCGCAGCAAACATTCTGGCCAATGCCGCACCGTTGTGGGACAGTGCATCCAGTTCCTGCGGGATTTCTGCGTCCCGGCTGCTGTCGCGCCATTCGACGGCGGTCTGCCAGCCTTCCGGGCGCACCTCGTCCAGCGCACTGGGCACCAGATAGGCGTGATACAGCACGCCATCCTTCTTGAAATTTGTGCCGCTTCCGTTGGCTCCGCCCTTTTTCAGATAGGCAAAATCTTTTTCCGGCAGCGCCCGGGCCCCGTTCAGAATCTTGCTGGCCACCCAGCGTCGATGCTCGACCCAGGCAAGCTCCCGGATTGCTTCCGGATTTTCCTTCAGTGCTTCCTCAAAATTTCGGCTGTCCTTTTCCGGGTCATCTGACCATGGCACATGAATAGAAAACAGTCGGCACTTTACGGCCAGCGCGGTATCGAAGGAGGCCGCTTTATTATAGTAATCCTCAAAGTTATGCCGGATTTCCAGCAGGCTGCTGGACGGATTCTTTTGCCGCTCATACAAAAGGTGCGCATTGAAGGCGATGCTTTCCGCTGCGGCAGAATAGGCATCCTCTACGTCATCTGGGGTAAGGCGTACAAACACACGGCTTCCGTCGGCCTCGGCGTACAGGCTCTGGCCGCCTTCTATGCAGGTGTACGCGCACAGGCGCTTGCCCGCCTCCGGAGCCGGAATCGCCCTTGCGATCTCTCTTGCTGCCGCATCGTCGTCCAGCAGTACCAGCACCGAGCCGGGGGCAAACTGCGCAGCGGCTCTCTGCACAGTATCTTCCTCCGGCTTGAGTTCCAGCCAGCTCACTGCGCCCAGCTTTTTCTTCCAGTCATAGGGCTGCGGCTCGTCCTGGCAGCAGAACCAATCCTCTGCGTGGTCAATGCCGCACATCCACTCTCTGACTGCCGTCTCCGCCTGCGGGGCCGCTGCCAGCACATGGACCTGATGCCCCAGCACATGGCAGCTGCTGAACACCGCGTTCATGGCCTGCTTCAAAACCGTGCTCTTTTCTGCAACGATCAACACGCGAACATCCTGGTCTTCGGCCCTGCCGTAGGCAAAAAGCGGCCACTTGTACAGCAGGCCCACCAGTGCATCCGAAAGCTGTTCCTGCATTTTGCGGCGTCTGTCGGCAAGCTGTTCTGCCGCGGAAGTCTGCGCTGCATGCAGGACTTTTTCCATCATAACTGCAAACGCTTCCGGGGCCTGCATACGATGCTCTGGCTCATAAACAAGTGCTCGTGCCAACAAACTTCCCAGCGCTGTCCGCTGTTCGTCTGTCAAGACAGCCCCAAAAGGCCCGTTCTGTAAAGCCTCTGCATACCCCTGTGCCGTGTCAAGCCATACCAGCTTTTGCGTCAGGCAATAAAACAATGTAGCCGCCATTGCGTAGACATCCGCTGACTCTCCAATGTTCCGGCGTGCGCTGGACATATATCCGCCAAGTTCAGGTGCTGTAAAGCCTGCAGAGAATGGCAGCATCAGGTCTTTGCTGCCAACCTGATTTTTCAGCACGATAGACTCTACGTCAAACAGACTTACTGTGTCCAGAAATGCATCTTTGCGTAGGCCGTTGGGGGTGCTCCGATAGACCATCAGGATATTTTCCGGCTTGATGTCCAGCAGCATAGCTCCAGCAGCACAAAGTTGCGCATCGGCACAAGCTAACGCGTAGATTGCATTCAAAATCTGCCGCAGTGTTGTCTCTGTCGGGCAAGTCCATGCCTGCTTCTGGCAGAATTGCGCCAGCGTTTCACCGGAGTAGCTCTCTGCTGTAAAGAGATAGGGTACTTTCCCACATGTAAAAACCTCCATGTTGGGGATGAAATGCCGCAGTCCAAGGCCCTCAGACTTGATCTCATGCAGATGGCGGTTCACTTCTTCCAGACGCTTGCGCTGTCCCTCCCGCAACTCTGCCGGAATGTTCAACGTTCCATTCGACTTACGCCGCACGTTCATATAGTGAAGAAGCATAGAAAACGTGTAACTTGTGCCACCGGTCACCTGCGGGTAAAATTCTTTCAGCACGCCTGTTACCCGGCTTCCGTCTGTACGGAACAGTACGGCATCGTATACCAATGAAGTCCCACCTGCGCCGATCAATTCACGGATCAGGAATTTTTCTCCTCCTCTACCGTCAATGCTTAGCTCTGCACCCTGCGCAAGTGGAATGCGTTTTTGCAGGGCTTCTTCTTTTACATAGGCCATGACCGTCTCCTTCCGTTACTTGGCCGTTTCTTCCTGCGGCGGGGTGATGGTATATCCCAGCTTCACAAGAACCTTCAATGTTTCAAAGGCCGTGTTCAGATCATAGGCCTTTTCACTGTCGGAAAGCTCCTCAAACGGAACCATACAGGGGGTTTCCTTCCTGGCGTCATCCCTTGCCGGGCCATAGGTCCAGCCCTCCTTGATGCGGCCAACGGCCCATACGTCGTGGACGTTAGCACTCAACAGATTCGCCAGCTTTACAAGTGCCGGGGAGAGGGTCACATCAGAGGTATCCATGGGATTGGGAATATAAGTTTTATCCATAGTATTTTTCTCCTTTTCTATGTAATTGTTTTTTGTTCTTCGCCTTTATGGCATTATGCTGCCAGACTATCGTCACAGTCGATGCTGACAAGCAGTTCTTTTCCATCGTGCGGCAGCTTCAACACAGTACAGAGCACTTCCGTCTGTTCACTTATGCCACCAAAAAACGCGACAGCACTCTCCCCTGTCTCCAACAGCAGATGGCAGACTCCTGCTCTGTTGCTAACAACAACACCACGCACGCAATCCCGCACCGAAAGTTCAGTTTCAAAATTCCACATAGTCAGCTTCTCCTTTCCGAATGGCTGTGGTTGCTTTCCATGTGGATATGGTAGCATTTTCGGGGAAGGAGTGCATGAGGTGTGGAGAAAAAAATCAAGTTAGTTGGTTATAGAATATTTTTACGCTGTTCACAATAAAAAATAGATAATCGTCCTCATGTAGGTATTATAACACACGCTTAGGCGTTATAACATTGACAACCAAGCCTTTTTCAAATTTATCTTGTGCTCATAAATCAGTTTTTCTCTCTTAACGCAAGATTCGCCAATAGCCGCTCAAAACTTCCTTTCGGAAGTTTTCCTGGCTGGCAATCTTGATGAGGGTTCGGTTTCATATCTGCCTCACCTCTAAAACAATATATTGCGATATTTGGTTTTATCAAACTCAAAACTTTTTAGCAAGTCAGAAACCATCTCGTGGTGTGTAATTTCTGAGGTACCATCACTAGCTTCTATATTTAATTCAGGCTTTTCAAGGATAAACAAATGGTTTATCGTCAGATTTTTTTGCAGTAGGCGGATCAAGTTTTGGCCACAAGATGAAAAAACCTCACTGTCACTGGAATTGTAAAAATAAATATCACCAATGTCTGTGGTAAGAGTAATACCCCACCACTGCCGGTTTGAGCACTGGCACTCTGGCAATGTGTGCATTGTAAAAAAATCTTTGAATGCAGTAAAAATATTTGCCGTTGCGTCTGGAGAAAGAAGCTCTCTCGTTTCTTCTGTATCTAAAATATTAGATTTTTCAAAGCGAACGCTGCCATCACGGCTTATTTCCAGTGTCTGCTCTTCAGTCACACGGGAAAGGCCCATTCTTGGAGCGCCTGTTTTTATTTTGAGTTTTACTAAATTGCCCTTGAACAATTTGTTACTATGAAACGGAAAATCACACACACAAATCACCATCCAAACAAAATATGGAATTTTTAGGAAGAAATGGTTCCAATGCTCAGTAGTGTCTGCGCAAGCGCTGTTGACGTGTCAACGATATACACAGCTCGGTTTTGCTCTTCATTATACGACCTCAGTGGCGAAGGGTAGGTTGATAATCCTAGAACTGTTGCGATAGCTGTTTGCGGAACTCCCTTTTCAAGCAGAGCACTTTGCACCACCTGCGCTCTTGAAATTGAGAGCTGCATGGACGTATCCGGATCGTTACTTCCAACTGCCGCAACAGATCCAGCAATCAAAAATTGACTGCCGTTGGTACTGGCTGCACAGAGCTGTGCAGCTGCTTCATCCAGGGTTTGCCATGCAGCGCTCGGATTGGCAAAATCGGCACTATCGGCGTTAAATGCCAGTGTCTGTGTGTCTAGGGTCAGGGTTGGTTCCTCTGCCTTAGCTGCATCTGCAGAGGCATCGGGAAGGACGACCGAATCAGGTTCCACATTAACCACCTGGATGGGGGGAACGTCATCGGCAGCAAGGCCCGTTAACATGTCTTTTTTAAAGATTACGCTTTTTGCACCACACGCCTCGAAATAAGCGCTCCAGAAAGAAGAAAGGCGAGTCTGCATTGATGGAGATAAGCTATCTTGAACGCCGCTGGTAGAAGTTAAGTATGCCCAAGTGACGTCTACATCTTCTAGAAGATCCGCCGAAAGGTAATTAAGCTTTAGGAGCTGACTGATGATCTCGTCAATGTCTGAAGCATCGCTCCAGAAAGACGTCTCGGCAAAGTTTAACATGGGTGCCGTATTCAAGCCATTACAAAGGAGCATCAGGTGACGGGCCTGTGTATCAGAGGCCTTTAGCTCATTAGCCGCAAGTAAAATCGCTGAGAGCAAATCTGTGTCGGGATCATCCGGCCTTGCCTCGACGATTGAAGAACAGATTTCTTTGTACCATTTTTTGGACTCTGCAGCTGCATAAGTCACGTTTTTGGCGGTAGAGTCAAAACTAAATGTTGTGATTGACGGATTGCCGTCTGGCACGATAAGAATACTCCGGTCACCGTCTTGTGGAGTATCCACAAACGAGGCAATAGCGCTACTATTCAACGCTGGTACGTTCGACCCGTTCAGAACAATAAACGCCGTTGTAGTTGTGAGGTGTTCATCCTGACTAGCCGCTGTACGGTTGGTGCTGCAGCCGCAAAGGGAAATCGTGATGGCCAGCAGAAGAATAGTAGAGACCCATTTTTTAAAAGAAATAGCATTCATAATCAAAAATCCCCCTATCGTTGGTTTCCCCATTCAGTACACATAAACTCTACCACCATTCAAAATCACAGTCGATAAAAGCGGAGAGAAAACTTGTGCAGGGAAAGCTATCAGGCTGTTAAATCAAGCGAAATGCCCGGCATGGAGTTTGAATCCGCAGTGGGAGAAGCTTCAGGTACTTCTTTGACGGGGTTGCCGCTAGGAAAGAGCGCATCAGAGGTGCATAGCTTGGCCCGCGCTGTCTCCCAAAAAGTATCGCACAAACCAGCTTCTGAAAGTAATTCATCAGCTGAGGCGGTACTGCCCAACTCCTTTGCAAGGAGAATACGGGCATCGAAAGTAGCTGCCTTGACCTGTGCCAGGAGCGAATCCAAAACACGTTCTGCCTGGGCGTTTTCATAGGTAACCACATCGAGCTTCTGAAAATCGCGATCGATCTTCGCAATGGTGTTTTTCGCGGAAGCAATATCAGCTTCAACGTTCACTTTCTCATTCTGTAGGGCTTGGATCTGCGCTTCTTTAGGGTTCCAGCAAATTGAACTAAAAAACGCCAACAGCGATGAAGCCACTGGAATCAGTAGACGCCCAAAGAACGGTGTTTCACCATTAGCCGACTGTTCAAGCAGGACCGGCAACGCAAGGGTAATATAGATCAGATAGGAAAACACAAAGACACAAATCAGACCGATTCCTGAAAGTAGGAATGTTTTTTTGTTGGCCCCACTTGTTTTCCTATACTCATCGAAAATGCAGCCGAGGATAAACATTGACACATCCAGGCCAAGCACGACAACTAAACTGACTCCCATGCTAGCAAAAAACGAATCGTTCAATGTCAAATCGGAAAAATAGCGTATCTGCGACAAATCGCACAAAACTGTGATCACTGTAACAAAGAGTGAAAAAATACGTGTGCTTTTAATCGTCCGCATAATCTTTTGGGTGCTTTGCATCGACTTAGTCGGAGCAGCGAAAGAATAGAACGGCATGTACATATAAATTTCCTCCCTTTAAGTTAGTCTTTGGTCAGTTTATCAATTTGCTTCTGAATCTCATCAAGCTGACATTCACGAAGTTGAATGAATGCCGCCATTTCATCCTTCTGAAGGATGACGTCACTGTGCATACGATAGGCGCTCAACAAATTTGACTGGTGACGTTCAAGAATGCGATCAAAAAACAGCCTTGCTGCTTTTAATTCAACAACGCGGTTGAGAGCCGCAGCATTTGCAACGTTGAGATTCAAATTTGCAACCATCTCACGCGCTTTTTCCAAAGTTGCACGGATTTCCTCCTCGCTGAATACTTCGCCGTATCCGTGGGGGACAGAAGTGCTTGAAGAGTATCCGTATAAAACGTGATGGATCACTGTGTAATGCTCTGGATCACTTTCATCCCAGCTGTATGGTACGTGCTGGTCCGCTTTCTTTCTGAACGGCAATCTATTGAAAATGTTCACGGAAACAACCTCCTTCGCGATGTGTGATGACTCTGACAAGTGACAAGTATAAATTTATCACCCTTCTGGATAACCCGCCACCAGCGTGGAGAGAAAAAACTCACGCGGCATCAGCGCTGTAATTTAGCCCATAGCGGCGCGCAATTGCCTGTGCATTAAACACATGCGGGGTTAACCGTGGGATTTCTTCAGCAATGACACGAAAACTGGTGCCCTTACAGTATCGGGATAGCATAATATTGATTTTGGTCAGCACCTCCTTTACCTCGTTATCTGTCAGGTCAATCATTTCCAGCATGCTGCTTTCCATCTCAGCGGCTTTTTCTTCTGCTGCTTCCTTTTCTGCGGTAGCCTGCGCCTGCTGCTCAGCCGCGCGGCGCGCATTACGGGCCTCTTCGGTTGTGGAAATTGTTTCCGCCTGGTGTTCCGGCATGGGCGCAGCACTTTTTTTACGGGCAGCTTCCAGTTCCAAGCTCATCGGATGAAGCGTTTTTAGTAGATAAGTCGTTGCTGCCTGCTCATACAAAGTGGCCTCGCGCGTGGTCCGCTCAATAAAACCACCTGCGCACTGGTTGCTTTTACTCTGAACCTTTACTTTGCGGAGTACAGCATCCAGCAGGCCACGGAAGGCAGGGAAGAGGGGATCAACCCAAACCGGCTTTTCAATCCCACTTTTTTCTTTGACATACTTGATCATTTTTCATTCCTCCTGTTTCTTTTTTTCGCTGCGGTGTATTTATATTACTGCAGATTTTTGGGGAAAACTATGGAAGTGGAGAGAAAAAAGAACTTTCTATTTTTCATCTTCTTTATCCTCAATAAAGTGGTGCAGAATACTGTCCGGGTCTTCCCATAACAGCCGTAGATACGCGATAAATGCGCCAACTACAAGGTACTGAAAAAGCATCGGCGGCACGGTTGAAATGAATTCATTTATGATACTGATTTGGATATTGGGAGCAAACAAAACCATTTTCATCTGCGTGAATAAACCGCCGCAGAGAATAATGACGACACCGATTTTTTGAAGCCTTGTCGGTGATAGAAACCATAATTTTGCGGCAACACTGGTACTGTAAATAAGTGTTGTAATGAACAAACCCAGAATCACTGCAAACAATCTCGGAATTTCTAAAGAAAGAACTCCAACAATGGCAAGCCGCAGCAGCACAATAAGATTTAGTTGAACACACAGCGGAATTGTCTCAACAAAGAACGATGCATGAGGGTCTTCAAACAACGTCTTAAGTGCAAGGCGGATCCATCCGCAGCGGGTAAACGATTCACCATTTCCAACAGGGACAAGTTCGTTCTTTTTCATAGTGGACTCCTTTTTCGAATTTTTCCGGCCGGTATCATCCAGTATAAACGTTCTGGTGAAGAAAACACGCAGGGTGAAGATATAAATCGTATGATCGTTTTATATCTTCACCCTGCGTGCTTTTTTTCAAGGGTTCCGGTATCATGACATCATGATAATTTTTTAGGAGGCAGCGCTATGAAAAAATGTAATAATCCATACTGTGAATGCGAGCAAACATTTTCAGATGACACGAAGCTCTGTCCGTTCTGTGGGTCTGCATTAACCCCTGTGGAAAATACAGCCCACTCCCGCATGCACACGGCAGATGAACTACTTGATTTTCCAGCTTCTCCCCCAGCTCTGCCACTCGTAACAGCCGGTGTATTAGGGCACACGGTAATACGTGGAAGCGTGCAGGAGATCGATCATAGCAGTCTCTTTTACAGCGGATTTCATAAGTGGTGCAATGCAATTTTTTGTGGCGAACCCTGGCAGTTCGCACACCAATCGCAGGCGTACACACTGAGACTTGAGGAAATCAGTCCAGATAATATCCCCGGCCGCGTAATAGATATCTGCGCGTTTGGAGATTTTCTGGGTCGCTTTTCCATCGGTGATGAGTTGGAAGTTCATTGTACCGGCACAAAAAATCGCCGCATTGCCAAAAGAATCATAAACAAGACAACGGGAAGTTTGGTACGGCCCGGGCTGCAAATCCCGGCACTGTTTATTCGGTTGTTCAGTTTAATTGCAGCTTTGGTGGTCATCTGGCTCACCGTAACCGGTGTCAGGCTCATAACTTCCGGCGCAATCGTTTCTTTGGTGTTTGGGGCCATTGCCACTCTGCTGGGGCTGGTGTGGCAACTGCTAGCAGCGTTTGGCGGCAGCATCCTGGGTTTAATTGGAATTGTCATTATCATATGTTCGTGCCTACCCCGCAGAAAATAATAGAGTAGAAAGGAATTTACATATGTACAGAGAAGACTATCAACGCGCCGCACAAGCATCCGAACAAATTCTGCACTTCAAGAATAACCGCTTTCTTGACAGCCTTGACGCAGGCAACCTTGGCACTACACAAGCCATCGAACCGCAGGTGCGCAGTTGGAGCAAGCTTTGTGGCTGGCGGTTGACCGAGGATCCGCAAAAAGACGCGCAGTTGCCCGTGCAGGCTGCTGCGCATTGGCTTCGTACCGCCGCCCTGAACGGCAGTGATGCGGTTTTTTACCTGCAAAAAGCTGAGAACAAGCTTTCTCTGTTATACGGCAGTGCACAGCCGCCCACTTTTTCCTCACTGCTGCCCGGCTGTCGGATGGAGCTGGTCCCATGTTTTTCGCCGGCCACGTACCAGATAAGCGGTATTTTAGTTGGCACACTGCATACTGAACGGCTGGCTGACGCCGTTGCGGCGTCAGCCCTAAGGGACATCTATATTGCTGTTCTCAGCTTACCGTTGTCGGACAGAAATGTAGAGCAGCTTTTACAAAAGGATTCGGCACTTTTGGGGCAGCTGCGCGCCTATGCCACCGCAGACTATGTTAGCGGCAGTTCTACACGGCGGGTAGTGCAAAGGCCGGTTGGCAGAATTCCGCAGGCCGTAACCTGCCTGGAAAATGAAATAGATAACCTCCGTAAAAACCAGGGAACAGGGTTTGCCTATACAGCCATCCGCTTTGGCGCAGCATCACAAGATCAGTATCGTCGGCTTCTGGCGCTGCTGACTGGTGCAATGCAGTCTGAAAATACAGAACCTTCCTTTGAGCCGGTTCGCTGGTTCACTTTGTCTCCCACTGTCAGACCGTTGGCTATCCCCACCGCGGTGGAGCAGAACAAGGTCTTGCACATTGTTAGCCTGAACACTCTTCAGGATGCAGCAGTTGCCTGCACCCCGCCACAGCGCAGTTATCCTGGCTTCTGGTTGGAAGGTCAGAGTGATGAGCAGCTCTTCCCGGCAGTTGAACCATTCCACAGCAGCGGCCTTGCAATGAAGATTGGAACTGCGATTGAAACCAGTGAACCGGTCATGCTTTCGCAGAAAAACATGCTGGGGCACATGCTGGTGGCCGGCGGTGCAGGCAGCGGCAAAACAACCACAATCAAAACGCTTCTGCTGGATGCGTACAAGAAGGGCGTTTCCTTCCTTGTCATAGAGGGTGCAAAAAAAGAGTACGCCGCTCTAAAAAGCAGCGTTCCATCGCTGAAAGTCTATGGTTCCGGCATAGATAGCCTACCGCTTCGTGTCAATCCTTTGGAGCCGGAAATCATGACCCCGGTTTCTGAACATATCACCGCCGTAACAGCGGCCCTATGCGCGGCTTCCGGAGGTGAGCACCCGCTGCCGGAGGTATTAGAAGGCGTTTTGGAATATACTTATCTTCAAAAGGGCTGGCGGTGCAGCGACATTGCGCATTTTGACTCGCACCGCCCATGGCCAACGTTACAGGAGTCTCTTGCTAATGTTGACGTCTGGATGCAAAAAAATGGGCAGTACGGCCCAGAAGTCAAACAAAATATCACTGCTGCTGCAAAAATGCGTCTGCGCAAACTCTGCACAGGCACATTTGCCGCGCTCTTCAGCCAGCGCACTGGTCTGACGGCAAAAGATTTGACGAGCGGCCCTGTCGTTCTAGAAATGTCGGATTTCTCCGGGCAGACCGCTGCATTTTTGAGCACCGTCCTTTTGTTCCGATTGCAACGGTACTTTATGCAGCACGAGGAGACCCACGAACTAAAGCAAATCGTCGTTGTGGAGGAAGCTCACACAACATTTTCTAAAACATCAGACGAAACCGGGATTTCGGCATCCAATAACCGCCTTCTGGAAAAGCTTTTAGCAGAAGTACGTGCTTTTGGTGTCAGTATCTTAATCAGCGACCAGAGGCCGAGCGCATTGGCCGAGGGCATTCCGGCACTGACGCGCGTCAAGCTGGTTCATGCACTGGACGGTGCACAGGACCGCAGTCTAATGGCTGATTCCATGAATATGAACGAGCGCCAACGCCGTGAAATTCTCAATTTACAAGAGGGCGAGTCAATGCTGGCAGTCCGCGGAGAACGAGGTCTTATTCATTTGAAAATTGATCCACCTGTGACAAATCACGATTTCAGTGCGGCCTGTCTGCTCTGCAGTAGTGGAACGCGCTGCCGAAAAAACATTGTTGAGCCGCTGCTCGACCGGGTATCAATCGCTGAGCTGTATGAGCTATCTGCCTGCATAGCAGCCAGTTCGCTGGATGGCGCATGCATTGCAAGCGCTATGGACCGTCTGTTAGATAAATGTGGCGTAAAGGCCAGCGTAAGCGTTCGCCTTTGTCTTCTTGGACTTCTGTTGCGCCGCACCGATGTTCCGGAGCAACAGTCGCGCGTCATTACAAGGACATACCAGATGTATCAGCAAGAAGGGAGTAAACAATGAATGAATTTTCTGAGACCAATGACACCAGTTCTGAAACCCGTGATGCACAGCCCGAGGGCACATCATTTTCGGACACCTTCGAGGGAATAGAGACTTCCATGGAATTTTCCAATCGCGACGGTGAACTCCTGCCAAGTGGCAGCACTGCACTGGAGGAGGGTTTTGGTATAGGGGAAAGCGATGATTTTGAGATTACAGACATCAATGCACCGTCATTAGAGCTGTCAGAAGTGAAAGAGGCTGAGGACCTTCGTGACGATGCTATTGCAAGGATCCTTGAGCAGGACAGTACATATTTACTGCCTGACAGTCTTGCCCGGCTTGAGGGGCATCAGGAAACGATTTCTATTGTTCCTTATAATAATGATGGTGTTTACGGCTCGCATAATTATGAACACGGCAAAACGGAAATAGAACTCATTAAAGCCCTGCCTTCAACTATGCGTCTTACGGCCATACACGAATATGAACATGTCGCTTCCTACCACAACGAGATGGTAGAAAAGCATCACAACAGCACACTGCACACAGTTCAGGTCGGTTTGCGAACCAAAGAGTATATTGTGGATCGCGATGGTGAACGTCTGCTATACCGCAATGAGGGCGAAAATTTAAACGAGGGTCTTACCCAGTATCTTACTGAGGACAAGCTTTCCGCCGAAGAACTTTCGATGGCGCAGGCAATGAGGATCTACCCATTTGCCACAGAAGCTGCTGCCAGTCTTTCGGATATTCTGGGAAGAGGCTCCATCAGAGAGGACTTCTATGAAGGTACAAGTCACATCCGTGATGCACTTGATGAGACACTTGGCCAAGGCACATTCCAGCGGTTCTGTTCCTGTCTCGATCAAGCTTCCGAATCTCCGGAATCTGACCAGCGACGCGAGGCCATGCGAGAAGCCAATAAAATTTTAAATACCCTGGCTGCCCAAAAAGCGGCTGAAAAGCAGAACAAGGAGGCCTGAAACACAATGGAGAACACATTGTTTGCCTATTTTGAGAATCAACTCTTTCCCTCTCCGGTGCAGCCGCAGCTGCGGGATAGCCTGCGTCTGTTCTTGTATGACTGCTGTATCCCCAATGCTGACACCCCTTTTTATCGGAGTGTCGTACAGCGCAAACTGGATACCATTCCTCAGGATGACCGTGAGCGCTATTTTCAGCATTATGCCCAGCTGCACACTGTACAGGTGATTGCGGAAAATTTCTCCATCACTGGACAAATCACTGAAAAAGACCGCCGTATTTTGTGTAGTCTGCTGCCAACATTGGAGCGTGCTGGGTTGCTGCGGTATGTTTCGCCGCTTTTGTGGAAGCAGCGCTAATATTATGACCTAATGCCATAGGTCACTACCCGAACGAGTCTTCCTCTTTCACTCGTATGCTCGATACGATCATACGAGTATGGAGATCAGTACTTCTGGGCAAGAGGATACTATGTTGACACAGTAGAGCGAAATAAGAAGCAAATTGCGGAGTACATCAAGCATCAGCTTGACGAAGATCAGATAGCGGATCAAATGAGCCTGAAAGAGTTTGTTGACCCGTTTACGGGTAGCAAGAATACCAAGGCATAAGTAAAACGCCCCTCAAGGGGCCTGCCACAGGTCGGCAATGCAGTTGGCCGAACCGTTCGAGGCCCCTTGAGGGGCGTTGTCTGTAATATGCCCTTCTAGGGCTTGACTTTTTATCTAATACGCTGCTACGCTGCACCGTATTTTCCCTGTTTCAGCTCCAGCAAGAACCTGTACAGCGGCACAGCCTCGATGGTCACGCCGTCCTCTTCCCCTATGCGTTCTGTAATAATAAAAATGCGCCGGTAATAGGACTTTCATTATTTCGCTGTGTCCTCTTCCCCGCACTCTCGAAGGAACCGCAGCGCCATTGTTGTCAGGCCAAGATAGTAGCCATTATAGCTTGACCGCTCCGTTCCATCGTAGTAGGTGTATTGTTCAATATGCTGTAAAAGCTTCTCCTTCAGCTTCCGTTTTGCGATGAGCTGGATTGCCCACCTTGCATCAAAATGATCTTCCTCTTCGTTGTAGAGCATACACAGTGCAAGATAGGTGTAGGTCAAAAGAAGTTCATGATCCTCCGGATACTCGTCAAAGTAGCTTACTGCTTTATTCTTTACCTCAAGCAGTTCCTCTGAATTTGCTTCCTTACTGAATTCTGCCGCCGTCCATATAAGCCGACTCATGCTCTCCTTGACGCGCATTCGCTCATTATATTTCTTGAGCCAAACGGTGCAATCTTCCGTCGTGTGCCATCGATTTCCGTCATAATAGCTTACGCATGTGTAGTTCTCAAAGCCGCCTCCGAATTCCACGGTATAATCACAATCTCCATTGAGTTCAAAGCACAGTATAAAATCTGTATCTGAGTAGTTTCCAATATCTTCACCGTACTCATAAACAATATTTCTGATCGTTGAAATAGGAAACAGCTTGGTGGCCGACAGCATAAGATATTCATCCTCGCCGGGTGTCTGATGAATCCATAGCTCTTTTATTTCATTTGTTTTCTCGCTGATTTCGAAAGCCCTATCAGGCCCGACGATCTCCAGAATCTCATGCAGGCGCTTAAGCAGCTCTTCCTTTGTCATAATGGCTCCTCCTTTATATTGTTAAGCCATATTTTTAATATCAATACGTCGTATTTTGCGATTTTTTATTATTATAGCAATTGTATTGCGGGCGCGCAAGCCAATAAAGTTATTCCTTCTGTCGCCTTCCTTTCTTATATATCTATATCCCCACAATAAAAAGCAGCCCCATCCGGCAGAGGGGAGGTAGCTCTGCTGCCGGGTGGGGACTGCTACGCTGCCTCGCAGCATGCTACAGGCATCAGACCTGGCAGCCTGATGCGCTGATAGGCTGCGCAGGGACGAGCTGTCAGACCTCGTTAGGGAGCTCAAGTCACCCGTGCAGTGATATAAGAATGGCTGTTGATTGGAATACCAGCGGGCCGGAGGCTCACCGCTGAGAGAAGCTCTGTCTGTTTTGCTTCTGTAGCTTTATTATAAGCGAAGTCAACGAAATTACAAAGACCGTTGGAGATAAAAAACGGAGCCATTATCATCGCACAGAAACTTTTTATGCGCCGGCGCTGCAGCCCTAAACTTTTACATCCCGCTTTCTATTATCTATTGAACTTTTCTTACAGCCTATGCTATAATAAAGTTAAAACCTAAAAGTTATAACCTTATGGATAACACCTTTTCTCTAATTTGGAGGTTTTTGTATGATAAAGCTCGATTATGCAAGGATCAAAATGACCCGCCTGGAACAGGACGTCACCCAAAAAGAGCTTGCCACGGCCACTGGGGTGAGCCTTTCCACCATCAAGCAGATTGAAACAGGCCGCAGCGCAACCGACCTCGAAAACATTGAGAAGCTCTGTGCCTACTTGGAGCTGGATATCAACGAGATCTACCACCCTGACTATCACGACACCAAGGTGCTCTGCATGCTCAACAACAAGGGCGGCTGCGGCAAAACCAGCCTGTGCTGCGGTGTTGCCACAGCGATGGCCGAGCTAGGGCTACGAATTCTCGTTGTGGACGGCGACGGTCAGCGCAACCTGTCCAGCAGCTTCGACATGCCCCGCAGCGAGAAGAACTTCGGCACGGCGGTGCTGGCCGAGCAGGACTTGAACGGCTACATACAGCCCACCAAATTTGAGAACATTGACATCATCGTGGCGGACGTATCGATGGGCACTCTGGATATGGCGTTATTTACCAAAATTTCCAGAGAAAACATTGTAAGAAGTATTCTCCGCCCTGTCGTTGAGCGCGGTTATTACGACTATATCCTCCTAGATACGAACCCGAATCTCTCTCTTCTGAACTTTAATATCGTCAATGCGTCAAATTATGTGCTCATCCCCGCCCAGCCCGCCAGCTTCGACCTGGACGGTCTGGCCGTGGTGCTGCAGTTTGTCGAGGGCATCAAACCGTACAACCCGACCTTGCAGGTGGGCGGCATCATCATCAACCGCTACGATGCCCGCAACCGCCTGATCACCGAGGCGGCCATGGACCAGCTGCGGGAGAGCTACAGCGCCCTGCTGTTTGAGCAGATCATCCGGGTGGACAGCCGCCTGCAAAACGCCCAGTGGGAGAACCGCCCCGTGCTGGACTATGCCGGCAGCGCCCGCATCTCGAAAGAGTACCGCGCGCTGACCAAAGAGATCATTAAGCGCTGTGTCTGAGAAAGGCGGTAATATACCATGGCTTTGAAAAAACGGACTGTCGTCTCCCCAGCCGCCGGTGCGGTGTCTCTCCCCTCTCTGATGGCCGAGCTGCCCGGCACACGGCGGCTGGAGGAAGTGCCGCTGGACAAGCTCTCCCCCGCCCCGGCTGCGTGGAACTTTTACGCGCCGCTGCCCGATGACAAGCTGCTGGAGCTGATTGAAAGCATCAAAAATAACGACCTGCTGCACCCCATTGTGGTGTGGAATCAACCGGACGGAACACTGACGATCCTCTCCGGCCACAACCGCGTGCGGGCTTACACGGCCCTGCTGGAAAAGACCGGAGAGGACAAATACCGCCGCATCCCCGCCACCGTGCTGACGGACATCACCGCCGACGAGGCGCACGAAATCGTCGTCGATTCCAACTATGTGCAGCGCGTGCTGACGCCGTCGGAGAAGGCGCGGAGCATCTCCCAGAAGTACGCGCTGGCCGGGCGCAAAAAGCGCAGCAGGAACGGTACACGGAAATCACGGTATGAGCAGATTGGAGAAGAGTATAATCTATCCAGCAGTCAGATTGCACGATATGTTCGGCTGAGCAACTTGGACGGCAGCCTGCTCAAGCTGCTGGACGGTGGCAAGCTGCCGCTGACAACGGCGCTGCGGCTCGTGGACTTTCCTGCCGAGAGCCAGAAGTATCTGGCCGCCCGCCATGCCGACGAGCTGGCAGGCCCCAAAATGGCAAGGCTGACCGCCGCCATGACCCCGGAGCAACTGGATGCCGCCCTGCAGGCCGAGCCACAGACCGTGCGGGTCTCCGTCACCGTGCCCGCCGCGCTGGAGGAGGATTTCCGCCGCATGGCCGAGGAATGGCTGCACACCCACCGCTGAGCCTGTCGGGGCCGGGCACGCCCGGCCCGCAGCTTTCCCGCAAATAACCGCCTTTCCGGGCGAGATATTATGTCATCATGACATAATATCCTGTAAATATAGAGTCGATACAAATAGGATATTATGTCACCATGACATAATATCTTTTTGCAAGGAGGCTGACTGTGCCCAAAAAAACGCAAGTTCTGCCCACGCCCAGGGCAAAGCTTTATACCGAGGACGCCGCCCTGCTGGTGCCCATCTTTCAGAAGGAGCCGTTTATCACCTTTCAGGAATTGCAGGATAAATACGGCGATATTCTGACCGACCAGCAGATTTACCGCGGTCTGCTCGGAACGTTTGCCCCCTACGTCAGCGAGCGCCGGGAGGAAGCCTTTCAGGAGCAGCTTTTACAGGCCAAGCAGGCCGCGCTGCAATTGGAGATCATTTCCCACCCGGTCGGCGGCAGTCTGACCATGCCGGAGACAGAGGTCCGGTCACTGGCAAGGGCATCTTTCAAAAATATGCTGGACGGTATGCCGGCCGGCATGGCCTGTTACATCACCTGCGCGGTAAACTCCATGTATGCGGGCGATGTGTCCGACCTGAAAAACGAACCACTTTCCGAGCGGATGCTGCTTTCCAGTGCGAACCAGGGCCCCCTGGAAAAATACAGTATGCAGACGGATTCCATCTTCCGCAACCTGCCCAGGCTGCTGCCGGAGGAAGAAAACGAGGTCTTTGTCGGCAAAAGCGCCGGGAAAAACGTGTCCACCATCGTGACGATGGATTTTCCGAAAACCATCGCGTTGGACGGCGGCGGCAGCCTGACGAACTTTGATAAAGCCATCTTAAACGGCGTTTCCTCGCTGCTGATCGCGGGAACGATTTATTTCACCATCCCGATGCTGTACCGCGCCATGATCGGCAGTGAAAACCCCAGTATGCGGGAGGAGGCCGTCCAGACCATCCGTGAACGGCTGGAATTTATGCGGCACGCCACCATCACGCTGGACTGCACAAAGGAGGCCGCCGCCCACTTTATCAAGGAGGGGCAGAACCTGCAGAGCCTGACACTCTCGCAGTATCTCTTGCCGATGAACCGGATGAACGCCGTGCTCAACGGGCGGGAGGTCGAGGCGTACTTCCTCATCGACACGCCGCCGCTGTTCCAGTATGCGTCCAGCAAGCGGCAGATCTCTCTTGTGGATATGGACCTTTTGAACGTGCATTTTGCAGAGGACTCTCCGCTGGCCGGGGCAAGCCTGAACAACACCCCCGCCATCATCGTGCTGAAGAACTACCTGCTGACCCGCATTGAGGGCATGAAGAACCCAAACAACCGTCTGCAAAGCCGAAAGATTTTGTTCACATCCATCTACGAGGAGCTCGGCGAGCCGTCGCCCATCAAGCAGCGCCGCCAGCGCCTGCGCAACTACACCGAGATCTATCTCGAGTATCTGACCCAGCAGAACTACATCAGCGGGTACAGCTTCACCCGCACCGGGCGCGTTGTGGACGGGGTAGAGATCGTGCTGGACCGCACCACCCGCAGGCCCGCACCAACGCCCGCGCTGACCTTACCGGATGAGACCAACAAGGGCCGCTTCAAGCCAAAGGAGCGCAAGCGGAACTTGATCAAGTGAGCGTGATTTTAAATCCACAACTGATGACCTTCCACTCGTTTACCAAAGCCACATTTGATGACCATAACTGCTTCACCAAAGCCACAAATGATTACCACCAAAGCTACATCTGATGACTGCCAAAGCCACAAATGATGACCCAAGCACCCTGCAAAACCCCTGTTTTTTCACATTTCAGCGGTAAATTTTCGCTTTTTCAAAAGTGCTGTATGTACTGTATGTACTGTATGATATCTTTCCCTTTTTTACAGGGAGGAAAAGATACAGTTTTTCCCTGTAAGAGGAGAAGTTTTCGTATGAGAAAAACGGATGCCAAAACCTTAAAAAGCTGCCTGCCTCAATGGCTGCGGGAGCACGGGCTGCCCCTGCATAAGCCGTTCGCCTGCCTGAACCCGGCGCACCAGGACGCACACCCTTCTATGGGGTACAATGAAAAAAATCAGACCGTCCATTGCTTTGCCTGCGGCGCGACCTACGATGTTTTTGACTTAGTGGGACAGGAAGAAAATCTGACGGATTTTCCTTCTAAAATGAAAGCCGTCAACCGGCGCTACGGCGGGGGCAGAATCATCCGGGTCACGGCAAAGCCGGTGCAGGTTTTTCCTTATAAGGCAGGGGAGGGGAGACCCGATCCCTACTTTACCGGGCGGGGGTTATCAGATGAGCTTGTGCGACGGTTTGGGTTGGTGGTCGAGAATGGCTATGCGGTGCTACCGGTTTTTGTGGATGGTGTCTGCCGCAGTGTTTGCCGCAGAGCCATTGACCCGGCTGTGGAACCGCGCTACAAAAACAGCCGGGGAGCCATGCAGCTTTGGAACGGCGCGGCGATAGAAAAAGTGGCGGGCAAGGCACTTTTTGTGACCGAAGGTATCTTTGATGCGCTCTCCCTGGAGGAATTGGGGTACCCGGCCGCGGCGCTCTGCGGGGCGGCCAATACCGGGCGTTTGATTTCTGCCGTGGACGCGTGCGAAGCGAAGCCGGAAAAGATCGTTTTAGCTGGGGATGCTGACGCGGCAGGGCAGGGGATGAATGAGAACCTGAAGGAGCAGTTGACGGCGCGCGGGATTGCGTGCGCCGTGCTGGCTTTGCCGGGGGACTGCAAGGATGTGAATGAAGCATTAGTGCAAGACAGGGATGCGCTGCAAGCCGCCTGTGAGGCCGCTGCAACGGCGCAGGAGGTACAGCAGCAACCGACCTTGGAGGATGAGTTCCTCGCCTATCTGGGCCGCCGTGGGGGCGCTGCGGTGATGTCTACAGGTATCGCCGGATTGGACAAGGCGCTGGACGGCGGCCTGCACGCCGGTTTGACCGTGCTGGGCGCGGTTTCCAGCATGGGCAAAACGTCCCTGATGCTGCAAATGGCCGATACGCTGGCCGCAGCGGGGAGAAATGTGCTGTTTATTACAATTGAGATGTCCCGCATGGAGCTGATCGCCAAAAGCGCTGTGCGCGGCACAAGGGAGCGTGCGCGGCCGCTGCTGGACGGCAGGCTGCCGGAAGAAAAAGTGCGCGGCCTGATTTCCGCGTACAGGCAAAAGACCGGCGGCAGGGTGGAGTTGTGGGAGCCGGACGCTCCGCTTACCCCGGCTTTTTTGGATGAAAAAGTGTCGGCATTCTGCGAGCAGCACGAAAGCCCGGTGCTGTTTCTGGATTATCTGCAGCTTGTCGCCCCGGCGCGCGCGGGCATGACCGAGAAGCAGACCGCCGACGCCGCCGTCGCCATGCTCAAGCAGCTGGCGCGGCGGTACGATATGCCGGTTATTGCAGCATCCAGCCTGAACCGCGAGGCCTACCGCCCCGGCAGTGCCGAGCCGGGGCTTTCAGCCTTTAAGGAATCCGGCAGCGTGGAGTACAGCGCGGACTTGCTGTTGGTACTCAAATACCGCACAGACGCAGACAAGGAAATCAAAACCGGCCCGCGTCATTTGGTGCTGACTATCTTAAAAAACCGCTTCGGCGCGACGGGGGAGAGCATCCCGCTGGACTACGAGCCGGAGAAAGAACTGTTCCGGGACGGCGCTGCCAAAGCAGCCCCGCGCACCGGCAGAAACATCATACGATAAAAACCGGGGAGATATTATGTCATGATGACATAATATCTCCCTTTTTCACATGAAAAATGTGAGAAATACCGGGAAAGTGACTCATGATTTGTGCAAATTATATTGAATTTCGCTTTGAAAATGTGTATACTGAGTGTATACGAAAAAAAAGAGCGGGGGAAATATACCGTGTATCTGAAAAGAAAAGTAGACACGTTTCTTCGTGAATGGAAGGCAGACCCGGCCAGAAAACCGCTTATCATCAAAGGGAGCCGTCAGGTTGGAAAAACCGAGTCCATCCGGAAGTTTGCCGCGGAAACCTATGAAAGTGTTGTGGAGATCAATTTTGTCCGGGATGAAAAATATAAAGGCGTCCTTGCAGACGGCTATGAGGCAGCCTCTGTTATCAAAAATATATCGCTGATTGACCCATCCAGGAAATTTATTCCGCACAAAACGCTGCTGTTTTTTGATGAAATTACAGAATTTCCGGAAATTGCAACGTCCCTCAAGTTTTTCTATGAGGACGGTCGGTTCGATGTGATCTGCAGCGGCTCCATGCTGGGCGTGAATTATAAAAAAATCGAAAGCAACAGTGTCGGCTATAAAAAAGATTACGATATGTTCTCGATGGACTTTGAGGAATTTTTGTGGGCAAAGGGCTATGAGGGAACAACGATTGAAGATATGCTTCGGCATATGCGGGAACTGCGCCCATTCAACGAACTGGAGATGCAGGTTTACCATTCGCTGTTTTTGGATTTTTGCATTCTCGGCGGCATGCCGGCTGTCGTGACCGAGTACATCGCAAAAAACACCTTTGAAGGTTCTCTGGACACCCAGAGACAGCTGATTGCGGACTATAAGGAAGATATCCGCAAGTATGCACAGGGGCTTGACCAGGCGCGCATACTGAATGTATTCAACCGCATCGCCCCGCAGTTGGCTAGGGAAAACAAAAAGTTCCAGATATCCAAGGTTGCCACCGGCGCAAGATTCCGGGATTACCGTGGCTGTGCCGAGTGGCTGGCCGATGCCGGGATGGTAAACATCTGTTACTGTCTGGAATTTCCGGAACTGCCCCTGGGCGGGAACTATGACCCGGATATATTCAAACTCTATTTTGCCGATACCGGGTTGCTCGTCTCGATGCTGGATGAAGAATCACAGGAGGATCTGCGCGCCAACAAAAATCTTGGCGTCTACAAGGGCGCGCTCTATGAAAACATGGTCGGCGAGGCTCTGGTAAAACAGGGGTATAAGCTCTACTATTATAAGCGGTCGGATTCTACATTGGAGGAAGACTTCTTCATCCGCTCGTCGTCCTCACTGATTCCGCTGGAAGTGAAAGCCAAAAACGGGCAGGCAAAATCCATGCGCACATTGATTGCATCGGACAAATACGAGGATATCCGGTACGGATTCAAGCTTTCTGCCGGCAATATTGGGCATGAAGAACATTTTTATACGTTCCCCTATTTCTGCGCTTTCCTGCTCAAACGGTTTATGAAGGACTTCCGCCCGCAGGAGGAAAATTGCGATTGATTTTACGCAGACAAGTGATTTCCATGGAGATATTGTGACATCATGTCATAATATCTCTATGTTTTTACAACGGAAACCATAAGCAGGTGGGATGTGTGGCGGACAACCGCATGTACAACAATATATTTGATTTGATTCCCAGCGAGCTGAACGCCAAAAATAAGAGGTTTATTTTAAAAGACCTGCACCAGGATTTCAAGCTGAGCCGTTACCACAACAGTTTTCTGTGGCTGGCCAATGCGGGTGTGGTGATGCCGACCTACAACGTGGAAGAACCGACGCTGCCGCTGCGGTTGAACCAGCAGAGCAATCTGTTCAAGCTGTTCCTCTGCGACGTCGGCCTGTTGGCGGCCACCTACGCAAACGGAATCCAGCTGGCGCTGCTGAATGGTGAGAAAAACATCAACTTTGGTGCGGTGTTTGAAAACGCTGCTGCCCAGGAGCTGGCCGCCCATGGGTATGCGCTGTATTACTTCAACAGCAAAAAGCAGGGGAAACTGGACTTTGTCATTGAGCACGAGGGCAATGTGCTGCCCATTGAGATCAAGAGCGGCAAGGACTACACGCGGCACAATGCCCTGTCCGGCGTGATGGCAAACCCGGACTACCACATTCCGGCTGCGGTTGTATTCCACGGCGGAAATGTGAGCGTAAAAGACAAGATCACCTATTATCCCATCTATATGATGATGTTCCTGCGCGAGCCGGATCTGGCGCAGGATTTGACCTACACCCCGGATTTCAGGGCGCTGATGGGGTAAGCTGCTGCGCGTTGTATCGATGATTTGCAAAAGATATTATGACATGATGTCATAATATCTCACCCATCCCGCAGTTCCCGCTTATATTTGTAATAGGTATTGCGGGCAATGCCGATCAGTTTGATGCACTCGGCATCGGTGAGGGTCCCGCCGAAATCCCGGCTGTATTTTTTGATCTGCTCCTTGCAGGGGGCAGATTTTTTTATGTTCAGTTTGCGGCCAGGCTGCTGCCCGATCTGCCTGCCGTTCAGCCGGGCGGTCATCAGCCCCTCGCGGGTGCGCTGGTGCAGGTCGTCCACCTCTTTCTGCGCCTGGGCAAAGGCAAGGCGGATCTGTTCGGCGGCAAGGTCGGCAGTGTAGCGGTTCAGTGCATCCATGATGCCGCAGACAAAACGGTCGGTTGCATCGCTGCCGGTCTGGGGCGCTGCGCCGGACTGCCGCTGCAGGGCCTGCCTGTAGGTATCCGTGTTGATGTGTGGTTCCTTCAAAAAACACAGGTTCACGCCGCGGTTGTACAGCTCCCTGTACAGGGCGCAGCCCTCGTCCGCGCTGCGGCTCATGCGGGAAACACTGTCGAACACGATGGTGTCCCCCGGCTGCACGGCGTGCAGCAGTTTGTCCAGCTCTTTGCGGCCCTGGCAGGCTGTGCCGGTGTAAATTTCACGGATGATGTGCGCTGTGGGGTAAGCGGCGGCAATGTTGCGCACCTGGCGCTCTATATTCTGGCTTGGTGTAGAAATACGGCAGTACCCAAACACGGACATGGCAGTATCACCTCTGACGTTCATCTGATTTGATACTTCATTATACCGGTGCAGATTAGCATCTGTCAATAAAATTTGATACTTATTTCAATAACCTTACTTTTGATGCAAATAAGAAACAAAAATTAGTTCAAGTAAAACGGGAGCCGTCAAGTACGACAGAAGTAAGCAAAATCCGATGTTGAGAATGGCCGTGGGTAAGCTGACGGCCAGCAATTCAAAGCCGAGAGATTTTATCATAACAGGCAGCAGACAGAATGTGCTTAGCATCCGGGCCCAGCAGACACTGTGGCGACTGGGAAGCAGTAGAGCTGCCATCACAGTTAGTACAAGAACAATCAGAAAAGAAACCCACCACGGTAAGAAGCAGAGGGCATACCCAACAGCTAAGACGGCCCAATTTGCAGCAAGGCCGCATAACACGGTGCCAAATCCGATTTTGAGTTGATGAGGGAACATGTCATGCAGGGAGACACCGTCAAATCCGGGAATCGGCAATAAATTGATGCAACCTAGTGTGTAGGAGCAGACTGCCAGATACAGCGAGTCACTGCTCTGTGAGGAAATTGCCAATAACAATGCTGCAGATCCCGCAAAAAGATTGGCAAGCGGTCCAGCAACGCTTATTCCCACATCAGCCGAGACGGTAGCATAAGGGAGAAGTGAGAAAAAGGCTGCCCCGCAAGGAAGAAAACGATAAACCCCGACACCAAAGGCATCCGCAGGAATGCCGAAGCTGGAGCCTGCCCATGCATGGCTTAGCTCATGAAGTACTATATTAAACAAAAGCGCGGCCGGTGGCAGCAAGGCAGAGTATCCACTCAATGGGGGCAGGGAAGACAAACCACCATTGATGGTGACCACAACAGCAGTAAGAACAAGAAGCGGAAACCACAGCCACTGCAGTAGTTTATAAAAAAGTATTGGAAGAAAACTATGCCCAATTGGACAGGGAAACAAAAACAAAGCCGTCCCAGGCTCGTCATGCAAAAACGTTGGCTTTTGTACCTCATTTTGCAGCAGACCGTTTCGGTATAGCTTTTTCAATCCATTGAACAATTCTTCTTTTGACAAGTTGAGTCCAGTGTTTTCACCAGGCCAGCTTTCCCCATCTAAAGAGAGCAACAGCAGCGCCTGCTTTAGCGGCAACTTATACCGCCGACCATTATGAGGATTAAATACCCGAACATAATTCCCGACCTGCTGAAACTGTAAATTAGGCAATCGGTTAGGCATAGAATTCATTGCATAGGGGCCTCATTTCCATTTTGATGTGTTTATTTTATGAGAAAGTCTGAAACCTTGATGGCAGAAACATATCAAGACTCATCATATTTGCATAGAAGCTCACCAGTTTCGCCAGAGATAATTATATTGAACGTCTGCGAATCATAACGATAAAGATCACTCTTTTGTATGCCGTCTGTATATGCGATGTGGATCAAGTCCAGCAGCTTTAGATCAATATCAGCATGACAAGGAAGATAAGCCAGTGTTGAGGCCTTTTTAATTGCTGCTCTGGCGATTAACTGGCGTTCAGCATTACTTTCTGTTGTGACAGCTAAGGACCAATACACAGATATTTCACTATAAAAAAATAAGCAAAGGTCCTGAAGACACTTCGGCAAATCGGATACCTGACGGCGTCTGCCAAAGCCGATTTGCTTCAAATCGAATGTGTTGAAAGAGTGAAATTTTTCAGCCATTTGCAGTACAGGTTTGGCAAACTCTTTTGCTGAAAGGGGATATAGTTCAGCTAAAGCTGCGCATGCTATCACAAATTTCGATGAAACGAAATTCGGATATAATGTGAGATGTAAGGTAAGCTGCAGTTGAATCAGGTCCAAACAAAATGCCTTTGGATCATCTGTGCTGGGGGCAGTGTACTTCATCAGGTGAATCAATGCAGTCACACAAGCATCACAGTAAGATTCTTTTTTTGATTCATCGACCTGGGATGTATCTGTTGCAATGCAAAAGTAGATGGCTTCTTTATATTGGTCGACAGTAACCGAAGTAGAGATAAGCGCCTCTTGCAGAGTTATCATCGATCGTTCTGTATCTGTCATATGCATTACTCCTATTCTTTGTGGGGATTGTATAAATAAACAATAGCGATATAGACCAGGAAAGTATAGAAGTACGGAGATAAAAAAATTAAAAGTACACTTTAATTTTTAGACTTCCGGGAGAGGTCTTTTGCAAAAATCTATTTTATATTTTTGTGGCTCTGCAGGTCAATTCAAATTGCAGGCACAGATATTTTGCTGCCTGCTCTGGAACAGGCAGATCTGCAGCGGTATGTTTCGCCGATTTTGAGACGGCATCTGTAGTTTTTTCTCTCCGCATTCGTTGCCCACCCTACTCCTGATAAAGTACAATGAATCCACAAAATAAATTTGCGCAGAAAAGGAGTGTTCTCTGATGACAAAAACGATTTCTGAGATCAAAAGCTTTCTTGATGACCTTAAAATTCACTACACAGAAAGAGAAGATGAAAGTAGATCCTGCATTTCGGTGACATCTCAGCGTAAAGACGGAAGTCCTTACACCCTTTACATGATTTCCAACAAAGATTATGATCTAAGTTTTTATGTATTTAACCTCGTCGAAAGCGATAAAGCGCATGAGACACAGTTGCTTTCTGCCATTAACAAACTCAATAACACTTTCAAATATGCAAAATTTGTACTTGATAATAATTACCGTGTACATATCGAATACGATTTACTGCATGCCACAGATAATAAAGGAGCTTGTGCCTTGGAAATGATTGTGTGCAGTGATAAAATTATAGATGAAGCCGTTGAAATGCTTACGTGTGCTTTGCTAGACACAAACTCGGAAAGTCTAAATGATTCGTAATTACCCATAGATGGAGGATTCATATAATGCGAGAAATGAACACGCATAAGATTATTCGCATCTTTTTGGCATCGTCCATAGATGATACAAAGGAAGAGCGGGACAAACTTCAGAATAAAATTCTGGCCGTTTGGAATCCGATTTTTAATAAATTCAATATAGAACTTAAAATTTTTCGCTGTGAGCAGATGACTGAAGAATGGTTGAAGAGAAATCAGAAAACAATTGATGACGAAATCCGTAAGTCAGACGTTTTTATTGTTATCTTCAAGAATACCATAGGCAATTATACATTCCATGAATTTGAAGTAGCACGTGATTGTTACAGCAAGACGAATGGAAAGCCGCGTATCTATCCTTATATCTCTAACGAACTGATAAAAAACATTGACAAAATTCCAGCATTACAGGAAATCACACGTGATGATAACTATCCAGAGACCTTTAGTGTTATTGACACAATAGAAATCAGCTTATTGGAGCGCCTTGGTAAAGAAATGTCTCTACGCGTACAGCCACACTACGATGGAACTATCACCATCAACGATGTTATTGGAGCATTTGATATATCCCCACAGGAAATTAGTAAAGCATATCTTATTACGCAGAAAGATTACATTGACTTTGCCGTTCGTCTTTTTGAAGGCATGTACAAAGAGTTCCCTTTTGTGCAATACAATGGCCAAAAATTCCCGGATGTCGTATTGTTTAGTGATGACTCTGTGCGGGGCTTCGACCGTGAATCACTCGACTTTTCAATAACGGAACAGAGTGACCTTCTCTATGGCCCAACAATGCCCATAGATGAGAATTTTCTACACGAGTTGAAGCAGTCACATCCACAACGTTGCTGCAACACAGTCATGCCATATAAGTTTTTTGACTTCATGAATGATGAAGTAGTTTTGAGCGAGAATAGAAAAATCAACGGTTTAAAAATGTACGTCGGTCCGGACGAGGCGAATGTTTTTTCAACTTTGACTCTCCGGGACGAATTAGAAAAGCTCTATGAATCACAAGAGAGAACGCTGACCCCGCAGAACAGTCCACTGCGCACATCCATTCACGCTGCAGTCAAAGGTGAGCCAACCTCAGCTATTTTTCGTGGGGCAGCGCGAGCTTCTGCAGTAGGTATCCAGCTCATGGTGCTATTCCCGGTAAAGGATCCAATGAAGCGCCGCGACAGAAATACAGGTCGTTTTGCAGACGGAAACCATTTTTGGATTCCGGTCGTCAAACGTTCTGAGCATGCTCGGGAACAGCCCGGATTTTATCAGTTTGCTCCATGCGGTGGTTTCCGAATCTTTGATGAGCCGGAAGCTGCAGAAAACGACAGAAATATTCAAGAACAGAATTTTGATTTTTTCCGAGCGATTCTGCATTTATATGTACGAGAGCTCTTCAACGAAACAACGGGCAGCGGAGACAAATTTGGAGATTCAAAATACGATAAGCCGGAGCATGCCTCACTGTCAGATGCTGCTGTTGACTCACCCTATGCCGAGGAGCTTTGCGCGATGCTGCAAGACGGAAGGGCCAATATGGAATTTCTCGGTGCATCTGTTTCCGTGGCAGCTTTAAAATATGACCTTGTATTTTCGCTTGTAATCCACGATCAAGAGTTTTTTCTCAGAAATCGCAAGGCTTTTAAGTCGGATTATTACGCAGCAAGTCTAAACATTTATCCTGTTGAGTATCTTCTGCAAGAAAATTTCCTGCATGGAGAGAACTGCCTTGCAGAAGAAATCGTTGGGCCGCTTATACTTTTAAGCGAGTCGCAACAAATTGATGATGATCTTCGAAAGAAGGTGAAAGAACATTGCAGTCTATTATAGAAAATTAACGCAAGCGGTAATTTGAATTCTTACACCATCGGACTTACTGACTTGTATATGGTGTAGGGGATAATTTATCCAAAACATAAGCTTTGTTTGTGCAGTAGGAGGGAAAAATGATGGATTTGAAATGCCCGAAATGCGGAAGCGTAGATGTGTTCCAGAAAAAAGACGGCAGCTGCCTGTGCGGTGCGTGCGGGCATCGGTTTGTACCGCAGGAAGCAGAAACCGAATTTGTGCCTATGCGGCTGTTCATCTCTTACGGCCATAAGGAAAGCGAAATCTGCCGCCGCATCTATCAGGCACTGAAAGACCGCGGACATGACCCGTGGTTTGATGAGAGCCATATCCGCTTTGGCAACGATTGGCGGGAGCGTATTGCAAACGGGATTGAGAAGAGTGGTTCTGTTGTCGCCTGCTTGTCGCAGTATTCCATGCGGGAAAAAGGGGTTTGTCTGGACGAGCTGGCAATCTCTGTCGGCGTCAAGGGCGGAAATATTGTCAGTATCCTGTTGGAGGATGTAAATCCCCCGGCATCGGTCAGCCATAAACAGTGGCTGGATATGCGAGGCTGGGAAGAAAAAATGGCGGCCGGGGAGGATGTGTTTACTCCGTGGTTTGATGCCAAAATGGCGGAGCTGTACGCCGTGCTGGAAAGCAAGGAAAACCGGGAGTTCAGCGGGCAAATCACGGAGCTGAAAAAACGCCTGACCGTTTATTACAGTACCAGCCGCCAGGAAAAACTGCTTCGCGATGCTTTTGTGGGCCGCGAATGGCTGGACACAGCTGTCAGCCATTGGCTGCAGGATGACAGTACCCCACGCATCTGCCTGTTGACTGGTGCCCCCGGCGTGGGCAAAAGTGCATACGCCGCACACTTTACGCATTATAACGGCAGTGTGGCAGCGGCGCTGTTCTGCAGCAGTGAGATGAATACCTTTAACGATCCTCGCACGATCATCCAGACGCTTGCGTACTTAATGGCCTGCCGTTTGCCGGCCTACCGCCAAAGCCTGATGCTGCATCTGCCAGAGGACCGCGCCGCGGTGGAGCGCCTGAGCGAAAAAGAGCTGTTTGAGCAGCTCATCAGCAAACCGCTCAGTCTGTCCATTGACGGCAGCCATGAGCGGATGGTTATTCTGCTGGACGGCCTGGATGAGTGCGGCAGCCCGGAGAAAAATGCACTGGCCAAAACGCTGTATGAATACGCGGACAGCCTGCCGGACTGGCTGCGTATCCTGCTTGTGGCGCGGGACATCCCCGCAATTTCCGTCTACACAAAGGGTGCGTACCGCATCGAGATTGGCAGTGAAAGCAAAGATAATTTACAGGACATCCGGGACTATTACCGGTTTGAGCTGGAACCGTTGTTTGGGGAAGATCCTCGTTGGGCCGATGCCCTGGAGCAGATGACGACACGCAGTCAGGGCATTTTCCTGTATGCCAAGATGCTGACTGATTTGCTGCGCAGTCGCGGCACTCTGAACGCAGCCGAGGAATACCCCGACGGCCTGGATGCAGTGTTCACCCGCTGGTTCAGCTGGTTTTTCAGCGACAGCGACTTCCGGTCTTTCTGGCGGCCTGCCATCAGCTGCATCCTGGGTGCTCCCGCGCCGCTGCCTGCCGAGACGCTGCGCCGTGTGATGCACTGGGGCGAAAACGAGCTGGCGGACTTCCGCGCCCGGTTGAAAGTTCTTCTGCGCGCCGAAAAGAATGAATTTGATGAGGAAACGCTTGTTTTTGACCATGCCTTTATCCGAGAGTGGCTGACCCGCGGCGTAGGCGAAAACGTTTACTTCTGCTCCCCGAAGGACGGTGCGGAGAAGCTGGCGGCGGAGCTGTTCTCCATTTTTGAGCGCGGCCCGGAGGAATTGTCTTTCTGGGAAGCCGTGCATTTGATGGATTTTCCGCTAAAAAAGAGCCAGCGGGAAAAGGCTGTGGAAAGCCTGGCGCTGGATGACCGGGTTAGTGATGCAGGAGATTACTGTGGAACGTGGGGCAAGTACGACCAGGCCGAGGAAATCTATGAGAAAGCACTAACTTTCGCGGAAGAGCGCGATAGGAAGTTGGCAAATGAAGATAGTCAACGAATTATTGCGTATTATCTGAAATGCAAGAGTGATATGATGTTCACGCGCGGAAAAATTGCGCAATCTGTAGAGTTGGAAGAAAAGGCTTTTTCGATCGTACAGGATATTGCGGAAAAGAATCCTACGGACAAAAATCGAAGAAATTTATCAATAAGCTATAACCGGATTGGGGACATGCTTGAGGAACAAGGAAAGCTTGACGGTGCGTTGGACATGTTCCGGAAGAGCCTTTCGATTGCCGAAAAATTGAGTCTTGAACTTGGCACACCGCAATCGCAGAGAGACTTGTCTGTAAGCTATGGCCGCGTGGGCAAGATATTGCAAGAACAGGGAGATTTCACCGGTGCGTTGGACATGTTCCGGAAGAGCCTTTCGATTGATGAAAAATTGAGTCTTGAACTTAGTACACCGCAATCGCAGAGAGACTTGTCTGTAAGCTATAACCGGATTGGGGACATGCTTGAGGAACAAGGAAAGCTTGACGGTGCGTTGGACATGTTCCGGAAGAGCCTTTCGATTGCCGAAAAATTGAGTCTTGAACTTGGCACACCGCAATCGCAGAGAGACTTGTCTGTAAGCTATGGCCGCGTGGGCAAGATATTGCAAGAACAGGGAGATTTCACCGGTGCGTTGGACATGTTCCGGAAGAGCCTTTCGATTGCCGAAAAATTGGGTCTTGAACTTAGTACACCGCAATCGCAGAGAGACTTGTCTGTAAGCTATAACGAGGTTGGTGATATACTGCGAGAACAAGGGGATTTCACCGGTGCGTTGGACATGTTCCGGAAGAGCCTTTCGATTGCCGAAAAATTGGGTCTTGAACTTAGTACACC
>CAKUGM010000014.1 GCA_934654625.1 uncultured Collinsella sp. | reverse complement strand
AGAATCAGACCGCGCACCTTGTAGAGTGGGTAATCGCGGGTGATGCCCTGCGGGATAGAGCCGTTGCCGGTCTTGAGAGCCTGCAGGATGGTACGGGTAGACCAGTAGACACCGGTCTTGGTCTCGGCCTTAACACTCACGGAGTCAGTAATCTCCATGAGGTAGCCCTCGTCCTGAAGGCCAAGGGACTTGTCGGTGGTCTTGGACAGGAAGATATCGCCTGCGTTGGCAGAGTTGCCCTTAACGACAGTAAGCTCAGAGCCAAACAGGTCCTTGTAGTCGGCGGCAAGCTCGTCGGCAGCCGTCTTGAACTCGTCGTTGTCGTAGACAACGCGGGTCTGTGCAGTGGGGGCAAAGGAGCCGGAGCGGCCCTTCCACTCGCGCAGCTGAGGCAAAACCTCGGGAGCAGCGTTGTCGCCCGCCTCGACCTGGAACTTGCCAGGAACGGTAACGGGAATCTCTTTGAACGTATAGGTGTTCTTGTCGCTCTTCTTGGTCACCTTGAAGGAAACCTTGACCTGTGTATCAACGATCGGCTGGTAGACGGGAATCGTGCCGTCGTCGGCCTGAGCGCCGACAACCTGCTCGTAGTCGGTACCGTTGTAGGTGACGTCATACTCGTCGGAGGTAGGCAGGGTCACCTTGAGCTGCGTATCGCCCTTCTTGGGAGCCTCGACCTTGATAGCATCGGCCAGACCGTTCATGTCCATCTTGGGCGTGCCGCCATAGACCTCGAGCTCATAAATAGAAACGTTGCCCCATGCGACGCCGCCGTCGGGGTCGGCATAGGTGTTGTGATCGATGTACAAGCGGACAAAGCGAGCCTGATGCACCTGGTCGAGGGCGATCAGGTCGGTCTTGCTCGAAGGATGTCCGTCATTGGTGTAGACCGTCTGCCAGTCGGAGCTATCGGCGGCGGGTGCGCTATCGCCGTTGGCAATCTGGATCTTGTAACCCTTAGCCTTGCGCAGCTCCCAGAACACGCGGACGCATTTGACATCGCGCTGCTGACCCAGATCGACGTAAATCCAGTGAGGACCGCCGTCCTGAGAAGCCGTGGCGTCAACGGCACTTGCCCAACGGGAGCTCGAGGACGTCGTGTTGCCATCGACGGCCTTGGCGGCACCGAGGGTGTTCGCCTCTTCGCTATCGGCAACGGCACTCTTGCCGCGCGCAACGTTCTGCTGCGGATCTTGAGTAGAAGGCGTCGTGCTCTCGTCACCGTAGAGCTCGAACTCGTTGACCGCGATGGTGGGCCAATCAACAGCAGCACCCTTGGGGTCATGGCTCGTGAAGCCCGTGATGTACAGGCGGAAGAAACGTCCGGTCACGGGAGTGCCAAACGTAATCTCGTCGGTAAGCGACGCGGGGCGATCGCTGGACGTATGGATATCCTTCCAATCGCTGCTGTTAGCCGCGGGTGCCGTGTTACCGGTCGCATACTGAATCTTGTAGCCGGTAGCCTTATAGGACTCCCACTTGATGGTCGCCTTCTTTACGGTCTTGGAAGACCCAAGGTCGACGTAAATCCAGTGGGCACCACCGGCGTTATCCTCGGCACTGCCCCAGCGCGTGGTGTCATTGCCGTCAACCGCCTTGGCGGCGGCAACCGAAGACGCCTCTTCGCTATCCGCCACAGCGGTTTTGTTGAGGGCAAGGTTGGCCTCAGCTGCTACGGCAGGGTGCGCGTAGAGCAGCGAAGACGCAAACACGATTGCAAACATGCATGCAACCATGGCGACTACCCGTCGCAGCATCTTGGTCTTTTGTACCATCATGCTCACGTTCCCTTCCTGTCTTATGTCCTACTCGATCGAAAAAGATAGTTGGCGCAAGCAGACGCGCTCCCCATGTATAAGGAGCGCGTCCGCAAAGGCGCGTTAGTTCTGATGACGCTTGGCGCGGAAGATGCCCCAAGCGATGGCAGCTACGCCGGCACATCCGGCAGTTGCGACCGCGACCAGCGAGGTGTCGCCCGTCTTGGGGATGGAGCCCTTGTTGCCCTTACCCGGCTTGGTCGTAGCACCAGGCTTGTTGGCGTCGCCGGTATTGCCGGTGTTGCCCTGGTTTCCGCTGCCGCCCTGATTATCCGAGCCGCCCTGATTGCCGCCACCGGGCTGATCCGGATTAGGCTTATCGGGGTTGGGCTTATCCGGATCGGGCGTAGCCTTCTTGCTTACGGTAACGACGTAGCTGTTGGACTTACCGCCATAGGTGACGGTCACCTCGAGGTTGCCGTTCTCCGTCAGCTCTGTATCGAGAGACGGATCGAACGTGAAGTCGCCCTTGGTCGAATCGTTGTACTCGACCTGATCCGTGGTGCCGTTGCTGTAGGACAGCGTGAGTACCAGACCCGTGGGATCGAGCTTGTCGCCCTCGGTGTACGTAACCTTGGCGGCATCGGCGTTCACGGCGATACCGTCGAGCGTCGGCTTGGTCTCGGTGACGTTAACGGTCTTCTCGACGGAACCTGTGTAGTCCTCGATGCCAGTCACGGTAACGGTGACCTGACGGCCGCTCTCGCTCACATCACCCATCTCAAAGCCAAGCTTGTAATCCAAGCCATAGGTGAGCTTCTTACCATCAACCGTGACCTCGACGGTCTTGGCGATCTTCGCCTTGATGTCATCCTCGTCGTTGATGTCGGCAACCTCGAGCGTATCGGCGGCAGTAACCTGCCCATCCTTGATCTCGGTAGCCGGGTTCGTCTTGCGCAGGCGAATCTCAGCGGCACTCATGTGCTCGTTGTCGCCGCCTGCCGCCTGAGTGCCGTTGGCCTTAAAGCGGAAGTACTTAGCCGTGACGGGATGATCGAACTCGGCAACGCGCCAGCCCATCTCAAAGCCGCTGTCCTTGTAGCCCTTCCAATGGCCGGTAGAGATGGTCGTCCACTCATCGGACTCGTTCTCGCGGTACTGAATCTCGTAATCGGTGACCATGCCGTTATAGCCGCCGTCGCCACCGGAGTTACGAGGCAGGTAGCGCAGGGCCTCGACGCTCGTGGCCTCCTTGAGCTCCATGGAAACCCACAGCTCGTCGGAGTTGGGCTTATAGTTATTCCTCCAGTTGGTATGGAAATAGGTCGCGGCGTTGTTGTCGAACGCGAACTCGACAGGACCCTCGTTGCCCGAAGCAGGGCTCAACTGGCTGCCAGCGGCCTTGGTCTTGATGTCTGCATTCGGCACGTCACGCTCGTCGCTATCGGCGGGCAGATTGCTCGAGTTGACATCCGCAGCCAAGTTGATAACGAAGGTCTTGCGCGTAGCGTGGTCCTCGGACTCGAGGATGATATTGATCTTGTTGTCGTGAGCCGGAAGCACCGTGACGGCGGTGTTCTTGGCAGCGGTAGCGTCAACCGTTGCGAAGAGGGCTGCGGTGGAGTAGCTACCCTTCTCGAGGTTGGTGGCGCTGAGCTTCTTGCCATTGACCGTCAGGCTATCGAGTGCAGCCTCGGTGTTGGTATCGAAGCTGCCCTTGGCCTCGAGCAGCTGAATCTCGGTCACAGCGATGCAGGGCTTCTCGTTATTAGAAAGTGTCACGTTCTTGTTGGTGAAAGTGAACCTGACAAACGTTGCCAACGTCGGCTCAAAATCATAGGTGTAGGGCGTAACGCGAGTGTCCTCAGTGCCAGCGGTTTCGGTCGCGGCCACTTCGCGCCAAGTCTTGCCGTCCTCGGACACCTCGATCTTGGTGGTACCGGCGTCGGGATAGCTTGCAGACCAACCGTCGTTTACAAAGTACACGACGGCTCGACCGATGCGCTGCTGCGTGTTGTAGTTAAAGGTCACGCTCGCGGTCTTATTGCCCTTCTGGGCATAGCCGTAATTGGACCAGCAGCTCTTGTTGGTGCCGCCACCGGCAGCATGGGTGGTAACACCATCGTTGATGGCAGAAAGGGTGTCGGACTGCTCGCCCTCGGGCACGCTCTGCGTGACGCTCATGAGAGCACCGCAGTTAGCGACGTTGTCGCCGATGGTGACCTTCTCGTTCTGAACGCGAATGGTAGCGGTAACGGTCAGATCCTTACCAAAGACGTTAGCAGTACCCTTGACGGTCACGGTGCCAGCCTTGGTGTAGGCATCCTCGGCGGGAGCCTCCCATGTAACGGGGAAGTTCGCGTTAAGGACAGTGCCATCGGCCATGGCGGCAGGGCGCGTATCGGGAAGCGCCGCGGCCGTGCCAACCGGAGTCGTAGCAGAGTAGTTCAGGAGCGCTGCGACCTCATCGAGCACGGTGACGTTGCAGGAAATCTTGACGCCCTCGACCTCGCCGGAAACCGTAAAGCTGCCGGTCTTAGCAAGGGAGTCCTTGTTGACGCTCTCCCAGGCAACGTCCTTCTTCTCGCTTGTGCCGTCGGAGTAGTTGACGTCAACCTGCTTGGGCAGGGTAAGCTCGCTGCCGGTCTTTACATAGTAGAAGCGGGAATACGTCACGCTCGTGATCGACTTAGATGCGGAGGGCGTACTCGTTGCGGTAGAGGGAATGGTCACGGTCGTGGGAGTGAGGCCGTCGGCAGTCATGGTGACGGTGATATCGCCACCCTTGCCGTTGGAGCGCACGATACCAACCAGCTGGCCAGCCCAAGCATTGCGGTTATTGTCGCGGTAGGACTGATGGTCCGGAGAGCTGCCGTTGTCGATACCGGCGAGCTCACCTGCACCGCTGACTTCAAACTTCACGTTGTTCTTGGCGTCGGGAACGATGTTGCCGTCCTGATCTTTGACGCTCACGGTGACGTACGCAAGGTTGCCATCGCCGGAGAGCTCGGTGCGATCGACCGAAGCCTCGAGCTTAGTTGCAGCACCGGTGGTCGTCACGCTCTGACGTCCATCCCAATCCTCGGTCGAGACAACGTTGCCGTTCTCGTCGTAGGCCTTGGCAGTGATGGTGCCGTCGGCATAGGGAACGTTCCAGCTGAGCCAGAGGTTCTCGGCCGTCTTGCCGCTCTTGCCTTCGCCCTCATAGATCTGATAGGTGTAGCCGGCGGCGGTGGTCTTCTTGGTAAACGTCTTCTTGCCCAGCGACTGAGGCGTCGTGGAACCCTTGGGCGTAAAGAAGAGCTCAACGCCAGCAGCGTCGGTGTAGACAACGACCTTGACCTTGCCGCTGCTGTCCTTGCTGACCATGCTGCTCTTCCAAGCGGGAAGAATATGCAGGGTATGAAGGTTATCGTTCCACTGGCTCTGGTAGAGATAGTACGTATCCTTGGGGAGCCCTGCGGTATCGATGATACCGAAGTAGGAGTTCTTGGGCGCGATGCTCCAGTCGCCACCCTGGACGCCGGCGCTCACGCCGTTCCACGGGGTGGGCTCGCCCAGGTAGTCAAAGCCGGTCCAGACATACTCACCGGCAACGAAGTCGCGGGTAATGGTGTCGTACCATGCCTGAGAAGCCGTGTGACCCCAGCTCACGTAAGACGTGTCGTAAGAGGTGAGCTGATGTCCACCCGCATCGGCCATGCTGCCAAGCGTGCTGTAGACACCGCGGCTGTTAACGGACGAGACGGTCTCGGAGCCGTAGAACTTCCACGTCGGATTGTTGGCGTGCAGCTGATCATACCTGCTGCCGTCGGCATAGTTGATGCCGATCAGACCGCCGGCGTTAGCAAGGTTGCCGGGCTTATAGTTCCACGAGCCACCCTTGAGCTGGTTGTCGCCGAGCGTCACGGGACGAGAGGGATCGGCTTCCTTGGTCCACTTAATGAGATTGAGCTGAGCGGTCTCGTCAAACGGTTTGGTGCCGCCGGTGATCATCTCGTTGCCCACAGACCACATGATGACCGAGGGAGAATTGTAATCGCGGGCGATGGTGGCCTTGAGGTCGAACTCAGCCCAAACCTGATCGGACTTGGCGCCGATGATCTTGGAGTCGCCGATCTTCGTGTTGAAGAAGCGGGCGTAGTCGTAGCTGTTGCCGTTCTTTGCATCGGTCCAACCGTCAAAGATCTCCTCGTCAAGCAGGATGCCCTGCTCCTCGCACACCTCGACGAGCACGCGAGACGGCGTGTTGTGAGACGTGCGGATGGAGTTGCAGCCCATCTCCTTCAGGATGCGGACCTGGCGCTCGACGGCGGCGCGGTCGTCAACAGAGCCAAGAGCGCCCTGGTCGTGATGCATGCAGACGCCCTTGAGCTTGACGTTCTGGCCGTTGAGGGTAAAGCCGTTGTTGGTGTCGTAGTTGAACCAACGATAGCCATAGACCGTGTCGTACGTATCGACGACCTTGCCGTCAACCTTAACCTCGGTACGAACCGTGTAGAGGTTGGGGGCCTCGGTAGACCACAGGCTCGGGTTGGCAGCGTCAATCTGAGAATCGATAGTCTTGGACTCGCCTGCGGCCACGGCCTGAGCGTCGGTGGTCACGGTGCCGATGGCCTGCTCGGCATTGCCACCCTTGGGGAAGATGGTCTGCACGAGCGTCACAGAAGCATCTGCGTCGCCGTTGTTGACGATGGTGGAGGAAAGCTTGGTGGTCACGGTGCCGCCGGCCTGGCTCTCCAGGCTGGGGGAAGTCACGTGCACGCCGTCCTTGGCAACGGAAACCTTGTCGGTTACCACGAGGTCGACATTGCGGCCAATGCCGGAACCGGAATACCAACGGCTGGAGGGAACCTTATGGTTAACCTTGACGGCGATGGTATTCTCCTCGCCCGTCTTGAGGTACGGGGTGAGGTCGAAGGAGAAGGGCGTGTAACCGTAGGGGTGGTTACCCAGCTCGGTGCCGTTAACCCACACGGTGGCATCCATGTAGACGCCATCGAAATCGATACGGACCTGCTTGCCCGCAAGAGCCTTATCGACATAGAAGCTCTTACGATACCAGCCGATACCGCCTGGCTTATAGGCGCTCTCGGCCTCGAGGTTGGACGAGTAGTCCTGATCGATGCTGTAGTCGTGGGGAAGCGTGACGTACTCCCACGACGAGTCGTCAAAGGAGGCCGCCTGGGCACCGCTGGCATCGCCCAGGTTGAACTTCCAGTTGTCGTTAAACGAAACCGTGCGCTGAGTGGGGTCGCTTACGTTGCTCACATAAGAGATCTCGGGTGCAGAGCTCATCTGGGTCTGCGTTTGCGAGCGCAGCTCGGGTACCGTATCGGCGCCCGCCGCCCACGCATGAGCCACGGGGAACGTAAAGGCAGCTGCTGCAAACGCGGCCGCGCACACCGCCCCTCGTGCCCATCTGACCATACGACCGTTCTTCACCATGGCAGCAGCGCCCCTTTCTAAGGCCCCCGATAGACGGCTGTCGTCCCTCGCGGTTCACTCGCCCGCGCAATGCGCGAGCGCATTCGTAACCTCGGTACAGAGTGAATTGACATTAAAAATCAACCTTAGATTTAACTTAAAGTTGGCGTTATCTCTTGATTTACGCCCGCGAGTGGTTTTGGCGACTGGTGCCTCATTATCCAGATGCAACGTTTTGTTAACGTAAACATTCACCCCCTACCAGCGATACCTACGATTTAAAAAACGTCAGCTCAGAGACCCAATTTTCCGTTTACCAATTAGTCCGTCGTCTCACCTAAATACCGTTGATATGCATTTTTCAATAGGATTTGCCCATTTTTATTCACTTTGATATTTAGCGGTTCATTCGATAAACGGTTATACCTGCGAAAACTGTTATCTAAAATTGAATACCATTCAAAGATATGCGCTATGCCCTCACACTTGCCTCGGGCTGTGCCAAAGGCGGCCTCTAACACAAAAAAGGCGCGGCCACATGGCCACGCCCTCGTAAAAGTCATCAGCACTTGCTCGCCCTCTTCCGGTCGCGTCCGGACGGGCTCAAGCTACTACACGTCGTACTGCGGAAGATCCTGCAGCGCGATGGCAGACATGCCCACCTCGTTGTTGGAACCGGTACCGGCACGCTCCTCGCGCACGGCCTCGATGGCACTCACATAGGCGTTCGCACCCGAAAGAGCCGTAACGCAGGTCACGCCGCGGCGCACGGCCTCGGTGCGCAGCAGGTATCCATCGCCGCGCGAACCCGGACCATACGGGGTGTTGATGATGAGCGAGATCTCGCCGTTGGCGATCATGTCACCGATGTTGGGATGCGGGCCGCCGATCTTGTTGACGGTCTCGCACGTCACGTTGCCACCGCGAAGCACGCGTGCCGTACCTTCCGTGCTCACGATGTCAAAGCCCAGGTAGCGCAGGATACGCGCGACGGAAAGGATATGGCGCTTGTCGCGATCGCACACCGAGACAAAGACCTTGCCCTCGCTCGGGCTGGGCATATCGTAGTCGATAGCGAGCTGCGTTTTGGCATATGCCTCGGGATAGCTCTTGGCGATGCCCATGACCTCGCCCGTCGACTTCATCTCGGGCCCCAGGATGACCTCGGCGCCGGGGAAGCGTCCCCACGGCATGACGGCTTCCTTCATGCAGAACCAATCCAGACGGCGGCTATCGCGGGGCAGGTGCAGGTCGGCGATCTTCTCGCCCGCCATGATGCGAGCAGCGCACTTGGCAAGCGGCACGCCCGTGGCCTTGGAGATGAAGGGAACTGTGCGGCTGGCGCGGGGGTTGGCCTCGATCACGTAGATGGTCTCGCCCTTGATGGCATACTGCACGTTCACCAGGCCACGCACGCCCAAGGCGAGCGCGATGCGGCGCGTGGTCTCGCGGAGCCTCTCCACCAGGCTATCGCTAAAGCTGAACGGCGGGATGCAGGTAGCGGAGTCACCAGAGTGGATGCCCGCCTCCTCGATATGCTCCAGAACGCCTCCGATGTAGACTTCCTCGCCATCGCACAGCGCATCTACGTCGGACTCGATCGCACCCTCCAAGAAGCGGTCAAGGTAGACCGGGTAATCGGGGCTGATGCGCGCAGCCTCGGCCATATAGGTGCGCAGGTGCTCGGCATCGTAGGCGATCATCATGCCGCGACCGCCCAGCACATAGCTCGGGCGCACGAGCAGCGGATAGCCGATGCGCGCGGCCACGGCCTCGGCCTCCTCGAACGAGGTGGCCTGTCCCGCCGGCGGATACATGATCTGTAGACGGTCAAGCAGTGCGGCAAAGCGCTCGCGATCCTCGGCAAAGTCGATGGAATCGGGCTTGGTGCCCATGATGTTCACGCCGGATTCCTCCAGCATACGCGCCAGCTTGAGCGGGGTCTGGCCGCCGAGGGTCACCACGACGCCGTCGGGGCGCTCGACATCGATGACATCCATGACGTCTTCGTAGGTAAGCGGCTCGAAGTACAGGCGATCGGACGTGTCGTAGTCGGTCGAGACCGTCTCGGGGTTGCAGTTGACCATGATGGTCTCGTAACCGCGGCTTGCCAGCGCATAGCTCGCATGCACGCAGCAGTAGTCGAACTCGATGCCCTGACCGATGCGGTTGGGGCCGGCGCCCAAGATCATGGCCTTGGGCTTATCGCAGGGCGTCACTTCGTCTGCGGCGACCGTCTTGCGCGAAGCGGCACCGTCGCGCATGAGGTTCTCATAGGTCTTGTAGTGGTACTCGGTAGCGCTTTCGAACTCCGCGGCACAGGTATCGACCGTCTTCATGCTGGGGACGACGCCCAGACCCTTGCGATAGGCGCGCACGAAGCGCTCGTCGGAACCGGTAAGGGACGCAATCTCGGCGTCGCTCGTGCCATACTGCTTGAGCAGGCGCATGGCATCGGCGTCGATATCCTCCACGCGCATGCCGCGCACCGTCTCCTGCGCCTGAACCATGTCGTTGATGCGGTCGAGGTACCACGAGTCGATCTTGCAGATGTCGTGCACACGGCTGACGGTCCATCCGCGGCGGAACGCCTCGACCACGTAGAAGATGCGGTTCTCGGTGGGCGTGGCAATAGCCTGGGACAGTTCGTCGTAGGTGAGCTCGGATGCACCCTCTTTTCCGCCGGCGGAAAGGCCCACATGGCCGTCTTCCAGCGAGCGCATCGCCTTGCCAAAGGCCTCCTCAAAGGTACGGCCGATGGACATGATCTCGCCCACAGCCTTCATGCGCGTGGTGAGGGTGGTATCGGTACCCTTGAATTTCTCGAAGGCGAAGCGCGGAACCTTGACCACGCAGTAGTCGATAGTGGGCTCGAAGCACGCCGGCGTTGCCTTGGTGATGTCGTTGGTGATCTCGTCGAGGGTGTAGCCCACGGCGAGCTGCGCCGCGAATTTGGCGATGGGGAATCCCGTAGCCTTCGAAGCCAACGCCGAAGAGCGCGAGACACGGGGGTTCATCTCGATGACGATGAGGCGACCGTTCTTGGGATTCACGGCAAACTGCACGTTAGAGCCGCCGGTTTCCACGCCGACCTTCTCGAGAATGGCGAGCGATGCCACGCGCATGCGCTGATACTCAAGGTCGGAGAGCGTCTGGGCCGGCGCCACGGTGATGGAGTCGCCGGTATGCACGCCCATGGGGTCGAGGTTCTCGATGGAGCACACGATGATGCCGTTGCCGGCGTGGTCGCGCATGACCTCCATCTCATACTCTTTCCAGCCCTCGATGGACTCCTCTACCAGCACCTCGTGAGCAGGCGAAAGCTCGATGCCCTGGCTCACGATGGAGATGAGCTCCTCCTCGGTATGCGCGATGCCGCCACCGGCGCCACCAAGCGTGAAGCTCGGGCGCAGGACGCACGGATAGCCCACGCGCTCGACGATGGCAAGGGCATCTTCCACCGAGTAGGCATAGCCGGAGCGTGCCACCTCGAGGCCGATCTCGGCCATGGCTTCGTTGAAGAGCTTGCGGTCCTCGCCGCGCTCGATAGCAGCAAGATCGCAGCCGATCATCTCGACGCCGTATTTGTCCAGAACGCCAGCCTTCGCAAGATCCACAGCGGCGTTAAGTCCGGTCTGGCCGCCGAGGGTGGGCAGCAGTGCGTCCGGATGCTCGCGCGCGATGACCTTCTCCAAAAACTCAGGGGTGATAGGCTCCACGTAGGTGCGGTCGGCAAGACCGGGGTCGGTCATGATCGTCGCGGGATTTGAATTGAGCAGCACGACCTCGTAGCCGTCCTCCTTGAGGACCTTGCAGGCCTGGGCGCCGGAGTAGTCGAACTCGCAAGCCTGACCGATGACGATAGGGCCGGAGCCGATGACGAGGATACGCTTGATATCGGTACGTTTAGGCATGAATACCTCCTAGATAAACCGGCGAGCTTGCAGGCAGCGCCGGTGAGCGTGCAGCTGATGCATCGAAGCGCCGCGCGGGCGGCTACGCAGACTTATGCCTGCGCAGAAACCGTCGCGGGAACATCCTCGGAATCAAAGACCCAACCGGCAAGGCGGTCCTTGGAAATGTCGATGTCCAGGTAATCGGCATCGCCGTCCATCAGGCGCGCGAAAGCCGTGAAGAGGTAATGCGCGTCGGTGGGACCGGGGGCTGCTTCGGGGTGGTACTGCACGGAGAAGGCGGGGCTGTCCAGCAGCTGGATGCCCTCGGCCGTACCGTCGTTAAGGTTGATATGCGTGAGGCGAATGCGGCCAAAGCGCTCGTTTTGCACCACCGGCGCGATGCCGCGCTGCGCCCATACGCGCAGGTCGCCGTCGGCGGGATGCTCGGTCTCGCCACCGGAAAGCTCGGGGATGAGCTTGCCCAGGCTTGGGAAGATGAGGCCGAAGCCGTGGTTTTGCGCCGTGATCTCCACACGATGCGAGATGAGGTTCATAACCGGCTGGTTGCCGCCGCGATGGCCAAACTTGAGCTTTTCCATCTGAGCGCCGCACGCAAGGCTGATCATCTGGTGACCCAAGCAGATGCCGAACAGGGGCACCTTGCCAATGAGCTCCTGTACCTGCGCGTAGGTCTCTTCCACGGCATCCGGGTCGCCCGGGCCGTTGGAAAGAAAGACGCCGTCGGGATGCATTTCCAGCACGCGAGAGGCCGGGGTGTTCCACGGCACCACCGTGAGCTCGCAGCCGACGCGCACCAGGCCCTCGAGAATGCCGCGCTTGATGCCGCAGTCGTACACGACCACGCGATATTTGGCGGGCGCAGGGGCGGCGTCGGCAAACGCGTGAGCGGCGGGCAGGTCGGCAGCCGCATACGGATACTCATCCGCGCAGCTCACGGTCTTAACCAGGTTCTCGCCTACAAGCGTCGGCGCCTCGGCAAGCTTTGCGGCAAGCTCCGTGAGATCAAAGATCTCGGTCGAGATGATGCCCTGTTGAGCGCCGTGGTCGCGCAGGTGACGAACAAGCGCGCGGGTGTCGATGCCCTCGACCGCCACGATGTTATTGTCTTTAAGGTAATCGGGCACGCTTACGCAGCTGCGCCAATTGGAAGGGGTGTGGCACATATCGTGCACGATCATGCCGCGAAGCGCAGGCGTCGAGGCGCCGCGCTCGGTAGAACCCGGAAAAGCGCTCTGCACATCGGCCAGGTCGATACCGTAATTGCCAATCTGGGGGTAGGTCATGGTAACGATCTGACCAGCATAGGAAGGATCGGTCAGGACCTCGAAGTATCCTTCGAGCGAAGTGTTGAAGCAAACTTCGCCGCATGCCGTACCCGCCGCTCCGCAGGCGCGGCCATAAAAGACCGTTCCGTCTGCGAGCATGAGAATCGCCGCGCTTGCGCACCCTTTGCTGGTGCGAGACATGATTCGCTGAGCCAAATCGCTTGGCGCAGCCTTAGCAGACATGATGCCTGCCGTGAGGTTCGTGCCCATGTTCTCTCCTTTTCGGTCTCTCTGTACCGGCTTAAAGGTCATTTCGGCCTGGAGGTATTGTAATCATCCAAGGCGGCCGTGGCACGACAAATTAAAGAAGCACGCCAACAGCCCCATATCGACACATTATGCAAACGGTCTTACGAGTCTGTCGGCGCGCTGTTTCCCTATTCGGAAGGCTGGGGCAGGACGTCGGAAGGCTTCTTTACAGACGAGCCGCCGCGGAAGATCTCACTGCCATGCAGCATGTGCTCCATCTGGCGCTCGGCAGCCTCTTCATCGACCTGGGATTGCCTGATCTGCGTATCGTCGGCGAGCGAGGACACGGAGTTCACCTGGGTCTGGATCTTATCGGTGAGCTTATCGTTCATGCCGATGATCTTGAGGTTCCAATCGATGTACGTCGTATTGGCCGACTTCTCCTTGGTCCACACAAAGGTGAGCATCGCCTTGCGCGTACCTTTAGCAGGCACAAAGCCAAAGAGCTGGTCGTGCGCGAAGTTGCCCTTATCGTCCGTGAGCGCATACACCTTGTACACCACGCGGTTGATCTTCTCGTTAAGCAGGGCGTTGGTCGAGAGCGCCGAAGCCTGGATCTGCGAGTTGGAGAGCAGCTCGAGCTCGTTTTTAGAGTCCGTATCGACCACCGAGACCTCGACGACACCCGTACGCTCGTCGGCCTCGTCCACCGTGAACTGCTCCGGGAACTGCGTGAAGCCGTTGCCCCATTCCACGCCGGACTGCATGGCGTTGGTCACGGTTTCGTAGTCCGCGCACTCCGAGAGATTCGCCGTATTCAAACGGCGGCTCACGCCATAGACAACCTGCATGCCCACTACAAAGAGCAGGACGGCGACGATGCACAAGATCGCGGTGCGCGAGATAGCCTCGCCCGCTTTCGATCCGGAAGGGTCTTGCTCGGAGAGAGGGTCCACTTTGGCACGGCGGGCTCGACGCAGGCTGAGTCCGGCCTGGACATCCTCGCGACGCGTCTCCGAGTTGCCTTTGGCCGCCTCGCCCCCACGCATACGGCGATGCGCAAGCAGGGGGTCGATAACGCCCGAATCATCGAGCTCGGAAAAGAGCTCTTGTGCCTCGTCTTCTGTTAGGGGTTCCGTCTTAGCCATCAGTGTCCTCGGGTATTACTCGATGCGATCGGCGCGCACGCCTTCGAACTGCATTCGATAGTAGCGAGCATACGTGCCGCCGCGGGCGAGAAGCTGCTCATGCGTACCACGTTCCACGACCTGCCCACGTTCTACCGTGGCAATCTCGTCGGCACCCTTAATGGTAGACAAGCGATGTGCGATGATGATCGTGGTGCGGTTGGCCGCCAGGCGCTCGAGCGACTCCTGCACGGCCTCTTCGCTCTCGTTATCGAGAGCACTCGTCGCCTCATCCAAGATAAGAATCGAGGGGTTCTTTAGAAACACGCGTGCGATGGCGATGCGCTGCTTTTGACCACCCGAAAGACGGCTGCCGCGCTCGCCCACCACCGTATCGAACCCCTCGGGCAGGCTCTCGATAAACTCGAGGATGTTTGCCTGCTGGGCTGCTGCAGCGATATCCTCGTCGCTCGCACCAGGGCGGCCATAGGAGATATTGTCACGAATGGTGCCATCGAACAGATACACGTCCTGCTGCACGATGCCGATGGCACGGCGCAAACTCTCCTGTGTCACGTCGCGCACGTCTTGTCCATCGATGCTGATGGAGCCGGACTGCACGTCATAGAAGCGCGGAAGCAGTGAGCACGTGGTCGATTTACCGCCGCCCGAAGGACCCACGAGGGCGATGGTCTCGCCCGGCTTGATGGAGAGATTCATGTGGTCGATAACGGGACGGACGCGGTTTTTGCCATCGTCGCCCAGCTCACAGTCATCGTAACTAAAACACACGTCACGATACTCAATGGCGCCCGACTCCACGCACAGCTCCGGCGCACCCGGCTTGTCCTCGACATCGGGTGCCGTCTGAAGCACCTCGTCCATGCGCTTAAAACCGGCAAGGGCTTTCTGGAACATCTCGGTCGAATTGACGAGCGTCTCAATCGGCGTGCAGAACAGAGAGATGTACAAGGCGAAGGTTGCCATGTCGACCGGGCTCAGCGTATTTTGAGCCACCAGCCAGCCGCCCAAAACGATCACGACAAAGTACAGCACACCGCTCATAAGGCCATAGGTAGCGGTATACGTTCCCATGGCATGGTACTGGTTGACTTTGGAATCCAGATAACGGTCGTTCGCGCGACGAAACTTGGCGCGTTCGGTGCCCTCGTTCGCAAACGACTTGACCACGCGGATGCCCGACAGCGAATCCTGCAGCTGCGAGTTCACCTCAGAAATTTTCTTGCGATTGTCGCTGAACACCGCTTTCATGTTGAGGTTCTGGCGCACCATGATCACTGCGAGAATAGCCGTCACCACGGCCATCGCGCCCGAAAGGACGGGGCTGATGGCAAACAGGATCACAAACGCGCCGATAACCTCGACACCGCAGATGATGAGCCACTCGGGAAGATGGTGTGCGCCTTCGCAGATGTCAAACAGGTCATTGACCACGCGGCTCATCATGTCACCCGAGCTATGGCTATCAAAATAGGCAAAGCTAAAGCGCTCGTATTGGTCGAACAGGTCCTCGCGCATCTTGGACTCCATGCGCGCACCCATCACGTGGCCCTGGGCAGAAACGAAGTAGCGGCAACCGCAGCGCACGGCGTACATGAGGATGAGGCCCACGGCGATAAAACCGAGCGACTGCATGATGGCCGCCTGGCCTTCCGTGAACAGGCCTCCCGTCAGGCTGCGCAGGATTATCGGGAATGCCAGGTCAATACCGGCAAGCACGAGCGCGCAGATGGTATCGGCAATAAACAAGTGCATCTGAGGCTTGTAGTAACCGAGAAAACGGCTGAACATACTATTCTTGGCCACGAAGGGTTCCTTCCCATACAACATATGACGTCCGTCCCATCCAGCTGGCAGGTATCCCAGACGCCGAAAAGTCACGCACAACCGTTCAATTTTTCCTTTTTAGAGGGAAAATATCGACGATTGTGCGTGACTCTGAACATCAATCAGACGCTGCAGCGCAGCGAGGCCTCACTGCTCCGGTGCAACCTCGGCATCGACCGCAAGGCGATGTGCGATCGCATCGCAGGCAAGCGCACCCACCACGGTCTTGGCATCTTCGATCTTGCCGTCCAAAACGGCATCGATCAGCTCGGACAGGGGAACTAGGTCCACGTTGAGGAACTCGTCCTCATCAGGACACGCCTCGTCAAGCTCCAGATGCGTTGCCATGTAGATATGGATCAGCTCGTCTGCAAAACCGGCAGACGAAGCGATTGTCGTGAGATAGCGCACGCGACCGGCAACAAAGCCGGTCTCTTCGCGCAGCTCGCGCTTAGCGCACTCGAGCGGGTCCTCGCCCGCGTCGAGCTTGCCGGCGGGAATCTCGACCGTTACGCGATCGAGCGCCGTGCGGTATTGGCGCACGAGCGCGATCTTGCCGGAATCGGTAAGGGCAACGATGGCAGCAGCGCCCGGATGGCGCACGATATCGCGGCTGGTACGGCGTCCGTTAGGAAGCTCGACCTCCAGGCGGTTCACATCGATGATGCGGCCATGCCACGCGCACTCCTCAGAAAGGATGTGCTCGTGCAGCGCGGCGTCGCGCGGGTCGTCGTCGCCCAAAACGAGCGATTCCTCCTCCGGCTCCATATCGTCGACGATCGTCGCGCTATTCGAAATCTCTTCTGCCATCGTATACGCTCATCCTTCTTACGTGTTTATGCATCCCATGCGCTGCGACCCTTGAGGGCACGCAGGCCGATGTCATGACGAAGGGTCTTGCCCTCGAATTCAATCTTCTCGCACGCAGCATATGCCAGGTTGCGAGCATCCTCGAACGTAGCCCCCAGCGCGGTGACGTCGATTACACGGCCGCCGTTGGTGAGGATCTGACCGTCCTGCTCACGCGTACCGGCGTGATAGACGGTAACGCCATCCAGCGCCTCGGCATCCTCGATACCGGTAATGACCTTGCCTTTCTCATAGGAGCCAGGGTAGCCGGCAGAAGTGAGAACCACCGAGACGGCCCAGTCGTCGCACCAGGAGAGCTCGACTTCATCCAGGCGCTGTTCGGCACAGGCGAGCATGACGTCCACCAGGTCGTTTTGCAAACGGGGCAGGATAACCTGCGTCTCGGGGTCGCCAAAGCGTGCATTAAACTCCAGAACCTTGGGGCCCGCAGGGGTAAGCATGAAGCCACCGTAGAGGCAGCCGCGATAGTCGATTCCCTCGCGATGGAGCTCCTCGACGGTCTGGTGCATGATGGCAACCATGGTCTCATGCTCCTCGGGCGTCACGATGGGCACGGGACTATAGACACCCATGCCACCCGTGTTGGGACCGAGGTCGCCCTCAAGGGCGCGCTTGTGGTCCTGCGAGGTAGCCATGGGACGCACGGTGACGCCATCGGTGAATGCGAGCAAGGAGCACTCGGGGCCGGTAAGCATCTCCTCGATGACCACCGTGTTGCCGGCCTCGCCAAAAGCACCGGAGAAGCACTCGTGCACGGCGTCGAGGGCCTGCTCGAGCTCGGTAGCAACGATAACGCCCTTACCAGCAGCAAGGCCATCGGCCTTGACCACGAGCGGAGCACCCTGGGCGTTCACGTAGTCAAGAGCTGCCTGCTCGTCGGTGAACGAGCCGTAGGCGGCGGTAGGCACGCCCGCGCGCTCCATCAGCTGCTTGGAAAAAAGCTTGGAGCCCTCCATCTGCGCACCCTCGGCACCCGGACCAAAGCACGGGATGCCTGCCTCGCGCACAGCGTCGGCCACGCCCACGACAAGCGGAGCCTCAGGGCCAATCACGACCATACCGCAGCCATGTTCCTTGGCAAACGCGGCAACAGCAGCGGGGTCGTTCTCGTCGAGCGAGATGTTCTCGCCCTCCTGCGAGGTGCCACCGTTACCCGGTGCGATATAAAGCTTGCCGCAGCGCTCCGAAGCAGCGAGCTTCTTGGCGATAGCGTGCTCACGGCCCCCCGAACCCAAAAGCAGGATGTCGATGACCTGGGAATCTGCGTTCATTGATCCTCCTTGTTGCCTGCCGCGCGCCGCACGGCGATACTCACGAAAACGAATATACCCCTCCACGGGAGTCACCCGCGGAGGGGTAGGAACCGTACGCCTATGCGTTACTTCCAAAAACGGTTGATGATCTGCTCGCGCTCTGCGCCCACGCCGATGATCGAGACGCGCGTATGCGCAAGCTCCTCGATGAACTCAACGTAGCTGCGAGCCTCGGCCGGCAGGCCCTCGAACGTGCGGCAACCGGTGATATCGCAGCTCCAGCCGGGGAGCTCCTCGTAGATGGGCTTGGCGTGCGCAAACAGCACCTGATGCTCGGGCACGGAGGTGTAGCGCGTACCGTCGCAGTCGTAGGCAACGCACACCTTGATGGTGTCGAAGGCCGAAAGCACGTCAAGCTTGGTGAGGGCCAGGTCGGTCAGACCGTTCACGCGCGCGGAGAAGTTGGCGATAGGGCCGTCAAACCAGCCGCAGCGACGACGGCGACCGGTGGTCACGCCGTACTCATAGCCCAGCTCGGTGAGCTTGTGACCGCACTCATCGGTATCGTAGTCAAGCTCAGTGGGCATGGGGCCGGAACCGACGCGGGTGATATAGGCCTTCATGACGCCGATCACGCGGTCGACGTATTTCATGCCCACGCCGGAGCCGGTGATGGCGCCGCCCGCAGTGCAGTTGGAAGAGGTGACAAAAGGATAGGTGCCATGGTCGATATCCAGCAAGGTAGCCTGGGCGCCCTCGAACAGCAGCGTCTTGCCCTCGTCGATCATGTCGTTAAGCAGAAGGCCCGTCTCGCAGATATAGGGACGCAGACGCTCAGCGTACGGCAGGTACTCCTCGCAGATCTGGTCGACCGTATAGGTAGGCAGATGATAGATCAGCTCGAGCTCGGGGTTAACGCGGGCAAGGGCGATCTCGAGCTTCTCGCGGAAGAAGCTCTCGTCCAGCATATCCTGCATGCGCAGGCCGATACGAGCCATCTTGTCCTGATAGCAAGGGCCGATACCACGCTTGGTGGTGCCGATGTTGTTCTTGCCCAGCAGCGCCTCGAACGCACCGTCAAGATCCATGTGGTAGGGCATGATGATGTGCGCATTGCCGGAGATGCGAAGGTTCTTGGTGGACACGCCGTCGTTCTCGAACATATCGATCTCTTCGAGAACCACCTTGGGGTTCACGACGCAACCGTTACCGATAACGGCCTTCTTGTCTGCATACATGATGCCGGAGGGAATCTGGTGCAGGCCGTATTTTTTATCGCCCACCACAATGGTGTGACCAGCGTTATTGCCACCGGAGTAGCGCACAACGCCATCAAAATCGCCTGCGATAAGGTCGACGATTTTACCTTTGCCCTCGTCGCCCCACTGACCTCCGACCAACACGGTAGACGGCATCTTGACTCCTTCACGAATACAAGCGCATTTGCGCATTCAAACGTATCTATTATAGGCGCATGCCCACATTATTCCTCGGCATGCTCGTTAAGCTCATAAAACTTAGTGGAAGCAGCCAGGAAGACCAGGTCCACATCACCGATGGGGCCCGAGCGGTTCTTGGCAACGATAATGCGCGTGATGCCCTCGGCCGGGCGGTCCTCGCGTGCGGCCTCCTGCTCATCGCTCGAACGGTCGAGGAACATGACGATGTCGGCGTCCTGCTCGATGGAGCCCGATTCACGAAGGTCGGAAAGCTGCGGGCGCTTGCCGGTACGCGATTCGACGGCACGCGAGAGCTGGGACAGCGAGATGACGGGTACGGCAAGCTCCTTTGCCATGATCTTGAGAGCACGCGACATCTCGGAAACCTCGACGGTACGGCTTTCGGCGCGACGTCCTGCAGGAGGACTCACCAGCTGCAGGTAGTCGAGGATGATGATGGCCTTCTCTTTGTTGTGGAGCATGCGACGCGCCTTGGCGCGGATCTCGGTCACCGTGATGCCCGGTGTGTCGTCGATCAAAATATCGAGGCTGGACAGGTCCTCCGCCGCCTGGCCGATATTCGCCCACTCCTGTGGCGAAATCTTGCCGGTACGGAAATTGGACATGTTGACCTGCGCATGAGCGCAGATAAAGCGCTGAGCGATTTCCTTGCCGCTCATCTCCAGGGAGAAGAAGGCGACGGTATAGCCCTCCGATGCGGCGTTGAGCGCCAAGTTGAGGGCGAACGACGTCTTACCCACGGCGGGTCGCGCGCCGATGATTACCAGCTGGCCTTCGCGCAGGCCCATGAGCATGCGGTCAAGGCTTGGATATCCCGTAGGGACGCCCGCAGCGACGCCGCCGGCTTCGCAAACCTCTTTTGCCTCATTAAAGGCTTCGATCAGATAGTCATTCAGGGGCTTGTACGCGTTTTTGACCTCGCGGTCAGTCACGGACAGCAACATGCTCTCCGCTCGCTCGACCACCTCTTTGGTGTCGGTCGGGGCGTTATAGGCAAGCTGGTTGATCTGGTTGGTGGCGCCGATGATCTCGCGCAGCATGGCGTCGCGACGCACGATAGAGGCGTGGTGCTGCCAATTGACGAGCGAAAGCGTCTGGCCCATGAGCTCGAGGATATATGCCTCGCCGCCCACCTCTTGCAGCTTGTTTTTGGAGTTGAGGTAGTCGATGAGGGTGATGGAGTCGATGGGAAGGCTGCGATCATACATGTCGTGCATGGTCTCGAACAGTGCCTTGTTCATCGGACGATAGAAGTCGTCGGGCAGGAGCTCGGTAAGCGCCTCCTCCACAACCTCACTGGAGAGAAGCATGGCCGAAAGCACATTTGCCTCCGCGTCCGGATTATTGGGAAGACCCTGATGCGTCCCGCGCTCGGCAAGAGACAGGTCCATGCGCACTCCTTTATATCTCCTAATGGTGTGTAACGTATCAATAGTACGGCACGGCGAGCGCGCCTTCGCGTCTCCCATGGTTTATACACGTCTAGACGGGCGTATGTACAAGATCGATACAAGTTTCAAGCTCAACTTTAAGCCAAGCCTTTGACCTGCGAAGATAGCTGTTATCAACGTTTTCAACAATTTTCACCTGCGGTTTTGCTGAGTTTTCAACAATAAAGCGCTGACCTGCATTTATTCATTTTTACATGCCGGTTTACCGGAGCTTTATCATTTTTGATTTGCTAGCTGCATCATTTTCGCAGGTAGAGATATACGTTTATACAATGCGCAGGTAGACGCCTTGCAATTCCTTGATACAGGAATGGAAAGATAGCATTCGTTCCCACTGGTCTACGCCAGCTTTTCAACAGCAGGTCAAGCGCCCTGTTGTGGATTTCTCGGAACACATGAGCAGCATGCTGCGACGGGCGAAATATATCCATAAATAAGGACCTGAAGTCCAAATGAACTCCAGGTCCTCATGTCTTACGAGATATGCGGCGAGCAACGTTACTCGGCAGCAGCCTCGGTCTCGACCTCGGCGACAGCCTCCTCGGCGGTCTCCTCAGCCTCAGGCTCCTCGACAACCTCCTCGGCGGTAACGCCAACGAGAACGGTCACGGTGGCGCGAATCTCGCGATACAGGGCCACGGGAACCTCATGGGCACCGGCAACCTTGATAGGCTTACCGAGCTCGACGCGCTTGCGGTCAACCTCAACGCCGAGGTCAGCCTTGATCGCGTCGGCGACCATGGAGGCGGTAACGGAACCAAAGAGCACGCCCTCGTCGCCGACCTTGGCGTCGACGGTGACGGACTTGCCATCGATGGTCTCCTTGAGCGCGTTGGCGTCGGCAATGCGGACGGCCTCGCGCTTCTCAATGTTGTTGCGACGCTCCTCGAGCTGCTTCAGATTGCCCTTGGTTGCCGCAACGGCGAGCTTCTTAGGGAACAGGTAGTTCTCGGCGTAACCCTGAGCGACGTCTACGACGTCACCCTCGCCACCCTTGCCCTTGATCTCACCCAAGAGAATGACTTTCATGAGATCTCCTTGCGGAAATGCACCACTAGCGCGGTGCGCAAACGTTTATTGTTTTGCCTTATCCACTTGAGCCTGCTCCCGCGCAAGACCGCGGAAGTTCACCCAGATGTCGATAAGGCCGACGATGCACATTGCGAAGAACATCGTCTCAAGCCAGACAGTTAAAACGGTGATCAGAAACCTGGTCAAGCAGCCCATGCGACGCTTCGTCTCAAGCGCGGAAACCACGCCAAAGCCCTGAAGCACAAAGACAACTCGCAGGCTGCACAGCACCGTTGCGCACACCGTGCGCACCAGCTGAGCCTGCGGGATGCCCGCAAAGGACACTCCCAATCCCAGGATGCAGAGAGCCAAAGCGCCGACGCACCACATGGGAGCATCGAAGTTGGCTATCTGCGGCATACGGCGGACGCCCGTGCAGCGCACGGCCATCGTGTACGATCCGATACCCGCAACCAACGCGTCGAACATAGCCGATGCCACATAGACAAACGGCCAGATGACCCGAAGGAGCGGCATAACCTGCGAAGCAAGCAGGTCACCTTGGATATCGGAGCCCACCGTAGAGCGAACGGTCTCCTGGAGCAGCGCAATGAAGGACTTCGAAAGCAACGTACCCGACATCGAAGCGATAATCGCGTCGATGCCAAGCGACAGCAGCGAAGCCACAACGATCACGAAGCATACCGAGGTCACGCTCGCTCGCCCACGCCACATGCACCATGAGATACCTGCGGCGCAAGCAAATACGGGAAGCAGCGAAAGGGCAAGCGTGAAATCCAGAGCACACGTGGCGGCAAAAGCCGCAACACATACTGCCAGACCCATGCAAAGGCCCTTGATCTTCTTAGCTTCAAGCAGCTCGCGCATGCCATAAGCAAGAAGGAATACCCCCAGATAAGGAAGGTAGGGGCATGCCGCAGCGCCCAATGCCGTCCAAAGTAAACCCTGGAACAGCACCGCAGGTCGCACCGAGGGTTTGGGTCCCGCCGGCACGATCTGACGCTGTGGCTCGTCGTTCCCGTCGATCATCGTCAAAACCTAAAGGCCCAGGGTACCTAGCCGCGGTTGCGCTCGCCGCGGGAAGAAACCACGGGAACGGCGTAGGGCAGGAGAGCCATCTCGCGGGCGCGCTTGATTGCGTTCGCGATGTCGTGCTGATGCTGCGTGCAAGCGCCAGTGACGCGACGGGGCTTGATCTTGCCACGATCGGTCATGTACTTACGGAGAAGCTGAGTATCCTTATAGTCGATATACTCGGTGTTCTCCTTGCAGAACTGGCAGTACTTACGACGCGGCTGACGTGCAGAATAATCATTAGCCATGTCAAAAATACCTTTCGATACAACGCCTGGCTATTCAAGCCGGCGCCATCACCTAACTGGTGACATCCGCAGGTTAAAAACCTTAGAACGGGATGTCCTCATCGTAGACGTCGACCGCGGGCGGCGCCTGCACGGGAGCAGGAGCTGCTTGCGGTGCCGGTGCGGGGGCATAGCCGCCGCCATAGGAGTTACCGCCGTTCTGGCCGTAACCGCCCTGGCCGCCCTGGTTGCCGCGGCTCATAAACTCGATTTCATCGACGATGACCTCGAGTTTGCTGCGGCGCTGGCCGTCGCGCTCCCAGGAGCTGTAACGGAGCTTGCCTTCGATCGCAACCTTCGTCCCCTTGGAGAGATAGCGGCTCACGGCCTCGGCACGGGTGCCGAACATCGTGCAGTCCACGAAGTTGGGGTAATCCTCCCAATCGCCCGTCTGAGGGTTCTTGCGGCGATCGTTCACGGCAACGCCAAACGAAAGCACTTGCGTGCCGCCGGCAGTTGCGCGTAGCTCGGGATCGCGCGTGAGGTTACCGGAAATGTTCACTCGATTGATGCTCATGCTGACTCACTACCTCTCGGGTGCGGTCGACTCGATGGCCGGCCGCGCTTCATGTCGGATTTCTACTCCTGGTCGTCGCGACGGACGATCATGTGACGGATCACGGCGTCGGTGATGCGCATAACGCGGTCGAGCTCGGCGATCTGAGTAGGATCTGCATGGAACTTGATGAGGGTGTAGTCACCTTCGGTGAGATCGTTGATCTCGTAGGCGAGCTTGCGCTTGCCCCACTCGTCAACGTTGTCGACCTTACCGTTACCCTCGGCGATCGTGGTATCGATGCGCTTCATGACAGCGAGACGAGTCTCGGGGTCGAGAGTGGGGTCGACGAAGAACAGCAGTTCATAAGCCTTCATTTGGTCACCTCCTCTGGGCATAAGGCTCCGGGTCGTGAAGGTGCGCCCGGGGCAGGAAAAGACTTGATTATGCTAGACCATCTCTGCTCGATACGCATCTTCGCAGCTAGAACCTCATGAGCTCTACATAACCGCGTTATGCGAACGCGGCCCGAAGCCGATGCGGAACAGCCGTCTTGCCCTTTAGATCGCCTTCGGGAACGCGTCGGGGCAAGCATGCCATGGGGTGTGTCCGCACCTTCAAACAGATTTGTCAAAAAGGGTTCTCTTTTAGTCCGCACATTCTTGCCCCAAATCAAACATGCGCAGGTAGGTGATTGTGCAATCACGCGCCCCCTACACTCCGTCGAAGAGGAGGGCGCCATCTTTTTCTCAAAAAGTACGCAAGGTCTTTTGATATAGCAGGCGATACGTCGTATTACACTGTTGTTAATCAATCAACGTAAGGAGATTTCCATGCCAGCCCCTAATGACATATCTTCATGTTCTTGCGACGATGCCTGCGGACACGAGAACCAAAACATCTCTTCCATGTGCCTTGTCTGCGGCAAGGACAATCCGTTCTCTCTCCACGCGCAAATTGTGGAACACCCCGAAAAAGACGAGGTCGTCTGCTATTTCACACCGCAAGAGACTCATCAGAGCTATCCCGACCGCGTACATGGAGGAATCTCGGCCGCCGTGCTTGACGAGGTTATCGGCCGTGCCGTTCAAATGAAGAACCCCGGCATCTGGGGCGTCACCATCTCCCTTTCGCTCAAGTATCGCAAGCCGCTTCCCTACGGAGTGCGCTTGGAATGCCATGGTCGTTGCACCAAGATCACTCGTCGTACGTTTGAGGGCGAGGGCGAGATTCTAACGCCCGACGGTAAAGTTGCCGTCCAGGCTACGGGAACGTATGCCATCTGCCCGCCCGAGGCGATGACCGGCGAGGGAGACCTGAGCGACATGTGGTTTGAAGACAATCGCCCTGTCGAGGGTCTGTAATCAAAATAAGCACGTAAACAAAAAAGCTCCCATCGCTGGAAGCTCGCAAATCAAACTGGCGGAGGAGGAGGGATGTCCCTGGCGCCTCGCGCCAGGTCCGCTGCGGCGCTGGCGCGCCTTGCGTGCTGCGCTGCAAACGCTCGCGCGTTTGCCCAGCTCCGCACCCCACCGGGTTCGAACCCCTCCTCCTGCTTCCGCAAAAAGCGGGCCCGATAACAAAAAAAGCTCCCATCGCTGGAAGCTCGCAAATCAAACTGGCGGAGGAGGAGGGATTCGAACCCTCGTGACCTTATACAGGCCAAACGGTTTTCGAGACCGCCGCATTCAACCACTCTGCCACCCCTCCGCGTGGGGTAGAAAACAGGGCGCGCCAGCTGGCACGCCCTGAGTGAAATCTGGCGGAGAGTCGGGGATTTGAACCCCGGAGACGCTTTTGACGCCTACACGATTTCCAATCGTGCTCCTTCGGCCGCTCGGACAACTCTCCGTTAAGTGCATAGGCAATTCTACCGGAATATCTCCAACTTGCAACCGAGAATCTTCCAATTTTTTAAACCGTCGGGCGATACGGTGCGGCATTCCTCATCCGCGGCGTGTAAGATAGGGCGCGGACGCACGCGAGTTGTATCTCCGGCGCCATTAAATAATTATTCCCAAGGAGTGCCCGTGTTCGCTATCTGCACCCTTCTTTCCCATGCTCTAGCTGGCGCTACGGGCGCCGTCATGATCTCGACTCCCGTTTTTTCTCAACCCGTTGCCATCCCCGTCTGGCTCGAACTCGGCGCTGTGATCGCCGCGTCCATCTCGGGCGTACTCACCGCCCGCAAGCGCAATCTCGATCTTATCGGAGCGATTGCCCTTGCCGTCGTGTGTGGACTCGGCGGAGGACTCTTGCGCGATATGACCCTTCAGGTGGGCGATGTTTACATCTTGAAGCAGCCTCTTGCACTTCCCATCTCCATCGCTACTGCAGCCATCATCTATATCGTTCCCGCCGTCGTTGACAAGCCCGAGCGGCTTATTCCCGTACTCGATATCCTCTCAGTCGGCATCTACTCCGCAACCGGCGCCGACAAGGCGTTTGTCCACGGTTTCGACCCCTTTGTCTGCGTCATGATGGGCGTATTTACCGCTGTGGGCGGCGGTATGCTGCGCGACGGTTTCATGGGTGATGTCCCCGGTATTTTCCAGCGCACAAACTTCTACGCCATCGCATCCATCGGAGGCGGAGCCACCTATGTAGCCCTGGTGAGTCTCACCAGTATCCCCAGCGTAGCCGCCCTTGCCGCCTGCGTTTTTGTGACCATCGGCCTGCGCTGGCTCTCTTTGCGCTTTGATATCAAAAGCCCCACCGAAGACGACTTCGCCCGCTGGTTCCGTCGCAAGAAATAACGGATCGACCCCGTCTTCGAAAGCGACATCGTCATTGAAATGAGTGGCGGTTTTTGAAACGTCTTAAGGCAAGATGCAGCACCTTTCTGCACGTTTTACCGCCACTCATTTTCAAATGCACGATTATCCGCCACTCGTTGGTACCAAACGGCGGCGCAACCGTACATCTCGACGCAAAAGGGGCGGCCACCGGCATCTCACCGGTGACCGCCCCTTCAGTCAGACAAGCTATGTGCGAACGAGCCTACTTGCTCATATTGGCAGCACGAACAGCGGCCTTCTTGCGGTCGATCGCGTTGAGCAGGCGCTTGCGCAGGCGGATGTTCTTGGGCGTGACCTCGACCAACTCGTCGTCGACGATGTACTCCAGCGCCTCCTCGAGCGTGAAAGTGCGAGGCGGAACAAGCTGGACGGAAATATCGGACGTGGAAGAACGCTGGTTACCAAGGTTCTTGGTACGGGCAATGTTGACCACCATGTCACCCGGCTTGGAGCGCTCGCCCACGAGCATGCCCTCGTAGCACTCGGTACCCGGCTCGACGAACAGCTGGCCGCGCTCCTGGAGCGTACCGAGAGCGTAGGAAACAGCCTTCTCGGTGGTCATCGAGATCATGGCGCCGTTGTTGCGGCCACCGATGTCACCGGCAAAAGGACCATACTCAAGGAACGTGTGGTAGAACACGCCCTCGCCGTGCGTCACATTCATGATGCGGTTCTTGAGGCCCATGATGCCGCGGGTCGGGATCTTGAACTCAAGATGGGTGACCGTTCCACTGGTATCCATGTTGGTCATGATGCCGCCGGCATTGCCGAAGACCTCGACGACCTTACCCGAATACTCGTCGGGGCACTCGACGACAGCCTGCTCGACCGGCTCCATCTTATTGCCGTTGGAATCCTGCTTGAACAGCACGCGGGGACGTCCAACCTGGAATTCAAAGCCCTCACGACGCATGGTCTCCATCAGAACGGAAAGATGAAGGATACCGCGGCCGGAGACCTCGACGCCGGTCTTGTCGGGCAGCTCCTCGATCTTCATGGTCACATTGTTCTCGCGCTCGGTGAACAGGCGCTCCTTGAGCTGACGGCCGCCGACGATATCGCCGTCGCGACCGACGAGCGGGGAGGTCGAGGGTTCGAAAACGATGGACAGGGTCGGAGGATCGATCTCGATGGGATCGAGCTCGACGGGATTCTCGGGGTCGGTATAGACGTCGCCGATATCGGTGGAATCGATGCCCACGACAGCTGCGATATCGCCTGCACCCACTTCCTGACACTCGGTGCGGCCCAGGTAGTCGAAGGTAAACAGCTGCTTGACCTGCGCGGTCTTGCGCTCACCATCATTTTTGACCACAAGGATGCTGTCGCCATCGTGGATGGTGCCGGAATACACGCGGCCGATGCCGATACGACCGACGAAATTCGAGTGATCGATGGTCACGCACTGCATGGCAAGAGGGCCGTCAACGTCGACATCGGGAGCGGGCATATCGTCGATGATCATGTCGAGCAGCGGATACATGTCCATGTTGCCGTCTTCGGGATCAAGACGCGCGAAGCCGTTCATAGCGCTCGCGTACACCACATGCTCCATTGCGAACTCGAGCTGCTCGTCGGTAGCGCCGAGGTCGGCCATGAGGTCGAGGCAGTCGTTGTACGCCTTCTCGGGATCGGCGCCGGGGCGGTCGATCTTATTGATGACGATCATGATGGAAAGACCGGTATCGATGGCGTGGCGAAGCACGAACCTGGTCTGGGGCATGGGGCCCTCAAATGCATCGACCAGCAGCAGGGCGCCGTCGGCCATGCGCAGGACGCGCTCGACCTCGCCGCCAAAGTCGGCATGGCCCGGAGTATCGAGAACGTTGATCTTCACGCCCTTGTACTCGATAGAGATGTTCTTCGCCAAGATGGTGATGCCGCGCTCGCGCTCCTGATCGTTGGAGTCCAGCACGCGCTCCTGAACCTGCTGGTTGGCACGGAAGGCATCCGTTGCACGCAACAGCTTGTCGACCAGCGTGGTCTTACCGTGGTCAACGTGGGCGATGATCGCGATGTCCCTCAAGTGCTCTACACGCATACAGTTCCCCTTCGTCTATCAACGACATGACATGCAGCCATGGCACAGGCGCCCTGACTGTGATCTGATACAAAAAACTTCTCTATAGTAATAGAGTTTTACAGCAACGGAGGCTCTTCACCTGCGGGTTCAGGGTCGCTCCACATAAAGTTTTCGCCCTCGCCGGCATGGGCGAACAAAACATAGGCGGAATAAGCCATATCCATGCCCCGCTCAAAGAAGCTCACCAAGATGGCGTCCTCGTAATATCCCTCGATATCAACAGCACCGGTACAGGCGATAGCGTAGCGCTCGATAGGGCCCACGCCCTCTTCGGTATACCCCTGCGCATGGCCCTGCACAAAGGCACTGGCCGCATCGAGGCACTGCTCCTCGCCGTCATCGGTAAACACCGCCTGAAAGCAATTGCTCTGAGCATCTTCGATAGCGAGGACGACGCCGGGATCTTCCCCTTCTGCCAGGGCGTCGAGATAGGCTCCCAACAGGTCACGCACCATGCGGTCGAGGGCTTCGGATACCGAGCCGGCATCGTTTTGATTCTGTGCCATCGAGCACGTCCTTTCCTGTTTACCCTAGAGCTCCCGTGCTTGCTGGGCAATCTTTTGCGCACGGTCGCGCGTCTGCAACAGCTCGAGTGAACGGCGCTTCAACACGCCAATCTGATTTCCGAGCATCACCACGTCGACCCCTCCCCATACGACAAGCATGGAAGAGATTGAAAAAACCAGCGCACCAACTGTACCACGAAGACGCGAGCTTATGAGCGCGACGACGAGGGAGATGGCGAGCATGGTGATCCTACCCTGGCGACGCTCGTTCATCGTGCGCGCCGAGGTAACAACCGCGAGGCGCGCCGTCTCGGCCGCGCGCGCACGTGCCGTCGCCTCGAGATAGATATCATGAGCCGAAGATGCAGAGGAACCCGACGTCGAGCGACTTCGAGCGCACCCTCGCGTCAACGTGTCACGAGCCTCATTGATAACGCGCATCTGCTGCTCTGCGCGCTCGCGCAAACGCTTGCTCTTGCCATACTTATCGGGATGGAGCATTTGAGCGAGCTCGCGATAAGCAGCGACGATCTCCTCCTGCGTGGCACCCGACTCGAGACCCAACGCCGTCAATGCTTCTTCTCGCGTCATAGCACCTCCCAAGCGCAGCGATACGTTATGCGTAATTGTCACACAAAACCATATGCGCCCGCCGTCTGCGCGCCTCTTTATCCAAAGGACCAAATCTTTAATTCAGCAGGCCGCCGACGAAAAATGGGTTGGAAGCACATGCCTCCAACCCATTCATTAAGGTTCAGCTTGGTCGCAACCTCGCTATCGGACGCTTGGTCGCCTACGACCTCACCTTGCGCAGATGTACATAGCCCAAACTGAGCAATGCGATTCCTGCCGTAGCGGCACACCCGATAGCGGCAGCTGCCGCATCGCCCGTTGCGGGGATCTGGCTGGAAGAACCCTTCTTATCGCCCTTCGCGTTACCCGTGTCCTTACCGGAATCGCTCGGCTTTCCGTTCTGGCCGGAATCGCCCGATCCGGAACCGGGGGTCGGGTTGGGGTCGGGATCCGGATTGGGATCGGGGTCGGGATCCGGATTGGGATCGGGGTCGGGATCCGGATTGGGATCCGGGTCTGGATTGGGCACAACCGGCACCTTCGGCCCCTCGTACGCAAAGTGGGCGACAGCGGGCAGCGACGCATTGCCGCTCGTGGACTGCGCCACCACGCGCACATGATACGTCGAGCCGACTTCAAGGTCGTTGAGGGTCAGCGACGTTTCATCCGTCACCGCGATTTCACGGCCGTTGAGATACACGCGATAGCTCAACGAACCGTTCATGGGGTCGGTCGAGGCAGACCAGCTCAACTCGACCCGTCCGTCCTCCTCGGTAGAATTTGCCTTCACATCGGTCGGCATGCTCGGGCTCATCTCAGAGGACGCAGGAAGCGTCGAGAAGGTGCCATCGATCGTTTGGGCAGAGGCCCCATCTGCGCGGTTGAGAGCCGTAACACGCACGTCATATGACATTGCAGCGTCGAGACCCGTAAGATGCACATACGGCTTATCGACCGTAACCTCCTGAGGCGTGCCGGCCACGCGGGCAGAACCCGTCGCCGTGTACGTGACACGGTACGATGCGGCGCCCTCGACATCATCCCAAAGCACCGCAGCAGACTGAGAATCGATAGCCGCGAACTTCAGCTCGGCGTCGGCGGGAATCTCGGGCAACGGCAAATCGGCGCTCACAAGAGCGGCAGCGGCATCGAGCAGATCGCTCGTCGCCTTCTCGACCTGCTTTGCCGTGGCATCCGCATCGTTCATGACATCAAGCGCCGTCTGATATGCCTCGTTGAACGGTTTCCATGTAGCAGCAGTGTATTCATCTTCCGCCTTATCGGCGTTTGCCTCGATCGCCTTTTGCAGCTCGGTCTTATCCGCAACAGAATTCGGAGAGATGACCTCGAAGTAGTCGATGTTCGCACCGGTCTTACCGTCACGAGCGACCGCCGTAAGCTTGAGCGTATGCTCGCCGTTTGCAAGCCCCATCTTCTCAAAGATCTTGGTCTTTGCAGCATCGGCTCCGTCTTCGCCCAGGGCAACTCGATCAAGTTTCTGGCCATCAAGCTCGACATCAAAGGCACCGCAGCTAAAGTGCTTGTGTGCGTATGCCCTGATACCTGTACCGTTAAACGTGATGCTCACGCTTGCACCGGTGCTGGCTTCGGTCTTGGAACCGCCATGATGCTTGTCGGGCTCGCCGCCCCACGTGCTCCATGAACCGCCCCAGGTAAGCGCGGGATTCGGATTCGACTTATCGACAGAATCTTCAACGACATTCGTCGTCTCGCCCGCAATGGCAAGCGTGATATCACACGTGCCGGAAACGCCGGAGCTATCTTTCGCGCTGGCCTTGACCTCAACCACACCGCCGGCGCCATTGATGGTCAACAGGCCATTGGCGTCGATAGATGCCACAGCATCGCCGCTCTTGGTACGGACCGACCAGGCCACGTCAGAAGCCGTTGCCTCGGCGGGAGAGACCTTGGCGGTCATCTGAAGCGTCGAGCCGCTCTTCGCCAGCACATTCATGCCGTTTGCAGAGGCAACGGTGATCTTGCTTACCGCAACGGCGTTCTTGTCCAAAACACGGAAGGCGTCGAGCTCAACCTTGGCGCGCGATGCCGCCTCGGTGCCCTTTTGCGCCGTAGCGCGCACGGTGATCGTATGGGCACCCGGCTTCAAGTCATCCTTGGAGAAGACCGTCTGCTGGCGCTGCGTCGAGGACGCGTAGGTGTCCACGGTGTCGACAACCTTGCCGTCGATCGAAATCTCGAGCGTACCGCGATCGCTATTCTTGCAAGAAATGACCTCGATACCCGTACCGGCAAACGTCAGCGTCGCCGTCTCGGTTCCCGTGGGTGCGTCCAGATACTTGATGGTTCCGGCATAGTTAACCGAATCCTGGTTCCAGTCGCCCCAGTTGCCCTGATAAACAACGCGGGAATCTTGGTCATCGATCATACCTGCCATATTGCGCAGGTCCAAAACGTCCACAGCAGGGCTCAACTCGCCAGCGGTACCATGCGAGACAGCGCGGACGCGATACGAAACCTTGCCCAGGAAGTCATAGGCCTCGGCATCAATGAAGGACGTATCCTCAAGATCGGAAACGCAGGTTACCCAGTCGCCGTCGCCGACCTTGCGCATCACGGCGTATGCAACGTCAGCGTTCTCGGGAGCCTCCACGGCATCCCAAGAAAGCTCGACAACGTTGTCTTCGGCCTTCACGGCGCGCAGACCAGAAGGAGCCTCGAGCTTGGATGCGGCGGGAATCATGCTCAGCGTGTACACGCCGCCCTGTTCGGTCTCAAACGAGATGCGATCGTCGGAGATAACCTTGTAATCAACCGGGTTACCTTGTGCATCCGTCACAACACCCAAAGAGCATCCAGGAACGTTGACGGTGGCGGTACCGCCATTGCGGGACTCAACAGTTGCCGAGGTCAGGGCCGAATCTTCCCAATTCATGGAGACAACGAAGTTTCCGCGGGCAACAAGACCCTCGACGGAGCCCTTCTTCCATGCAGAAGGCAGTGCGGGCAGCATATCAATGTAGCCGCCACTGCTCTGCAGGAGCATCTCGGTGATACCGGACGTGGCGCCAAAATTGCCATCGATCTGGAAAGGCGGATGTGTATCCCACAGGTTGGGATAGATGCCGTTCTTGAACAAGTCACCCAGCAGCTTGTAGGCACGGTCTCCGTCGCGCAGGTGGGCCCAGGTATTGATGCGCTGACCCATGCCCCAACCCGTGCTCTCGTCAGTACGGAGGTTCATGGACACGCGGGCGGCCGCGAACCACTCGGGCGTATCGACCGAGATGAGCGTGCCCGGGAACAGGCCGAGCATATGGGAAATGTGGCGATGGTTGTAGCCCTGGGTGCCCGGAAGGGTGTTGCCGGAGGCATCCTTGTTAAAGGCATCCTCGATATACCACTCTTTGATCTGACCGTCGGAGCCAATCTCGATCGGGGTGCGCAGGTTATCGAACTTCTCCTGCCACACGGCCAGGACCTCAGGGTCCTCACCCACGATTTTGCCCGCCTCGATGGCATCGTGGAACAACTGCCAAATCAAAGCCTGCTCATAGGTGTTACCAGCCGTACGCGGACCATGCTCGGGCGAATAGGTAGGCGAGGTGATGTACTTGCCATTTTCGTCCTGCACGAGCAGATGCGTGTACAGCTGCGCTTCCTCGCGGAGTGCGGGATAGATGTCAGATTTCAGGTACTCGACATCACCCGAATAACGATAGGCATCATACGTATTCTGCAGAATCCAGGGGACTGCGGCGGGGGACCATCCCCAGTCGAAGCTCCAACCCGGGCAGGTCCATCCAAAGGGCGTGTTCTGCGTATGGGCCATAAAGCCGTTTGCCTCGCCCTCGCTGCTCTCGACACCCGCATATACCTTGGCGGTCACACGGCCGGGCTCGCGAAGGCTGTCGATATAGGAAACGAGCGGGCGAGCGGACTCCGCAAGGTTCGTGGAGTAGACCGGCCAGTAGTTCATCTGCAGATTGACATTGATGTGATAGTCCGAAGACCAAGGCGGGTTGTTGGAGTTGTTCCACACGCCCTGCAGGTTGCTGGGCAGCTGGGAATTCTCACGCGAAGATGCCACGGTCAGGTAACGGCCATACTGGTACAGCGTGGTCTCCAGCAGGCGGCGCTCAGAATCGGAAGCGGTTCCGTTGTTATACGCCTCGAGCAACTTGTCAGTCGGCTTGTCAGAAGCCGCCTCGTCGCCCAGATTCAGATTGACGCGGCCCATAAGCGCGCTCACGTCGGAAACATGGTCGGCGCGAACAGCGTCATATCCTTTGTTGGCAGCGGCGTCGGCCGTAGCCTGAACGCGGGCGTGCAACTGCTCGGCAGACTCGCCTGTACGATACGCAGGATAGTCGTTCTTATAATCCGTTGCCGCGGCAACGAAGAACGAGATCTTGCTGGCACCCGTGACAACCAGTTTGTCACCGGATGCCGTGACGGTACCGCCCTCGGTCTTAACCCTGAGGACGGAATCGTATTTGAGCTGGTTATCGGAAACAGCGCCCGCAAGGGTGAGTTGATCGCCCGAGGCAATCGTCTGGCCACCTTGTTTGGAGGGGAACGTGATCTCGACGTTCATCGGTTCACCCTCAGAGGTGAGCTGACCGGCGATCACGTTATCGGGGTTGCTGGCAAAGAATTCGCGCTTATAAGCGGTACCACCCTGCTTGAAGGAGACACTAGCAAGGCCATTCTCGATATCAAGGGAGCGCTCGTATTCGCTTGCCCCAGAATCGGAGAGGCCGTTGACCTTAAAGTAGATGTCACCCCAGGCCTGATAAGCTCCGTAGCCGTCCTTCGTACCCACAAGTTGATTGCACAGGGTCGAAGCCTGGGAGCTCTTGCCCTCGGCGAAGAGCTTTTGGATGCTCTTGAGGGTCTCGCCGTTGTTTCCCTTGTTGTCGAGGTTGCCGCCCTGATAATTGGGGCGAGAAGCACTCGGGCCACCCGTCCAGAGAGTTTTCTCGTTGAAGGTGAGATGTTCAGTCGCAACATCGCCATACACGTTGGCGCCCATATCGCCATTGCCGATGGGCAGCGTACGCTTTTGCCAGATGTCGTCGGCGTTGCCGCCTTTCGCGCCGGCAGACTCTTGATACCAAAGCTTGAGAGGGGTCGAAATCGAACTCTCCCCGTCCTTTACCATAGTTCCATTGCCACCTGCCGCCCAAGCGACCTGCGGAGCGCTGGGCAATACCAATGCAAAAGCCACAGCAGCCGCAAGGGCGCGTGTAAAAGCGCGATACAAGCGGCGCGGCGAAGGCGGTCTTCCGCAACGTACCATATCTTTGTCTCCTTCCCCCGAGCAAGGATATGCTGCTAGTAATCCATTTGGCATTCTATGGGGAGAAAAACGCTTCCCGAGACTGGTAACTTAAAAACAGCCCAGTTAATCGGGTAGGTGGCAGCTTCTGAAGTGCAAGCGGCACCGAGCTATTTTTTATAAACACCTTTGAGTGGCTACGTACTCATTTTTACCTAAGGCCTCTTCTTGCCCATCGGCAACAAAAAAGCCGCGACCTCTCGGCTGCGGCCTCAATTCTGGATGATAGAGGTTAGGGGGATCGCGTGCGGCTGGCGCCGCACGGGCCGCTGCGGCGCTGGCGAACGCTTCCGCGTTCACTCAGCTCCGCACCCTCCCGGGTTTCGATCCCGTGCACCGGCAACAAAAAAGCCGCAACCTTCCGGCTGCGGCCCTGATTTCAAATGGTGGAGGTTAGGGGGATCGAACCCCTGACCTCAGGCTTGCAAAGCCCGCGCTCTCCCAGCTGAGCTAAACCCC
>CAKUGM010000013.1 GCA_934654625.1 uncultured Collinsella sp. | reverse complement strand
AGATTGCCTTGAAAGAGGAGGGAAGCGTACTGAGGTACGCGACCGACGAATGAGGGGCAAGGTCGGGTGCCCGGACCCGGAAGTACGACCGGTCACAGTGCCGCAGATCGCCGCGAAAGAGGAGCACCGCCCGGGCCCGGGACCACGAGTTTTCCAGGTGCCCGAGATTGCCCCGAAAGAGGAGCGCCGCGTACTTGGGTACGCAAGCGACGATTGAGCGGCAAGGTCGGGTACCTGGGAAAGCCGACGGGACTAGGCGGATTTGATACGGGTGCCCGCGGCCGTATCCTCAATAACCAAGCCCAGATCCTTGAGCTGATCGCGGATGGCGTCGGCCAAGCCCCAATTCTTGGCGGCACGAGCCTCGGCACGGGCGGCCAAGATCTTCTCGGCAGCCTCCGCAACGTCGTCGCTCTCAAAATCAACCAGCTCGCGAGCAACATCGAGCAGACCCTCGGGCAGCTCCTCCTCCGGCTCGGGCAGCTCGACGCCCAGCGTGGAAAGCAGCTCGGCCAGGGCGTCGGCTCCAGCGAGCGCCACCGTCGCATCGGCAGCATCGCCCGCTGCCTCCAAGTACTGGTTGCACTCGGTCACAAAGCCAAAGACGACACCCAGGGCACCGGCGGTGTTGAAGTCATCGTCCATGCACTCGGCAAAGCTCGTGCGAACAGCGGCGGTCTTTGCAGCAAAATCCTCGGCAAGAGAGGCATCTGCCTGAGCCGTTGCGTGCGAGGCAGCCCAGCGCAGGTTCTGCACGGTGCCGGCGATACGCGCAAGAGAGCTCTCGGCACCGTCCAAACGATCCCACGAGAAATCAAGCGGCGAGCGATAGCTCGTCTGCAGCATGAGCAGACGCAGCGCGGCACCAGAATGCTTCTCCAAGACCTCGGCCAGCGTAAAGAAGTTGCCAAGCGACTTGCTCATCTTCTCGCCATCGACCAAAAGCATGCCCGTATGCATCCAAGTATTGGAAAATCCCTGGTGCCAGGCGCAAGTTGCCTGAGCGCACTCGTTCTCATGATGCGGGAAGGCGAGGTCGGATCCACCGCCATGGATGTCGATAGGCACACCCAAATAACGGTGCACCATGGCGGCGCACTCGGTATGCCAGCCGGGACGGCCCTTGCCCCACGGGGAATCCCACATGGGCTCGCCGGGCTTGGCGGCCTTCCACAGGGCGAAGTCGAGCGGGTCGCGCTTGTCCTCATTCTCCTCGATGCGCGCGCCCACCATCAGGTCGTCGATATTGCGGCCCGAAACCTCGCCGTAGGTGGGGTCGCTGCGCACGGCAAAGTACACGTCGCCGTTATCGGCGGCGTAGGCATGGCCCTGCTCGATCAAGGTCTTGATCATGCCGATCATGGGGCCGATCTCTTTGGTCGCACGGGGGCGAATATCGGGATCGAGCACGTTGGCGGCGCGCATGACGCCGATGAACTTATCGGAAAACTCGCTCGCCACCTCGGCGGCGGTACGGCCCTGTTCATTGGCGCGCTTGATGATCTTATCGTCGACGTCGGTAAGATTCTGCGCGAAGGTCACCTCAAAACCCTTGGCCATGAGCCAGCGGCGAATGACGTCGAAGCTAATAAAGGTGCGGGCGTTGCCAATGTGGATATTGTCGTAGACAGTGGGGCCGCACACGTACATGCGGACCTTACCCTCTTCGATGGGCGCGAACTCTTCTTTTTTATGCGTGGCGCTGTTGTAGATACGCATGGGTTACTCCTCAGATTTCTTTTCGAGCAAGCAAACGGCCCAAGCGCCGATGCCTTCGCCTTGGCCTTCCCAGCCCAAGCGCTCGGTTGTCGTTGCCGCGACGCCCACCGATTCGATATCGACCCCCAGGGCACGACTCAAATTGGCGCGCATCTGATCGCGATGCGGCGAGATCTTGGGCTCCTGACAAGCGATGGTGCAGTCGGCGTCGACAAATTCGAAGCCAAGACCGCGCACGTACTCCATGACGCGCGCGAGCAGCACCAGCGAGTCGGCTCCCTCGTAGGCAGGGTCGGTGTCGGGAAAGAGCTTCCCGATATCCCCGGCACGCGCGGCGCCCAAGATGGCGTCTGCCAGGGCATGGGCCAACACGTCGGCATCAGAGTGCCCAAGCAGGCCCTTATCGTGCGGAATATCGACCCCGCCGATAATACATCGGCGCCCTTCCACCAGACGATGGACATCATAGCCGTGTCCGATGCGAAGTTGAGAGGACATGCAGATAGCCCCTTCATGTCGATACCGATACGTCCGAACCATCATAGCATTGACGAGCTGGCTGAACGTGAGGAGCACAACCGGCCCACGTTGCCGCTCGACCGATACGTAATATTGGCGAAGCTTGAAATACGGGATAATCGTTTTGAATGTGGGTCCCTCGCTATCCCTAACTTCAATGGATTCTCGCATCGCTACATACACGTGCTGTTATTTGTGAACGTAAGGAGGAACGGCATATGAATGCACTGGAATGCAAGGCATACCTGGAGCGCATCGGCTACCGGGAAGAGCCACATACAGATAAGGATTGTCTGGAAAAGCTTATGGAGCTGCAGCTTCAAAGCGTTCCTTTTGAAAATTTGGAGCCCTTCAAGGAAAAGAGGGTTCCCTCCCTCAAAACCGAGGACATCTTTCACAAAATCGTCCACCAAGGACGGGGCGGATACTGTTTTGAGCTGAACAAAATCTTCTACGAGCTCCTCAAGGGCCTGGGCTTTGACGTCACGCCACTTGCAGTACGAGTCCTGTGGAACCTGGACGAGCTTCCCCCTATCCTGCACAGGGCGACGATGGTTGTCTTGGAAGACGGCCCCTATTACTGCGACGTGGGCTACGGCGGTCCCGGCCCCCGGTATCCGGTTAAGTTGGAAGACGGCCTTCATACCGAGAAAAGCGGCAGCTTCCGCATGACGATGGAGCCGCAGGATACCAACGGGGAAATCCTGATGGAAAGGAAGCGAGACGGAGAGTATCGTCCCATCCTGAGCTTTACGCTGCACCCTGCGCAGGATGCCGATTTCGAAGTCCTTAACTACTACTGCTCGACCTCGCCGGACATGTTCCTTTCGCAAAAAACGGTGGTCAGCATCAGCACACCTACAGGAAGCGTCGCCCTTACCGGAGACACGCTCACCATCCAACAAGAAGACGGCAGCATAGAAAGCCACGTCTGCGATTCGCCAGAAACCGAGAAAACCTGGCTCAAGACCTATTTTGGACTGCAATAGACAACGTTGAGCAAACCGGGGAGCACAAGTTCCCCGGTTCTTTTTTGCATATGGGAAAGCAGGGGCCGCAACGGACATCCCGTTGCGGCCCCTGCCCCAAATAGACCGTCTTGCCCTGTATTAGCCCTGACGATAATGCGCGAAGAAATCGGCCAGGTCTTCCATCGACTCCTTGAGCACCTCCATGCGCGGCAGGTAGACGATACGGAAGTGGTCGGGCTCGCCCCAGTTAAAGCCGCCGCCACGGGTGATCAAGATCTTCTTCTGATGCAACAGGTCGAGCGCGAACTGCTCGTCATCCGTGATATTGAACTTCTTGACGTCCATCTTGGGGAAGATATAGAACGCAGCCTTGGGCTTCACCGCCGTGATACCGTCGATGGCATTGAGCGCCTCGTACACGTAGTTGCGTTGCTCGTACACACGGCCGCCGGGACGAATGTACTCGTTTACCGATTGGTAGCCGCCCAGTGCCGTCTGGACGATGGACTGTGCGGGCACGTTCGAACACAGGCGCATGTTGGAGAGCATGTTGATGCCCAGGATAAAATCCTTCATGCAGGCCTGGTTGCCGGAAAGCACCATCCAGCCCACGCGGTAGCCGCAGACCATATGCGATTTGGAAAGGCCGGAGTAGGTGACGCACGGCAGATCGGGCGCAAGCGAAGCGATGGAGATATGCTCGTAGCCATCCATGATCAGGCGATCGTAGATCTCGTCGGCAAAGATCATGAGCTGGTGCTTGCGAGCGATCTCGACGATGCCCTCCAAGATCTCGCGCGAATAGACCGCACCCGTGGGGTTATTGGGGTTGATGACGACGATGGCCTTGGTGCGCTCGGTAACCTTCTTCTCCATGTCCTCAAGATCGGGGTTCCACTCGTTCTGCTCGTCGCAGATGTAGTGCACGGCGTTACCGCCGGCAAGCGTCACACAGGCAGTCCACAGCGGGTAGTCGGGCGAGGGAACGAGCACCTCGTCGCCATTGTCGATCAGCGCGTGCATGGAAAGCTGGATGAGCTCGGACACACCGTTGCCGGTATAGATATGCTTCATGTCCACGTTGGGGATATTGCGCAGCTGCGAATACTGCATGATCGCCTTGCGCGCCGAGAACAGGCCGCGCGAGTCGGAATAGCCCTCGCAGTCCGCCAGCTGTTGGCGCATGTCGAAGACGACCTCGTCGGGGGCACGGAAACCAAAGGGTGCGGGGTTGCCGATGTTGAGCTTGAGAATGCGCGCACCGTCGTCCTCCATACGCGCCGCCTCGTCGACCACGGGCCCGCGGACGTCGTACAAAACGTTATCGAGCTTATTTGATTTCTTGAATGTGCGCATGAGTACTCCCCCTGTTGTATGTGATGCGGAATCGCTGTGAATCGGTCGTGTTGGAGGCGCCGGGGTCGAACCCGGCTTGGTAGCTCGCGCGGCATCGGGTCCCAGTCCCTCGCCTGTGGCGAGCCATTCCGCGTCCACCTCAAACACGGCGGCGAGCACATCCATAACGTCGCGGCGCGGAATCGTCTTGCCGCTCACGTACTGGCTCACCTGGCTTTTCCCCAGATGCTTCCCGCGCGTTTGAGCCATGCGAATCACGTCCGCCTGTTTGGCGTCGCGCAGCTCCATCAGCTGTTTCAAGCGTTGTGCAAACGTTGCCTGAGCCACAGGGTCCTCTTCCACAGTTCAATCTCCTCTTAAATTGAACTTTCAAGCTGCAGTGCATCTCAAAAGTTCAATTTAGATGGCAGTATACGACTTGAACGAGAAAAAAGGTTCAATTTTGAAACTTTCCTGGCAAACGGCGTTCTTCCACAGGGACGACACAGAAGATACGACTCGCGTGTATCTGCAAAGGAGTAAGTACGCCCCCGCCAACCGTTCTATCCGCGAGCACGCCTCATGGCTGGAAACAGCCAGGCCACCGTGCAAATAACGCCCAAGACGCCAATAGCCGCGCCTACATAGCCGATACTCGCGATGGCGCCCCGCGACACCACAGCACCGCCGATAGCCGTACCGCAGCCAATGCCCAAATTGAACAGACCCGAGAAAATCGACATGGCGACAGCACTTGCCGAGGCCTGCGTAAACGAGATGACCTCTGCCTGAAACGCCACGTTAAACGCGGTGGCGCACAGGCCCCAAAGCACGCACAGGGCAAACACGGTCACGAGCGAGATCGACGCCGCGTGCATAAGCAGGAGGGACAACGCAAGCCCGCCGATCATGGTGAGCAAAAAGCCAAAACGATGCCCATCGAAAAAGCGAGAGAATGAAATGGACCCCAGCAGGCCCGCAAAGCCAAAAACGGTAAGCGCCATGGTGATGACGGCGGCATCAAGATGCGCCACCTGCTGCATAAACGGCTCGATATAGCTGTAGCCCACGTAATACGAGCAGGACATGAAAATGGTCACGGCATAGAGGGCGAGCAGCACGCGGTTGCGCATGAGCGAGGGAAGCTGCCCCAGGGTAAAGCGCTCGCCTGCGGGCATGGTCGGAAACACGACCGCCTGGTACACCAGTACCGTCGCAGAAACCGCGCCCACAACGCAAAAGGTCATGCGCCAGCCCACGGCAAGGCCGATAGCGCGCCCCAGCGGCAGACCGAAGATCTGCGCGATAGACGAACCCGTGGCGACCATCGAGAGTGCCAGCGCCCCATGCTCGGTATCGACCAGACGCGCTGCCATCACCGATGCGATGGACCAAAAGATGGCATGCGCGGCAGCGACCACCAAGCGCGCCAAAACCAAAATGAGAAACGTCGGTGCCACGGCCGAGAGAAATTGCCCACAGGAAAACAGCGCGATCACCGCAAGGAGCAGGCGGCGCAGGTCGAAGCGCGAGGCAAACACCATGAGCGGCAACGAGAGCAGCATGACGCCCCAAGCGTAGACCGAGATCATCACGCCCGTCGCGGCCTCGCTGATATGAAAGGACGCAGCGATATCGGTCAGAAGGCCGATGGGCATGAACTCGGACGTGTTGAAGATAAAAGCCGCACAGGTAAGGCCAATCAATGGCAGCCATTGCCGTATCGTGATTCCGCGTTGCGCCACAGGTTTTCCTCCACCGTACCGTCATGTATCCATCAATGCCTGCGCGATTATACGCGCAGGCCGGCAGAGGATGAATCTCAATGAAGACGCGCTATAAGAAGTCACATACCCTGCAGCGCAAAGCGGCAGCCGCCTCTCCTAGCGACCCGAGGCCTTCCACAGCATCACGATCACGCCCAGGCACAGCACGGCCATGGCGACAAGGCAGCACAGCCTGCTGCCCAACGTCACAAAGGGATTACCTTGCATCTCCGCAGCATCGTCGGCATAGAGGTCGATGTCATACGGTCCACGCGCATTCATGGCGTTCCCCTTTCAAACAAGGTCTTGGCTTACCATCCATACTCGCGCGCAAGCACCGCCCGTGCCATCGATTAACCTTACACGCCGCTTGCCTTTTCGTAAGGTTCGCCAGGCACCGGAATTAACCTGCTGCCTTTTGTCGCCTAAACTTTTTGAACATTCACCGATAGCTGGCATCATGCGCGACGGCATCGCGATGGCGGGGTGTACTATTCCAGATACATCCGCGTATGAGGAGGGGCATCATGGGTCAGAGGTATTTGGTTGTCGTAGACATGCAGCACGATTTTGTCGATGGCGCACTGGGAACGCCCGAGGCGCAGGCCATCGTGGCAAGTGTTGCCGCGCGGGCAAAAGCCTTTGACGGCACCGTCGTGTTCACCAAGGACACGCACTACAGCGATTACCTCCAGACTCAAGAGGGCAAGAATCTCCCCGTCGAGCACTGCCTGCACGGCACGCCGGGTTGGGAGCTCATGACCGAGCTGCAAGAAATACGCGACGAGCGCAACTCCTTCGTTTTCGAGAAGACGGCCTTCGGATCGCTCGACCTTGCCATGTGGCTCGCCGAGGAAAACGTCGCCGAACCTATCGAGTCCATCGAGCTCATCGGCCTGTGCACCGACATCTGCGTAGTCAGCAACGCTCTTCTTATCAAGGGCTGGATTCCCGAGGTCCCGCTCACGGTCGATGCGTCACTTTGCGCCGGCGTCACCCCCGCCAGTCACAAGGCGGCCCTTTCCACCCTGTGCAGCTGCCAGGTGGAGGTCATTAACGACTCGGTGGAATAGACGCCTGTTCACTCGCATACGATTCAATACCGCCCGCGACGTTTCGCCTAGCGCTGCCGTCGCGGGCGTTGTTATAGTTTTGTTGCCGAATAACCCGGCAGCACGGATGGTTTTGCAAGGGAAAGCATATACATGCAAACGGACATAGACCCGAAGAAAACATCACCTTCCAGCAAGAAGGGCGCCGACAAAGAAGGGCGCTCGCATCTTCCCAGCTTAAGCGAAGAATTCGAAAAGCTCCGTCGTTTGCGCCGCATCGCATTCGTGCGCAACTTGATCACCGCAAGTTCCGTCTTTTTGTCCGCCCTGCTGCAGGCGTTCACCATCCGCGCCTTTGTAAATCCGGCGAACCTTCTGTCCAGCGGCTTTACCGGTCTTGCCATTTTGATCGACCGCATCACCTCTCTTGTGGGATTCTCCTTCCCCACCTTTGTGGGCATGCTCGCCTTGAACATCCCCGTCGCGGCGATCTGCTGGCGCTCCATCAACCGCCGCTTTGTGCTCTTCTCCATGGCGCAGGTCTTTTTGTCGTCGTTTTTCCTGCGCACCTTTACCGAGATGCACATCCTGCCGCCCTTCCACAACATCCTGCTCGAGGTTGTGTTCGGAGGATTCCTCTACGGCCTTTCCATCGCGCTCGCCCTCAAGGGCGGAGCCTCCACAGCCGGCACCGACTTCATCTCGTTGATGGTCTCCAACCGCACCGGCCATTCCATCTGGGGGTTGATATTCGCGGGCAACTGCGCCGTCATCTGCATCTTTGGCGCCATGTTCGGCTGGGACCTCGCCGCTTATTCGATCATCTTCCAGTTCATCTCGACCAAGACGATCGAGACGTTCTATCACCGCTACGACCGCATGACACTGCAGATCACCACGTCCAAGCCCCATCAGGTGCTCGAAGCCTATAGCAAGCATTACCGCCATGGCTCATCGTGTATCGAGGCGACAGGCGGCTACAGCGGCAAGCAGTACTGGCTCATCTCAACCGTCGTCTCGTCCTATGAGGTGGGCGACATCGTGGCGCTCGTGCGCACCCAAGACGAGCGCGCCGTGATCAACGTCCTGCGTACCGAGGATTTTTACGGCGGCTTCTACCGCGATCCCATCGGCTAGAGCGCAGCGCATTCCATACCGTCGAGGACCGCGGGCAAACGTTGCCATATTGATACGTTTTCCCAGCTCATAGCCCTATATCCCTCAATTGCCCATCACATTGGGCCATATGTCCCACTGGGTTGTGCACCTCGGGCCGCAGGGGCATCGTGCAAAAGCCCGCGCACCTCCATCATCTAAAGCAAAGAGCAATCAAGATGATTGGAGGCTGCCATGGGCTTCTTCGACAAGATGTTCGAGAAGAAAGAGTGCGCGATCTGCGGTACCGAACTGGGACTTCTGGGAAAGACCAAGATCAACGAAGGCTACCTGTGTAAGGAATGCGCGGGCAAGCTCTCGCCCTTCTTCCATGGCCATCGCTCAAGCACCGTAGACGACATCCGCGAGCAGCTCGCCTATCGCGAAGCGAACGCCCAGCGTCTGGTCTCCTTTAACCCCACGCGCACGTTTTCGGCCGGGCGCACCAACATCATGCTCGATGAGGACGCAAAGCTCCTGATCATCACCTCGCAGACCCGTTGGCGCGACGCCAACCCCGACATCATCGAGTTCACCCAGGTATTGGGCTGCGATACGGAAATCGAGGAGCATCGCACCGAGCAGTACCGTGAAAACAAGGACGGCGAGCGCGTAAGCTACAATCCCCCGCGCTACGACCTCGACTACGACTTCCATGTCACGATCCATGTCAACACGCCGTACTTCACCGAGATCAACCTGCGTGTCAACGACTCGACCATCGAGCAGCGCGGCTCCATCGAATACCGCGAGGCGGAGCGCCAGACAAACGAGATCCGCGACGCCCTGGTGCAGCTGCGCCAGGAGACCCGCGACAGCGTCGTTGCCGCCCAGACCCCCAAGACCGCGGTGACATGCCCCTTCTGCGGCGCTACCACCATCCCCGATGCCAGCGGCCGCTGCGAATACTGCGGCGGCGCCATCGGCGCATAACGCGACACCCGGGAAGGACCGATCATGGCAAACGAGAGCGTCAATTATCAATGCCCCGCGTGCGGCGGACCTCTGCATTTTTCGAGCGCAGAGCAAAAGCTGGCGTGCGACTACTGCGATTCTCGCTTTGAGGTTGCAGAGGTTGAGGCTCTCTACCGCGAGCGTCAGGCAAAGGCAGATGCCAAGGCGAGCGCTGCGCCCGCATCGGAACCGAGCGCAGCGCCCAGCGAAGCCGAGATGCTCGGTCAAAATGCGGGCTACATCTGCTCCTCCTGCGGCGCAGAGCTGATCTCGGACGGCACCGTCGCCGTCACCACCTGCCCTTACTGCGGCAACCCCGCCGTAGCGCCCGGCCAGCTTTCGGGCGCATTCTCCCCCGACCTCGTGATTCCGTTCAAGCTCGAGCGCAAAGACGCCCTTTCCGCTCTCCAAGAGCATTACAAAGGCAAGATCTTGCTCCCTAAGAGCTTTATCTCCGGCAACCATATCGACGAGGTCCAGGGCGTCTACGTGCCGTTTTGGCTCTACGGGGCACATGTGGACGGCGAGGTGCACTTCGATGCCGAAAACCACCGCGTGACCGAGTACTCCGACCGCACCGTCACGACCATCAAGCACTACGACGCGTACCGCAAGGGAAACATGTCGTTCGAGCGCGTGCCCGTCGACGGTTCGACCAAAATGCCCGATGGCCACATGGATGCTATCGAGCCCTTTGACTACAGCTCGTTGCGCCCGTTCTCGGTAGCGTACATGCCCGGATTTATCGCCAATCGCTACGACGAGGACAGCAGTGTCTGCAGGAACCGCGCCGAAAAGCGCATGGAAGGCAGCTTGATCTCGGCCTTTAGGCAGACCGTCAGCTCCTACAACACCGCGTCCCTCATGAGCCAGGACCTCGATTACGACTGGGAGGATGCCGACTACGCGCTCTTCCCCGTCTGGATGCTCTCCACCTCGTGGAACGGCAAGAACTACCTGTTCGCCATGAACGGGCAGACGGGCCGCATGGTGGGCGAACTCCCCTGCTCCAAGCCCAAGCTCGCGCTCGCCACGCTGATCTTCTTTATCGTGGCGTTTGTTATCACGCGCTTTGCCTGCTTTGGCTCGAACGCTTTTGATATGGCGTATCTCGACTTCGACCTCGAGGGCATTCTCGTCAACATCATCATCCCCCTCGTGATTGCAGGCATCGCCGACTTGTTCTTGGTGGGCCAGCTCAAGACCGCAGTCGAGGCGACGAACGCCGATAGCTACTGCGGACAGTTCGACCTCACAGACGAAAGCGATACCTTCATCCGCACCGAGACCCGCGTCGAGATGAAGCAACAGAAGAAGTAGGCACTATCCGACCCGTACCCACCCCCGATAGGAAAGGAAAACTGCTATGGGACTCTTGAAGGCTGGAATGGGAGCTGCCGGCGGCGTCATGGCCGACCAGTGGAAAGAGTATATCTACTGTGAATCGATGCCCGCTGATGTCTTGGCCTGCAAAGGCTGCAAGCGCACCGGCGATCGCAGCTCGAACGTCCACGGCGAGGACAACGTCATCTCGAACGGCTCCGTCATCGCCGTCAACGACGGCCAGGGCATGCTCGTGGTGCAGGACGGCAAGATCATCGAAGTCGCCCTCGAGCCCGGCAAGTTCGTCTTCGATACCGGCAGCGAACCCAGTGTGTTCTCGGGCAACCTTGGCGACGCCATCAAAGATACGTTCGCGCGCATCGGCAGCCGCTTCACCTTTGGCGGCGATGCCGGCAAGGACCAGCGCGTCTACTTCATCAACATGAAGGAGATCATCGGCAACAAGTACGGCACCGCCGCACCGGTCCCCTTCCGCGTGGTCGACAACAACATCGGCCTCGATGTCGACATCTCCGTTCGCTGCAACGGCGAGTACTCCTATCGCATCACCAACCCGCTGCTGTTCTACACCAACGTCTGCGGCAACGTGACCGAAGACTACACGCGCGACAAAATCGACAGCCAGCTCAAGTCCGAGCTGCTCACGGCGCTTCAGCCGGCATTTGCCAGGATTTCCGAGATGGGCATTCGCTACAGTGCCATCCCCGGCCACACCACCGAGGTCGCTCGCGCGCTGAACGATGTGCTCTCGGCCGACTGGCGCGACCTGCGCGGCGTGGAGATCGTGAGCTTTGGCGTGAACTCCATCGCGGCTTCGCAAGAAGACGAGCAGATGATCAAGGACCTGCAGAAGGCAGCGGTCATGCGCGACCCGACCATGGCGGCAGCGAACCTCGCAAGCGCCCAGAGCGACGCCATGCGTGCAGCGGCCTCGAACCCCAACGGTGCCATGGCCGGCTTCATGGGCATGGGTATGGCAGGCGGCATGGGCGGCATGAACGCGACCCAGCTCTTCGCCGCGGGCCAGGCGCAGCAGGCAGCAGCCCAGCCGCAGCCGATGCCTGTCCAGCAGGCAGCTCCCGCTCCGGTGCCGGCACCCGCCCCGGCAGCAGGTGGTTGGACTTGCAGCTGTGGCGCCACCAACACGGGCAAGTTCTGTTCTGAATGCGGCAGCCCCGCACCGGCACCGGCTCCCACCAAATGGTACTGCCCCAACTGTGGCACCGAGAACAACGGCAAGTTCTGCAGCAACTGCGGCACTCCGAGGCCTTAGCGCCCAAGCATCGGCAACCCGCGCGGATGGCCTGCGCCCCGCGCCGTGCATAGATGGGTTTCCAACCGTAAGGAGGACACTATGAAGACCACAACGATCAAGAAATCGGCTCTCGCCCTCATGGCATGCATCCTGGCGCTCGCCTTTGCCCTGGTGGGCTGCGGCGGATCCAAGGCAGACCCCGAAGAGGCGTTCCTGGGCAGCTGGAAGCTCTCCGGCGGCGAGATCTACGGCGAGGAACTCGACGACGAGACCATCGAGACCATGGAGGAATGGGGCCTCAACTGCATCCTGATCCTCGATGAGGACGGCGAGGGCCAGCTCGACCTCTTTGGTGAAGTCGAAGACGTCACCTGGAAGGTCAAGAGCGACGGCACCGCAAAAATCAGCGCCGAAGACGTCGATTTCAAGGCGACCCTCAAGGACGACACCCTCACCCTCAAGGACGGCGACGACAAGATCTCCTTCACCAAATCCAAGAAGGACCTCTCCGACACCGTGAAGAAGGACCGCGACATGGCGAAGGCCAACGAAGAGGCCGAAGAGGAAGAGGCTGAGGACAAGGGTACCCGCAAGGCCATCACCCCCGCCATCACCGTTGCCGACGACGACCTGTGCACCATCACCGTCACCGAGAAGTTCGAGGACGAATGGGGAACCATCGGCCTGACCGTCGAGATCACCAACAAGAGCGATAAGGACCTGACGTTCTACTCCCCCAGCGGCAAGACCAATGTCGACGGCACCATGAAGGAGCCTTGGTTCTCCTGCCACCTGATGCCCGGCACCAACGCCACCGACGAGTTCACGTTCTCGACCGGCGACCTCGATAGCATCGACGACCTCGTGAACGTCACCATCGGAATCGACGCCTACGAAACCGAAAGCTACGAGGACGTCGCCTCCTACAGCGCTCTTATCCCGTAAGCAGCGCTCGCAAAACCGGCGGAAGTATCCGCTCGTGCAACCAGGGGCCGCCGGATCGATTCCGGCGGCCCCTATCGTTTAATGGACCCCGACCGTAAGGAGGAACACCATGAAGACCGCGACCTTTAAGAAATCGGCTCTCCTATTCGTCACCTTCATCCTGGCGCTCGCCTTTGCCCTGGTGGGCTGCGGCGGATCCAAAGCCGACCCCGAAGAAGCATTCCTGGGCAGCTGGAAAATCTCCGGCGGCGAGCTCGAAGGCGAAGAATTCGACGAGGAAACCCTCGATGCCCTGGAGGATTGGGGAATCAACTGCATCTTGATCTTTGAGGAGGACGGCGAAGGCCAGATCGATCTGTACAACCATGTCTCAGACATCACCTGGAAGATCAAAGACGACGGCACCGTGAAAATCAAAGCCTACGGCTTGAGCTTCAAGGCCACCCTCAAGGACGGCGAACTCACCCTTAAGGAGGGTGAGAACAGCATCATCTTCACCAAATCCAAGAAGGACCTCTCCGGCACCGTGAAGAAGGACCGCGAGGCAGCCGAAGACGACACGAATGGTACGAGCAGCGGAACCGGAGGCACGACCATCGGCACCTCGGACAGCAAGGACATCAACGAGCCCATTCTTCCCGCCGTTACCGTTGCCGACGACGACCTGTGCACCATCACCGTCACCGAGAAGTTCGAGGACAGGTGGGGCATCATCGGCCTGAAGGTCGAGATCACCAACAAGACCGACAAGGACCTGACATTCCATTCCGTAAGCGGCAAGACGAGTGTCAACAACACCATGAAGACCGGATGGTTCTCCTGCCGTATGATGGGCGGAACCAACGCCACCGAAGAATTCAGCTTCTCGAGCGGCGACCTCGACAGCATCGACGACCTCGTGAATATCAACTTCACCATAGGTGTCTACGAGGACGACACCTATGAGGACATCGCCACCTACAGCGCGACTATCCCGTAATGTGCACGGCAGGCAACAGCGAGTAGCACCGCTCGGCACAAAGCGGGGCCGCGAGGGAACACTCCCCCGCGGCCCCGCCGCTTTTCGTGTATACGCCCTTAGACGCTAACGCTCCATATTGGGAACGATGCTCCCCTCCGTCACTGCATGCACCGCAAGGCGCATGATGTTGTCGTAACCGGTCTTGTTGAGGATCTCCGAGATGCGGCGCTTGACCGTGCCCTCGCTCATGAACAGCTCAGCCGCGATCTCGCGGCGGCTCTTTCCCTCGCAGGCAAGACGCAGGATCGAAACCTCTACCTCATCGAGCGCCGCTGCGCCCGAAAAGATGCTCTGCGGCGGTTTGGGGAAGGTACAGTAGCCCGCAAGCGTGGAACGCATCACGGCAAGCAACTCTTCGATACCTACATTCTTATACACAAAGCTATCGACGCCCGCCTCGCGCGCCTGATCGACAAAGGTGATCTCGGGCATGCCCGTCATGATAACAATGCGGCACTCCGGTGCCTCTTCCTTGATGTGCGCCGCCGCGACGATGCCGCTGGAATCATGCTCGGTGCACACGTCCATCAAGATCATATCCGGATGCCGCTCGCGCACGATATCGAGGGCGCAGGAAGCATCTGAGATGGCAGCGGCAACCGTCATGTCGGGCTGATCGGCGATGGAGCGCGCCAGGCTCTCGCGCAAGATGGCCTGGTCTTCGACGATAAGGACACTGATCATGAGCTCCTCCTCTGAGCCGTGATATCCGAAGAGAGCGGAATGGAGACGGTAAGGGCGAAGGGCGGCCCTGCATTGACCTCGAGCGACCCTCCCAGGTCTTGGGCAACCTGCCTCATACCGGGGATACCCGTTCCCTCGCGAATCGATGCCGGAGCAGGGGCGCCGTCGTTTGAGATCGTCATGCGCGCTGTGCGCCACGACTCTGCGCCCTCCTCCCAAAGACGCACATTGATCTGATGGGCCTGCGCGTGCTTGGTTGCATTGGTCGAAGCCTCGCGCACGATCTGCAAGAAGGCCGCAGCGGCGCGCACGTCCGTGGGAAGCTCGCCATCGACGTCGATGTGCACGCCCACCAAGCCAAAGGCATGGACGATATCGCCCAGCTCCTCGGCGGAGTCGCGCGCGCCGTCACCGTCTTTTCCGTGTAAGTCGATTGCGATAGAGCGCAGGAGCGGCTCGATCCGCTCGAGCGATTCGTCATCCAAGCGCCCCTCTTCCAGATATCGATGCATGATGGAGAGACGCTGGCCTATGACATCGTGAACGCGGGCGCGCATGCGCAGGTACGCAGCGTTATCGGCAACTTTCTTAACCTCTTCGATCTGCGTGCGCAGCTCTTTTGCCGCAAGCTCCAGCAGATGGTTCGCATGAGCCAAGCGGTCGTAAGCGTGGGCATACTCGGTTACGTCAAGACCGATGATGCGCTCGAACGGACGCCCCGAGATGATGAGGTTGTCGCGCACGAACAGGCGGATTTCCGAAGGCGAAACCTCGACGACCGATCGAGCGTCGCCAAAACGCTCAAGGTCAAGACGGCGGCCCCTTCCCCCCTCGTCGGAATCTTTCGCTCCCAGCCGGCGCAGCTCGCTCCAAGTTCCGCTCATATCGCGAAGGTCGGTGGGCAGGTGCAGGTCGATAAGGTTCGTGCGCATGCAGCGGTTCATGAGCAGCGGGCGACCCCGCAAGTCGAGGTAGAGAATGCCGACCGGAATCACGTTGATGGTCTCGATCGTCGAGAGCGCGGTGACGTCTTCTTGCCGATGACGTGCATCCAGAAGAAGCGCCGCGATCGAGCGAAAGAAGAAAAACGCCCCTTCGATAACGACGACTGCGTGCCACATCGGGCCCAAGACGTTGACGACGGGAGGAGTTGACGCCGCGATAAGTGCCAGCTCGGGAATCATGCAGGGACGACGGTAGCGCACGGCAAGACCCATGCCAAATACGACGAGCAGCAGGTTAAACCACAAGACGCCCGCCAGGGCATGCGCGATGGCAAACGGCGGCGCCAGCAAACGATTGCCCGTCGAGCATAAGATGATGTCTGCCACGATGGCTAGATGCACGACCAGGCTCGCCTCGTAAATGCATACCGCCACGCGACTGTAGGGCATGCGCCGCGAGACGACGAGCGGCACGTGAATCGTTTGCATGCAAGCGGCCAAAACGTACATCACGTCGAGAAGCACGAACTGGGGAAGGATCAAATCGATTCGCATGATCCGTCACCCGCTCTCGGCATCAAGACGATCATGCGCAACTGGCCCGGCTCGCCCTCCAGGCGATAGGCCACGCTTCTTCCCTGAAGAGCACGCTCGAGCTCGCGTGCGGCGGGCATCTTGGAAAGATCGCAGTCATCGGTCGAGGCCAACACCGCGCGCAGCTCGACGCTGCCGGGGTCATGGTCGCTCAGGTAATACATAAGCGCAGGATGCTCGACGGTATATGCGAAGAATGCAAAATCATACACGCAGTCATACAGCGCGCTGACCGAACTTGCGTGCATCGGCTGCTCGATAGCGATGATCGAGGCGCAGTCGACACCAAGCGTACGAAGGTCGCTCGCCAGCTCGTTGGCGATAAGCTGGATGCGATTGCGATCGAACCCGCTCTCGCCGTGCTGGGCAAGCGTGAGAGACCCCTTGCGCTTGCAGTAGGCGATATGCATCTTGGCGCACTGCAGCAGCCGATACCGCTCATCCAAAGATGTTTCGTCCGTAAGCGGCGGAAGCGAGCTCAAAAGATCATAGAGACTGTCCAGGGAACGCGCGAGCGCCTGGTCGACATCCTGGATGAGCAATGCCTCGGCCTCTTGGTCGGCAAGATGCGCCTTGAGGTCGTAATCGGCAGCAAGCAGCTCGTTTTGGCGTTGGAGCTCGGCGCGACGATGCGCAAGCTCGCCGTTAAGCTCATTGAGCTCATGAACGTCCTGGGCAAGAAGGGCATATCCTCCCGCAAGCGGAAAGGCACGGTACATCACATCGGGTCTCGACACCACGGTAAAGGCGTGCGCACGGCCATGTTCCTGTGCGCGCAGCTCGTCACATACGCCCTCAGGCACCGCCTCCGATGTAGGCGTTGCATACGCGACCTCAAAATCGCGCGTCATGATCTTGAGGTCGAGCGGCAGCGTGGCGAAAATGCCCGCGATGTCGTGATATGAGGGAAAGACGCCGCTTTCCAAACAAAGCTCAAGAACCACCACGCAAAAGATGCAGTAGACGAGCGAGAAATTGAGCCTCCATGCCCACGGCACGCGCAGGGCATAGGACACGGAGAAAACCACGCCCGCGATGAAAATAAGCGCGGCGGATAGCGTGAATCGCCGAATTCGATACGAAGAGGACAGAGCGATCAAGATGAAGAAACCTACGAAATTGGCAGCGCTCCACACAAGGACAACGCCGTATCCCCAGCCGTAGGTATAGTCGCTGCTCCAGTTATCGCTCGCAGGGTCAAAGCAAAACACCTGATGATGAAGGTCGTTGGTAAGGACAAACAGGATGATGGCAACAGCCATGGCCCACAGCACGCTGCGGTATCGCCGCCAGGAACGACGGCGCTCCAAGCCCGCAAGCCTGAAGCCGCACAGCTGACACAAAATCGGGATAAGCGTCATGGGAACGTAGTAGAGGTACCACAGCAACGAAGCGTACGCCGGCGTGAACGACTTGTACTTGACGATGACCTCAACCATCCAAAGCGTGCAAATCGCAGCGATGGCGACGAGGCGCCGCCTGAGCACGGCATCCAAGCAGCGCAGGTAGATGCTCACTCCCCAGATGGAAAAAGCGATAGAGGCGATGAGCAGCGGGAAGGAACTCGACTGGATAAGATTGTCGAAGACCTCAGCATCGATCCCCTCGTAAGAGGGGATCTTTGAAGAAAGAAAGGGGTCCGAGCGAAAGAACAACGGAAAGCTTGCCAGAAGTATCAAAAACAGGCCGGTAATGACAGCGGCTATCGCGAAAACGCGGCGGCGGCATGTTTCACGCGGCACATCGGAAAGAAAGCGCGGCATGGCAAAAAGCCTGTTGCTCCGTGAATCTGCAGCAGGTATGAAAGAGGTTGCCATGCGGCGGGTATGTCGTCCACGTGTTCCCATAGCTATTTAATTGTACCGACGGGGTGGCTCAAAAAATGGGCCGTAAGTCTCAAATCCCGTAGACGGCGCAAGGCATGCGTCGTCCCGTTTATTGACCCACTCGCTACATCACGCGGGAAAGGAACGACAGCGCAAGGTCAAACCAGGGGCGCACGGCCTCCTGCTTTTCGGCATCCCCGTGCTCAGAATTGGCATTTGCCACCGACCGGCCATGTCCGCCGCGATCAAAGACATGGAGCTCGTGCACCACGCCTTCCTCTGCCAGGCGCTGCGCGAACGGATAGAGCTGCGCCACGGGAGCAGCTTCGTCATCGGCGGTGCCCCACATGAACATCGGCGGCACATGACGATCGACATGCGCGGTGGGGCAGATGGAGTCAAGCGCATCGAGCAGCTCGTCGTCCGCAGGTTCGCCCTCGGCGATCATGCGACCGTAGTCGTTAAGAAGGTCGCGGCCCGTCTTGCCGCCCGTCTTGGGAACGCGCAAGTCGATGCGAGGGTCTTTAAGCTGCATGCGACACAGGTGCGCAAAATCCAGGGCCGGGTAACCCAGCACCACCGCGTTGGGGCGAATGGATTCCGAAGGGGCGCCCACGAGCTTAGGCAGCGTGTTGCCCCTCCATGAGGTCGCGAGGCTCGCGCATACAAAGCCGCCGGCAGAAAAGCCCACGACAACCACGCGCTCGGGATCCACGCGCCAATCCGCGGCATTTGCACGAACAGTTGCGACCATGCGCGCAAGATCGGCCTCGGGGTTAGGATAGGAAACGTCACCTGTGGAGCTCGTCACGTAATCGAGCGCGAACGCCTGATACCCGGCCTGCAAAAAGGCCAGGGCAACCGGCTCTTTCTCGTGCACGCCCACATGCGTGAAGCTCCCGCCGCCGCAGATAATCGCCGCAGGTCGACGGGCATCCTCGTGCTTCGGCATGGGGTCTGCCAGATACATCGTGAACGTTGCCGGGTGCTCCTGCGTGGCTTCGTCTCCCCAAAGGGCAAGCTGCTCGATAGTCATGGTACTGTCCGCCTATCCTCGTTGTTGATCGGGCACTAGCTTACCCTTCCCGCCCGTACTCGCCGCTCGCTTTGAATAATCGCCGTCAAACTTCTGCAGAGTCTTATACAGGATGCGCGCTGTCCGCGTTCCCGTGTAGACTGGGCTCATGGACAAAAAGGGGATGAATGTGGATGACGACGGAACAAAGTCGTAGCGAACTCGTGGCAGAACAGAAAATGGCAGTCGAACAATCCGATGTAAAAGGCACGTGGGGCCTGATTCCTCGGCATCGCAAGCAGATGCGCACCGGGGCCCACGCAAAAAAGGCGACGGCGTCCCCGACGCGAATCTTGCCGCTCGACGGCCTGCGCGCCGTCGCCATCATCGGCGTCGTCCTTTATCACATGCGCCCGTCGCTGCTCTCCGGCGGCTTTTTGGGCGTTACCCTGTTCTTTGTGCTCGCGGGCTACTTCGCCACCCGAGGCATGGTACATGAGCTCAAAGAGACCGGCTCATTTAACTATAGGACCTACCTGGCAAAACGCCTGCGCAGGCTCATGCCGCCCGTGCTTGCGGCCATCGCACTCACGGCGTTTTCGGTCTATATCGCAAGCCCCAGCCTGCTGCCCAAGTTGCAGGCCGATGCCCTGCCGGCAGCGTTGTTCGCAAGCAACTGGGTCTATATCTTTCGCAAGGTATCCTATTTTGCCGCGGCGGGCCTCCCCTCACCCCTCACTCACCTGTGGTATCTGGGCGTAAGCATGCAGTTCTTCATCGTCTGGCCGCTCGTGTTTCTGGGCCTGGCAAAGCTCACGCACAAAAGAAGGCCGCTCATGGCCAGCGTCGCCGTACTGGCGCTTCTCTCCACGCTTGCCATGGGGCTGCAGTTCGTCCCCGGTCAAGATACGGCCCGTATCTACTACGGCCTCGACACGCGCGCGGCGGAGCCGCTCGTGGGCGCCGCGCTTGCGCTGGGATTCCCCTATGTAAAACAGCTGATCGCCGGCCATGCCCATTTGGTCAGGCATGTGAACGAGACAGCAGAAATCACGCTATTCGCGCTCATCGCTGGCTTTGTCCTGGCATCAGGCCAAGACGTCTGGCTTTACCGTGGGGGCTTTTTGGTGGCGGCGCTCGTCTGTGGCATGCTGATTTGCGCTGTGCAGCACCCAGATTGCGCAATCGGGCACGCGCTTTCGTCTGCCCCACTCGTCTATCTGGGCAGCCGCTCGTTTTCCATCTACCTGGTACACTACCCGCTGCTCGAGATCATGAATCCCGCAACGCGCACTCAGGCGCTCCCCTGGTGGGGATGGATCGTACAGATTGTCGCTATCCTGCTGACGGCCGAAGTGTTTTATCGTCTGTTTGAACAGCCCCTTGCCTCGCGAAAGCCCATCGCCGCGGGCACGCGCATCGCCTGCGGTATCGCCGCCGCAATGGTGCTCGCCCTGGTCATCGCTCCCGTGAACTGGAATGACATCGCCCAGGCGCGCGCGGAGAGACTGCGCCCCGAGCTCGTGCAAACAAAGGCGACGCCCAAGCAAAAGGCAGACTCCAAAGCGGACGCCAAAAAGGCCGACGATAAAAAGAAAAAGGAAAAGGACGATAGGCCTAAGCCCATTGCCGAGGTCGTGCCCAAGAATCTCGACCCCAGCCGCTGGACTTTCGACCCCAACACAGGCACCTGTAATGCCAAGGTCCTCTATATCGGCGACTCGGTGACCGAGGGCGCCGCGCCCGCGCTGCAACAGTACCTGCCCAATGCCTATGTCGACGGCAAGGTGAGCCGCCAGCTCTTTGTAGGCCAAGACGTCTACGCGCAAGATGTCGCCACCGGATACGACCCCGACGTCGTGGTCTTCGCGCTAGGAACGAACGGCCTGATTCGCGACACGTCCACAGTGCAGGCGCTCGTTGACGCCGTGAGCGGAAAGCCGCTCTATTTTGTTACCATCCGCTGTCCGCTTGAGCTACAAGACCCCAATAACCAGGTCTTCCGCGACTTTGCCGCTAAGAACGACAACGTGGGCATCATCGACTGGTACGGCACAAGCGAGGGCCACGACGAGTATCTTGCCGACGACGGCATTCACCTCACGGGTGCCGGCAGGGACGCCTACGCTCTCATGGTGCGTCGCGCTCTGTGCGGGCAATAGGACAAAGCGGCGTTGCGGGTGGAATCGCAGCGACAGACACCGAGTGCCAAACCCGGCCAACAGCATGCGGCGTCCCTGCTAGAATGATGAGCTGATTGGTTTTGCGCGATACGCAACGCGGGTACCTTGCCTTGCTTATTGCGCCTAAAGGAGGATGCATGAAACGCACGAAGATCGCCCAGCTTCACGCCGACGCCAAGGCGTTTGGCGGCCAGACCGTCACGGTTGCCGGTTGGGTCAAGTCCATCCGCGACATGAAGAACTTCGGTTTCGTAACCCTGAACGACGGCAGCTGCTTTGCCGACCTTCAGGTTGTTATGAACCGCGACGCCCTTTCCAACTACGACGAGATCGCGCATCAAAACGTCTCGGCTGCCCTCATCTGCACTGGCGAGGTTAAGCTCACGCCCAACGCGCCGCAGCCCTTCGAGCTCACCGCGACCGAGATCGTGGTCGAGGGCGTCTCCGACCCCAGCTATCCGCTGCAGAAGAAGCGCGCCACCGTCGAGTTCCTGCGCACGCAGCAGCACCTGCGTCCGCGCACGAACCTGTTCCGCGCCGTGTTCCGCATCCGCTCCGTCGCGGCCGCAGCCATCCACAGCTTCTTCCAGGAGCAGGGCTTTGTCTATGTGAACACGCCTATCATCACCACGAGCGACTGCGAGGGTGCCGGCGAGATGTTCCGCGTGAGCACGCTCGACCCTCAAAATCCGCCGTTGACAGATGCAGGCGAGGTCGACTGGAGCCAGGACTTCTTTGGCAAGCACGCAAGCCTCACCGTCTCCGGCCAGCTCAATGCCGAGAACTTCGCCATGGCATTTGGCGACGTGTACACCTTTGGCCCCACGTTCCGCGCCGAGAACTCCAATACCACGCGCCATGCCGCCGAGTTTTGGATGGTCGAGCCCGAGATGGCGTTCGCCGACCTCAACGATTACATGGATAATGCCGAGGCCATGCTCAAGTACGTGCTCAACAAGGTGATGGACACCTGCCCCGACGAACTCAACATGCTCAACAAGTTTGTGGACAAGGGCCTGCTCGAGCGCCTGAAGCATGTGGCTAGCTCCGACTTTGCCCGCGTGACCTATACCGAGGCCGTCAAGATCTTGGAGGAGGCCGTCGCCGCCGGCCACAAGTTTGATTACCCCGTCAGCTGGGGCATCGACCTGCAGACCGAGCATGAGCGCTTCCTCACCGAGGAGCACTTCCGCCGCCCGACCTTCGTGACCGACTATCCGGCAGAGATCAAGGCATTCTACATGCGCATGAACGACGACGGCAAGACCGTCGCCGCTGCCGACTGCCTGGTTCCCGGCATTGGCGAGATTATCGGCGGCTCCCAGCGTGAAGAGCGCCTGGACCTGCTCGAGGGCCGCATCAAGGACCTGGGCATGAACCCCGAGCAGTACAAGTACTATCTGGACCTGCGTCGCTACGGCTCCTGCAAGCACGCTGGCTACGGCCTGGGCTTCGAGCGTCTGGTGATGTACCTCACCGGCGTGGGCAACATCCGCGACGTCCTGCCGCACCCGCGCACCGTAGGCAACGCCGACTTCTAAGGTTCACTCGACCAACGTGACACCAACAAGACAGGTTTATTTTGTCACCCTCTGGGCCGCTGCAGGTAACAGCCTCGCAGCGGCCCTTTTCCGTGCGCCAGCCACCTCTCCATGTGACACCAACAAGACAGGTTTAATTTGTCACATTTTCACAGGGGCTTCATACATGCGGCGTGGGCGCCGACCTCAAGCTCTAGCCCTCGTACTTGAAGAATCCCTCGCCCGAGGACTCGCCAAGTTTGCCCTCGTCGAGCATCTTCTTTAGAACGGCCGCCATGGCTTTAAAGTTGTACGGCATCATCATCTTTTTGAGCAGCGGGCCCACAAGACCCGGGACCTTCTGGTACTGCATCACGATGTTGTAGGCCGTCTGGATGCCCACGGTGTCGAACACACGAAACGGGCCCTTGGGCGCACCGGTGCCACGCGTCCAGGCAAGGTCGATGCTCTGGGGATCTGAAACGCCCGAAACATACAGGTCCAGACCGGAAAGCAGCCACGGTACCAGCATAGAGTTGAGCAGGTAGCCGTTCTTCTCCTTGTTAACAGGGAGCGCGAGCATGCGAATCTGGGTTGCAAACTCGATGAGTTCGTCAAAGTAGCGTTTGTCGGTCTGAGCCTGCGCCATGACCTCGGTCATGTTGTTCTTCCAAATGGAATTGGCAAAGTGGAGCGACAGGTACTTCTCCGGACGGCCGGTATACTTAGCAAAGGTGCTGGGCAGAAGCGTGGACGAGTTGGTGACCACGACCGTCTTTGCCGGCAGCACAGGGGCAAGCTTTTGGTAGAACGCAATCTTTGCCTGCGTGTCTTCGGCCATGCTCTCGATTACCAGGTCGGCATCTGCCACGGCAGTTGGCAGGTCGAGCTCGAGCTTGAGCGAACCGTACGCACGCTCCACCGCATCGAGCGCTGCTTGTTTGTCAAACGGCTTATCGCTATCGGCAATGCCCGGGCACCACTCGCCCGTGCCGTTTGCCATCCCTTCAATAGCCGCGATGTACTCCTCGCGAACGTGGTCGATCTTGGGCTGCGTGCGGCCGATAGAACCCTCACTCCTCAACCAGATGGTGACGTCAAAACCGCAATACGCCGCCTGGAACGCAATCTGGCTTCCCAGAACGCCGCCGCCTGCCACGCAAATGTTCTTGTAGCTCATGGGTGTCTCCTTTTGCTCTTGCCAACCTTGCAATAGACATCATTAAAGAGGGTGCAGCGAGTCATGGGGCCCACCCCTCGCTCAATGGCATCAAGCTATCGGGAAACGGTTACATCTGTCAACTATCTTTCGTCTGTAAAAAAGACCGCCGCGGGCAGCCCCACGGCGGTCTGGCAATGTGCCGAAATAAACCTGCCCCTTAACTGTCACATTAATCGAATTGACGCCACCGCAACCGATTATTTTCCCGCCGGGCTACAAGCACCGAACGGCAGGTAATGACCGGTAAACGGCAGAATGTGACAAAATAAACCTGTCGTCGGGCTGTCACCATCGGGTTGTCACAGGCCGCGGCTTAGGCGCTCGGCGACGGCGTCTACGGCATCCTCGTCGGCCGGATGGTGCGGGCGGAACTTGGAATCCACCGCATCCATCTCGAGCGGGGCGATATGCTCCATTACAAAGCCCTTGCCGGCGCGCATGTTCTCCTTGGCCACGCTGATCATCAGCTTGATGCGGTTGAGCTGGTTGACCTCCGAGGCACCCGGGTCGTAATCCACGGCCACAATGTTGCTCTCGGGATGCTGGCGGCGCAGCTCCTTGATCACAGCCTTGCCAACCACATGGTTGGGCAGGCACGCAAACGGCTGCGTGCAGATGATGTTGGGCGCACCGTGGTCGATGAGGTCGAGCATCTCGGCCGTGAGCAGCCAGCCCTCGCCCATGTTGTTGCACAGCGAAAGCACCTGCGAGGCCTTGGCAGCCATGGCGCTGATAGGCTCGGGAGCCTCAAAGCGCTCGGACTTATCCAGCAGGTCCTCGACCGGCTTGCGCATCCAGTCCACCATGCCAATGAGCGCATCCATGCCCGCACGCGTGACCGCAGAGCTTCCCAGCTCGTCCTTCTGCAGGTTGGAGTTGCTCATGGAGTACAGGAAGAAGTCGAGCAGGCCCGGCACCACAGCCTCGCAGCCCTCGTTCTCGATAACCTCGACCACGTGATTGTTTGCCGTGGGATGGAACTTGACGAGAATCTCGCCCACCACGCCCACACGCGGCTTGGTCCCCTCGCCCTCAAGCGGCATGGTGTCGAACGCCTCGATCGCCTCGCGCGCCAGGCGCGTGAAGTTGCGGCGATTGAACTTGGGCGCCAGGGCGCGGGCGCGCGCCATGTACTCGTCGAAGAGCGCGTTGGCGGCACCGGGCGTTGCCTCGTACGGACGGCAGCGATAGAGCATCTGCATCATCACGTCGCCAAACAGGATAGAGTAGACAGCGGCCTTGAGCATGGGCACCGTCAACTTGAAGCCAGGGTTCTTCTCGTCGAGCTTCACAGCCGAAAGCGAGATGACCGGAATCTCCGAATGGCCCGAATCGCGCAGGGCCTTGCGGATGAGCGCGATGTAGTTGGTAGCACGGCAGCCGCCGCCCGTCTGGCTGATGACCACAGCGGTCTTGGTGAGGTCGTACTTGCCGCTCTCGATAGCCTCCATGATTTGGCCCGTCACGAGGATCGAGGGATAGCAGATGTCGTTGTTCACATAGCGCAGACCCGCCTCGACGGCGCCGCGGTCGGTCGAAGGCAAGAGCTCCAGGTTGTAACCGTAAGCGTGGAACACCTCTTTGACCAGGTCAAAGTGAATGGGCGCCATCTGCGGGCACAGGATGGTGTAGCCCTCGCGGCGCATCTCCTCGGTAAAGGGCACCTTGTCCCAGGCCGTGGACTTGCTCTCACGCTGCGGCTCGATGCGGTACTTATGGGTGGCAAAGACGGGCTGCTCGTTCGAAGGCTCGACCGGGCTCGCCTCGCCTACCTCGTAGGTCTCACCCGCGGCCTCGGCCTCGGCGCGGCGCTCGGCCTCCTGATCCTTGAGGGCGGCCATGAGCGAGCGCACGCGAATGCGCGCGGCACCGAGGTTCGACACCTCGTCGATCTTGAGCACGGTGTAGATCTTGCCGGACGCCTCCATGATCTCCTGCACCTGATCGGTGGTAAGAGCATCGAGGCCGCAGCCAAACGAGTTGAGCTGGATGAGGTCGAGGTCGTTGCGCATGGTCACAAAGCGCGCGGCCGCATAGAGGCGCGAGTGGAACATCCACTGGTCGACCACACGGATGGGGCGCTCGGGCTTGATGAGATGCGCCACCGAGTCCTCGGTAAGCACGGCAAAGCCAAAGGAACTGATAAGCTCGGGCAGCGAGTGGTTGATCTCGGGATCGTTATGGTAGGGACGGCCGGCGAGCACGATGCCATGGCCGCCGTGCTCCTCGATCCAATGGATGGTCTCCTCGCCCATGGTCTGAATGGCCTCGTGGAAGCGAGCGTCCTCTTCATAGGCGGCGTTCACGGCGGCGTCGATCTCGGAGCGCGTGATCTTGGGACCCGTCACGCGGCCGCGACCGGCCTCGGCATCGGCCACGCGGTCGACAGCGATGAGCTGGTACAGGCGGCGCTTGAGCTCGACCTTATCGTGATACGGCACGAAGGGATACATGAACTCGACATGCTGCTCGGAGAGCTCGTCGATATTGAGGCCGAGCGCGGTGGGGTAGCTCATGACAATCGGGCAGTTGTAGCAGTTGCCCGCCGTCGGATCCTCCTTGCGCTCCCAGCGCACGCAGGGCATCCAGATGAAATCGGGGTCCTTGTCCAGCAGGTTCATGATGTGACCATGGCTGAGCTTAGCCGGGTAGCATACGCTCTCGGACGGCATGGACTCGATGCCCGCCTCGTAGGTCTTCTTGTTAGACTGGTCGGACAATACGACCGAGAAGCCGAGCTCGGTAAAGAAACGATGCCAGAATGGGTAGTTCTCGTACATATTGAGCGCGCGCGGGATGCCCACGGTACCGCGCGGGGCATCCTCGGGCGCCAGGCACTCGCGGTTGAACAGCAGCTCGTTTTTACGCTTGAAGAGGTTCGGGGCCTCGCTCTTCTTCTTTTTGTGGCCCGCGCCGCGCTCGCAGCGGTTGCCGGTGATGAAGCGACGGCCGCCGCCAAAGTCGTTGATGGTGAGCTGGCAGTTGTTGGAGCAACGGCCGCAGCGCGCATGCTTCTGCGTGACGGTAAGGGCAGCCACCTCCTCGGCAGAAAGAATGGTGGACACGCCGTCCTCGCCCGCGCGGTCGCGCGCGAGCAGGGCCGCACCGTAGGCACCCATGCAGCCGGCGATATCGGGGCGCACCGCGTTGACGCCCGTGAGCTTCTCGAAAGCGCGCAGGGTGGCGTCGGACATAAAGGTGCCGCCCTGGACGATCACGCTCGTGCCGATCTCCTTGGAGTCACGCAGCTTGATGACCTTGAACAGGGCGTTCTTGATCACGGAGTACGAGAGGCCAGCCGCGATATCGCCCACGGTGGCGCCCTCTTTTTGCGCCTGCTTCACGCGGGAGTTCATAAAGACGGTACAGCGGCTGCCCAGGTCGACGGGGTTCTTGGCATCCACCGCCGCGGCGGCGAAAGCGCGCACGTCCATGTTCATCGACACGGCAAAGCTCTCGATAAAGCTGCCGCAGCCCGAAGAGCACGCCTCGTTGAGCATGATGTGCTCAATCACGCCATCGCGCACGCGCAGGCACTTCATGTCCTGGCCGCCGATATCGAGGATGAACTGCACACCGGGCAGGAACGCCTTGGAACCGCGCAGGTGCGCGACCGTCTCGATCTCGCCGGAGTCGGCCTTGAGGGCCTCGATGAGCAGCGCCTCGCCATAGCCGGTAGTGGTCACGTGGCCGATGGTGCAGCCCGCGGGAATGTGCTCGTAGAAATCGGCCATGATGATCTTGGCCGTGCCCAGGATGTCACCATTGTTGTTGCCGTACCAGGTGTGCAGCAGCTGGCCGTCCTCGCCCACAAGTGCTGCCTTCATGGTGGTGGAGCCGGCGTCGATGCCGATGAAGACGCGGCCCTGATAGTTGTCGAGGTCGCCCTTGGGCACTACCTCCCTGTCGTGACGATTCTTGAACTCGTCGTACTCCTCGGGCGTAGCGAAGAGCGGATCCAGGCGCGCAACCTCGGAGCCCTGCGTGTCGCCCAGGGCATCGATCGCCTCGATAAGCTGCGGGAACGTGGAGAGTTTATTGGATTCGTGAGCCATCGCGGCACCCGAAGCCACAAACAGGTGGGCGTTGTTGGGAACGATGCGATGCTCCTCGTCCAGCTCAAGCGTCACGTAGAAGCGATGGCGAAGCTCGGAGAGATACTGCAGCGGGCCGCCCAGGAAGGCGACGTTGCCGCGGATGGGGCGGCCGCACGCAAGGCCGGAGATGGTCTGGGTCACCACAGCCTGGAAGATGGAGGCGGCGACGTCTGCGGGGGCCGCGCCCTCATTGAGCAGAGGCTGCACATCGGTCTTGGCAAAAACGCCGCAGCGGCTGGCGATGGGATAGATGGTCGTTGCCTGCTTGGCGAGTTCGTTCAGGCCCGCAGCATCCGTATGCAGAAGGGTTGCCATCTGGTCGATAAAGGCGCCCGTGCCGCCAGCGCAAGTGCCGTTCATACGCTGCTCGATGCCGTTATCGAAGTAGATGATCTTGGCGTCCTCGCCGCCCAGCTCGATGGCGACGTCGGTTGCCGGAATGAGCGTCTCGACAGCGCGCTTGCTGGCGATGACCTCCTGCACGAACTCGAGGCCCAGCCACTGGGAAAGCAGCAGACCACCCGAGCCGGTGATGGCGCAGGTCATCTGAGCCTCGGGCAAAAGGCCCGCGGCGCCCACGAACAGGTCGCGCGCGCAGGCGCGCACGTCGGTGTGGTGACGCTGGTACTTGGCGTAAACGATCTGGTTCTCGTCATTCAGCACGGCGAGTTTAACGGTGGTGGAACCCACGTCGATGCCCAGGTGCAGTTGGCCAGTCGCGGCCCCGGCATTGTAGATGGCGCCCTCGGGAACCACGCCGGGGCGGATCTCGTTCGTCTCCTCGTTCACTTCGTTCATCGGTTACTCCCTCTCATTGTGCTCATCGGTGTCGTCGAGCTGAAGATTCAACAGTTTCATGCCGTATGCCGGCACGTTGATGTCGATAGGCTGTCCATACAGGTCGCCGGGGCGCACAAAGGCGATCACCGTCATGATGCGCGCCATGGTCTTGGGCGATTCGGGCAGGCCGTTCTCGAACCAGCGCTGGACCACGCCCACCTCGGCGGTAACCACGTAGCTCAGGTAATAGTCGAAAAACGACCCTAAGACCGCAGGAAAGATACCCGTCTGCAGGCGCCCCGAGATCTCGTCGCGCGCAAGGTCGATCAGACGCTTGATAAAAGCAGGGTCGCCGCCGGGCCCCAGCAGTGAGCCGATGAGGTCGCGATTGTCCGCCAAGTACTCGAGCAGCTCGACCGCGCCGGGAGCCGGCTCCAGCTCATCGATGTTGCGATAGAGCTCGGGCAACGTGGCCGCGCCGATATTGCGGACGAGTGCGCGAATCTCATCCATGATGGCGTCTTCGACCTGTTGGATGAAATCGGGAATGTCTTTGTAGTGACTATAGAACGTGCGGCGCGTAAGACCCGCGCAATCGGTGAGCGACGCCACCGTGATACGCGAGAGGTCCTCGCCCGCCCCTAGCTGCTCCGCAAGCGCGCCGCGAAGCGATGCCTGCGAGCGCAGGGATCGGGGGTCGCACTTGAAATCTGTTTGCGGCATAGGCCTCCTCGGATGCTATTTTACACTCCGAGTATTATTTCACACTGTGTGTAATTTATTCCGCCTGCCACAAAGTCGACAGGTTTGGCATGTCGTCGCTCAGTGTGTCCGCCGGCACCCCGCCGCTAGGAAATCACCGTGCGATTGCGCTCGGCGCGAAGTGTGGCAACCATGTGACGTGGCACGGCATGAGCCGCGCAGTTACCGATGACGTTGCCAGCCGCCTGTTTGGCAGCATCCGTACCGTTACTTGTGGCATAAGCGTGCTCAAAGCGATCGAGCATGACGATGTCGTTGCCGCCGTCACCGTAGACCGCCACCTCGTCTTCCGAAAAGCCCAGGTAGTTGGCAAGCCAGGCCACGCTCTCACCTTTATTGCAGGTACGATCGGTTATCTCGAACATCGCGGGGTTGAACGGAGCGTTGACCACGGTATCGGTATGCTCGGCCAAAAACGCGTGAAGCTCGCGCTCCATGCCAGGGTCGGGTACACGACAGTTCACCTTGCACACGTCATGCTGCAGGATTTCGGCAAGTGGCACCTCATAGCGATGGTGCGCCAAAAACGAAGCTTTGGCACGCATGCCCCGCATGAGGATGCGACGCCAAGGGCTATCCGTCACAAAACCCGCCTCGCGAACCTCTCGCGTGTTGCTCGAGAGGATCGAATCGCTCGTCGCGCAATCAAAGCAAATGCCGGGAAAGGCCGGGATGAGTTCTTCCAAGAACGCCGGATCCACGATGTAGGACTTAAGGACCTCGCCGTCGCGGCCGCGAATGATGGAGCCGTTCGCGCAGACGGCTTCAATAGTGCCCGGCTCAAAACCGCCATCGGTATACCACACGCTCGTGCGCCCTGTAGCTGCAGCAACGTGCGCGCCCGCATCTGTGATCTCGCGAATCGCCGCGAGAATCTTGTCATCGGTGGTATGAAAGAGATTGAGCAGCGTACCGTCCAGGTCGCAGGCGAACAGTTTGATCATGCCAGGCTCCATTCCGCGCGTTTTGCCTAGCATAGCGGAAAAGAAGCCGCGGGAAGGTAGCGTGGCAGGTCAAACGTCAAGCGACCGGGGCGAATGGGCAGGAGACAACACGCACCGAGGCGGCCGCGCCCCGTCACCAGCAGCGTGCAAGCGACAGGCATGGCCCTTCCAAGCCCCATTTCACCGTTCGCGCCGCCCTTTATATTCCCAATCAAATAGAAACTTCCTGATTTCAGTAGCAGTATTGCAAAGGTTCGAGTAGCTCTCCCTTTTAGGCTTACGTCAACTGGGGTTTTATTAGAGAAAAACAGGGTCTACTCAGCAAAACGCGATACTGGTACTGAAATCAGGAAGTTTCTATCAAACAGCCGCCTCTATGGCAAATATCCTTGCCATTAATCCGCATAGCGTCTGGAAAGCAAGGCTATCAAAACGGCAAAAAGCTCCATCGCTGTCGCCATAAACACAAGCAGGGCCGCCGCGCCGCACATGTCAATCGCGACACCGCACGCTGCCTGGCCGATAGGAGAAGCGCAGGTTGCCGCAGCAAAGAACAGCGCCAACACACGTCCAACCATGTCACCCCCGCAATGAAGCTGGATATCGCTCACCAACAACACCGTGGCCACGCTTCCCCAAAAAAGAATCCATGACATCCCTACAGTCAAGCAAAGAAACTGAACCGCAGCGTTGAAGCCAAAAAACGTCCCTGCCACCGAAATCAGGGGGCCAAAACCAAGCAATGCGACAAAAGCGGAGAATCGCCTCATCGTACAAACTCGGGGCGCAAGACCCACAAATGCACTGCCCGCTAAAGCGCCTACGGCACCTACCGCCTCAGCCGAACCCACGGCAGCTGCGTTCCATGCAAGCTGTTCGGTAATCACATAGGGAAGTATCACATTGACCCCAGCAAGCACGGCATTGACCAGGCATGCAAAGACAATGGAAAGGAGCAGCGACTTCTCATTACGTAGGAAGAGAATGCCCGTGCGCATATCTCGAAAAAGACCCTCTCTTCCCGCTATCGCAAAGTCGCCTGTACGCCCATCCGCCGAAGCAGTAGGAAACCTCATTAGAGAAGAGCGTGCGCATGCAAGCGCCACCACCGCAGCGAGACAAGCCATTCCGAAACAAACAAGCGGCGCGATGCCCATCCATCCCATTAAAACGCCCGCCACCACAGGCCCAACGACATTGCTCGCCGTGCTCACTTGGTTCACAAGCGAGACCCCTTGCTTGACATGAGCCGCATCCAACATGCGGGGAATCTGGGCTTGGAACATCGGAGCATACAGTGCATGCACGGCATAGAGCGCAATGAGGAAAAGCACCGTTACCAACAGCAGACGAGTTGTAAATAAGAAAAGGTAACAGACGCCACACAATATGAGAACCAAACCGGCAATCGCGAGGATGCGCCGCATATCCACCCGATCGGCAACAACTCCGCCAAAGGGCATAAGCAAAACAGACGGCACAAAGGCCACTGCCGTCACCACGCCATAAAGGCTCGGAGAACCGCTGACATTCAACAGATAAAGTGGCAGAGCAAAGCGCAATATGCCCTCGGAAATAAGCGCAAGCGCCTGCACAACCAGCAGCATTCCGAAGTGCGAATACTCTTTGATCTTCCAGCCGCGCATCCGACCCACCCTCATTTCAAATATACATACCGTTGGTATGTAATATATCAAAGTTAGATACCGTCGGTATGTATATTTGAAAGAGCTTATACCCCGCACTTTTCAAAAGCACGAGTTAACACAAGAAAATGCAGGTCAGCCTCTATTTTCGGTGCAAAATGTCGGCAACGGCCTCGATGGTTGCGCGTACGTTATTTCGGCCCAAATCGATACCGAGCGCAGATGCCATATCAACCAGCACATCGCCGCGGGCGAGCATATCGTCGCGCGTTGCTTCTTGATCGAATAGCGGAATCAGCCAGAGATTAGCAAGAAGACTCAACGCTTCCGCCGCCTCGCGCGGGTGAGGACAGACAATCGAACCGTCGGCCACGCCCTCCTCGATAAGCGGCTGCAAAAAAGAGCGCGCCGAAACGTCCAGGGAATCCCGATACTCGGTGGCGAGGATGCGCGCATTGGCGATGGGATCGTTGAGAAGCCCCATGCGTTGCCAAAGCTCAACCTGCGGCACAACCGATTCGGGAGAAACGATGTCCCGCAACTTTTGCGCCCCGTTGTAACCACGGTCTTCGCGAACGGCGCGGCGAGCCTGAGCAATCGGAGCCATCGCTCGCTCAAATGCGGCGTCGAGAATGGCTTCTTTGCTATCAAAATGATGATAGATGGCGCCTTTGGTAAGCCCATCAAGCCCGGCCACAATATCGGAGATACTCGTATTGTCGTAACCTTTGGAGCAAAACAGGCCAAACGCCACATCAAGAATCTTTTCGACCGTCTGGTCGGGATACTTATTACGCGCCATGGCCCCTCCAAAACAGGCAGCAAATCGTGCTTATTGTCGCACGAGCAGCCGTCGAGTCAATGCAAGGCGCTTACAGTGTGTCGCGCAACCTGTCCTAAGTCCTTTTTGCTAACGAACTTCCTGATTTCAGTAGCAGTATTGCAAAGGTTCGAGTAGCTCTCCCTTTTAGGCTTACGTCAACTGGGATTTTATTAGAAAAAACGGGGTCTACTCAGCAAAACGCGATACTGGTACTGAAATCAGGAAGTTTGTTGTCAAAACGGGACCTTTTCGTCCCCGCGGGCTGCGCCGGCTCACGTCCATCAGATGCAACAAGCACGCAAGCGCCGCAGTCTACTGTGACATCCTCTTGGTAACGAGATTCTCAACGCCCTTGAGCACGGCGTCGGCGATGAGCGCCACAGCCGCACACAGAATCGTGCCGTCCACGATCTTGTAGACGTTCATGGTGCGCAAGCCACTGAAGAGAATGGTCCCCAGGCCACCGGCGTTGATGGTCGCCGCGATGGTGGCGATACCGATGGTGCTGATCACAGCCAGACGGACGCCCGCCATGATCACCGGGAAGGCCAGGGGCAGCTCCACGCGCAGCAGCACCTGCATCGGGCTCATGCCCATGCCGGTCGCCGCCTCGACAACGCCCGAGTCCACGCCGTTGAGGCCCTCGACGATATTGCGCACCAGCAGGAACTGGTTGTACGCCACCATGACGATGGTCGCCGAAGTGAGGCCCAGGCCGGTCAGGGGGATGAGCAGCGAAAACAGAGCCAGACTGGGAACGGAGTAGAGCGCGCCGAGGACCTGGAGCACGGCATTCTCCACACGGCGCGAGCGCCTGATCGCAAGCGTGATGAGCGCCGCCACCACGAGGGACCATACGAGCACAACCCCCACGATGACGAGATGCTCGCCGAGAGCCGCCAAGAACTTATCTTGATGGCTTATCCAATATGCAACAAAATCGCCCATCAGACACCGTCTCCACTGGCGACAGAGCAAAACGCCGCGCCGACGCCCGCGCTGGAGCGCAGCAGCGTGCGCACGAACTCCGTAGCAGGCTGTTCGCGAATGTGCCCGGGAGTGTCGTATTGCTGGACGCGGCCCTGGTCGATAATGAGCACCTTGGTGCCGAGTTTGAACGCCTCGGCGACGTCGTGCGTTACGAAGACGAACGTCTTTCCCGAGCCGCGGTGGATACGCAGCAGCTCGTCCTGCAGCTCGTTTCGGGTGATGGCGTCGAGGGCGCCGAAAGGCTCGTCGAGCAGCATGATGCGCGGCCCGGCGGCGAGGGCGCGCGCCAGGCCCACACGCTGCTGCTGGCCACCCGAGAGCTGGCTAGGCCAGCGGTCGCGGAATTCGTCGGGGTCCAGACCCACGAGGAACAGCAGCTCGTCGACGCGGGCATCGATACGCGGACGGTCCCACCCGAGGATGCGCGGCACGGTAGCGACGTTATCCCCCACGCGCATGTGCGGGAACAGGCCGATCTGCTGGATCACGTAGCCGATGCCCCGGCGGAGCTCCACCGGGTCGACCTTGGCGACATCCCTGCCCTCCACGAGAACCTGGCCGGAATCGGCGTCGTGCAGGCGGTTGATGAGCTTGATGAGCGTGGTCTTGCCGCCGCCCGAGGTGCCGAGCACGCACACGAGCTCGCCCTCGTCGATGGTCAGGCTCACGTCGTCGAGCGCCGGGTGCGACATGCCCGCGAAGCGCTTGGTCACATGTTTGAATTCGACGGCCGCAGTCATATCGGCACTCCTCTAGAGAATCAACCGGGCCGTTGGCGCCCAGCGCTCGCATCTTTCGCTTCTACAAGCTGTCGAAATACTCGGCAGCAACGTCCTCGAAATCCTGTTTGTCGATATCGACCTTGGCGTTGAGTTCGGTCAGGCCCTTCGTGGTGAGCTGTTTGCTCACAGCGTTGAGAACGTCCTCGATATCGGGATTGGCCTCGAGGACCTCGCCACGCACCACGGGCGCCACATTGTAGGGCGGCCACACGTGTTTATCGTCCTCGAGCAGGGTGAACGCATCGTCCACGAGCTGGCCCTCGGTGGTGTAGACGGGCGCAACGTCGGCCTCGTCGTTCCTGAGGACCTCGTACTTGAGGCCATTGTTGAAGCTCGTATGTTCCTTCCAATCAAAGGCCCCGTAGGCCGCCTCGAGGGCAGGCAGGCCGTCCGAACGCTCGTCGAACTCGCCCTGCGAGGCAAAGCGGAGCTCAGAGGCATGAGCTTGCAGGTCGCTGATGGTCTTGATGCCATACCGCTCCGCAGCCTTTGTGGTAATGACCAGAGCCTGGCTATCGGCGGCGTCTGCCATATCGAGCCACACCAGGTCCCACTTTTCCTTGTACTGCTTCTTGACCGTTTCGTAGACAGCCTGGGGGTCGGTCTCCATGTCGGCCTTGAGAACGGTGAGAAGCGCCGTGCCCGTATACTCGGGGTAAAGGTCGATCTCGCCCTTCTCGAGCGCCGTGGCGATCACGGAGCCCGCAATATCAAACGAGCGCTTGACGGTAAAGCCGGCGTCCTCCAGCGCCAGAGCATAGATCTCGGAGATGATCTCGCCCTCGGTGAAATCCTTGGAACCTACGGTGATGGCGCCGGCAGCGCCCTTGGAGCCGCAAGCGGTGAGTGCAGTGGGAACGGTCGTAGCGAGAGCCGCCGCCGCGACGGCGCGGACGAATTGACGACGCGTGAGACCGCTGGGAACCGAAGCCGCGGAATCGTTGAATTGAGACATGTGCATCTCCTTTTCTGGATGATCTGTATCGAGACGATTTGATATGGCGCGTTGATGCCCCGTCATCGCTTGGCAAATTCGTACGGGCGCATCCACCGGTCGACTACCGAGAGAAACATACCCACCAAGAGGGAAAGAGCCGCAACCGAGGCGCCGCCGATTACGAGCAAGTCGGTTCGCATGAGGCCGAGACCTGTGAAGATAATCTGACCCAAGCCGCCCGCGCCGATGTAGGCGGCAAGCGTTGCGGAGGCCACGACCTCGGAAGCCGCCGTGCGAATGCCCGCAAAGGACACGGGAAACGCCAGCGGCACCTTAATCTTGAGGAAGACAAGACGCTCGTCCATGCCCATGCCGCGCGCTGCCTCGAGGACATCGGCAGGCACCGAGCGAAAGCCGAGGGCTGTATTGATGAGGATGGGCGGAATAGCGAGCACGGTGAGCGCCACGACCGCGGGCAGCGTCCCCGTGCCCAAGATCGGCACGCAAACGACAAGCACGGCAAGACTCGGAATGATGCGCAAGATGCCGGAGACCCCGACCGAGACCTTCTCGAGCAACGGGGACCGGCTGCAGGCGATGCCGAGCGGCACAGCGATGAGGATAGCCATCGCGAGCGAAAGGATGCTGACATTCAGGTGCTCGAGCACCATCTGAATGTAGTCCGCACCATGCGTCGAAAAGTACGCGATAACGTCCTGCAATGTCCTTTACCTCTCCTTTCGCGTTTACCCTGCCCATCTATTCGTTAATGAGCGCTCGCGTCATTCGGCAATGTTATGCGCTGTCCACGCGTCAACGTCAACGGAAAACTGCGCACAACGATGCAATCCATTATGTGACAAATGGGCCTTGCGGGCAGCCACACTTCTGTGAGGGGTCGCAGCGCCGTAGGTTGCCCGAAAGACCAGGCCATGCGCCTTGGGGCGATGCCCGCAGGCTTGGACCAGATTGTGCTGTCCTCCCGTCAACGCCCGTAAGGGGCTGTAGCGCCGCAGGTCGGCCTGAAAGAGGAGGGCGCACGCCTTGCGTGCGGCGCCCGACGATTGAATGC
>CAKUGM010000012.1 GCA_934654625.1 uncultured Collinsella sp. | reverse complement strand
GGTTGCGCGCTTCCCCTGCCGGGCCTGCAGTAGAGGAGCGCGGCAGTGATAAGCAGGGTGGTAAGACCCAGGCTCACAGGGTAGGCGAGCATGACGGTCGCGAAGGTTGGGCTTGCGGGGAAAACGACCAAGACCCAAAAGAACCTGGCGCCGCATACGCCCAGGGCCGTAAGAACCGAGGGGAGCAACGAGATGCCGAACCCTCGAAGGTAGCCGGACATGTTCTCGTAGATCATGCTAAGCACGTACGCTGGGAAAATCGTGCATACACGCACGTAGGCGAGATCGAGAACAGCAGGATCCGAGCTAAAGATGGACAGCAGCGTTCGCCCTTGCCATACGACGAGCAAGATCATCGTGATGGCTACGATGGCGTCTTCGATAAGGCAGACCTTGAGCGTCTTACGGCAGCGCCCAAGGTCTTTGGCGCCGTTGTTTTGGCCCACGAAGGTGGTGCACGCCTGGCTAAAGGAATTGAGCAGGCTGTAGCACACAAACTCCAGGGCGAGCGCGGCGGAAGAAGCCGCTACGACCTGCGATCCCAGGCTGTTGATGCAGGTCTGGATCAGAATGTTCGCAATCGAAAAGACTCCGCCTTGAACGCCTGCGGGAAGTCCGATGCGAACGATTTTTACGATCGAGGCGCGATCGATGCGCAGACGACTTGGCACGATGCGAATCGTCTCGTCCGCCTTGAGCAGGCGCGTAAAAAGAAATCCGGAACTTACGATGTAGCACAGCACGGTGGCCAATGCCACACCCGCGGCACCCCAGCCAAGGAAGGCTACGAAGGTGCCGTCGAGCACGACATTGAGCGCGGCCGAGATGGCAAGGGCTACAAGAGGCATGCGTGTGATGCCAACGCTTCTAAAAATGGCGGCCTCGAAGTTGAACAGCAGGATTGCCGGAATGCCCAATAGATAGATGCGCAGGTAGATGAGAGCATCCTCAAAGATCTCGGACGGTACATTCAAGCATTGCAAAACCGGGCGGCTCAGAAGCTCCATCGCGAGGGTAACGATGACGCCAATGAGTGAGAGAAGCACGGCGGTGTGAGCACAGCGATTCGCGCGATCTTTCTCGCCTGCGCCCACAGCGTGGGCGATGGTGACGTTTGCGCCTAGGGACAGGCCGACAAACAGCATGATGAGCAGGGTCGCGATTGGCGTGCTCGAACCTACGGCAGCCATGCCGAGCGTTCCGCCGTCAGGCGAGAAATGCCCGATCATCAAGGTGTCGATGAGATTCGAGAGCTGCTCGAGGATGCCGGTGATGGCCACGGGGAACGCGAACAGCGGGATGTTGCGCCATAGCGAGCCGTGGAGGATATCGATGTCGGTATGCGATCGTGCCATGCTTACTTCTGGCCTTCGACGTCGGGATGCCACGTGGAATACAGCGCCATCTTTTCGGCCGTGCGCTCATAGAAGGGCTTGCCGTGGTCGAGAGTGGCCATCTGCGCCATGTCCTCGTCGCTGAGCTCAAAGTCAAAGATGTCGATGTTGTCGGCGATGTGCGACGGCGTCTTGGAGCCGGGAATCACGATGTTGCCCTGCTGGACATGCCAACGCATGATGACCTGTGCCGGGGTCTTGCCGTATTTGGCGGCAAGCTCGCAAACAACGGGCTCCTCGAGGATGGCCTTGTTGTCGCGGCCGCCCAGCGGATACCAGGCCTGCAACACGATGCCGTGCTTGTCCAGCAGCTTCTTCAGCTCGGTCTGCGGGAAGTACGGGTGGCACTCCACCTGGATAAGGGCGGGCACAACCTCGCAGTGGGCAAGTAGGTTCTCAACCTCTTCTTCATTGAAGTTAGAGATGCCGATGGAGCGCAGCTTGCCGGCCTTGTAGGCGGCCTCGAGCTTGGCGTAGCCCGCCACGTAGTCGCCTGCAGGCTGGTGCAGGATCATGAGGTCGATGTAGTCGCAGCCCAGACGCTCGAGGGTCTCGTCCACAGCGGTGTCGGATTCGTAGAAGCACGGCCACAGCTTGGTCTCGAGGAAGATCTGCTCGCGGGTACGGCTGGAATCGCGCATGCCGCGGCCCACGGCGCGCTCGTTGACATAGGCGTTGGCCGTGTCGATGAGCTCGTAGCCGTTATCCAGGGCATAGGTGACAGACGGCTGAGCGTCGTCGGGCGTGAGCAGGTAGGTGCCCAGGCCAACCTGGGGCATCTTGACGCCGTTGTTGAGAGTAACGTAGTTCATGGTGCTTCCTTTCTTTTTTTGGCTACTAAAGCGAGCGAACTTTCTCAATCCAGCTATCGACCTCGCGCTGTGGCGTTTCTTGACGGTCGCCGCCGGTTGAGTCGAACTGAACCTCGAGTGCCGGGCCAAAGGTTGCGCCTGCACAGGCGTCCTCGATGTCGGCGGTCACGTTGCCGGGCCAGCTGCCGTTGGTCGAAAGAGCCACAACGGTCTTGCCGGTAAAGTCGTACATAGAGGTGAACGTCTTTACCGCCGGCGCCATCGTGTACCACCAGGTGGGGGTGCCAATGACAATGACGTCGTAGTTTTCGGGATTGAACTCAAGAGGTTCGATTTCGAGCATGAAGCCGGCATTGACCTCGCGCTGTCCCTGGTCGACCGTCTCTTGATAGTCCTCGGGATACGGCTCGACGGTTTCGATGCGAGCGATATCGGCATTGCAAGCGTTGGCAAGCTGCTCAGCGATTTTCTCGGTGTTGCCGCATGACCAACTGTAGTATGCAACGAGCATATTTGTACTCACGGTTTACGCCTCCAAAGTGTTGTAGGTCTCGTCGTCAACGGACTCGAGCCACTCGTTGGAGCAGTCCTCGCCCGGGAACTCAAAGGCCAGGTGGCTGAACCAACAGCCGGCTGCGGCGCCGTGCCAGTGCTTGACGTTTGCCGGGATCTCGACAACATCGCCCGGATGCAGGCGCTGCGCGGGCTTGCCCTCCTCTTGGTACCAGCCCTCGCCCTCGATGCAGATGAGCACCTGGCCGCCGCCTTTGCTTGCGTGATGGACATGCCAGTTGTTGCGGCAACCCGGCTCGAAGGTCACGTTGAAGATGGGCAGGTAGTCTTTGGGGCCTGTGAGCGCCTTGAGGTAGCTTTGGCCGATGAAGTACTGGGCAAAGGCGGTATTGGGCTCGCCAAGGCCAAAGAATCCGCCGTGTCCCTCGGTCTGTGCCTCGTCGTCGGCATAGACCTCCTTGGCCATGTTGAAGGCTGCCCACGCGTTGGGCCAGCCGGCGTAGAAGGCGATGTGCGTGAGGATTTCGGCCATCTCGGACTTCGTGACACCGTTCTTGCGGGCACTTGCCAGGTGATACTTAAGCGAGCTGTCGGTGATGCCCTTGCCTATGAGCGCGCTGATGGTCACGATGCTGCGCAGCTTGAGCGGGAGCTTGTCTTCGCGGCTCCACACCTCGCCAAAAAGGATATCGTCATTCAAGTGCGCGAACTCGGGGGCAAACTCGCCCAGAGCGTCGTGGCCTGCGGTTTGTTTGATTGCCATGGTTACTCCTTTGCTTGGCACTCCTGCTGCAGCGTATAGATGAGGTAATCGAGGGTTTCGAGCTTGCGCTGCTCGTCATGCATGCGGTCGAGCAGATCGCGCCGGTAGCGTTTGAGCCGGCAGATACGAGCACAGGTGCTCGGCAGGTTATCGAGTTCGGAGATGAGTCTGTCGCAACAGCCGGCATCGTGTAGGGCTTCCAGGATCTTTGCATCCATGTTTGGTGCCTAGCGGGTCGTCTTGACCTTGGTGGTGCCGGCAAGGGCCTTCTCGCCCGGACGCCCCTTGGGTCCTACGAGCGCGTGCGGCTGATAGGGCTCTTCGAGGAAGTCGACCTCGGCAGTGGAGAGCTCGAGGTCGAGCGCCGCCACTGCATCATCGACGCGCTCGGGCTTGGAGCAGCCCACGATGGGGGCCTCGACGCCGCGCGCCCAGTGCCAGGCAAGTGCGACCTGCGACATCGGCACGCCGTGATCGGCTGCGACCTTGGCAACGCGCTCGACGATGGGCATGTCTATGGCGCGGTCGTGATCGTACTTGTTGACCATGGTTTTGTCGGTAGTGCCGCGCGTGCTGGTGCTTTCCCACGTGGGGCGGCACAGGTGGCCGGAGGCCAAGGGGCTGTAGGGTGTGATCGCCATATCGAACTGGCGGCACACGGGGATCATCTCGCGCTCATCCTCGCGGTAAAGCAGGTTGTAGTGGCACTGCATGCTGGTGAACTGCTCCCAGCCGTTATCGCGCGCGACAATCTGCAGGTTATGGAGCTGATAGGCGTACATGGCGCTGGCACCCAGAGCGCGGACCTTGCCCTCGCGCACCAGGTCGTTCAGGGCCTCCATGGTCTCTTCCATGGGTACGTCGTAATCAAAGCGGTGGATGATGTAGAGGTCCAGATAGTCGGTGCCTAGGCGCTTGAGCGAGCCCTCGACTTCGCGCTTGATGGCCGCAGCGGAAAGGCCACCTTCGTTGAAGTGGACCTTGCTGGCGATTACGACGTCTTCGCGGGCGATGCCCAGGTCGCGCAGGGCGGCGCCGATGTATTCCTCGCTCGTGCCAAAGCTGTAGCAGTTTGCCGTGTCAATAAAATTGATGCCGGCGTCGACGGCACGCTTGATGACCGCGCGAGTCTCGTCGGGGCCAATGGTCCATTGATGGAAGTCCGGGCTGGCCTCGCCAAAGCTCATGCCGCCCAGACAAAGCTGGGAGATCTTGATTCCGGAGTGTCCAAGGGTTGTGTAGCGCATAGAGCCGCCTTTCCGTTGTTTGCCTCTGCTGAGTAAAACGATACGCGGCTGGATCTGTAATGTTAAATGCCTATATGTACTAGTTTGGTATGCGTCTAGCGTATGGCGAGAAGCGTGACTTGCCACGCTCTCTCGAGGTGTTTTCCACCGCTTGCTTGTTCGTGTCCGGGCTGGATGCTAGAGTGTGAAACACCCGAGGGCCGAGAGACCCGACTCCTGGTACAAAGGGCGCTTGGCGCCTTTAGGAGATGCCGGCGGCGTTTGTGCCTGTCGCCGGATTCATTCAAGTACAACCTCATAGCGAGAGTCCTGGCGTGTATGGCAGCCTTCCCGGCTGCTACCGATGCGCGCTGGCTGCCATCGCGCTTGCGGTTGTTGCGTCTCTCCCTCGGAAGGAGCTCAATATGGGCGAGCACATCATTACCTACCAACCCCAGATCATTCGCGAGATGGCGGAAGGCCTCAATCGTCTTGACATCAGAGACGAGATGCTTGGGCAGCGTGAACTCGAACTCATGACACCCGTGAATGCGGAGTCGTGCGCCACGATCATCCGCGCCTTGCTCTACTTGCAACGTCAGGACCCAGAGGCACCCGTGACGCTCTATATCAATAGCCCGGGTGGCGAGGTGCAAAGCGGCCTTGCGCTCTACGACGTCATGCAGGCCGTGAGCTGCCCCATCCGCACCGTCTGCCTGGGCATGGCTGCAAGCATGGGAGCGCTGCTGTTTATTGCGGGAGACGAGCGCGAGATTCTGCCGCACAGCCGCGTTATGATCCATGACCCGCTTATTGGCGAGGGGGCCGGAGGCAGCGCGCTTTCCGTAAAGGCCCGCGCCGACGACCTCATGCGTATCCGCGACATCACGGCCGGCGTTATCGCACGCCATAGCGGCATGTCGCTCGAGCGCGTCTTTGAGCTTACGGCCTCCGACACCTACTTTGAGGCGAAGGAAGCTGTGGAGGCGGGCCTTGCAGACCGCATCATCACAACGCTCTAGCGAGAGCAAAACCTTGTATTACCTAGATCTATCAGCGCGAACGCGTCGCGCAGAAAGCGAGTGACCATGACCGTCAAAAACATAGATCCCCGAGCAGCCTACGCAGGCGAGCTCATCCTTACGTCCGGCCGCGCCGAGAGCATGGACTCATGGGCAACCGGGCTCAACAATAACGTGCTTGTTCTGGGCTGCTCCGGCTCGGGCAAGACGCGCAACTTCCTCAAGCCCAACCTGCTGCAATGCCACGGTTCCTACGTTGTGCTCGACTCCAAGGGACGCCTCTTCCGCGAGATGGCGCCGTACCTTCGCGCCCATGGCTATGTGGTAGACTGCCTCGACTTTACCACGATGGAAGGAACGATTGGCTACGACCCGCTCCATCATGTGCGCTGGCGGCGCGGTCGCCCGCTTGCGCAGGACATTATCGCCATCGCGAGTGCGCTCTTTCCCCGCGACGAGATGGGTGACGACCCGTTTTGGGCGAGCGCGGCTGCCAACTACGTTGCGAGCTACATTGCCTATGTTTTTGAAGCGCTGCCCGATCGTGAGTGGAACATGGCCTCGGTGGTGAGCGTATTTGAGCAGGCATGCGAGGGCAACATCGAGCAGATGTTTTGCGACCTTCGCCGGCAGGACCCGGAAAGCTATGCCGTATCGCTTTTTCGTCGTGCCCGGAGCACGGCCCGAGCAGAGAAGATGCATTCGAGCATCATGGGCATTATCGCCGCGAACATCATGCCGCTCACGTTTGACGGCGCGCTTGCATCGTTTCGCAAGCCGGAGCAGATCGACTTTTGCGACCTGGGGTGCGAGCGCCGCGTGCTGTTTGTGACGATGGACGATATGGACCGCAGCTTGGCGCCGCTTACGAGCCTGTTTGTGCGCCAGGCGTTCTCGAGCCTGTGCGACTTTGCGGATGCTTCGTGCGTGGGCGGCCGGCTCCCCGTGCCCGTGAGGTTCATGCTCGACGACTTTGCGAACCTGACGTTGCCCGGCTTTGACGACGTACTGTCTGTCATTCGCAGCCGAGAGATCAGCTGCACCGCCATCTGCCAGACGGTGAGCCAACTCGAGGCGCGCTACGGCGAGGCCCAGGCGAACTCGATCATAGGCAACTGCGACCGCCACCTTGTGCTGGGATTTCAAGACGAGCGAACGGCCCGCTACTTTGCCCTGCGTGCCAACAAGACGCCCTCGACGTTGCTGGAGACGCCGGCGGGAAGATGGTGGCTGTTCGAGCGCGGCCAACGCGGCGTGTGCGAGCCTGCCTATGAGCTTGAGCAGCCCCCGGGCTATGGGGAGCTTGTGGGCAGGGGCGGGGGAGTCGAACCTGCGGACAGCAGGCGCGCGGCGAACTCGTGGTCCGAGACACTTTTTGAGGTCGAGGCGTTTGACGACGGTTCCGGCGTGGCTGCCTGAGGAAAGGGGAGACGATGATCAAGACGACGAGCAAGGTGAGCGAGCGCGTGAGCCTGAGCGAGCGCATTGCACGTGCCAGCGCCGTCCGTGATCGGGCGGCGACGGCGCGGCCGGATCGTGAGCTTATCGAAGCTGAGCGCAGGAGTGCCTTTAACACCTGCCATCTTTACCGTGCACATGCCGATGAACTCTTGCAGATTGTGGGGCAGATCTCGGCGGCACTGCCAAGCCGCGCCTCCTTTCTGGCGCGCACGGACCCAAGGGAGGCTGCGCGTCCCGAGAATCACTCGGTCGCAGCGTATGCCCAGGTAGAAAACCCCGCTGTCGCCTTTGTGTGGGAGCTGCGCCACAACCCCGATGGTGCTCTCGCAACCCTGCCGGACCGCAGCTATAGCAAGGTGCTCGATGTCACGGATGTGCTCAAGGACTTGTGGGAGGACAAGCCCGCAGTCAATGAGCTGCAGCTTGCAAAAGCTCTGATTACGCAGATTGTTCTGCTTGACGAGGGCCTGTGCGAGCAGGTGCTCACCCGCGCTAACATCATGGCAAGGGAGTGCGCAGCTGCCGTGGCCCCGTACCTGGGGCCTCAAAGTCGATGATCTCCGGCGGGCTATTTGCGTGTGGCAACGCTAGAATCGAATGGATCGGTTCGAGACTAGAGGAGAAACACGTGGCCCAGGACTTCTTCGATCTGCTGTACAACGGCTACACCGGCGAGTACCAGCTTATGAGCTCGCTGTATCGCAACGGCTTGGACGCGCTGCGCCCGCCTGCAGACATGGGCGTAGACGTGGTGTCGCTCAACCTCAAGCAGAGGCTCGAGCAGCCGGATGTGCCTGCCGAGACATTCTTTTTCCAGGTGAAGACCGCCGTTACCAACGTGAGTGAAAATGCAGACCGTCCCGGTGCGTTTGCCGTGGTGGAGTTCAAGCTCAAGGCGAGCGAGGTCAATCTGCTGAGCTGCTCGAGCGACCGCGCTTTGTTCTGCTATGTGTACAACAGCGAGGCGGGTGCGCTCACGGATGCGTTTGAGACGCCGTTTATCTGCTTTTGGCTCGATGGATGCTTGCTGGCAAAGCTTGAGCGCCAAGGTGCGTTTTATTGCAAGGAGGGCGAGCCCAAGTTGACGCTAACGTGTCAGCTGCGCAAGCCCGCGCACGAGAACGGCCACTGGTACGCGCTTGTGGTGGACAAGGACGGTGGCAAGCTCGAAGACGGCTACCTGGGCGTTGTGGGCGGCGAGGGAAACCCGGCAAACGACGGCGCCGATCACTATAGCGTGGGCGGTTATCTGGAGCATGCGCGCCGGGCCTAGGCGTTTGGTGCCGTGAGCGCGTGGGTCTTCGGCAATGATATTTACCTATGGTCGCAATTTGGGTATACGGCAAACGAATGACAAATCGGGGGAGCGGGCCTTTTGTAAAAGGAGCGCTTGCTTTTGAGAGGGGCTGGCATGGAGCTAAGGACCCTGCGGTACTTCTTGGCGGTTGCGCGCGAGGAGAACATGACCGAGGCTGCGAACGTCTTGCACGTGACGCAGCCCACGCTTTCACGTCAGATTGCCGACCTGGAGCGAGAGTTGGGCGTGGAGCTGTTCGAGCGCACCAACCGTTCATGCGTGCTTACGAGCGACGGTATGCGCCTGCGCCAGCGCGCGGAGGAGATACTCTCGCTTGTGGAACAAACCGAGTCCGAGTTGGGCGACCAGGAGCTGGGCATCACGGGCAATATTCGCATTGGCGCCGGAGAGACAAAAGCCATGCGCGATGTGCTCGACACGTTTGCGGGGCTGCAACATGACCATCCGGGTGTGACGATCGAGCTCTATACGGGCAATGCCGATGCGGTGGAGGAGCGCCTGGAACGCGGCCTTTTGGACTTTGCCCTGCTGCTTGAGCCGGTCAATCTGGAGAAATACGAGTGGGTGCGCATGCCCGAGGCCGATTGCGTGGGCGTGTGCGTGGCGGCCGATGGCCCCTGGGGCAAGCTTGAGGCGGCGACGCCGGCGGAGCTTGCGGGCATGCCGCTGCTGTTGAGCTCGCGCACCTCGAATAAGGCTGTGGATCTTGCGGCGTGGTCGGGCGGTACTGTGGATCCGGAAGAGTTCAACGTTGTGGGCCGATTTGACCTCATTGGCAACGCATCGCACCTTCTGCGCTCCGGTGCGGCGTGCGCGATGGGCATCGATCATCTGTTCCAAGTGGACGATAGCTCCGACCTGCGATTTGTTCCCCTGGACCCGCCGTTTGAGATCGCCTCGTACCTTGTATGGAAAAAGTACCGCCTGCGCTCCCGCGCCTGCGAGGAGTTTTTACAGCGCGTGCGGGAGGCCTGCTCTGCCGGGCGTGATGCGGCGGGGAATCTTGCAAAGTAGGATTGCAAGAAATCAGGAATCTTGCAAAGTAGCTTTGCAAGATCGGGGGAGCACTTTAAGGCGCCTTCTACTTTTTGGGGCGCATATTCGCTTCGATCTATTGTCCAGACTGCTAGAACACAAGCGTTAGCTGGACACCCTGCTCTACGGGAGCTTCCCGTCTTTCGCTTAGGAGCACCATCCGATCTTCGTATTGTTTTTCGGTCATTTCGATAACGGTGACTTCTCCGGCGCGTGGAAGATTTTGCTTAAGGCGGGCGATGTGCGTTGCGGCCGACTCGCGCGTTATCAATAGCCGCGAATAGACCGAAAACTGCTCCATGTGATAGCCGTCTTGAATCAGGAATTTGCGGAATTCGCTGTATTGACGTCTCTCCGCTTTACTTCCCGTGGGCAGGTCAAATAGCACCAATAGCCTCATGACTCTCATGGCTCCTCCCTATTCAATCGTTATCATTTCGAGCCCTTTGAGCTCAGGCAGCAATAGCTTTTTTGGATTCTTTTCCAGAACAGCACTTCTGAGTGAGGTCAAGGTCGTCTCGATGCATTGCTGGCATCCGCACCGCCTGCCGTCGATTGAAAGAACGTGCTCGAAGATGCGAGCTAGCAGCGCTTTATCTTCTCGTCCGAGGGGTTCGGTGATGCCGTTGCTCATGACAATAAGATCGACAAGGGGCCGATATGGTTCGATGAGGTCATCGACAAGATTAAAGGCGTTGTAAACACTGTGGTGATGAAGCCCCTGCGAAACGAGCCAACCGCCGCCCACTGCTGCTCGTCCAATACCCGCGCGTAAAATGCTGTAGCCGTAATCAAGTGCCGAGCTCTGTATGCTGCTGCGGCGAGTTCCTTCTGTTATGAGCGCTTTGAAATATGCTGCCGCGGCAGCTCCCTCGCGGTTATCCGTGTCGCCAGAGAGAACGTTTTTTGCATAGGAAGGCAACGGGCCGGGGGAGATGCCCATTTCCTTAAGAACAGAGGCCTGATTGAGAATCTTGGTTTGGACGATTCGTTTCCAGAGCTGCTTCTTAAACGGCAAAGTCATGGCGAGTTGATCTTCAACAATGCGCGCATGCCTCGAGTGGGCACCCAGGGGGAGCATGAGCCCGTTGGGCATATGGTCGCGTCCACAGATCATGACGCCGATGCCTGCATCGTTGAGCTGAGACATACATGCAACGGTGAGTGTAACTAGATGGGACTCGATGATGACCACCCAGATGTCTTCAAGGGGAATCGTGGCACTGCGGTCGTCCAAAGTAACCATTAGCAGACCGTTTTTAATGCAGAGGTGGGCCTTGCTTTGGATAAGAATCGTCCGTTGGGCCATTTTGACGGCAACCTTCCCCTTAACGGCGCTATAATAGTGCTAGTCAGAAGCAGCTCACCTTGGGGAAGGGCGCGGCTCCAGACAAGGGGAGCCATCTATGTGGCTTACCCGTAAAGTAACCCCCGCTCAATCTTCGGATTGGGCGGGGCGAACTTTTTTGGGCGAATGTCTGGCTTTAATCTGCAAACGGAACAAAGAAATTAGTTTTGAGGCACCTGCAATCGGCCTTGATTGGCACAGGGAATTGCCTATAGATATGGAGGAATCTCCATATTGTTTAATCGTTTTTTGCCTTCTGCGGTCACGCAATCGGCACAATTCTGCGAAAGAAAAATGAGAAATGACAAGCCTGTTTTAGGCCTGATGATTCATTTTTTAACGATTGAAAAACAGAAAAGCCCCTGTTGGAGGGGCTTTTCTGTGCGCACATAGCGTATCACCTTGGGGAAGGGCGCGTGCTCAAGACTTTTACCAATTTCCATTGCCGCCCCTTTGCAGCGTATCACCTTGGGGAAGGGCGCGTGCTCAAGACTCGAGCGCTGCTCAGGAGCGAGCTTATGCGAGCGTATCACCTTGGGGAAGGGCGCGTGCTCAAGACAAGGTCAACGCCTACGTCTGCGACGATTCGAAGCGTATCACCTTGGGGAAGGGCGCGTGCTCAAGACCCTATGGCTCTGTTTTACATGCAAGGTCATAAGCGTATCACCTTGGGGAAGGGCGCGTGCTCAAGACACGTATGACTGCATTCTCGGCAAGTACACCAGCGTATCACCTTGGGGAAGGGCGCGTGCTCAAGACCAGGTCATGGACGAGGAAGGCGAGCCGTTCAGCGTATCACCTTGGGGAAGGGCGCGTGCTCAAGACGAGCGATAGTGGCATTTGTTATAAAGAAGTAGCGTATCACCTTGGGGAAGGGCGCGTGCTCAAGACGAGAGCATGCAGGCCATGACCGAGGCGCAGAGCGTATCACCTTGGGGAAGGGCGTGTGCTCAAGACCATCGTCGACCTCCATCAAGTCGTATATGCAGCGTATCACCTTGGGGAAGGGCGCATATTTGGTATTGAGTGAATCACTGGCTTTCGTAATGGTTGTGCTTGTCCGCGCGCCATTTGAAGAAGTGGCCCCATTCGAGCTCTGTGCGCTGGGAATGGGGCCATAGCGTTTGCTAGTTAATTGCAGATTCGCGAATAATTGTCGGAATCAAATCGCTATCAAGTCTTCCGACAGTTGGACTTTTTAGTTTTTGGCGAGTAAGCCTGTCTGCGAATTTCCAGTTGGCGGAGTCTATATCAAACCCGCTAAACCGCCCAATAAAATCGCCAATTTTTACAAGGTCACCGAGATAGATCTCCAGCGGCCCATGCGTCATGGCGCTTTTCGGTACCGGCTTCCATGCTTTACGTCCGGTGTGCGCTTTTGCGATCTTGGGCACATAGGTTCCGTCTTTAAGTGCGGGGATATCTGCCTTGTAGACAGGGTCGGCGTACCAGCAGCCTTGTCCCTTTTTTGCCTCCGGGTCATGCCAGAGCCTCAGGCAAAGCATCTCGCTCACCTTAATGATCGACTTGCCGTCTTCAGAGACAACGGCGTTGCCCATGACGATATCCTGATTGGAGTTCGCCTTGCGAGCAAGGTCTTTGCCCTTATCGTTAACGCCGGCGTAACGGTAGACCGTCTGCTCGAACAGCTCTCCTTTTCCCTTACGTGGAACAAAGCGTGTGGGGATAACAAAATCGTGGCTTGCGCGTACCTCGTTTGCAAACGTTTCCCAGGGCATTACGTTTTCAAGTGCCTTCATGCGCAGGCGATTGCGCTCATCTTTGTCCAGATTCTTGGTGACGGTCCAGTGTGTCTGCTCGCTGATATGAGCAGTCTTGATTACCAAGCTTCTGCTGCATGCAGCGATGACACAAGCGTCGGTGGCGTGATGGCGATCATCGGAACGATCCTTCTCACCGTTTGTGCCAAAGTTGAGCCCCCATCTGCGGCGGAGCCATGCGGTGGCTCTGCCGGTCGTTGGGACAACGTGTGACTTGGTCCCGTCTTCGGGGAACAATAGGCAGTCTGCCAGATAGGCACAGACTTCGCGCGACATATAGGCGGTGTCGGTAAAGCTGCGGGTCAGGAATTCCCCCTCTTTGGCTTCAAGGTCCTCTTCTAGGAGGAAGTTCTTTTTGCGGCGACCGAGCTTCTGGTTTTCCTCCACACGGCGTTTGAAGGCATCCCACGAAGGTGCGCCTTCCTTTGACATCCATTCAAAGGGAGTCTGCTCGCGCTTGTCCTGATTGCTCTTTGCGAGAACGAGCACCTTGTTGCTGGGAGAGTTCTCTCCCGTACGCGAAAACGGTAGGATGTGGTCGATTTGCGTATAGGTTTCGTCACTTATCAGGCGATCCACTTCAATCTTGGCGCCTGTGTAAAGATCAAAGCACTCCTGCTCTTCCCAGAGGCGATATTTTTCAATCAGCTTGCCCGAGACATCTTCGGGGCTACATCCACGCAGTTCGGCAATTTGTCCTGCTATGCGTTCGCGGTTTTTCTCGTTCTTCTTATGCGCCTTGGCAATATCGTCTTTGGCGCGCTGAGGAAGTCGGAGCTCGCGGTCGAGCTCGATATGGATCTCGTTGGGTACGCCCCATTTGCGGCAGATGGCGTTAACTACTTTGCGCATTTGAGACATAGAACGGATGACAACGGGATTATTGTTGGTGCGTCCTGTGAGTTCAATCCACATTTCGTAGGGCATAAGGCGCTCGGAGCGCTCCAGTTGAGCGCCTTGGGTGCGCAGGCCTAGCAGGCCGCAGTCGTCTTCGGCCTGAGTTAGGCCAAGGACTTCGGAATCCTCGAGGCAATCAAGGAGCATATCGAGCGCCTTTTTGGAGCGATTGCCGTAGCCATTAAGGGCTTTGGAGGAATAGGGCAGCTTGAAGAGAGCGTCGATTTCGGTTGGAGAGAGTGGCAGCGCCTGGAGTTGTTCTTCGAGTACAGGAAGAGCAGAAGAATAGGCAACGGCTTCCATGACAGAGTCGGCAAGATCTCGGTCATCATACAGGCGACGGAGGAGGAAGGGGTTTGTCGTGTTGAGTGTATTGCGCAACATACGCCAACCCTTGGGTTTATAAACCTCGCGGGTCTTCTCATCTGCAGCGGGGATGCCTTTAAAGTAATCGCCGGAGCTCAGATCGAGCTCTCTTCGGAGAGCCCCAAACTTGACGGCGCAATCCTTATTGCCGCGAATTGGTTCACACGAGAATAAGATGGCGATACATTTGTCACGTTCCGCGGCGGTAAGGGTGCGTGTCGTTCCGTTTTCGTGGACAATCGTGATGTTGCCAAGGGCGCCATAGGCTGCGACGAGTTCACTGGTAAGCGTACAACGGGCGGCGCGCTTTTCCGTTGGAAAGTATGTGCAATAGCCAACAAGGTCATAGCTGCGGCGATCGAAGTCTTTGCGCGAGCGTTCCCAGTCGCATACCTGAACGTATGCCTCCTCTAGCTCTGCCGAGGCGTACTGTGAGCCAAAGTTGCGCTGGGCTTCGAAAAGAATGTGCGTTTCTTCGACAAGCTGGGCGTGGGTTACGCACTTGTCGTAGTTGCCACCACGGTTTCGGCTCTGAGGTTGTTGGGCAAGCCATTCTCCTACCGTGCGGCAGGAGGTCTCGGCGATAGCTTCTTTGTTTGCGGCGAGGGCGGAAAGGACTTTTCCTCCCTCGCTTGATTTGTCCTGGCTTCCTTCGCCGTGAGGAATATAGCCGCGGCGCTTGCAGAGCGAATAGAGCACGAGGGCCCACTCGCGACTGGTTAGCATGCGGTCAAGACCCTCGACGCGCAGTTTGAGCGGTTGCTTGTCGCCTTTGATGGTGTGAAAGAACTCTTTCGTAGCGTCTTGGGGGATAACACCGTGCTTTTTAAGAACTTCAAGACAGTGCTTTAAGCGTGCTTGCGTGCGATCGATGTTGCGGCGGGTAGAGCGAAAACCCCTCCTGATGACCGCTAGGCTTTGGCCTGTTTTTGGGTGAGTCGGCGAGTCGAAAAGACGGACGCCGATTTCAAGAATCTCGTGGTTATTGATGTCGATAAGTGCGAATCCGCAGCTTGCGATGCCAGGGTCCATGCCTAGCACAAGATGCCTGGGAAGTCCGAGCTTTCCAATCTCGCGGTTGACGGTGCTTGTCATAGTGCACCCCTTTCTTAATAGAAACTATAAGAAAGGTACCATTGCGTGTGGACAATACTGTCGGGGGCAATACGAGTGGCATTTTTGATGGGCGAACGGAGATAATTAGCCAGGGGCTATTGTTTCGTTCCGTTGCCCTGCCGAAAAGGGCTGCGAATTGTATAGCAGACTGCTAGGGTCCGGGTCGAAAAAATGCCTACGATGGCCCTATTGTCGCCCCCTGCCTTACACCCCACTCTCGACAACCTCAACCAGAAACGCTGTGGCACCAGCCCCGCAGGGGTCATCGTAATAAGACAGAAAACGCGGGTCGGCAAGGTATCCCTTAACAAGCCCCAGGTAAGCTTCGTCTTCGGGTTCGCTTTCCCAGTGAAGACCCACCCAATGGCGATGCATTTCCACCAGCTTCATTGCCTCGGGGCCACGTGGATTGCCCTCTGCCATGGCAATCGAGAGCTGGCCTAGGATCGCGCGCTCAAGCTCCTTCGCGTCGTTCCATGCTGCCGGGTCCATGTTCAATATCCGCTCGTTGGCGGCATCGACCGCATCATCTCCGTAGAGCTCGCGGGCCTCCTTGCCATAGCGCTCCTCGTTCTCGCGTACCGCGCGCCACCGCTCCAGCTGTGGCAGCACCGCGCCCATGAGCGACACCGCCTCGTCAAGCGTCATGCCGGTATTCTCCGCCAGGCGCGGGGCACAGTCCTCGATCATGGCTTCCATCGTGGTCTCGTACGTGTACTCACCCTGCTCATAGCACCATTTGCAGTAATGGTCGGTCTTCTTGCCGCTCGCATCGGTGCCGCAATCGTCGGGGGTAAGGTACATGCCGCAGCTCTCGCAGTAATGCTCGGGCATCTCCAACAGGTGGGACAGCGGCTCGCCGGTGACGGCGGAGATGAGCTTCATCATGTCGATGCCAGGCGTGACCTCGCCGCGCTCCCAGCGGCTTACTGCCTGGCGCGTCACAAAGAGTTTGGCCGCAAGCTGCTCCTGCGTAAGGTTGTGCGCCCGGCGTACGGCAATGAGGTTCTCGGCAAAGGCCATGACGGCTCTCCCTCCAGCGATGTTCTCGATAGCACAAGCTTAAGCGGCACAGGCGGCCAATCCAAGCAACCGTTTGTTGCGCGGGGCAAGCCGGTCGATAGTCGGGCAAGTCCTCCCCGGCTTCATGCCGCTTTGATACGATGGAGCAAGCTCGAAAGGATCCATCATGCGCGTTATCGACCTCACCCATACCATTACCGAGGACATGCCGGTCTATCCCGGCACAGATGCGCCCCGGCTCACGCCTGCTAACACGTACGAGAAGAACGGCTTCAAAGAAACGCTGCTGCAGATGTTTTCCCACACGGGCACGCACATGGATCCGCCCTCGCATCTGTTTCCCAACAGGACAACGCTCGACGAGTTTCCCGCGAGCCAGTTTATCGGCAAAGCCCTTGTTATCGACTGCTGCGATCTGCCGGATGGCGCTGCCATCACCATGGAGCAGCTGCGCCCCTACGGAGACAAGGTCTCCCGGGCAGATTTTCTTCTCTTCAACCTGGGCTGGGACGAATACTGGGGCACGGACGCCTATTTTGGCGACTACCCTTGCATAGACGACGAGGTGCTCGACCTGATTATCGCCGGCGGCTACAAGGGCATCGGCTTTGATGTCATCGGCTTGGACCCCATCGCCGACGAGAACCTTACGCGCCACAAGAAGCTCTTCTCTTCCTGCGATATCGTGAATATCGAGAACCTTAAAGATTTGGATTGCTGCGGCGACGATCTCTTTTGGTTTAGCTGCTGTCCCCTGAGGATCAAGGACTCCGACGGCTCTCCCGTCCGCGCCATCGCTTGGTTCGAGTAGGCGGATCGTCAAACATCGCAAACATTGATGCATCACTACGGCACACGCTGTTTGTTTTACCATCTTTGATATGAGCAAACTGGAACGTATGGGCGCAACAGGGGAGACCGGATGGCTTCGAGCGTTATTTCTCGTGATGAACTGCTGGAAGAGGCCTATCGCATCGCCGATACGCGGGGCCTCTCGGCGCTTTCCGTCCGTTCGCTGGCGCAGGTGTGCCATGTGAGTGTGGGCACCATCTACAATCACTTTGCCTCCAAGGACAAGCTCACAACGGCAACCATCGAGCTGTTCTTTCGCCGTTCCGTGTTCGACGGCTTTTGTCGCCTCGATGTGCACAAGGGTTTTGTCGACTATTGCGAGGACCTCTATGCGTCGCTCGTCATGGTGCTCGACCGCTTTAGGCGCTGCTGGCTCAAAGGCGCCGAGGTGCTCCCTGTCGCCGAGAAAAACGCGGCCCATCTGCGTGAATAGCAGATCTTGGCCCACGCGTTGCGCGGTCTGGTGGAAGTCTACGAAAACGACGCCGCTATCCGCGTGGATCTACCTGCGGGCTTTGATGCCGAGCTGGTGTGCCGCTTTACGTTCGACAACATGCTCAATGCGCTGCATGCGGGGGGGGGAGCGGCTGCCCCATCCTTTTTGGCCTTCTTCGAAGGACGCTCTATATCGCGTGAGACATGAACAAGGCACCTTTGATGTTCAGGTGCGGTGATTCCACAATATGATTCGCAGCCGGGCCAATCGGTGCGCCTGGCACGATATCGACTTTGGAGGAATCGCATACCTATGAATCCGTTGATTATGCCTACATCCACGGCAATCACGCTTGCTCTTGTTTTCTATACCATTGGCGTTTTTGGCGAGCGTCGCGCCGGCACGCTTAAGAAGAGCCACCTTGCGTTGTTCTGGCTGGGCCTGATCTGCGACACAACGGGCACCACCATCATGACCGCCATCGCGCGCACCTCGACCGCGGCTGTCTCTCCGCTGCACGCCATTACCGGCCTGCTGGCCATTATCCCCATGCTTTTCCATGCCCTGTGGGCAACGTTCGTGACTGTTCGCGGCAGTGAGCAGAGTCGTCGGGGCTTCCACAAGCTGAGCATCTGCGTGTGGCTTATCTGGCTTATCCCGTACTGCGCGGGCCTGTTCATAGGCATCCCCGCGTTCCATTTTGGCGATGCCGTCGTGCTGGCGTTTTCCGTGTGCATTCCGGCGCTTATTGGCATCGTGCTGTTCGCTCAGGAGCGCAAGCGCGCCTGATAGCAACTCGATACCCCTCTTTTCACTGCGCCAAGGTCGGGGCGGGTTCCTTTGGGTGCCCACCCCGACCTATTTTGTTGCGCGTGCGACCGAGAGGATGGCGCCCACGGCGGCTCCGCAAAGGGCGGGGAGCATCCAGCCAAAGCCCAGGCTTGCGAGTGGCAGGGCGTCAAATGGCAGCCAGATGCCGGTAAAGAAGGCGTCGCGCAGGGCCGTGGCAACGCTCACGATCGTTGTGGCGCCGATGGCCCAGGGCCAGGTGAGGGGCAGGCGGTCGCAAGCGCGGTGCGCCATGCCCATAATCACAAAGACGATGGAGACGGGGTAGAGCGCGCTCAGCAGCGGGACCGAGAACGTCAGGATGGCGTCGAGGCCAACGTTTGAAACCACGCAGGAAAAGACGGTGAAGGCCACGGCCCAGCCTGCGTAGGGGATACGGCCCAGCATGCGCGTCTGCGCACCGGGGGCTGCCGCGCCAAAGGTCTCGGCAAAGTAGGTGCCGCAGCAGCTAATGAGGCCAATACAGACGTTCAAGCAGGCGAGTAGGTAGATGGCGGCGATGATCACCGTTCCCGCGATGCCAAAGTGCAGCGTCGCCGAGGCGGTAAGCAGCGCCGCTCCGTTGGTGGCGTGCGGCATGACCGAGCCAAAGCTGGCGCCCACCTGCGCCAGACCGCAGTAGACGAGGGCCATAAGGATGCCGGCCACAATGCCCGCGCGCGAGATCTCGCGCATGAGACCGTGCGAATCGCTCACACCGAGCTCTTTGATGTTCTCGGCAATAACAAGGCCAAACGTGAGGGAGGCGAGCAAGTCCATGGTTTGGTATCCCGTGAGGAATCCCTGGATGGGGGCGGCACTATCGTAGGGCGCCTGGGGTGCTTGCGCCACGCCGGCGGGTGAGACGAGCGACGAGCCCACGACCATGACTAGCAGGAGGATGAGTGCGGGCCCCGTGATGCGCCCAAGGAGCTTGGTGAGGGTTCCGGGGTGCATGGCGAGCGCATATGCTACGGCAAAGAACGCGATGGAGAAGACCAAACGGATGGTGCCGATGGGTGCGCCCTGTGGGAAGAGCGGGATGAGCATCTCAAAGGCGGTGGAACTGGTGCGCGGAATGGCGAGGCAAGGTCCGATCGCCAGGTAGATGGCTGCAACGAAGATGCTCGAGAACAGCGGGTGGACACGATCGGCCAGCTCGCGTGCCGTACCCACGAGTGCTACGGCCACAATGCCGAGTACCGGCAGGCCAATGCCGGCAACAAGGAAACCGATCATTGCCGGGACGGTGGAGGTGCCTGCCTGGAGTGCGAGCATGGGCGGCAAGATGAGGTTTCCTGCTCCAAAGAACATCGAGAACAGCGTGATGCCCACCGCGACGGATTGCCGGGGCGAAAGGGATTGGTTTGGTGCCGCTTTGTTCATGCTGTGGGCCTTTCAAAAGAATGCGTTCGTGGAACGTATTGTCTCATACATGACGCCGTCTGAACGAGCTGCGCGCGCAGGCGGCTTATGACATGGAGATCGCTCGCAGGAAGCTTGCGCCCGAGCTCAAGAAGATCAAACCCTGGAACGCGGCCGCGGCTCTGTAGCTTCCGTCCACCGCCTCGGCGCAAATAACGGGCTGGTCGCTTACAATAAAACAATGACTGCAAGAAATATCGCCGAGAATTGAGTGCATGCGATGGCCAGCGCATTTACCAAAGATGTGATTCGCTCCGTTACCCATTCGTGGGGGCGTTTTATCGCTATCGCCATCATTGCGGCGCTGGGAACGGGCTTCTTTGCCGGCTTGCGCATGACCGGTCCGGACATGCGCCTGGCGGGGGACGAGTATTACGACGGGACCTATCTTTCCGACGCCCGCGTGGTCTCAACGGTGGGCCTCGACGATAACCAGATCGATCAGATTCGTGCGGTTAAAGGCGTGGCTGCCGTTATGCCCGCCTACGAGGCCGATGCCATCTCCGACGTTGACGGCATTCAATGCACCTTGCGCTATCACTCGCTCGATGTGGACGCAGCGCGCGCTTGTGAATACGACGGCGTGAACACCACATCTAAAGATGACAACTACCTTAACCGCCCAATTCTCACAAGCGGCACCTGGCCTAAAGCTGCAGACGAGTGCCTGCTTTCGGCCGATACGGTGTGGCAAAGCGACGTGAAGATTGGCGACAAGGTGCGCTTGATCGAGGGCACACAGGACCTGGACGATACGTTTGCCGTGCGCGAGTTCACTATCGTGGGCTTTTGCGAATCGGGCTACTATACCTGCTCGACCAGCATGGGATCAACCTCGCTGGGCAGCGGCAAACTGACGAGCTTTGCGTATGTTCCCGATGGCGCCTTTGCGGACGACTACCCTTACACCGAGGCGTTTATCTCCGTGGAGGACGCACGTGATGAGCGCTGGTCGAGTGATGCGTATCAGCAAAAGGTCGATGCGGTGACCGCTCGCATCGATGCGATTTCCGATGACATCAAGGCTTCTCGTCTGGATGATTTGCGCGCGGAGGCACAGGCCGAGCTTGACGAGAAGCGTGCGGAATACGAACGCGAGAAGGCCGACGCCGAGGCTCAGCTTGCCGACGGCCAATCTGAGCTCGATAGCGCGAAGGCTCAGCTCGATAGTGCTGCGGCCGATCTGGAATCGGCGCGCGCTCGCATAGCGCAAAGCGAGGCACAGCTGCGTGATGGCAAGGCTCAGTACGAGGCGGGAAGCGCGGAGATTGAGTCGCAAAGGCAGCAGGCCTATGCGGCCTTGGCGCAGGCTCAAACCGAGATAGACGGCGCACAGGCTCAATACGACGCTGCGATGGCAACGCGCGCCGAGCTCTCCAGCCAGCTCGATGGGGCCCAGACAGGCCTCGATCAAGTGCAAGACGGCCTTGCTCAGGTCGATACCGGCATCGCTCAGGCGTCGGAGGGAATCGATACGTTGACGGCGACCATCGACCAGCTCCAGCAGCAGATTGATACTCTGCCCGCGGACGATCCGGCGCGCGCCACGCTCGAGCAACAAAAGGCCGGCTGCGAGCAACAGCTCGCTCAGGCCCAGGCGGAGCTTGCCGGCCTGCAGCAGCAAAAACAAGCCCTCGAGGAGCAAAAGACCCAGCTTGAAGGTGCCATTGCCCAGCTCAAAGGCGACATCGCACAGATCGATTCTCAAACCGCCGGCGTGGCCGAAAGCCTGAGCGCCGCGCGTGCAGAGTTGGAGGCTCAAAAGGCGGCCGCCGAAAACGGCTTTGCTTCCGCCCAGCAGAGCCTCGATGCGGCGCTGTCGCAGTTGCAGTCCGGAACAGAACAGCTTGAGAGCGGAAAAGCTCAGCTTGTAGAGGGCCAAGCTCAGTACGACGATGGCTTTGCTCGGTGGCAGGCGGGCAGCTCCGAGCTTGCACAGAAGCGCGCCGAGGCACAAAGCCAGTTTGCCGACGCCGAGGCCCAGCTCGAGGAGGCTCAGGCCAAGGTAGACGATATCGCCACCATGGACGCCGACGTCTACACCCTCGATTTGAAGAAGAACATGGGCGTTGAGAGCTATCGCTCCGATGCCGGTCGCATCGACCAGATCGCACAGGTCTTCCCCTTGCTGTTCTTCCTGGTTGCAGCACTTGTTTCTCTCACTACCATGACGCGCATGGTGGACGAGGACCGCATGCTTATCGGTACGTACAAGGCGCTTGGCTATTCCAACGCGCGCATTACGGGTAAGTACCTGGGCTACGCCGCCATCGCGAGCGGTGTGGGCTCCATCGTGGGTATCTTGGCGCTCTCCACGTTCCTGCCATGGTTCATCATGGAGGCCTACGCCATCATCTACGCCGTTCCCTGCAGGCCCGTGCCTATCGACATGCCCATCGCTCTGTCTTCGGCAGGCCTGGGTATCGGCATTACGGCTCTGGCCACTTGGTTTGCCGTGGCGGCCACTCTGCGCGAGAAGCCCTCGACGCTTATGCTTCCGCGCGCTCCCAAGGCGGGCAAGCGCATCCTGCTGGAGCGTATTCGTCCCATCTGGAGTCGTCTGACCTTCTCTTGGAAGGTCACCGCGCGCAATCTCTTCCGCTACAAGCGTCGTTTCTGCATGGCCATCATCGGCATTGCCGGCTGCACGGCATTGCTGCTCACAGGCCTTGGTCTGGAGAACTCGATCAACGACATCATCGACAAGCAGTTTGGCGAGCTGTATCACTACAACACGATTGTGCGCATGGATGAGGACGTCACCGCGGCGCAAAAGAAGACGGCGACCGAACGCATCGACGAGGATTCGACCGGCTCTTCCACCTGGCTTGCGACCAAGAACATGGTGGTGCGTCAGGCGGGCGCGAAGGGCAACGATTCCGACCAGATGGTCGAGCTCGATGTTCCGCAAAAGGTCGAGACGTATTCCGAGTTCCATACCCTGCGCGACCGCGTGTCGGGCAAGGCGATGACGCTTGACGATACAGGCGTTCTCATCAGCGAGAAACTTGCTACCAAGTTGGGCGTGCGTGCGGGCGACTCGGTCGATATCTACGAGCAAGACGCCATTGGCAACCCCACGGGCAAGGCGCATCGCGTGCGCGTGGCGGGTGTGATCGAGAACTATGTAGCGCACTACGTGATCATGACGCCGGCACTCTATGAGAAGACGTTTGGCGAAGAGGTTTCGTTTACCACGCTGTATGCGAGCGTGGAGGAAGACGAGGCGACGCGCGACAAAGTGAGCGACGACTTGCTGGACACCGACGGCGTGAAGACCGTGAGCTATAACGACGAGACCATCAACAGTTATCGCAGCATGCTCAAGAGCGTGGACTCGGTTGTGGTGGTGCTGGTGGTTGCCGCAGCGACGCTCGCGTTCGTGGTGCTCTACAACCTCACCAACATCAACATCGCCGAGCGCGTGCGCGAAATCGCGACGCTTAAGGTCTTGGGCTTTACGCAGCATGAAGTTAATGCCTATATCTATCGCGAGACGCTGCTGCTGGCGCTCATCGGCTCGCTTCTGGGTCTTGTACTGGGCATCTTTATGGAGGGCTACGTGATCGTGACCGCCGAGGTGGACCAGGTGATGTTCGGTCGCGACATCCATTCCTCGAGCTTTATCATCGCGTTTATCCTCACCATGGTGTTCTCGGTGATCGTGACACTGTTCATGCGCTCCAAGCTACGCCGCATCGACATGGTAGAAAGCCTTAAGAGCGTAGAGTAACTTGTGAAGTCGGCTGTGCGCATGCGATAACGGCGTGGACCTCGTTGCCCGCGCTCTACGGCTCGCGCTACAATGCTAAGGTTGCATATTCGCACGTTACGCATACCGATACCAGTTAGGACACGCATGGCATCCCTGTCTGATCAGATTTCCTCGCGTCGCACGTTCGCGATCATCTCGCACCCCGACGCCGGCAAGACGACTCTTACCGAAAAGCTGCTGCTCTATACCGGCAGCATCCAGACGGCGGGTTCTGTCAAGGGCAAGTCGAGTTCTAAGCACGCCGTGTCCGACTGGATGGATATCGAGAAAGAGCGCGGCATCTCCGTTACCTCCTCGGTGTTGCAGTTCACCTATAACGGTTGCTGCGTGAATATCCTTGACACCCCTGGCCACCAGGACTTCTCTGAGGACACCTACCGCACGCTCATGGCTGCGGACGCCGCCGTCATGGTTATCGACGCCGCCAAGGGCGTCGAGGCCCAGACCATCAAGCTGTTCCGCGTCTGCACTTTGCGCCACATTCCCATCTTCACCTTTGTGAACAAACTCGACCGCGAGGCTCGTGATCCCTTTGAGCTTATGGAAGAGATCGAGAACGTTCTGGGCATCAACACGTATCCCATGAACTGGCCGATCGGCTCTGGCCGCAACTTCCGCGGCGTCTTCGATCGTCAGACGCGTCGTGTGATCGCCTTCGAAGGCGACGGCCATGCCAACGCCACCAAGAAGGTCGCTGAAGTCGAGGCCGAGCTGGGCGATGCCAAGCTCGACGAGCTTATCGGCGAGGAGAACCATCGCAACCTGATGGACGATATCGAGCTGCTCGACGGCGCGGGCGATGAACTTGATCTTGATGCCGTGTCGTGCGGTAAGCTCAGCCCCGCCTTCTTTGGCTCAGCGCTCACCAACTTTGGCGTGGAACCCTTCCTTCAGGAGTTCCTGCGTCTGGCGCCCACGCCGCTGCCGTATAAGGACACCCTTACGGGCGAGCCCGTGGACCCTGCGACCAACGACTTCTCTGGCTTCGTCTTTAAGATCCAGGCCAACATGGACAAGAACCACCGCGACCGCATCGCCTTTGTGCGTATCTGTTCGGGTAAGTTCGAGCGCGGCATGGACGCTTTCCATATGCAGGGTGGCCGCAAGCTCAAGTTGGCCACGGGTACCGCGATGATGGCCGATGACCGCGCGATCGTCGATGAGGCGTATGCCGGCGATATCGTGGGCCTATTCGACCCGGGCATCTTCTCCATTGGCGACACGGTGTGCGCGGGCAAGCAGCGCGTGCAGTTCCCACAGATCCCCACGTTCGCGCCGGAGCATTTTGCGCGCATCACGCAGGTCGATACGCTCAAGCGCAAGCAGTTCGTCAAGGGCATGGAGGAGCTTGCCCAGGAGGGTGCCATCCAGATCTTCCGCGAGCTGGGCGCCGGTATGGAAAGCGTGATTGTGGGCGTTGTAGGCGTGCTGCAGTTCGAGGTGCTCGAGCAGCGCCTGAAGTCCGAGTACCACGTCGAGGTACGCCGTCAGCCGCTCTCCTACACCGATATCCGCTGGATTATGAACGACCCCGACACCATTGACATCCCGGCGCTTTCGCTCACGCGCGACACGTTGCGCGTCGAGGATATGCGCGGCGGCAAGCTGCTGCTATTCACGAGTCCGTGGAACGTGGACTGGGCGACCGACCACAACGAGGGCCTCGAGCTCTCCGAGTTCGGCAATATCTCGTTCTAGCGAATGTTCGGCGCGGGTATTTAAGGGGAAATATCGAGCATGAATATCACCGTGTATTTGGGTGCCTGCGAGGGGTGCGATCCGCAGCTCAAGCAGACCGTGCGCGAGTTGGGTACCTGGATTGGCGACTCGGGAAACTCGCTGGTGTATGGCGGGTCCAAGACGGGTCTGATGGGTGAGCTCGCCTCGGCGGCGCTTGAGGCGGGTGCCGAGGTCACGGGCGTGGAGCCGCAGTTCTTTGTCGACTCCGTTCTGCAGCTGGAGGGCCTTACCCGGCTGATCGTCACGCCCGATATAGCGCAGCGCAAGGCCAAGATGATCGAGCTGGGCGATGCCTTCGTGGCGTTTCCCGGTGGCACGGGCACGCTTGAGGAAATCTCCCAGGTTATGAGCATGATCGGTTTGGGCCAGCTTGAGGCACTGTGCGTCTTCTACAACCTTAACGGCTACTACAACCCTATGGCCGAGCAGCTTGATCGCATGCTGGCGTCTGGTTTGACTTCGCCTGAGCGCTTGCGCGGTATCTCGTTTGCACGCGATCTGGACGAGCTTGTTGCCTGTCTGCAGGTGTAATGCGCAAGCGGGATCGACGGTTGATTTAGACGCGATGGGCACATGCCTGTCGCGTTTTTTTATGCTGCGATGCTGTGTCGCGTTGGCTAGATGCGCCAATCGATGGGCGCGGCGCCGTGCTGGGTGAGGAGCTCGTTAGTACGTGAGAAGGGGCGCGAGCCCATGAAGGCGGGAAGCTCGCCTGCGGCGCGTGTGGCGGAGAGCGGCGAAGGATGCGTTGAGGCGAGGAAGAACTTGTTTGCGGCCGCACCCGTTGTCTTGCGGGCTGCTTCGACCATATCGATGGCGTGACGTCCCCAGGTGAGAAACGCGACCGGCTGCTCGAGCTGCAGGCAGCAGCGTACGATTGCATCGGTGAGAATCTTCCACCCCAGTTTGGCATGGGAGTTTGCGGCGTGTTCACGTACCGTGAGCGTGGTGTTAAGCAAAAGGACGCCTTGCTGCGCCCAGGAAGTCAGGTCTCCACTGATGGGAGCCGTGCATCCAAGGTCCGCGGCCATCTCCTTATAGATGTTGCGCAGACTCGGGGGTAGCTTTTGGCCTTCGGGGACCGAGAACGAGAGGCCCATGGCCTGGCCGGGCCCATGGTAAGGGTCTTGGCCCAAGATCACAACGCGTACATCGCTGGGTGCGGTGAGGGCGAGCGCGTTGAGGATGTTGTCTTGCGAAGGATAGATGGTTTCGCTTTGACGCATGGTCTCGACCTGCTCCAGCAGGTTTTTTGCCTGCGTCACCACGTCTTTGGGAAGCTGTTCGAACCATTCGTTGATATGCGTGCACTCGGCCATGAGACCCCTTTGGGCAAAGCGTGGATAAAAGGCTACGACGATTTTGTCCCAGTTTGGATGGCGAGGTCAAGGAACGTGGCGGTGCGGGAGCGTGATGTGCCACAATGGGGTCCAGGTTTTGTTGACGATGGAATGGATCGAGCATGCTACGTTGCCCTGTGTGTGGACAAGAGCTTCGGGCCGATGAGCGCGGTGCAGCGTGCCCCGCGGGGCACCGTTTTGACCGTGCGCGCGAAGGTTACCTCAATTTATTGCGCTCCAATAAAAGCGGTGACTCCATGGGTGACCCCAAGAGCCAGGCACGCAGCAGGCGTGATTTTTTGAACCAGGATTATTATGCCCCCTTGCGCGATGCGCTTGTGGACATCGTGCGCGAGCGAGTCGCTGCTCGTTCGAGCCATGAGCCTTTGGCACTTCTCGACATCTGCTGCGGCGAGGGCTACTACACCTCTGCCATGGGCTCGGTCGAGGGCGTTGACGCCTATGGCTTTGACCTGGGCAAAGAGATGGTGCGCTTGGCTGCCAAGCGAGGCGGCGCTATGTATTTCGTTGCCAACATGCGCGCCATTCCTGTTGCCGATGCATCGATCGACGTGGCGACGCATCTGTTTGCCCCCTTTAACGAGCATGAATTCGCACGCGTGCTCAAGCCGGGCGCCTCGCTCTACACGGTCATCCCCGGTGCGCGCCATCTTTGGGGTCTCAAAGAGGTACTCTACGACACCCCGTACTTGAACGACGAGAAGTTGCCACAGACAACGGAGCTCGAGCTCGTCTCCACACGCAAGGTCACAGCGCAGATCACGCTTGCCACCCCTGCCGATATCGAGGCGGTATTCCAGATGACGCCGTACTACTATCGCACACGTCGTGAGGACCGCGAGCGCCTGGCGAACCTCGACCAGCTCCAAACGCCCATCGAGTTCATCATCGCCGAATACCACTGCCCCATGTGACAAAAAGTCGACAGGTTTATTTTGTCACATTCGACCGTTGGGAGGCGTAAATGAACCGTTCGCAGGAGGAAGCACGCGCAGCGGGGCTGGAACTTATCCAAACGTCGGAGGGCTTGGCACTCACCGACGGAACCATGCGGCTTATCGCCGATTTTGCGCATATGATTCCCCGTCTTAAGCAAGGGACCTTGCAGCGTGAGCTGCTGGTCCGCGCCGCGCGCGCCCGTGGCGTGGAATACCCGGTGGCCTTTGACGCAACCGCGGGGTTCGGCGAAGACTCGCTGCTCTTGGCGGCGGCGGGCTATACCGTCGAGATGTTCGAATGCAACCCCGTTATCAGCGCGCTGTTGGCCGATGCCTTGGAGCGTGCGACGAGCGACCCACGCTTGAGCGAGGCCGCCTCACGCATGCACCTTCATGTGGGGGATAGCATCGCGGGCATGGCGGAGCTTGTGGTGGCGGGCACGGTTCCGTACGCGGTCTATTTGGATCCGATGTTCCCGGGGCGCACCAAGAGCGCTTCGGTTAAGAAGAAATTCCAGCTGTTGCATCACCTGGAGCAGCCTTGTGCGGACGAAGAAGCGCTCCTTGCTGCAGCGCGGGCAACCGGCGCACGCAAAATCGTGATCAAGCGTCCGGTAAAGGGACCGCTTCTGGCCAACGCCAAGCCAAGCGCCCAGTTCAAAGGCAAGGCCGTACGCTACGACGTCCTCGCCCTGTAGGGACGACGCCGCGCAGCTGCAGCCGCGTTACCGTTGCGGATGCGATGTGAGGTGCCAACCTCCGCACCAGGAGCATTTGTAGCAGGTGAGGCCGCCGCGCCCATGGGCGGCGCAAGCGGCGATGGCGTCTTGGGCTTCGAGCCGGCTGTTGTAGCGCGTCTTGCGCTCGCATGACTTGTAACGCAGCGCCTCTTCATGCTCGGCGTGCATGCGATCGCGGCGCTCGTCTTCGGCGGCAAAGAGGCTGTCCGACACGCCCATATCCTCGTTGCCGAGGTCTGCCAAGAAGGCCATCTTCTGCTTTTCGCGCGCCGAGTGCTTCTTGCTGCCCATCGTAAAATCCTTGCGTTGCCGGGGTTGCTTGGGGTCATTATCGCGCATCTTTGAGTACGATAGGGTGCGTTTGCAATTGTTTGGGGACGCGGACGCAAAGCCGCATATCCCATGGGATACATCGGGAGAGCTATGGAGATCCGCAAAACCATCGAGGCCGATTTACCGCAGGTCATGGCAACGTTCGATGCTGCACGAGCCTTTATGCGCGCCCATGGCAACATGGCGCAGTGGCCAAAAGGCAACCCCTCGGAAGACAAGGTGCGCGCCGATATCGCGCGCGGCGACAGCTACGTGTGCGTGGATGACGGCACCGTGGTGGGGACCTTTGCCTTCATAGCCGGGCCCGACCCGACCTATGCTCATATCGAAGACGGCGCTTGGAACTTTGACGCGCCGTATCATGTGATTCATCGCGTGGCATCAAATGGCAAGACGCATGGCGTTGCCAAGGCTTGCTTTGAGTTTTGCCAGCAGCGCGCCGACGCCCTGCGCATCGATACGCATGAGGATAATATTCCCATGCAAAACGCGATTCGCAAGTACGGTTTTGCGCGAGCGGGGATTATTTACGTCTCCGATGGAACTCCTCGCGTGGCATTTGATTGGCAAAGGGAACGTTAGGCCGTAGCGCTACATTCCGGGGAAGTCTGTCTGCCGCAGTGCCTCGTAGAGGACGATGGCAGCGGAGTTAGAGAGATTGAGCGCGCTGATGCGATAGCTGGTGGGATCGATAAAATTGCCGCAGATGTCCTGCCGCAAGATCGCCTCGTGATCGGGCTCGCTGTGTCCAAGCGCCTGCTCGTGCGCCTCCCAGGCTTCGGCGTTGGCGAGCGATGCGGCGTCGGGGAGCATGGGGATGCGCTCGCAGCGCTCGGAGGCATGTGCCAGCAATTCCTCGGGAATACCGTTGCTTTCGCTTCCGAATACCAGGTAATCGCCATCGCGGTAGCTGCTTTGGGCATACGTGCGGCGCGCCTTTTTGGTCAAGAGGTGTAGGCGCTCATCGTCGGCCGCGAGCTCGTTTTGGCGCAAAAAGTCTTCCCAGCCCTCATAGGTGCGCACGTCGAGGTTCTCCCAATAGCCAAGGCCCGCACGGTGCACGGTTTTGTGATCAAGCGAAAAGCCCAGGGGGCCAATTAAGTGCAAGCGTGCTCCGGTGACAACGCAGGTTCGTCCAATGTTGCCGGTATTGGCTGGAATCTCCGGTTGGTATAAAACCACGTTGAACATGGGTCTCCTTCTGCGTACGAGCCGTATGAACGCAAACCATCATACGGCTTTGACGACAGCTTGCAAAAGTTCCGCGCACAGAGGGGCCGTCCCATATGCGGTATGATGCCTGCGGAAGAAAGCGTGCTGCTCCACGACTCGCCCGCGCACGATAGGAGAGAACGCATGGCGCAATCGAATAAGAACAACCCGCGTACGCCTCTCGAGAAGGCCGTCTACGGAATCGTTGTTTTGGCAATCGCCCTGGCGGGGGCTCTCTTTGGCGGCCAGGTGGTCAATACGGGCGCGCCGACGCCGCGGGAGGCCGCCTTCAACCAGGAGCAGGCCGAGCAAGCAAGCTCGCTTACCTTCCGTAATGAGGATCGCCTGGAGAGCCACTACCTCAAGCACGGCATCGACATGGGCTACGATTCCGCCGAGGACTACCAGGCGGGTGCCAATGCCGTTATCTCCAACCCCAATGCCCTGCATAAAACGCAGACAGAGGATGGGGACGACGTCTATTTCCTCAAAAAGACGGGCGAGTTTGTGGTCGTCTCGCAACAGGGCTACATCCGTACCTATTTCATTGCCGATGAAGATTACTACGATCGCCAGTAGGGTTGCGACTGTGCAATCTCGGTAGGCTGCCAGCATAGGGGAGAACCGATGAAATACACCGTTATCGCTGTGGGCAAACTCAAAGAGCGCTTTTGGAAGGACGCGTGTGCCGAGTATCTTAAGCGTCTGGGCGGCTACGCAAAGGTCGAAGTACGCGAGGTCGCCGATGTCGATCCGGCGCGCGCCGGCGGTGTCGACGCATCGCGCAATCGCGAGGGGGCATCCATCCTCTCTTCGATTCCCGATCGCGCGCATGTGATTCTTCTTGCTATTGAGGGCAAGGAGCGTTCGAGCGAGGAATTCTCTCAGCGTCTCGACCAGCTCGCGCTGGGCGGCAACAGCGACATCGTCTTTATCATCGGTGGCTCCGATGGCGTATCGGATGCCGTGCGCGCCCGCGCGAATGAGACGCTTTCCTTCGGCCGCATTACCATGCCGCACAACCTGGCGCGTGTGGTGCTGCTCGAGCAGATTTACCGTGCTATCAAAATCAGCCGTGGCGAGCCCTATCACAAGTAGCCGGGCCGCCCGCGTGCTGCCTGCGGTTAGGCTCCGCCTTGCCCCGCGAGCGTTGCTATAGCTCGATTACCTGTGCCTCAAGCATCTGGGCGTCGCTTGCATCATGCGTGGCGAGAACGACGATGCGCTTGCCGGCGTGCCGCTCCACGAACGCGAGCGCACGAGCATGCGCCTGCGCATCGAGTCCACTAAACGGCTCGTCTAGCAGCACGAGCTCGCTCGATGCGGCAAAGGCGCGCGCCAACTCAACGCGGCGCCTCTGCCCGCCCGAAAGCTCCCGCACCGGGCGAGAAAGCACGTCTTTAGGCAGCAGCTCGCAGGCAAGGTCGCGCGCCTCTTCGCGTGCAAAGCCCGGGCGCGCAAAGAGCAGGATGTTGTCGAGAGCGTCGAGGTCTTCGACAAGGCGCGTATCTTGGAACACCATCGAGCGTCCCCGGGCAGTATTCTCGACAGTTCCGCCAAGAGGGCGCTGCAGCTGCGCTGTGGTACGCAGGAGGGTCGTTTTACCCGCGCCCGAGGGAGCCTGAAGACAAAGGCGGGAAGACGGGTCGAGGACGAAGCTGAGGGGCTCGCCCAAAGGCCTATCGCCATATCCGATCAAGAGTCCCTGAGCGCGCAGGAGGGCCTTGCGTGCGGCATGGTCTCCTTGTGTCCCTGCAGCGCCGCCGCGCGCGGCCGCCACGGCAAGCCTCGCCGCACGGGGCCAGGTGCCACGAAGAAGTGCCATCGCGCCATGCTCGAACAGCCATGACAGGCAGATTACGCAAAAGGTCCAGGCAAAAAGATCCGGCGTTTCAAGCAGGAGCTTTGCCTGGTAGATTCTCTCGCCAATGGAGCCTGTGGGCACGCCGATGAGCTCGGCAGCGATTCCCGCTTTCCAGCTCATGCCCAAGACGGTGCTGCTGGCAGCTTGCAGGTAGGGAAGGACCGTGGGCCATATGAGCGCGAGGAAGCGCGTTCGCCTGCCTGCGCCAAAGACCTCGAAGAGGTCGCGCTGGCCGGCATCCATGTTGTCGAGCCCCGTGCATACAGCAAAATAGATGGCGGGCACAACCAGGAGCAGCACCGTGATAATGCTGACATTCGCCGCGCCGGTCCAGATAAGCAAGATGACGACGATGCAGGCAACCGGCGTGCTCTTGATGGCCAAAAGCGCCGGCTGCAGCAGGGCGCGCACGGCGCGTGCATGCCAGGATGCAGCAGCGAGGATGCCCGCGATGAGATAGCCGCCTGCAATACCGGCGATGATGCGCAGCGCGGAGAAGCAGATGCTGCCCCAAAACGCCTGGCTGCAAACCAGGCGGCAAAGGGCTAGCAGAGCATCGAGCGGACCGCAAAGTAAAACCCCGCTGCCGTCCAGCATGCTCGCCGCCTGCCATATGGCAAGCCAAAAGATGGCGGGCGCGCAGCGGACGATAACGCGCGTGCTCGTCATCTTCTTATCGATCGGTGAGTTTTTATCCATGGGACAGCTCGCTGCATCGGAGAGGGGCGGGGCGCCTTACGCCTGGTAGTAGAAATCGTCTGCGGGAAGTGAGCCGCCTACAGACGATGCATCGGCCTGATGGAGCACCTCGAGGTAGCCGGCGAGCGCCTGCTTGAGCTCCTTGCCGGTAAGGCATACTAGGTGACAAGCGGGAATGGCCTTCTGCGCCACTGCCTCGGACTCAAGGATGCCCTGCTCGACCACGAGCTTCGCGGCTTTGTCGGGATGTTCATTGACGTACTCCACGCTTGCCGATTGGCCCTTGAGGAATTCCTCGACCGCCTCGGGGTGCTTGTCAAGAAACTCGTTACGCACGACGGTCACACCGGTGACGAGCTGGCTGTCATTGCCTGTTTGCTCGGAGACCTCATTCCAGGCCTCGGTGAGGTCGATGGGGGCGCTAAGGGCCTGGTTTTTGACGAGTGCCGCGGTGGCGAAGGGTTGCGGCAACACGCCGACTGCCGTGGGGTCAGAGGAGAGAACGCTTACGACCTCGGTGGCCTCGCTTTTGAACTCGAGCGTGACGCTGTCGGCGATGCCCGCCGCGCCAAGCAGGTAGTTCATCACATATTCCGGCGTGGTTCCTTTACCGGTGAGGTAGACGGTCTTGCCTGCAAGGTCTTTGAGCGAGGCGACGGACGCGTCTCCCGTGACCACGCTGAGGACGCCGAGCGTGTTGACGTCCAGGCACGTGATGCCGCCCTTGGTCTTGTTGTAGACCACCGATGCCGCGTTTGCCGGGATCAGCGCGATGTCGATATCGCCCTTGATGAGGGAGGGCAGCACCTCGTCTGCTGCCGTGGAGAGCGTGAACGAATAGGTATTGGCCAGATCGCTGTTCTTGGATGCGGCCTTGTCCATAAAGCGCACGAGGCCGATAGTGGTCGGGCCCTTGAGCGAGGCGACGCGCACGTTGGTGGACGAGCTGACCGCAGCCGAGCTTGCCGTGGAACCCGCGGAGCCGCCGGCGGTGCCCGTGGCGCCGCAACCGGTGAGGGCGATGCTCATCATGCCCAGACCTGCTGCGGAAAGAAAACCGCGCCTGCTCATAACCATGCCGTTGTCAAAAGTTTCCGTTTTCATCGAGGGCCCCTTTCAAGATTCCATGCTGAGTGGGCAATTTTTGCTCGCTGCGCTTCAAACTTAACGTGCGATTCTACAATGTTATACAACTGCTTATCGTTCAAGAGGGGGACGATTATGAGCAATACGATGCGCGGGGTGTACACAGGCCTCGCAAAGATTCGCCGTACCGTTTTTTCCGAGGTCGCACGCCTGGCGTATCAAGGAGGGGCGGATGCCGACGGCGATACCGATGCTGGTGATTATGCCTGGGTCGACGAGCTGCCGTACAAGATCATTCCGGGTGACGTGGCGGCGTACCGCGAGAGCGTCTTTTTGGAGCGCGCCGTTGTGGGCGAGCGCATCCGCTTGGCGATGGGCCTGCCGCTTCAAGGCGTGGACAAGCCGGGAAAGCTCTCCGATGGCGTTGCCGAAGCTGCAAAGCCCGAGACGTACTATCAGCCGCCTCTTATCAACGTCATCAAGTTCGCGTGCAACGCCTGCGAGGACAACGTCTATCGCGTGATGCCGAGCGCTTGCCAGGGCTGCCTGGCCCATCCGTGTCGCGAGATCTGCCCTAAGGGCGCCATCACCTTTAAGGACAAGAAAGCCTTTATCGACCACGACAAGTGCATCAAGTGCGGACGCTGTGCGCAGGTGTGCCCATACCAGGCCATTCATCATCATGTGCGCCCCTGCGCAGAGGCCTGCGGCATGAACGCGATCGGTTCCGATGAGCACGGTCGTGCACAGATCGATTACGACAAGTGCGTGAGCTGCGGGCAGTGCCTGGTCAATTGCCCCTTTGGCGCCATTGCCGATAAGAGCCAGATTTTCCAGGTGATTCAGGCCATAAAGGAGGGCGACGAGGTTATCGCCGAGGTCGCCCCCGCTTTTGTGGGCCAGTTTGGCGGCAAGGGCAATGTCGATAAGCTGCGCGAGGCATTCCGCGACTTGGGGTTCTCGGGCATGGAAGAGGTCGCCCTGGGTGCGGACCTCTGTGCCGTGCAGGAGGCGCGCGACTTTTTGGAAGAGGTACCCGAAAAGATTCCCTTCATGGGTACGAGTTGCTGTCCCGCGTGGTCGGTCATGGCGAAAAAGGAGTTCCCGGAGCATGCCGACTGCGTGTCGATGGCACTGACCCCCATGACGCTGACGGCCCGTTTGATCCGCAAGCAGCATCCCAACGCCAAGATCGTATTTGTGGGGCCGTGCGCCGCCAAGAAGCTCGAGGCCATGCGCCGCAGCGTGAAGAGCGAGGTTGACTTCGTCCTCACGTTCGAAGAGATGGCGGGCATGATGGATGCGAAGGGGATCGATTACACCAAGCTGGCCGGCGAGGGCTCAAGCGACTTCGACGTGGCGAGCGCCGATGGTCGCGGCTTTGCCGTGTCGGGCGGTGTGGCCACGGCGGTTGCTAACGCAATCCATCGTGTGCATCCCGACCGCGAGGTGAAGGTGGCAAATGCCGAGGGCCTTACCGAGTGCCGCAAGATGATGAAGATGGCGGTAAAGGGCAAGTACGATGGGTACCTGCTTGAAGGCATGGCGTGTCCGGGCGGATGCGTCGCGGGCGCGGGTACGCTCCAGGCCATCAACAAGACGACCGGTGCCGTGAAGATGTACGCCAAGAAGAGTCCCAGTAAAAATGCCGTGGACAATACCTACGTCGGTTATATTCCCGAGCTTGAGCGCCCGGGTGACGGTGTTCACATCCACGCCGATGAGGCTGAAGCAATAGCAGTCCAAGAGACGTTTGAGGCTCAAAAGCCCCAGGAGTAGCATAGTGCTGCGTTATGCCTGATAAATGAGGGTACGCCTCCGATATCCGTGCGGTGTCGGAGGCGTTTTCTTTTGACTAGTGAGAAAGTTCTTGCGCAACTGTACATAGCGTATATATACTGTGCTTAATAGATATACACAGAAAAGGATCGTCTATGGATATCATCATCTCCAATTCAAGCGGAAAGCCCATCTACGAGCAGATATCCTCGCAAGTCAGAGCGCAAATCTTATCCGGTGCTCTCGAAGCGGGGGAGCGTCTGCCCTCTATTCGCGCGCTTGCCGATGGATTGGGTGTAAGCGTGATTACCACCAAGCGCGCCTATTCCGATCTTGAAGCTGAGGGCCTTGTCGAGACGGTACAGGGCAAGGGCTGTTTTGTTTCCCAGCAGAACAAGGCATTGCTCCGCGAACGTCGCATGCGCCGCGTGGAAGACCTTATGGCGCAGGCTGCCTCGGAGGCGAGGGATATCGGCCTCACGCGCGATGAGCTCCACGACATGCTCGACCTTATGGCCCCTGAGGGCCTTGAATAGAAAGGTGCAAGGATGGAGAACCTGCTATCGATGCGAGGTGTGAGCCGGCGCATCAGCGACGATTTTGCCTTGCAAAATGTTGACCTTACCGTTAGGGAGAACGAAGTTGTGGGCTTCGTGGGCCCCAACGGCGCTGGCAAGACAACGATTATCAGGGCGGCTTTGGGCTTGGTTCGCCTTGATTCGGGCGACTTGAATCTCTTTGAGCAGCCCTTTGGCGCTAATGCAGATGAGGCTTTGCAGCGCGAGCTGCGTGCTCGTATTGGTGTGGTCATGGATACATGCCCGTTTCCAAGTGATCATACGGTGCGCCAAGCTGCTGCTAGCGTGTCCCCGGCGTATCCGCACTGGGATTGGAAGCGGTTTGAAGCGCTATGCGATGCACACGGCCTGAGCCTCAAGGCAAAGGCCAAGAGCCTTTCGCGCGGTATGGGAATGAAACTTCAGCTTATTTGCGCCCTGTGCCACGGCGCCGACCTCCTGTTGCTCGATGAAGCAACGGCTGGATTGGATCCCATTGCGCGCGATGAGATTCTCGACGAGCTGCGTGCGTTTGCGAGCGAAGCAGGCCATGGTGTCCTCCTTTCAAGCCATATCACGAGCGATCTTGAGCGGATTGCAGACCGCGTGGTGGCGATTGACGCAGGGCGCATCGTGTTCGATCTGCCGCGCGAGGAGATAACCGACGCTGCAGGTGTCGCGCGCTGCACGGCGGCTCAGGCCGACGAGGTCATGTCGTGTGTGGAGGGAACGCGGATGCGGCGTCGCGATTTCAGCATCGACGTGCTTGTGCCCGATCGCTTTGCCTTTACCGAGGCGTTTCCGGACGTAGCTTGCGACCGCGCGAGCATCGATGAGTATCTGCACTTTTACCTTGGGGAGGCCGACCGATGAAAGAGGCAATCCGTTGCGATATCGCTTGTGTTAAGCCATTCCTGCCCATGCTTATCTCGACTGTGGTCGTGATTTATGCTGTTTGGCTCTTTGCGGGCAATTCCTTCAGCGCGGTGGGGGCGTCGGTCGCGATGATGACGATGCTCATGTCTTTCTCGCTTGCGGGATACGATGATCAGTCTGGATGGGCGCGCTTCCGTGCGGCGCTGCCCATCTCTCGTCGAAGCCTTATCGCTGGTCGATATGCGGTGGTGTTGGGATTTGGGCTCTGTGCGGTTGCGCTGTGCGTTCCTTTGGCGATTGCAGTTGACTCTATCGTTTTCAATGCTGTTGTATTTGAGCAGGCTACAGCGCTTTTCTATACAGGCATTGTATCTCTCGCGGCGGCGCTTTTACTTTGTTCGTTTGTTATGCCGCTGGTTACGTTGTTTGGAACGGCGCGCGGTATGCGTTTCTTCGCGTGTGGCATCGGCGCTGTTGCTGCAGTAGTTGTCGTGCTGCTCGGGCGCTTGCTGCCCTCTAGCGTTGTGTCCGCGTTTGTTGAATCGATCGAGGCGAACCTTCTGTTTGCGGTTATAGCCTCTATCCTTGTGGCGCTTGTTCTATACGGTGTGAGCTGTATGGTCTGCACTCGTATCTACTGCAGGCGCGACCTGTAGGGCATATGGAGCCGATTGCTTCGGTGCTACGGCTCATGCTTCGACCGCCCCGGCGCGCTGTCATCGTGCCTCGGTACCCATCGGTGTCGGGGTTCTTTTCCATACCTGATATCGAATCAAAAAAGGCTCCCGCGCTTATGCACGGGAGCCTTTTGCATGAAGATGCGCTGATGTGGGCAGCAGATCTTACATGTGGTCGTGGCAGGTACGAGCGATAACGTCGAGCTGCTGCTCACGGGTAAGGTCGATGAACTTAACAGCGTAGCCGGAGACGCGGATGGTGAAGTTGGCGTACTCGGGCTTCTCGGGGTGCTCCATGGCGTCCTTGAGCTTCT
>CAKUGM010000011.1 GCA_934654625.1 uncultured Collinsella sp. | reverse complement strand
CTCGGTGACTGGGATAATCCGTACCTGACGCTCTATCACCAGCACGATGCCGCCGACATCGAGGTCTTCAAGGCCATGTTCGACCGCGGCATGATCTATCGCGGCCATAAGCCCGTCCACTGGTGCAAGCACTGCCATACGGCGCTTGCCGAAGCTGAGATCGAGTACTCCGACGAGACCTCTCCCTCCATCTTCGTCCGCTTTGAGCTTACGAGCAAGCCCGCGGGCCTGGAGGCTTTCGATGGCCCGGTCGACTTCATCATCTGGACAACGACCCCGTGGACCATTCCGTCCGACCAGGCTGTGTCCCTCAAGCCCGGTGAGAAGTACGTCGCGGTCGAGCACGACGGTCGCGCCGAGATCATGCTCGAGAAGCTCGCTCCTTCTTGCTGTGAGCAGTTTGGCTGGGAGTACACTCCGGTTCAGGTCGATGGCACCGATTACGTTGTCGATGCCGAGGTCTTCTATCATCTGCATTACAAGCAGCCCGTCTTTGACGGTATCGAGGGTGTGGCGCTTCTTGCCGACTACGTTGGTACCGAAGACGGCACCGGTATCGTCCACAACTCGCCTGGACATGGCGCCGACGACTACTATGTCTGCGTCAAGGAGGGCATGGATATCTGCATGCCGGTCGACGACGACGGCAAGTTCTATGTCGGTGATGAATTCGGCTGCGGCGGCCCCTTCAGCGGTATGGATACCGATGAGGCCAACCCGCACATCATCGAGTTCCTTCGTGAGCGCGGCACGCTTGTGATGGAGAAGAAGATCACGCACAGCTATCCGCACTGCTGGCGCTGCAAGCATCCGGTTCTTTTCCGCGCCACCGATCAGTGGTTCGTCTCTATGGACAAGACCGGTCTGCGCGAGATCGCTGCCGATCAGATCAAGAACCACGTGAAGTGGTATCCGGCCCATGCCGCCAACCGCATTGGCGCCATGGTCGAGCAGCGTCCCGACTGGTGCATTTCCCGTCAGCGCAACTGGGGCGTGCCTATTCCGAGCTATACCTGCGCCGATTGCGGCGAGAAGGTCATGAATGACGATACGCTCGACGCTGTGATCAAGCTCTTCCACGAGAAGGGCTCCGATGCCTGGTTCACCGATGAGCCGGCAAGCTACCTGGGCGACGCCTGCGTCTGCCCCAAGTGCGGCGGCCATCATCTCAAGACCGATCGCGACATCCTCGATGTGTGGTGGGATTCCGGCGTTTCCTGGAAGGCCGTCTGCGAGTATCGTGACGAGCTGCAGTACCCTGCCGATGTCTATCTTGAGGGTTCCGACCAGCATCGCGGATGGTTCCAAAGCTCGCTTCTCACTTCTGTGGGCACGAACGACATCGCTCCGTACAAGGCGGTTGTCTCGCAGGGCTTCACGCTGGACGGCAAGGGCCGCAAGATGTCCAAGTCGCTCGGCAACGTGATCGACCCGAATAAGGTCTGCGACGAGATGGGTGCCGACATCATCCGCCTGTGGGTGGCTTCGGTCGATACCAGCTCCGATGTCTCCATCGACCACGAGATCCTCGCCCGTACCTCCGATGCATACCGTCGTTTCCGCAATACGTACCGCTTCTTGCTCTCCGAGCTTGAGGGGCAGTTCGATCCCGAGCATGACCGCGTCGCCTTTGACGACCTTATGCCGCTCGACAAGCTCATGGTTGCGCGCTTGACGCAGGTTCAGGCCGAGGTCGACGACGCCTACGCCGCCTATGAGTTCCCGCGCGCCTATCGCGCCCTGTACGACTTCGTGGTCACCGAGCTCTCCAACGTCTACCTGGACGCTCTGAAAGACCGCCTGTACTGCGAGAAGCTCGGCTCTCTCGAGCGTCGCAGCGCACAAACCGTGCTTGCAGAGCTGCTCTCCATGCTCCTGCGCGATATGCAGCCCATCCTCGCCTATACCACCGATGAGGTCATGGCATATGCTCCGGCGGGTATCGTGGATAATCAGAAGTACGCCGCCTTGCTCGATTGGTACAAGGGCCCCATCACTCTTGATGAGGCAAACGAGTTCGAGGGTATCCTTGAGGCTTCCCTCGAGCTTCGCTCCGTTGTTACCAAGGCGCTCGAGGAGGCTCGCGCGGCCGGTACCTTCACCAAGAGCCAGCAGGTCAAGGTCAAGACGACCGTTCCGTCCGAGATGTACGAGCTGCTTTGCGGTGACAAGGCAGTCGACCTTGCAGAGTTCTACATCGTCTCCTCTGTCGAGCTGACGTCTGGCGACGAGCTGTGCGCCACCGTGGAGGCGGCTGACGGCGAGTGCTGCGATCGCTGCTGGAACTATCGCACCGATGTCAGGACGTACGGCTCGCATGAGCATATCTGCGCCCGTTGCGCCGCTGCACTGGAAGAGTAGCGTTTTTCGCACACGCATCTTTTCCTGTACTTATCGAGGGGTCATCGATTTCATCGGTGGCCCCCTTTTGTGTGATATGGTTTTGCAGAAAAACCGCTGGCGAGGAGTTTGAATGGAACAGCAACAGGTCGAAATGAGCCCTAGCCGTGTGTGGCGTTTTGCTACCGCCGCTGGTGTGTCGGCCCTCTTTTTGGTGCTCGATCAGATTACGAAAGCCGTCGTGCGCAACGTTCTTGTTTTGGGCGCCGCCGGTCCCGAACTCATTCCGGGCGTCATTCGTCTTGTCTATGTGCAGAATATCGGTGCGGCGTTTTCTCTTGGCGAGGGATTGGGCGGTGCTTTCGTTCTGCTCGCCCTGTTGGTTATCGTGGCCACGCTTTGGTATCTCTGGCGAACTCCGCTCGTCTCGCATCTCGAGGTCGTGGGCCTTGCGATGGTCGTGGGCGGTGCCGTTGGCAACGCCATCGATCGTTTGGCGAGCGGCTACGTGGTGGATTTCTTTGCCACGGAGTTTATCGATTTTCCGGTCTTCAACGTTGCCGATATCGGTATCACAGTCGGTGTCGTTCTCGCTTTCATCGGGTTTACGTTCTTCTCTCCCGCCAATAAGGTCGATGCGACGGCAGAGCTTAATCGCCGTGATGCGGAGGCTCGCGCGAGACGCGATGCCAAACGCGCCTCGCGTAAGAGCAAAAGGGACGTATCCTAATGGCAGACATGCATTACCTTGTCGATGAAGCGAGCGCGGGCAAGCGAATCGATGCTTATCTGGGCGCGCAGGCGGGCATGCCTTCGCGCTCTGCTTGTGCACGCCTGCTTGAGGGCGGCTCTGTCGATGTGAACGGAGAGACCTGCGCTTCAAAAAAATATGCGGTTTTAGCCGGCGATCGCATTTCTGTCGAGTTGCCGGAGATTGACGAATGCACCGAGATCGTTCCCCAAGCTATCCCTTTGGATATTCGCTTTGAGGACGATTACCTGATCGTGCTGTCCAAGCAACGCGGTCTTGTGTGTCATCCCGCCCACGGCCATGATTCGGGCACGCTCGCCAATGCCCTTGTGTACCACTGCGGAATCGATCATCTCGGTACGGTGCAGGGGGAGGACCGGCCGGGTATCGTGCATCGCTTGGACCGGGACACCTCGGGTCTCATGCTTGCGGCAAAAGATGACGATACCCAGCGAGAGCTGCAAAACCTCATTCGCACGCGCACCCTTGATAGGCGCTATATCGCCTTGTGCCATGGGTATATCTCGCTCGACTCCGGAACCATCAATACGGGTATTGCTCGTTCTACGCGCGATCGCGTGAAGATGGCTGTTTCCGATGATCCCTTTGCGCGCCAGGCGATTACCACCTTTCAGGTGCTCGAGCGCTTTGAGGCGCAGCGCGGCGACGACGGCTACACGCTTGTGGAGTGCCACCTCTACACCGGGCGCACGCACCAAATCCGTGTGCACATGCGCCATATCAACCATCCGCTTGTAGGAGACCCGCTCTATGGCAAGCGCAATGCCGGGCGCGCCGATCTTTGTCTCGACCGTCAGTTCCTTCATTCTTGGAGCGTTCGTTTTACGCATCCGGTGACAGGGGAGACTGTTGCCTGCACCGACGAGCTTCCCTGGGATCTTGCTGCTGCCCTCGATGAACTCGAGGATCGCTCGATGGGGCGCACGGAAGCGGGGGAGCGTATCATCCCGCAGCTCAACATGTATGTTTAAGTGAGCACATAAGCTTCACCATCTGTACCGAGCCCTGCGCTAGACTCTTTGCTGTTTGTTTATATTTGAAAGATCTCGAGGTTCTCGATGGCTTTAAATTTCTCTGGCATGACCCCTATCGTCGCCTTCAACTTCATTGTCGGTACTTTGTTTGGCTTGTGCTTTCTTTATCAGGTCGTTTTCTTTCTTATCGGCCTTTTCCACGGTGAGGTCAAGCTTCCTGCCGCGCGCAAGCAGCACCGTTACGCGTTCTTTATCGCCGCGCACAACGAAGAGCCCGTTATCGCCAACCTGGTGAAGTCGATTAAAGAGCAGGATTACCCCTCTGAGCTCATCGACATTTTTGTCGTAGCGGATGCTTGCACTGACAATACCGCCCAGGCTGCGCGCGACGCGGGCGCTATCGTCTACGAGCGAAACGACCTTGCGCGCAAGGGCAAAAGCTGGGTGATGGACTATGGGTTCGACCGTATCCTCAGCGAGTATCCCGATACGTACGAGGCATTTTTCATCTTCGATGCCGACAACCTGCTTTCTCCCAATTACGTGAGCATCATGAACGATGCTTTTGATCAGGGATACCTTGCGCTTACGAGCTACCGCAACTCCAAGAATTTCGGAAGCTCCTGGATTTCCTCTGCGTATGCGACGTGGTTTTTGCGCGAAGCGCGGTTCCTCAACAATGCGCGCATGATCTGCAAAACGTCGTGCGCTGTTTCCGGTTCGGGTTACCTGGTCTCCTCGAAGATCATCGAGGGTATGCACGGTTGGGATTTCCATACCCTGACCGAGGACATCCAATTCTCCACCTTCTGCGCTGTTCACGGGGTGCGTATCGGGTATGCGCCTGCGGAGTTCTACGATGAGCAACCGGTGACGTTCTCGGCATCCTGGAAGCAGCGCATGCGCTGGACAAAGGGCTTTTATCAGGTCTTTTTCACCTACGGCGGACATCTGCTCAAATCCATTGTCCACTTTAGGCGCTTTGCCGCATACGACCTCATGATGACGATCGCGCCGGGCATGCTGCTGACGCTCATCTCTATTCTCGCTAACGGAACGTTTATGCTTGTGGGCTCGCTTTCGCACGGCTTTTTGGCCACTGACCGAGAGCTCGGTATGTGCTTCGGCTCGATTCTCATGACGCTTGCCTACATGTATGGAACGTTCTTTGTAATGGGTCTGCTCACAACGATCGTCGAGTACCGTCATATCCACTGCAAGCAGAAGTGGCGCATCGTCACGAACCTCTTTACATTCCCGCTGTTCATGTTCTCCTACATTCCCCTTACGGTTGCGGCTCTTTTTCTCAAGGTCGACTGGGTGCCTACGCCTCATGAGGTCGCGGTTACGCTCGATCAGGTTATGGAAGGCGCTCAGTAGTATTTGACGTCTCCGCCCGTCTCGATTCAAACGTTTCCGGGTACATAAGCTCGAAACGTTTGAATGCTGTAGGGGGTGGTTGCGGATATGCTGACCGTGACGGCTTTGCGCCTGGGTGCTATCACTGTCTATATGTGCCTGTCTGTGGCGGCGGCCGTCCTCGACGCTCGGACGAATCGTTGTCCCAATGGGCTGGCCTTCGCCATGGCTCTATCGGCGGCGGTGATCTTGGGATTCACCATTTCCGAGCGCGCATTTTTGCATCGCTTGGCCGTTGTCGCGCTGCTCGTTTTGCTCCTTGTGGCCATCGAGCTCTTCTGGCGTCGTGCAAAGGGGAGCGCGGGTTTTGGCATGGGGGATATCAAAACCTTCATTTCCATGCTCTTGATCGATCCGTTATGCGCGTTTGCGTCCCTCGGTGTCGCGTGCTTGTTGTTTTGCGTGTATTGTGGCGCGCGTTTGCGGAGTCATGCGCCCTTTCTTCCCTTTCTTGTCCCGTCGTTTGCCGCGATCCTCATAATGTTTGGATCCTGCCCACCGATTCTTTGATATACGATGATGGGCAGGACGAAGGGATGGTTCATGAGTGATTCTGCACAGGGCTTGTATGCTCGTCTTCAATCTATGCCAGAGACGCTCAGCGATGGTCTGCTTGACCGTATGAAGGAAGATCGTGCGGGCGGCTGGATCAATCCATATCGCTGCGACGATAGCGATGTCATTCGTCGCTTTCCGCGCTCTCAGGACACCTCGACCATCTTTCGGCCGCCTTTCGTGCGCGATATCGAGAAGATCATCCATCTTCCTGCTTATAATCGGCTGAACGGCAAGACGCAGGTTTTCAGCCTTCGCAGCAATGACGACCTATCCCGACGTGGACTTCATGTCCAGCTCGTCTCGCGTATCGCACGTGATATCGGTGCCGCCCTTGGCCTCAACTGCGATCTTATCGAAGCTATAGCGCTTGGACATGATCTTGGCCATACTCCATTTGGGCATGCGGGGGAGCGACGCCTGCACGAGCTGCTGTACGCGCATACGGGTCGCTCTTTTTACCATAACGTGCACTCCGTCCGCGTGCTCGATACTCTTTTTGGCCGCAACGTCTCGCTTCAGACCCTCGATGGCGTCCTCACGCATAACGGCGAATACGAGCAGCGCGCCTTTCGTCTCTCGGGGCTCTCCTCCTTCGATGAGTTCGACCATGTTATGGAATCGTGCTATACGGAGGACTTCGGCTATATCAAGACGCTTTGTCCTGCGACGCTCGAGGGCTGTGTCGTGCGTATCTCCGATATCGTCGCGTATGTCGGGCGCGACCGACAGGATGCTATCGAGGCTGGGCTTTTGAAAGAAGACGCCTTCGATGATGGCCTGGGGAGCTTATATAACTCCTGGATCTTGTCGCACGCCTCGGTTGATATCATCGAGAACAGCTATGGCAAGGACCATATCGAGATGAGCGAGGGGCTCTTCTGTGAGCTCTCGCGCGCCAAGGCCGAGAACTATCGCAAGATTTATCTGTCGGCCGGTGTCGAGGAAGAGCGCTCAGAGATGCTCACGCGGGCGTTTGAGCTCATGTACGAGCATTTTTTGGCCGATCTTGAGCATAATGACGAATCGAGCTACGTGTTTCGTCACCATATTGCGCGTATCGAGCGCGCCCTTTCGCATTATGGGCGCAGATACGATTGGAAAAGCGATCTCAACCAGACGGTCGTGGACTACATCGCAAGCATGTCGGACAGCTATTTTACCGAGCTTGCCTGCAAGCTTTTCCCCGAACTTGAATTTCCCCGTCGGACCTATATCAACGAGCAATAAATATGGACACTCTGTTTTCTTCTTCCCAGCGAGAGCGCTCTCTCAAGCACGCGCCTCTTGCCGTTCGCATGCGTCCGGATTCTTTGGACGAATATGTTGGGCAAGAAAAGGCGGTCGGACCCGATTCCTGGCTTCGTCGCGCTATCGAGCACGATGTTCTTTCCAGCGTGATTCTCTACGGTCCTGCCGGCACCGGCAAGACCACGCTTGCGCATATCATCGCCAAACATACGAGAAGCGAGTTCGTCGAGGTCTCGGCTGTTACCGGTTCGGTAAAAGATCTGCGTCGCGAGATAGATGAAGCGAAGCATCGCCTGCTTACATACGACCGTCGCACCATCTTGTTCATCGATGAGATTCATCGCTTTTCGCGCTCTCAGCAAGATGCCCTGCTCCATGCAGTGGAGGACCGTACGGTTGTCATGATCGGCGCCACGACGGAAAACCCCTATTTCGAGGTCAATTCCGCCTTGCTTTCGCGCGGTCGCGTGGTAGAGCTCGAGCATCTCACTAACGATGATATTGCCCGTATCGTTCGCCATGCGCTTAGCTCACCCAAGGGGCTCGATGGTGCCTTCGGCGCTCAAGACGATGTCGTTGAGGCTATCTGCATGCTTGCCGCCGGCGACGCCCGTTCTGCGCTTACGACGCTTGAGCTTGCAAGCGAGGTCGCGCTTATGTCCGACCGTGGTGAGAAGCGTGAAGACGGGTCGCCGATGCCCTTGCCCATCACGCTCGACGACGTGAAGGTCGCCAATCCGCGTCGAGGCTTTGCCTACGACAAAGATGGCGACATGCATTACGACATCATCTCTGCCTTTATCAAGTCCATGCGCGGAAGCGATCCCGATGCGACGGTGTACTGGCTCGCGCGCATGATCGACGCGGGGGAGGACCCTAAATTCATCGCACGTCGCATCATGATCCAAGCTTCTGAGGATGTGGGGAACGCCGACCCGCAGGCATTTTTAATCGCGGAAGCCGCTTTCAAGTCTGCTGAGGTTATCGGCTATCCGGAGTGCCGCATCAATCTGGCGCAAGCCGCCCTCTACGTGGCGCTCGCTCCCAAGTCCAACGCGTGCGAGGCCGCCATCGACGCCGCACTCGCCGATGTCCATTCGAGTGGTCTTCGCGAGGTCCCGTCCTATCTGCGCGACCGCCATCGCCCGAACTCCGATTCCTATGGTCCCTATCTCTATCCTCATGACTATCCTGAAGGGTGGGTCGACCAACGGTATCTTCCGGAGGGGCTTGAACGCGGCGCATTTTGGAAGCCTGACGGCAGGGGCTGGGAACAATGGCGTTTTGAGCAGAGTGAGCGTGACCGTACCGGTCGAGCGCCGGAAGTTTCGGATTCTGCCGAATAGGGTGCCTATCCTCGCTTGGTTTATCCGGGCTTATTTGTCTAGCGTCCCCATATCGGGGGTATCCTTGTTTATCGATATTTCGTTTCCAATGATCGTTTGATGCAGGAGGCATTGATGGATCCCATACAGATCGCCCTTATCGTTTTGATCGTAGCCGGTGTGTGGGCCGTGGTCGAGCTCGCGCTCGTTTTGCGTCGTACGCGCGGAACCGTTGACTCGCTCGATAAGACGGTGGGAAAGCTCAACGACACGATCGATGATGTGCGTCCCGTGATCAACAAGCTCGACGAGACCGTCGAGAATCTTCAGCCTGCGATTCAGCAGATCGAGCCGCTGCTTCAGCGCTCCACGATTGCGGTTGAGGCGCTTTCGGCAGACCTGATCGAGGTCAACGGCGTATTGCGCGATGTTTCCCAGATTACCGGTGGGGTATCTTCTGCTTCGAGCGCCGTTTCGAATATCGCCGATGTTGCGACCGAGAAGGTGCAGAAGCTCTTCAAGAAGAATCATCAGGAACAGCCCGCCCCTTCAGACCGTACGCTGACCGAGGCCGCCGGCGATGACATTTGGCATATTGATGAGGGGATATCTGCTCAAAAGGACGATGAGCCCGAAGGCTCGACTTCCCCCAAGTCCTATTACACCTACGATGCCGGCGTTGCTGCAGGTTCGGAGGATGACCATGAATAACGTGAGCCTTCGCCTCGAGGCAAAACCCGCCCTTGCGCGTCTTGTTCGCATGACTGCCGCAAACGTTGCCGTGCTTTCCTCTATGTCGGTCGATCGTGTCGAAGACTTGCGCATGGCGGCAGAGGAAGCGTTTGTTTTCGCATGCTCCTGTATCCCGGGTCAAATGGTCACGGTCGATTTCGATGCCGACGATCAACACGTGGGCATGACCTTCGATATGGGCAGCGCTCCAATCTCCGAGAGTGATGACTCCGCCTGCGCATACGCCGACCTGATCTTGGCTTCCGTTTGCGACTCATATGAGAAGCTGAGCGAACCTTCCCGCCTCGTGCTCGATATGAAGGCGGATGTTTAATGGCAGAAAAGTCCTCTTCGGGCAAGGTCGCTTGGGATAAGGAGCGTACGCGCGAGCTCTTTCGCCGTCTTAAGGAAGATGGAGATATGGACGCGCGCGAGAAGCTCGTCATGTCCCATATGAACCTAGTCCGCTTCCTTGCCAATAAATTCAAGAATCGCGGAGAGCCGCTCGATGACCTTATCCAGGTCGGTTATCTGGGCTTGCTCAAGGCTATCGATCGATTCGATCCCGATCGCGGCCTTGAGTTCACCACCTATGCGACGCCTACGATTTTGGGCGAGATCAAGCGCCACTTTAGGGATAAGGGCTGGAGCGTTCGTGTTCCCCGCCGTCTTCAGGAGCTTTCCGCCAAGGTGAACCAGGCAACCGATGCCCTGACCATCCAGCTACAGCGTTCTCCGAAGATCGAAGAGATCGCCGAGTATCTCGATGCCACGGTCGACGAGGTTCTGGAGGCTATGGAGTCTTCCAGCGCCTATAGCTCTGTTTCCCTTGAAGCTCCCGCAGGCGGTGCCGATACCGATGACGCGCCTTCTGTTCTCGACCGCTATGCCACCGAGGATTCCGAGCTCGACTTTACCGATGATCGCCTGATCCTCGAAGAGGCCTTGCGGGACTTCACTCCGCGCGAGAAAGAGATTATCGAGATGAGGTTCCTCAAGGGGATGACCCAGATCGAGATCGCCAAGGAGCTTGGAATTTCCCAAGTGCAGGTGTCTCGCCTGCTGCGCCGCACGCTCAAGAAGGTCCAGGATAAGATCGATCCCGAAGGAGTGATGGGTAGGTAATGACCCGGGATTCCTCTGAACGCCGTCGTGAGGCCGCCGAGCTTCGGCTTCCGACTGCTCGCTTGACGCTTATCCGCATTTGGTCCGTTGTGGGCGCGATCGTCATCGCGGCGACGATCCTTAATGTCTTGGGCGTCCTGTCTCCTGTTATCGAGTTTCTTGCCGTAGGCTCGCTCATCGCCTTTGTCGAATCCCCGATCGTCAACGGCCTTGAGCACCGCGGGGTACCGCGCGGGTTGGGCGCTTTAATAGGATTGATCGTGGTGATTGCCGTTATCGCGTGCGTCATCATGGTCGTCGTTCCCATGTTTTTCGAGCAGTGCCTGGAAATCCTGTCTAACCTTCCCGAGCAGCTTCGCGACTTCGGTGCGCTCATCACCACTGCGCTGCAGCGCTTCCGCTCGTTTTCGCAGGGGTCTTGGGCGCTCGACGTCGATTCTCTGTTTGCCTCTCTTGCAAACATCGTCCAGACGTACGGCAAGCAGATCGCGGGTGACCTTGGCAAGGGCATGTTCCCCTTTATCAGCGCCCTTGCTTCGCAGTTCTTCATTGTCTTTCTGGGCTTGGTGCTTGCTTATTGGCTGGCATGCGACTACCCGCGCATTCATCGAGAAATCAGTACCATCGTGGGCGAAGAGAAGGAGACCAGCTATCGTTTTATGGTGGCTATCCTTTCTCGCTCTATCGGCGGCTATATGCGCGGCATGGTCATCACTTCGATCGTGGGCGGTTTTCTCGCTTTCGTGGGCTTTGTGCTTATCGGCCACCCTTACGCTTCGCTTATGGGCGTCTTGACGGGCATCATGCATCTCGTTCCCGTGGTCGGCCCATGGGTATCTGCTGCCGCAGCGACGATCCTGGCGTTCTTCATCAATCCGTTCCTGGCGCTTTGGACATTGCTGGTTACGGTCGTCGCGCAAAATATCACCGACAACGTGGTATCGCCCAAGGTCATGCAGTCTGCAGTGCAGGTTCACCCTGCTATGAGCCTTGCCGCGCTGGTCGTCGGCAGTGCGCTTATGGGGCCGCTCGGCATGGTGGTGGCCATCCCGCTTTGCGCGGCGCTCAAGGGGTTGTTCATTTTCTATTTCGAGAACGATACAAACCGTCAGATCGTCTCCTATGACGGTGCCCTCTTCAAGGGCACGCCGTTCGTGGATGCAGAGGGGCTGCCGGTTGCCGCGTTCGATGCGCTCGGTGACGATAAGTTCGCTTCGGATTCCGAAATCATCAAGGACGATTTCATGCCCGATGCCCAGGCCAAGCCTCGCCCCGATCTTGATAACCCCTGGTCGGCTCTTTCGATTCTGCAAACCGGTCCGCGGCCTTCGCAGACCGGAATTTTCCGTATGCCCCGCGCCGCCGAATCTCAGGGCACTGACGAATCTGCTCAGAAGTGCGATTCGTCGCGTTCGGATAATAATGAGGATGTCGAGTAGGGGAGACCTTGCTTTCCTGCCCGTTCGCTCTTCTTGTCTTCGCCTCTGTGTCGATTTAACCGTCGCTGCGCCTCGTCGCTCCCCCGTGGCTTACTTGACGCGTGTTAGCTGCTACAATCACTCTGTTTGAACAGAGGCGCCCGATGGCGGCGTCCAACGCTAACCGAGGAGTTTTCTTACCATGGCTGTAGATTTTCCTACGATGACCACCGCTGAGATTCGCTCAGCTTTCCTTTCGTTCTTTGAGGAGCGTGGACTTAGGCTCTATCCTTCCTCGAGCCTCGTGCCCGACGATCCTTCGCTGCTGCTTGCCAATGCCGGCATGAATCAGTTCAAGGAGTATTATCAGGGCAAGAAGACCATGAAGGAAATCGGCGCCTGTTCTTGCCAGAAGTGCGTGCGCACGAACGATATCGACGTTATCGGCGAGGACGGTCGTCACCTCTCGTTCTTCGAGATGCTCGGCGATTTCTCTTTCGGCGGCGTCTCCAAGCAGCAGGCTTGCGCATGGGCTTTCGAGCTCATCACCGAGGTCTTCAAGCTTCCGCTCGATCGCCTGTATTTCACTGTTTTCACCGATGACGACGAGACCCATGACATCTGGCGTTCGCTTGGCGTGGCAGAGGATCACATCTCTCGTCTGGGCGAGGACGATAATTTCTGGGCGGCCGGTCCTACCGGTCCGTGTGGCCCTTGCTCTGAGATCTATTTCGATCAGGGCGAAGAGGTGGGCTGCGGCAAGCCCGATTGTGCCCCCGGCTGCGACTGCGATCGCTTCCTTGAGTTCTGGAACCTCGTGTTCACGCAGTTCGATCGCCAGGAAGACGGTTCCATGCCCGAGCTTCCGCATCGCAACCTCGATACCGGCATGGGCCTGGAGCGCATGGCGGCCATCATGCAGCACAAGAGCGCCAACTATGACGGCGACCTCATGCAGGGCCTTATCGCGCTCGGCGAGAAGATCTCCGGCAAGACCTATGATCCCGAGAGCTACGAGGGCGCATCTCGTTCCCTGCGCATCATCGCCGACCATGCGCGTGCGGTTGACTTCATGATTTCCGATGGCGTCCTTCCCGGCAACGAAGGCAGGGAGTACGTCTTGCGCCGTCTTCTCCGTCGTGCCGTCTTCCATGGTCGCCTGCTGGGCATCGAGGGCCCCTTCCTCAATACGTTTATCGACGCGGTGAACGATCTGATGGGTGAGGCCTACCCCGAGCTTTTGAAGAACGTTTCCCTCGTGCGCGGCATCGTCGCTGCCGAGGAGGAGCGCTTCTCCACGACGCTCGATAACGGTCGCGTCTATCTGGATGAGGCTCTGTCACAGCTCGACGACGGTGCGATCCTCGATGGCGAGGTCGCCTTCAAGCTGCATGATACCTTCGGTTTCCCTATCGATCTTACGGTCGAGATCTCTCGTTCTGCCGGGCACGAGGTCGATATGGACGGCTTCGACGCTGCCATGGCCGCCCAAAAAGACCGCGCTCGCGCTGCCGTCAAGGGTGATGCCTGGGGTTCGTTCAACGATGTCTGGGTTGAACTCTCCGATACCTGCAGCGCTACCGAGTTCTGCGGCTATGATGACTGCACCCTTGACGGTGCTCGCGTTGTCGCTCTTGTGCAGGATGGCGCTTCCGTCGACGCTGCCGCTGCCGGTCAGGAGGTTGAGGTCGTTCTCGACCGCACCCCGTTCTATGCCGAGATGGGTGGCCAGATGGGTGACGCCGGCTCGATGAGCGGCGCCGCCGATCTTACGGTTTCCGACACCAAGAACCATAACGGCCTGTATGCGCACGTATCCCATGTCGTTTCTGGTGAGATTCATGTGGGCGATAACGTTTGTGCCGCGGTCTGCGACCATCGCCGCGAGCTGCTTCGCCGCAACCACACCGCAACCCACCTGCTCGACGCCGCCCTCAAGGAGGTTTTGGGCGAGCACGTCTCCCAGGCTGGCTCCCTTGTCGCTCCCGAGCATCTGCGCTTCGACTTCACGCATTTCGAGGCTCTCGATGCCGAGCAGCTCAAGCGTGTCGAGGATCTTGTCAACGAGCAGATTTTTGCTGCTAAGCCGGTGATCACTGCCGAGATGGGCATCGAGGAGGCTAAGGCCTCTGGCGCCGTCGCCCTGTTCGGCGAGAAGTACGGCGATGTCGTGCGCGTGGTTTCCGTTGGCGTCGAGGAGAAGCCCTTCTCTCGTGAGCTTTGCGGCGGTACGCATGCTCGCAATACGGCTGAGCTCGGCTTCTTTAAGATCGTCAACGAGTCCTCTACCGGTTCGAACGTGCGCCGCATCGAGGCGGTGACCTCCGAGGGCGCCGTTTCCTACCTCGCCGGTCGTGCGGCTCTGGTTGACTCTGCTGCCGCAACCCTTAAGTGCCGCGTAGAAGAGGTTCCCGCGCGCGTTGAGACGCTGAGCCAGGAGCTTCGTGAGGCAAACGCCAAGCTCAAGAAGGCTTTGACCGGCGGCTCTTCCGATGCGATCGGCTCTGCTATCGACTCCGCCGCCGATATGGGTGCCTATAAGCTCGTTGTTGCCGAGGTTCCCGGCCTTGAGGCCGCAGACCTCCGCAACGTTTGGGATACCATTCACACCAAGTTCGGTACGCAGGCGGCTTGCGTTATCGCTACGGTTACCGAGAAGGGCACGCCCGCTCTGCTTGCCGCTGGTGCCGAAGATGCGGTTGCCGCAGGTTTCCACGCCGGCAATCTGATCAAGGCGATTGCCCCTGCGGTTGATGGCCGTGGCGGCGGCCGTCCCAACATGGCTCAGGCCGGCGGTAAGAACGCCGAGGGGGTCTTGGCCGCTCTGGATCTTGCTCGCACCGAGTTGGGCGCCTAAGGGATTTCGTATGGTTGCCCTGGCTCTTGATATCGGCGAGACACGTATCGGCATTGCGGTGTCGGACCGTAGCGGCTGCGTCGCCTCGCCGGTCAAGGTGCTTCCTGCCGCCGAGGTCATCGGGTTCGCAAAGTCCTTCCGCTATATCGTGGAGGATTATGAGCCCGATGTCCTGGTGTCCGGTCGTCCTATGACCATGGCGGGAGAGCGCGGGCCGCAGGCCGAGCGCGTTGAGGCCCAGGCTCAAAAGATCGCCGACGCCCTCGATCTCCCTCTATACTTTGAAGATGAGCGTTTGAGTTCGGCTGAAGCCAAGCGTATCCTGCGCGAGCAGGGGCTTTCTGAAAAGCAGATGCGCGGCAAGGTTGACATGATCGCCGCTTCGCTGTTTTTGCAAGCATGGCTCGACTCCCAACGGGAAAGGGATGAACGTGGCTAATACCCCAAATGGATCTTCTCCTCGCGACGGGCGTCGCGCCGTGTCGCCCACACGTCGCACCGCATCGCCCGCGCATCGGTCGGCGCACCATGCGCGCACCGCGTCGAGCGCGCCCTCGCGGGGGGCTCATTCGCCTCGTCCCTATGCTCCGTCCTCCTATTCCAGCGCTCCGCGCTCTCGCGGCGCTGCCCGTCGTCGTCCTCAGCAGCAGCGTCGCTCCAAAGCTCCTTTTATAGTCGGAGCTGTTGTCGTTCTCGCTGTCGTCGCCATCGCGTATTTTTTCGTGGTGCCGGCGATTAGCTCCATCTTTGCTCCTCAGCAGGATCAGACGGTGCCGGCTGGCCAGGATGTGACCATCACGATTCCCGAGGGAGCCTCCGGTGACGATATCGCCTCGATTCTCTCGAAGAACCATGTGGTCGAGAATCCCAAGGATTACTATGCTGCTGTGGCTAAAGAGGGCGCCGAGATGTCTCTCAAGCCCGGCGATTATGCCCTGAAGACCGGTATGAATGCCATCGATGTGGTGAAGCAGCTTGTGGCTGGTCCCAATGCGGGCGAGTCTCTCACTATTCAAGAGGGGCTTACGCTCGAACAGACTGCAGAGCGCGTCGAGGCGGTCTACGGAATCTCGAAAGATGAGTTCCTTGCTCAGGCTAAAGCTTCGAATTACGTTGATGATTACCCCTTCCTAGACGGGGCTTACAACGACTCTCTTGAGGGCTATCTCTACCCGAAGACATATACGTTCTCGGGAACGCCCACTGCAGACGACATCATTCGTAAGCTTCTTGATCAGTTTGCGTCCGAGACGGCATCTCTTGATTTGGAGAAAGGTGCAAACGGTCTATCTGAGCAGCAGATCGTGACCATGGCGTCGCTTATCGAGCGCGAGACCGCTGTTGATTCCGAACGTCCGACGGTCGCGAGCGTTATCTACAATCGCTTGGATGCCGATATGCCCTTGCAGATCGATGCCGCAATCGTTTATGCGCGCGGCGGCGGAAGCCAAGCGGTGACGTATAGCGATCTTGAGATCGACTCGCCCTACAACGTATACAAGAACTACGGTCTTACCCCTGGGCCCATTTGCAGCCCGAGCCTCTCCTCAATCAAGGCGGCACTTAATCCGGATAAAACCGATTACCTGTACTACGTTGCCTCTGCAGCTGGAGACGGTACGCATAAGTTCTCTTCTGATTACGCGCAGTTCGAAAAAGACAGCAAAGAGTACTCGGAGTCTCTATCATCATGAGTTGGTTTTCTCCTACCCGTTATGTATCCTGCGTCGAGCGCATCGACCTCGATGAGCTTTGGACTCAGGGAAAGCGTGCGATCATGCTCGATCGCGACAATACGTTGGTGCCGCGCGATATGAAAAGCGCTCCCGAATCGGTTGCCGCCTGGCTCGACCATGCGCGCGAACTTGGCTTTTCCCTTTACATGGTGTCCAATAACTGGCATAAGAACCAGGTTGCGCGCTCTAGCCGTGAGCTGGGCATGACGGCCATCTGTTTTGCCTGCAAGCCGCTTCCCTTTGCTATCCATCGTGCTCTCGAGCGCATGGGTGTGCCGCGCGAGGAAGCGGTCATGATCGGCGATCAGCTCTATACCGACGTCTGGGCCGGCAATTTCGCGGGAGTCGACAGCATTCTCGTCAAGCCTCAGACCCATGTCGACCTGTGGTACACCCAGATATTCCGCATCTTCGAGCGGCGTGCGCTTGCGCATGTTCCCTGCGAGGAGTAGACGGCATGCCATCGCTCGAAAAACGAGGTTGCGACCATATCTTCTTTGTCGGTTTCCTCGGTGCGGGAAAATCAACGTTGGCTCGAAATCTCGGGCATATGTTCAATCGACGCTATGTCGACACCGATCGTTTGGTTGAGCGCCGAGCCGGCAAGACCGTAACGCAGATCTTTGAGTCCGATGGAGAGGCGGCGTTTCGCGTCCTTGAGACCAAGGCGTTGGAGTCGCTTTCTTCCGGCCGGAGCCTCCTTGTTTCCTGCGGGGGCGGCATCGTGGAGACGCCGCGCAACATCGAGCTTATCCATGAGCTTGGCTACTGCGTTTACCTTGATGGCGACATCGATGATTCCCTGCGTCAGATCCGGAGAAGCGATACGCGGCCCGATTTTCGTTCTGAGTCCCATGCCACCGAACTTTTACGCCATCGCCGCCCGCTCTATCAGCAGGCTGCAGACCTTACACTCGATATCCGCGGTAAGACGTTTTCTGAAGTCGGCTTTGAATGTGCCGAGCTCTTGCTAGAAAGTGGGTTGTTGTAATGATTCGTCGTCAACTTGTGAACCTTGGCGGTTTTGGTTGTGACTATCGTATCGGCTGCGGGGCCCTCGATGATTTTTCGCGTTTTGCTTCCAACATCGTGACCGCCCCCAAGCGTGCCGTTCTTGTTCTCGAGGCAGGTACTGCAGATTCTGTCCGCACGCTTGTCGAGCGCGGGCTTATTGATGCCGGTTTTCGCGTGAGCGCGATCGAGCTTTGCGCCGAGGACCCTGTTTGCACGGTTGCCTGCGCCTCGAGTCTTCAAGAGTTTTGCGCTGATTCCCGGCTTACCTGCGAAGACGTCATCGTCTCGGTGGGCGGCATGGATGTCGTATCGGTTGTCGACTACGTCGCCAAGAGCTGGTGCGGGGGCTGCGCCTGTGCGCATGTGCCCACCACGCTTGACGCGATGTGCCTTGCCGCGACGCGTATGCGCCCCCTTGCGCTCTCGAAGGCTCGCGGACTTGTTTCGTTTCACCCTCAGGTCTCGCTCGTCGTCTGCGACCTTGATTTGGTGATGGATCAGAGCGCCGACGATAAGATGCTCGGTTTGGTCTATCTTGTGGCCGCCGCGATGACCGAGTCCACTCGTTCCTGGGATGCCTTCGCAAACAAGATTCCCGGTTTTCTTGCGGGAGAAGAGGTCGCTTATATCGATATGCTCGGTATGGCCCAAACTGCCTGGAGCGGTGTTCTCAAGGCGTCGAACCCCTCTGCTCGCATGGCCTTCAATTACGGCCAGCCTACGGCTCGCGCTCTCGCGTCTTGTCTTAAAGATGCCTTTACTCCCGCTCAGTATCTGGCGGAAGGATTGCGATTCGAAGCTCGTCTGGCCCATGAGGTCTTTGGCCTTGATCTGGACACGGTCTTTGAGCAGGACGATCGTTTGGAAGATCTGGATATCGAGGAGATTGCCTTTGCTCTGGACGTAGACGAGTTTATCGCTGCCTTGAAAAGTGAGGCGTACCGCTTGAGCAACCGCTTCATGCTTTCGATCCCCAAGGCTTCTGGCACCATTCGACTCGCAACCGTAGACGACGATGTGCTCGAACGCCACGCTCGGGCATACCTGTCTTCGCGTGCCGAGCTGATCAGTGAATAAAACAACCTCGTATTGGAAAGGTGACTGTTGATGGAAAACAAGCTTAACGGACCTGCCGGTCGTATCGCGCGCGTGCGCAAGATGATGGAGGAGCGCGGCTACGACGCCGTGGTCATTCGCGACGAGGCCAACCTTCGCTGGCTCACGGGCGCTAAGGGGACGTTTGACTACACCTTTGAGTTCCCCCACGTAACGTTCATCACGGCAGACGAGTGCTATTTCCATACCGATTCGCGCTACTTCAACACCTTCCAGGAGAACCTGCCTGCAGACTCTCCGTGGAAGCTCGATATGGACGAGGGCACCATGCCTCGCTGGGTTGCCCAGCATGCGCGCGATACGCATTCTCGTGTTATTGCCGTCGAGGACGATATGCAGATCTCGTTCTACTTCGGTATCATGCGCGCGCTCGAGGACCTTTCCATCACGGCGAGCTTGCCGCAACTTCATCACGACCTTCAGCGTATGCGCGCCGTGAAGGACGATGAGGAGATCGCCCTTATGCGCCACGCGCAGTCTATTACCGACGCTGCGTTCCAGCACATGCTCACCTTCATCAAGCCGGGCCTGACCGAGAAGGAGATTCGCACCGAGCTTGAGAACTTCATGTTCAGCAACGGCGCCGATTCCCTCGCATTTGGCTCCATCGTGGCTTCTGGTCCCAATACGGCCAATCCCCATGCTGTTCCCTCTGATCGCGTTGTTCAGCGCGGTGACTTCGTGCTGATGGATTATGGTGCGGGATACTGCGACTATCGAAGCGACATGACCCGTACCGTGGTGGTCGGCGAGCCTACGGCCGAGCAGCTCGACCTGTATGCGCTCGTGCGTCGCACGCATGAAGAGTGCGCCGCCGCTGTTCATGCGGGAATCGAGGGCAACGATATCTTCAAGCTTTCGCGCAAGATCATCGGCGATGCAGGCTATGGCGATTACTACAACCACGGTCTCGGTCATGGCGTGGGTATCGATATCCACGAGATGCCGAATTTCAATCGCTCGATGAATATCATCGAGGCCGGCTCTGTTATCACGATCGAGCCCGGTGTCTATCTGCCTGGCGTCGGAGGCGTTCGTCTCGAGGACTTTGGCGTTGTGACCGAGGACGGTTACGAGCCGTTCACGCAGTCCACCCACGAGCTCCAGGTCATCGACTGCTAACGTCGAAACAAACCTGCAACACGTCTCGTTTCCTTGCGTACTTTACCGTGGGAAACTGAGAAACGTGTATACTTTTAAGCTGTCTGTATGGAGCGCTGTCGCGCTCAGTGTTAGAAAGGTAATCATGGCTAGCATCACCACCGCCGATTTCAAGAACGGCCTCGGTCTCAAGATTAAGGACAAGATCTGCACCATCGTCGAGTTCCAGCATGTCAAGCCGGGCAAGGGCGGTGCCTTCGTTCGCTATAAGACCAAGGACCTCAAGACGGGCCGTGTGGTCGAGCAGACCTGCAACGCCGGTTCTAAGTTCGAGAGCGTTACCCTTACCACCACCGAGATGCAGTACCTCTACAATGACGGCGACCACTACTATTTCATGAACATGGAGACCTACGACCAGATTCCCGTGCCCGCCGACTTTATCGGCGATAACGACAAATGGCTGCGCGAGAACGACGTCTGTCAGCTTCTCTATGCAGACGAGGATCTCATGGGTGTTAACCCGCCCATGTTCATCGAGGCCGAGATCACCGAGACCGATCCCGGCTTCAAGGGCGACACCGTTCAGGGTGGCTCCAAGCCCGCTACCATCGACACCGGCGCTGTCGTTCAGGTTCCCATGTACCTTAACGTCGGCGAGAAGATCAAGGTCGACACTCGCGACGGCAAGTTCGTTTCGCGCGTCTAATTTCGACGTACATCGATTCCGCATGGGGCGGGGGAGTTCAACCCCGCCCTTTTTACACCGAGAGCACGTAGATTGGGGTTCACATGGCTGATAAACGCCTCCGCGTGATGGATACGACCATCCGCGACGGACAGCAGTCGCTCTGGGCGACGCGCATGACCATCGGCGATATCCTTCCCATCCTGCCCAAGATGGACGAAGTGGGATATTGGGCTATCGAGGCATGGGGCGGCGCGACATTCGATTCTTGCCTGAGGTTTCTTGATGAGAACCCCTGGGACCGTCTTCGCCAGATTAAGGCCGCAACGCCTAAGACCCCGCTTGCAATGCTCGTGCGTGGACAGAACCTTGTTGGCTATCGGCATTACTCTTCCGATGTCGTAGACCGTTTCATCGCCTGTGCGCACAGGAACGGTATCGATGTCTTCCGTGTCTTCGACGCGCTGAACGATATCGACAACATGCGTGACTGCGCGCGCGCCGTCAAGGCGTGCGGGGCACATTTCGAGGCTGCCATCTCGTATACGACGAGCCCGGTACATACGCTCGATTCCTACGTTGACTATGCTTGCAAGCTTGCAGAGCTCGGCGCCGACACCATTTGCATCAAGGACATGGCGGGCCTTCTCACGCCGTATCGAACCGAGAAGCTCGTGAACGCTCTTCGCGCTGCCGTCGATGTGCCCATCCATCTGCATAGCCACTATGTTGGCGGCATGGCTCCCTCGTGCTTTATCAAGGGCGCCGAGGCCGGTGCCACGATTGTCGACACGGCTTCCGCACCGCTCGCTTCGGGCAATTCCCATCCGGCTGTCGAGATGGTCGCTGCATCTTTCAAGGAATCGGCTTACGATACCGGTTTCGATCTCAACCTTTTGTTCGATATCGCAAATTACTGGGAAGAGGTGCGCCGCCGCGGCCATTACAAGCGCGGCGTCTCCTCCCTCATCCATATGCAGGTCTATAAGCATCAGATTCCCGGCGGCATGATGAGCAACCTCATGAGCCAGCTGGAGGTCCAGCATGCGACCGACCGTCTTGAAGACGTCGTTGCCGAGATTCCGCGTGTTCGCGCCGAGGTTGGCTTCCCGCCGCTGGTTACCCCGATGAGCCAGATCGTGGGTACCCAGGCCGTTATGAACGTGCTTACCGGCAAGCGTTGGAGCATCGTCTCGAAAGAGATGCGCGACTACCTGCTCGGTGCATATGGCCATGCGCCTGCACCGTTCAATTCCGAGATCATGCATAAGGTTTTTGGCGACACCGTCGATCTGTCCAAACTTGGTGACGAGCTGGCACTCGATGAGCCGCCCACCTTTGCCCAGTGCGCCGAAGAGATCGGCGAGCTTGCCCATAGCGACGAGGACGTCTTGATGTACGCGATGTTCCCCGTTGAGGCCAGGGCATTTTTGTCCAAACACCCCTCGAATGAATCAGTCGAGTTCCTGCACGATGAGGACGCAAGTCAGACCAAGGAGGATGATTACGTGGATATGAATCAGATTCGCGAGCTTATTCGCGCTGTGGAGGAGAGCAAGATCGGCGAAATCAGCATCAAGGATGCCGGTAGCGAGATCACCGTTCGCAAGCCCGAGGTTGCGCTCGCCGCCAACCTCGCTGCCACTCAGGCTGCTCCGGTCGCGGCTGCTGCGGCCGCTCCCGCTGCCGAGCCCGAGGCTGACGACGCCAAGCGTCCTTTGAGCTGGAAGCCCGTCAAGAGCCCCATGGTCGGTACCTTCTATTCTGCGCCGAGCCCCGATGATCCGGACTTTGTTGCCGTGGGCGATGAGGTCATGGCCGGTTCTACTTTATGCATCGTTGAAGCCATGAAACTCATGAACGAGATCGCTGCCGACGAGATGGGCACGATTCGCGAGGTGTGCGTTGAGAACGGCGATGCCGTTGAGTACGGCCAGGTGCTTTTCTATCTTGAGCCCATCACTTCGAAATAGGGCCGTAGGCGTCTCTGTTTCCCCGCATCATGAAAGGCAGATTTCTGGATGTTCAAGAAGATTTTGATCGCCAACCGCGGCGAGATCGCGCTGCGTATCGTTCGTGCTTGTAAAGATCTTGGTGTTGTAAGCTGCATCGCTTATTCCGAAGCGGACGCAAACACCACCGCTGTTCTCGAGGCCGACGAACGCGTCTGCATCGGGCCCGCGCCTTCTGCCAAGAGCTACCTCGATTACGCTCGCATCATCGGCGCCGCCGTGTCCCGCGGATGCGAGGCTGTTCATCCCGGCTACGGTTTCTTGTCCGAGAATGCCGAATTCGCTCGTGCTTGTGCCGATAACGACCTTGTGTTCATCGGGCCTGCGCCCGAGGTGATCGATGCGATGGGCGAGAAGAGTAACGCCAAGCAGACCATGAAGGCCGCTGGCGTCCCCACCGTTCCCGGAAGCGACGGTCCTGTCGAGTCTGTTGAGCAGGCTCGAGCGTTTGCCGAGGGCGTGGGATATCCCGTGCTTATCAAGGCGTCTGCCGGCGGTGGCGGTAAGGGCATGCGTGAGGTGCATGACCCCGCTGACCTGCAGAAGGAATTCGATGCTGCTCGCTCGGAGGCGCGTGTCGCCTTTGGCAACGATGAAGTCTATCTCGAGAAGCTCATCCTTCGTCCTCGTCATGTCGAGATCCAGGTGCTGGCCGATTCCTTTGGCCACGCCGCGGCGCTTTGCGAACGCGACTGCTCTGTTCAGCGTCGTCATCAAAAGCTCGTCGAGGAGGCTCCGAGCCCGGCGTTGTCCGACGACCAGCGCGCTCAGATGTGCAAGGTCGCCATCACGGCCGTGCGCGAGGTTGGCTATGTCAACGCGGGCACCATCGAGTTTTTGCTCGATGAGGACGGTAGCTTCTACTTCATGGAGATGAACACGCGTATTCAGGTCGAGCATCCGGTGACCGAGGAGATCACGCGGACCGACCTTGTGTGCGAGCAGCTGCGCATCGCTTCCGGTGAGCCTATGACGGTTCCCGACGGCGGCATCACCGTGCCTTCTGGCCATGCCTTTGAATTCCGTATCAACGCCGAGGATCCCGAGCATGGTTTTAGGCCTTGTCCTGGGACCATCAAGCATCTTCGTCTTCCCGGCGGTCCTGGCGTGCGCGTGGAAACTCATGTCTACGAGGGCTATACGATTCCTCCCACCTATGACTCGCTGGTGGCAAAGATCATCGTGTGGGGTGCCGATCGCGACCAGGCGCTTGCTCGCGCCCGTCGAGCACTCGATGAATGCGAGATCGAAGGCATCGCCACGACGCTTCCATTCCATCGGGATGTTGTGCGAAACGCTCAGTTTGCGTCCGGAATCGTGTACACTGATTTCATTCCTGAGCATATGCCCGAGTATCTTTGCTAGAAATGGGTGAGTCATATGAGCCAAGAGATTAAGATCGATGGCATCGCTATCGCGCCGGACGTTTTGACTACGATTGTCGTACGCTCGCTTGCCGATGTTGAGGGCGTGGCTTCGGTTGGTAATAACGACCTTGCTGCGAATCTCGTTTCGATGTTCTCTTCCAAAACGTCGTCTCCGTCTCTTCCCGCCGTCGAGGCTACAGTTGAAGATGATGCACTTCACATCGTCGTTCGCCTGACCGTCTTCTTCGGTTATCCGTTCAAAAAGCTCGCCGAGGCCGTGCGCGTCGCCGTTTCGAAGGCGATTGACGCTCAGGTTGGCGTAGCCGTTAGTGCTGTCGATGTTTGCATCGACAACCTGGTGTTTCCCAAGGAGTAGCTCTTGAGCTCTAAAGTCAATCGCGGCCGTACGCTTGCGCGTAGCCAGGCGCTTCAGATCCTGTTCCAAGCCGAGGCGCTCGATAAGCCTGTCGATGCTGTTCTTGCGGGCGATTATCTTCTTTCCAAGGGGCCCTTGGATGACTATGCCATCGAGCTCGCTCGCGGTGCCTACGAGCATATCGACGAGATCGATTCCGCTCTCGTCGCCTGCTCCAAAAATTGGGACCTCAACCGCATGCCTGCATCTGACAGGAACCTTTTGCGTATCGCTGTGTTCGAGCTGCGTTGCGCCGACCCGAGTGACCGCTTGGATACGGCTGTCGTGATCAACGAGGCCGTCGAGATCGCGAAGGCCTACGGGACGGATGAGTCGGCCAAGTTCGTCAATGGCATTCTCGGTCGTATCGCTCGTCAAGATCAGCTTCCTTCCGATGCTACCTTTGATGCTTCCCTTACCCCGCGTGATGATTCGGCAAATGACGAGGACGACTCGGACGAGCCCATCGTTCTCGATACGACGGATATGGACGACTAGAGATGTCTGAGTCGACAGTCCGCACGTTTGATGACGTCATGGCGCGCATGGACGATATCGTTACCGCCGTGCGTGCAAAAGATGCTTCCCTTGAACATAGCCTCGATCTTTTTGACGAGGCTATCGCCTTGGGTTCCAAAGCTGTCGAGATGGTGGATAATTTCGAGCTTTCCGATCGCGAGGCTGCTCAGCTTGAGGAAAGCTCGGCAAAGGACGATTCGTATTCCGAATCCACAGCAGAATAGTTGCTCGCATGAAGCGGCGCCGTTTAGATGATGAGATGATTACGCAAGGCATCTGCCAGACACGCGATGATGCCCTTCGCATGTGCATGGCGGGCCTTGTGTCCTGCGCTGGAGAGCGTTTTTCCTCTTCTGCGGTACGGGTCGAAGTCGGCTGTGATTTGCACGTCAAGGGGCGTATTCCCTATGTGAGTCGAGGCGGCCTTAAGCTCGCGGGTGCGTTGGATGCCTTTTCTGTCGATGTGAATGGCCTTTATTGCCTGGATATCGGATGTTCTTCTGGCGGCTTTACCGATTGCTTGCTCAAGCGCGGTGCGAAGCGGGTTGTTTCTGTCGATGTCGGTCATGCTCAGTTCGATTGGTCGCTTCGAAACGACGAACGCGTTGATTTACATGAGCGAACCAATATCGTCGATCTTCCCGGTCAAGGATACGGCTCTGTCTTCGACCTTGCCGTATGCGATGTCTCCTTTACGAGCATTCGCACCATTCTTCCCGCGACTCTTGAATTGTTTGCGCCCCACGGCGCTTTCGTCTCTCTCGTAAAGCCTCAATTCGAAGCTGAGGCCCATGAGGTGGGGGAGGGCGGTATCGTTCGCGACCCGCGCGTTCACGCTCGGGTTCTTTCGCAGACGGTTGAGCTTTTTGCCGATCGGGGTCTCTATCCGGTAGATATCTGCGTCTCACCCATTCATGGCGCAAAAGGGAATCGAGAGTTTTTTATCTTTGGCGATCGCGTTCGTTTCAACGAAAGCTCGTCAGATGATATCCGGTTGCAGGTTTCGCGGCTAACGAAGAAGGCTGAGGAGCTATGAAGGTCTTTTTAGTCCCCAATTACTATAAGGACGAGGCGATTCAAAGCGGTCTTACCCTTGAGCTTTGGCTTTCGCGCCAGGGAATCGAGGTGGCATGGGCTGTCGATCAGCGCTCTGGCATCAAAGACGAAACCGATCTTTCGGATTTCGATCTCGTTATCTCCCTGGGCGGCGATGGCACGCTGCTGCGGGCAGCGCACTTGGTGGGTATGAACGAGATTCCCATCCTCGGTCTTTCCTATGGACACGTTGGTTTTCTTACTGCGGCCAACCCTGAGGAGGGCGACATCCTGAGTGTCGTCTCCGATGCCCTTGCCGGCGAGATGCATGTAAGCCGCCGCGCAACGCTGTGCTGTGAAGTTCACAGCACGATGCCTGATGGTGAAGATCGGGTCATTACCGCTTATGCTCTCAATGATTTGGCGCTTACGCGTGGGCCTCTTTCCGATATGGTTGAATTCGATATCTGCGTTTCCGGCCATCATATCGATCGCCTTCGCGGTGACGGCGTCGTTGTGTCTACGGCAACGGGATCTACCGGCTACGCTCTTTCTGCTGGCGGTCCTATCGTGTGTCCCGATTTTTCGGGCATGGTTTGCGTCCCTATCGCTCCTCATACCATCCAGGCGCGCGCCTTTCTCACCTCACCTTCCGATGTGGTAGAGATCGCCATGTCCCATGACCGTCCCTCGGTGCCCGCTATCGCAGTAGACGGTCAGTTCCTGAGTCCTGAGGGGGAAGTCGAATACGTTGCCGTCAGCCGCGGCGACGCCGACGTCCTGTTGCTCGATTATGGCCCCGAGAGCTTCTACAATTCCGTTTCGCGCGTCTTCTACGGTGTCCGCCATGATTGATGAACTGCAGGTTCGCAATATCGCGCTGATCGGCAGCGCCCAGATTTCCTTCGCACCTGGCCTTACCGTGCTTACCGGCGAGACCGGTGCGGGCAAAACCGCTCTTCTCTCTGCCTTAAAGCTTCTGATGGGCGAGCGTGCGGATTCAACGTGCGTCCGCGAGGGCGAGACGATGGCTCTCGTTCAGGGACGCATGTACCGTAGCGATACCGATATCGAGGGATTTGTCGTCGAGCGTCGACTTTCTGCCGACGGACGCAGCCGTGTGAAGATCGATGGTGCCCTTGCTAGCGTTTCTGAGCTTGCTGCTCAGGTGAGTCCCCTTGTCGATATTTGTGGCCAGCATGAGCATCAGCGATTGCTTGATACCACATATCATCTGACCATGGTCGATACGTGGGGTCGCGACACCATTGCTTCTGCCCACGCTGCATACCTGGCGGCATTTCGCGAGCACCGTCGTCTTGTGAAGGAGTACGTCGAACTTGAGCGAGCGGCACGCACGCAGGGCTCTCGCCTTGAAGAGGCTCGTTTTTGCGTTGAGAGGATCGAAGAGGTCGATCCTAAGCCGGGCGAACTTGAAGAGCTCGAAGAGCTCCTTCCTCGTGTTGAGCATGCCGAAACTCTTGCAACCTGTGCAAATGATGCACAGCAATATCTTTCGGGAGAAAGCGGAGCGCTTGATGCGCTCAATTCTGCAATCGCCGAACTGTCCCGCATGGGTAGCGTCGATGCCGCTCTTGCGAATTTTGCCGATGAACTAAGCGGCGCCGCCATCACGATGGAGGATGCTGCGGCCGAGCTCAGACGCTACCGCGATTCAGTCGATTTCGATCCAGCCGACCTTGCTCGCATGCATGAGAGGCTGGGCGAGCTCAACAGCCTTAAGCGGCAATTTGGCCCCTCGATGGACGAGGTCTTTGAACGGTACCGTCAAAGTGCCGAGTTGCTGGGCCTTGTGAACGATTCCGATTCCCGCCTTGCCCGCGCAAAGCAACGCGTGGACGAGGCGGAGGCTTCTCTTCAGGATGCTGCGAAAAAGCTTGCACGTCGTCGTGCCGCTGCTGGCCCGCGATTTTGTCGCGAGGTGGGAAAGCAGCTCGCGCGCTTGGAGATGGGTCATGCCGAGCTCGTTTGGCATGTTCGCGAGCTCGATCGAAAGGCCTGGACCGAATCGGGTTCTTGTACCTATGAGCTTCTGTACCGAAGCGGTGCCGGCCTAACGCCGCGCCCCCTGCGTCGTATCGCATCCGGCGGCGAGCTCTCGCGTGTCATGCTTGCCTGCAGCGTTGTTTTTGGCGAGGCCGATGGGGTTTCGACCATGGTCTTCGACGAGATCGATGCCGGTGTTGGCGGGGCGACGGCGCGCTCCCTCGCCTCGGTTCTTGCCGATCTTTCGCGTACGCATCAGGTTATCGTCGTCACGCATACAGCGCAGATTGCCGTCGCGGCATCCCGCCACTATCTCGTCACCAAAAAGAGCGACACGGAGATTCCCTGTACATCAATTGTTCCGATTGAGGGGGATAGCCGGGTGGCCGAAATCGCTCGCATGCTTTCGGGTGACACCGAGCAGGTGTCGATCGACCATGCCCGCGCGCTTCTTGATGAAGCAGGCACCTTAGAGTAGGTGCCTGCTTTTACGGCTGGGATAGATGGTCTTTAAGTAGGCGCAGGGCGTGCGCATAGCCCTCCAGTCCTTCGCCTACCACACGGTCGAAGCACGCCATACCTGCATACGAGACCTGACGGAAGCTTTCACGCTCGTCGACTGCCGAGATATGGATTTCGACTGCGGGAATCTGGACGGCTTTAAGCGCATCGAGGATGCCGACACTTGTGTGCGTATAGGCTGCCGGATTGATGACGATACCGTCGTATACGCCGTGTGCTTGTTGAATCGTATCGATGAGGTCTCCCTCGTGGTTTGATTGGTAAACATCAACCGTGTCGAATCCTGCGTCTCGCCCTGCAGTCTGGCAAAGTTCAACAAGGTCGTCGTAGGTTTGGCGACCATAGATATCGGGTTCACGGATGCCGAGCATGTTGAGGTTCGGTCCGTTGATCACAAGGGCATTCATGGTGACGACTCTCTTCTAGATCATGTCGGGCAAGATGTCGCGAATTTGCGCGGCGGTATGCATCGGGGTGTCTTGAGACTGGACCACGTAGTCGGCCCAGGCGTGGTAGAACGGCATGCGTTTCGCCGCAAGCGCCTCAATGCCATCGCGTGCCGTGATGGGGCGCCCGTGCGTTGCAAGTTGGGAAAGCGTGCGATCGATCATGACGATCATACTGTTTTGGTGCAAGAGCGGATAGTTTTCCGGGCGTGTGACCACGCCGCCGCCGCAGGAGATGACCTGACCGCTGCGCTTGGCGATATCAGCGAGGCAAGCGGTCTCCTGGACTCGGAAGGCCTCCTCGCCTTCGCGCTGGATATAAGCGGAGCAGCTGCACCCCAAGCGAGATTCAAGCTCTTGGTCGATATCCACAAAGGGCCGATCGAGAATTGAGGAGAGAGCCTTGCCTCCGCTGGTCTTTCCGCATCCGGGCATGCCGATAATGGCGATATTTTGCTCTGTTGCCGATAGACGATCGGTTACCTCGCGGGTGCGGGCGAGCTCAATCGCTTTGCCGGTGTAGCGCTCCACTGCCTGTGCTGCCTGGGCAACAAGCATCAGCAGACCGCTTGTGCAGGGGATGTTTCGCTTCTCGGCCTCAAGAATGATTCCGGTGCGCGCGGGATTGTAGACGATGTCGACAACGGCCTTAAGGTCTGGCAGGTCGTCAAGGCAACAGGGAGAGTCGGGACAGTTGGGATACATGCCTACCGGCGTGCAGTTGACGGCAAGCTCGATATCGGGCAGGTTTTTGAGGTCCTTGTAAGTACGCTCCCCTTGTCGACTGATGGATATCGCCTCGACATCCATATCGGCAAGAACGGCCAAAACCGTTGCCCCTGCGCCTCCGGTTCCGCCAAAGACCACGGCACGCATTCCTGCCACATCGACGCCCAAGGATTCAACGAGACATTTGAAGCCATAGTAATCGGTGTTGTCACCATACAGGGTACCGTCTTCGCGGCGCGTGATGGTGTTGACGTTGCCCAAACGGCGAGCGATATCGCTCATGTCTGCAAGATAGGGGATGACGGAGCGCTTGTAGGGAATCGTTACGTTGACACCTTCCCATTCGTCCCCGTTAAGAAAGTCCTCGAGCTCTTCGGGCTCACGTTCAAAGCGACGATAGTCTAAGCCTGCGAGCTCTCTATAGATGGTGGGTGTGTAGGAATGTCCCAGCACGCGACCCAAAACGCCATACGGTCTCGCAGCCATTAGAGCACCTCCGTGTATATACCAAAGTAGACATAGGAATCGCAAATGTCGTCAAGGGAATCAAGAAGCGTGTCGAGCTCGGTGCTTGCTGCCGGGGCTTCAAGATCGAAGTAGAACACGAACTCAAAGTCGCGACCGGGAATGGGGCGGCTTTCGAGCTTGACCATGTTGATGCCGAGGGCATAGAAACGCTCGAGCATGCGGTAGAGCGAGCCAGGTTCATGCTTGAGGGTGACCATCAAAGATGTCCTGTTGGCACCGGGATAAACCTTGGGCTCTGCGGAGATGACAACGAATCTCGTGTAGTTGGAATCGGCATTTTGGACATCACGAGCGGCAACTTCGAGTCCGTAGAGTTCCGCGCAGCTGCGCGAGGAGATGGCGGCGATATCGCTGCGGTCGGATTCGGCGATCAGTTGCGCCGCCATTGCCGTGTTCTCGGTAACGGTCACGTGGGCGCCTAGACGTTCGATGATGTCTGAGCACTGAGCAATTGCCTGCTGATGAGAATAGATTTCGCGAATGTCCTCGAGGTTCGTTCCCGGGGCTACAAGGAGCTGATGATCGATTTTCTGGCGAAGGCTGCGAACGATGGATACGCGGTATTGAGCCATGAGGTCGTATACCTGATTGACCGATCCTGCCGTGGAATTCTCGATTGGCAAGACGCCATATTCGCACAGGCCGCTTTGCACGGCGCGAAACACGCCTTCGAAAGTCGTGAAATACGAGATAACGGGCACGCGGAACAAGCGACAGGCGGCGATTTGGCTATATGCCCCCTCGACTCCTTGGCATGCCACATGGGCGGTGCTGGGGAACGCTTCGGAAGAGGGGAGAAGAGAAGCGCGCGCTCTGGAAGAGAGGCTTTCGGTATCACGTGCATGGAGGATTTTTTGCTGCTCCGCCTTGTTCATGGTCATGAGGAGCGAGAAGAGCGACACCGCCTGAGGCGCGTAGCACTCGGGGGCGCGGTCCATGATGTCGGAGAGTTTGGCACGCTCGCGGGCCGGGTCGAAGACTGCTTTCTTCATGCCTTTTTTCGCAGCTGCGACTTCTCGTGCCAGGTCCATGCGGCGGCAAAAAAGGTCAAGCAGTTGCGTGTCGATCGAATCGATTTGAGTTCTGACGTCGGAGAGTTCCATCGGGCATCCTTGTGCAAGTTGTGGTATTGGCTACTGACCGCAGCGTTCGGGACGGAAATCGGGCGAAGGGGGGACCTGAAAACGGCCATCTTCGAGAAGCGCATCGAGCACGGCAAGGGCGGCCGCAGCTTCCACGACCGGTACGGCACGTGCGACGATGCAGGGATCGTGCCTTCCTTTGACGGAGAGAAGTTCGTTGGATCCATCGGGAAGGCTGACGCTTTGTTGTTCCTGTGCGATGGACGGTGTCGGCTTGAGCGCGAGGCGAAAGACGATGGGGGCGCCGGTTGTGATGCCGCCGAGAGCGCCACCAGCGTTGTTTGTCTCGCAACGCACGCTGCCGTCGTGCATGCGGTAGGCATCGTTGTTCTGGCTACCATACATCGAGGCCACCTTGAATCCCGCGCCGAACTCAAGTCCCTTAACAGCTGGAATACCAAAAGCAATTTGTGCGATGCGATTCTCGATTCCGTCGAACATCGGGTCACCGATGCCTGCGGGGACACCATATGCGGCGCATTCGACCGCACCGCCCACGGAGTCGAGGCGTTCTTTGGCGGAAAGAATGGTCTCGCGCATCAGGGCAGCTGCCTGAGGATCGATGCAGGGGAGCTCGTTTTGAAGGATGGCAGAGGCCTGCGCGCTCTCGTAGAACAAGTCGTTCAAGCGTGCGTCTGTGACGTCTCCCACCTGTTGCATATGGGCGCAGACGGTGATGCCGAGTTGTGCGAGTGCTTGGATCGCGATTCCTCCGGCAATGCAAAGCGGGGCCGTGAGACGGCCGGAGAAATGGCCGCCGCCTGAAACATCATGCCAATTTCCGTAGCGCACATATGCGGGCCAGTCGGCATGTCCCGGGCGAGGAACTCGACGCAGCTCGCTATAGTCGCGCGAACGCGTGTTGGTGTTCTCGATGACGGCGGCAAACGGTGCGCCGCATGTGTGGCCATTTGTGATTCCGCTCAACACATGTACGGCATCTGCTTCGCGTCGCGGGGTCGAAGTGTCGTTCTTGCCCGGTGCGCGGCGATCGCAGAATGCCTGCAGAGCGTCTAGATCTACCGGGATGCCAGCTGGAAGGCCGTCAAGCGAACAGCCGATTGCCGTGGAATGCGATTGACCGAAGATGCTCAGGTGAATGTGATTGCCAAAGGTCGAAGACATGCGCTACTCCTCAACGAGCGTGACGTCGCCGCCCAGAAGCCTATAGTGATCGAAGAAGTCCGGATAGGATTTATTGACCGCCTCGGCTCCGTTGATGACGACGCGCGATTCGCAGCGTGTTGCGGCAACTGCTGCCATCATGGCGATGCGATGGTCGTTGTGCGAATCGACCGTTCCTCCGTGCAGGCAGTCCGTACCTTTGATTATCAGGCTGTCTCCGTCGATCTCCACATGCGCGCCGAGCGCGTTAAGCTCAGAGGCTGTGGTGACGAGGCGGTCGGATTCCTTGATGCGCAGGCGCGCGCAGTCGCGAATGACAGTGATTCCCTGCGCGCACGAAGCGACTGCGGAGATCACGGGCACGAGGTCGGGGATATCCTGGGCGCTCATTTCAAAGCCGTTGAGTGCATCGGGCTGCGCCGTCGCGCACTGCGGGGCGCGCTGGATTCTGGCGCCAAAACGCGAAAGGGCGGCCATGACGTTTCGGTCGCCTTGGGCCGAGTTGAGCGAAACGCCCTCAACGGCGATGGGCGCGTTGCTCAAGGCACCGGCACACAGCCAAAACGCAGCGTTCGACCAGTCGCCTTCGACCTGAACGGTGCCAGGGGAGCGGTAGCCGCGGGCGTTGACCGAAAACGTCGTCGTTTCGGGCTGGGCGGACGTTGCATCCGTCCGACGGACGAGCACGTCTACGCCGAACTCCTTCATCGCCTGGATGGTGAGGTTGATATAGGGGCGGCTTTCAATCTTTCCCATGACGACGACTTCGCTCGCTCCGTCAAGCAGGGGGAAGGAAAGCAAGAGTCCCGAGATGTACTGAGAACTCACGTTTCCTGGGAGCACGAAGCGTCCTGCACGCATACGACCCGTGGTTTTGAGCGGGAATCCGCCCAGGCCCTCAAGGTTGCATCCAGCGGCGATGATTTCATCGGAAAGCGGTGCCAGGGGACGTGACCCGAGCCTACCGGCTCCCGTAAAGGAGGCCTCTGCACCTAGTGCACACGCGACTGGCAGCATGAAGCGAAGGGTCGATCCCGACTCTCCGCAGTCGAGCAGTCCACCATGAAGAGCTTTGAGCAATCCGAATTCAACGCTTCTAGGAGCGGGACGAACCGAGAAGCCGTCTTCGGTGGTCTCTATCTTGGCACCCAGCGCGGCGAGACAGCGAACGGTTGCTTCGATGTCGGCGCAGGTCGTGTTGCAAACCACATGGGTGGGGTCGTTTGCAAGTGCCGCGGCGATGATCAGGCGGTGTGCCATCGACTTGGATGCGATTGCGGGCACGGTGCCGGCGAGCGGACGTGGATTGATGATCGCTTTCATGTTCCTGCCTTATGTCTACAGTCCCTGTTCGATGAGCGTGCGGAACTCATCAAGGGGAAGGGTTTTGATGCTTACGGATCCGATGGCCTCTATTGCCACGATATTCATTGTGTCGCCGTGACGTTTTTTATCGGCCTTGGCATGCCTGAAGAGCGTGTCGACATCGAAATCGGTCGAGGTGGGAAGGCCGTGGGCGGCAACGACCGCCTCGATGCGACGGGCGACATCCTGGTCGCACCAGCCGCGCTTTGCGCAGGCGCGCGCCATGATGCACATACCCGCGGCAACTGACGACCCGTGGCCGAGTCGATATTCGTTTGCGCTTTCGATGGCGTGCCCAATCGTGTGTCCAAGGTTGAGGGTCTGGCGAAGCCCGCGCTCGCATTCGTCGTTCGAAACGACATCGCGTTTGATCTCGACGCAACGTGCGACCACGCTCTCGAGCCGTTCGTGATCTTTGCGCGACTCGGTAAGCGGTGTATCTTCGAGCGAAGCGAAAAGGTCGGGTTCGCACATCACACCGTATTTGATAACTTCGCCGCAGCTGTCGGCAAATAGGTCGGGGGTAATGGTATCGAGAGCTTCGACGCTGGCGACAACGGCGCGCGGCTGAAAGAAGGCTCCGGCAAGATTCTTTCCGTGCGCAAGGTCGACCGCTGTTTTTCCTCCGACGGAGGAATCGACCATTGCGAGCAGACTCGTGGGCACCTGCACGAGCTTGCAACCGCGCATGTAGGTTGCGGCGGCAAAGCCGGCGAGGTCTCCGACGACGCCACCACCAAGAGCCACCACGACGTCATCGCGGGTGAGTTCAGCCTCGGCGCAGTGCTCAAGGAGGAGCGCGAGTTCGGTCATGTTCTTAACGGTTTCGCTCGATTCCACGACGTGGATATCCGTTTTGTACCCGGCGGCGCTCAGCGAATCGAGAACGGCGGCAGAGTAGAGCGGGGCCACATCGGTGTTCGATACGACCATGGCGCGAGAACCGCCGGCGGTGCTACGCGCTATCTCGCCTACACGAGGCAACAGCTCGCATGCGATGTGGACGTCATACGTCCTCGATGAGGTGGCAACTTCAATCGTCTGCACGAGGTTTCCTCCTGGTGGCTAATTGTTGTCGGGGGTGTTGGCGTCGAGAGCGCGCTTGATGCGATCTCCCTCGGCGAGAAGCTCTTTGAGTTGACCTTCGTCCTTCTTGTCGAGTGCATCGCGATAGGCTGCGAGCGAATCGATGAGATAGGTCAGTTCTTGGCTGAGATTTTGCGCGTTGTCGGTCATGAGCTCGGCCCACATGGACGCATTGAGGTGCGCGACGCGTGTGAGGTCACGATAGCTCCCCGCCGAAAAGCCATGGTGCTCTTGCGCGGTCGGGCTCTTTACATAGGCGTTGGAAACCACGTGCGCTAGCTGGCTCGTAAAAGCAATCACGTGGTCGTGCTCCTTGGCACTGGTGACGCTAAACTTTCCAAAGCCCAGAGGACGCACCATCTCGCGCACTTGACTTAGTAGTTCCAGTTTCAGGGAATCGTCCACCGCGGGCGGCACGAGCACCAGCGGTGCTCCCTCGAACAGGTCGGCGCGGGAATGCGCGTAGCCCGAGAACTGCGTGCCCGCCATGGGGTGCGCGCCCACAAAGTAAAAGCCGTTCTCATGTGCCAGGTTAAAGGCGCGTTCACACACGATGCCTTTGATACCTACGGTGTCGATCACTACAGGGCCCATGATGGCTTGCGTATCGGTGGCGTCGGCGAGTGCCTGGGCGTGCGCCTCGAGCCATTCGATGCAGGCTTCTGGGTAGCAGGCAAGGACGATGATATCGCATTCAGCGAGCGTCTCGTCGTTAAGCTCACCGGAGACGGTGCCCATGCTGGCAGCCGTCATAATGTCGTCATCGGGATCCCAGGCAAGCACGCGAACGCCTGCCCGCGCATAGCCGCGGGCAAAGCTTCCGCCGATAAGACCCAGACCCACAATGCCGGCGCACTTGGGTCCACCTTGGTTAACGCGCGCGTTCCTCACCGTTCCCATGGCCTACTCCTGCACAGTCTCTTGGCAGATGACTTCCCGGATAGCGCGGATGCGGCGCATGGTATCGTCAAACTGATCGGGCGTAAGCGCCTGGGCACCGTCGGACCATGCCTTGCTGGGGTCGTCGTGCACCTCGATCTCCAGGCCGTCGGCGCCGGCGGCTGTGGCGGCAAGCGCCATGGGCTCGACATAGCGGGTGTAGCCGGTGGCGTGGCTGGGGTCGGCCACGACGGGAAGATGCGACAGATGATGGAGCACCGGGACGGCGTTGAGGTCAAAGGTGTTGCGTGTGCGCGTCTCGAAGGTGCGGATGCCGCGCTCGCAGAGGATGACGTTCTCGTTGCCCTCGCTCATGATGTATTCGGCAGCCATAAGAAGCTCGTCGAGGGTTCCGGACATTCCGCGCTTCAGCAGGATGGGGGTATCGGTCTTGCCCACCTCTTTGAGAAGGGGGAAATTCTGCGCGTTTCGCGCTCCGATCTGCATGACCTCGATCTTCTTGTCCAAGAAGAGCTGGACATCGCGGGGATCCATGATCTCGGTGACGATGGGCATATCGAGTTCATCTGCGGCTTCGCGCAACAGGTCGAGACCCTCTGCCCCCATTCCCTGGTAAGCGTAAGGAGAGGTACGCGGCTTGAAGGCGCCTCCGCGCAGCATGGTCGCACCAGCCTCCTTGACGCGGCGAGCGATACGGATGAGGTTTTCGCCCTCGACGGAGCAGGGGCCTGCGATGACCTGAAAGTGACCGGCACCGATCTTTACGCCGTGGCCGCAGTCCACGCAGGTGTCCTCGGGATGGAACTTGCGATTTGCCTTCTTGAAAGGTTCGGAGACGCGCTTGACCTGATCGACGATATCCATCGATTCGAGCAGGAACGGGTCGATTCGGCTCGTGTCGCCTACAAGGCCGATGATCGTTTCTTCCTTGCCGCGGCTGATGTGCGTATCGAGACCCTTTTTGTGGATCCAGCTCACGAGGTGGGAGACAGACTGGTCCGAGGCACCTTTCTTAAGAATGGCAATCATGGTGTCGATTTCCTGTTCTGTAATAATTCGGTTAGTGCGTAGCACTCGAGTGTATACCAAATCACCTCATGTATCTGGTCAGATGAACAAGTTATGCAATCTGTAACGCAGCGGTGTCTCTGTATCGTTAACAACGGGGTAACCGTTGTATACTGTGTTGCCACTGGCCCCATTAGCTCAGGGGATTAGAGCGTCTGCCTCCGGAGCAGAAGGTCGTTGGTTCGAACCCAACATGGGGCGCCAGCCGTATATACGAGGATCGATTGAGGTTCGCCCCGTCGATCCTTTTTTATATGCCTCGATCGAATGGCGGTAACCATGACCGATACAACCGTGAACGATGCCAAAGCGAGTGGGGAAGCGTCCGATCCCTCCTTGGCGGTTGCGGAGCCTTTGTCGGGCTTGACGAGCGCCGAGGTATCCGAGCGTATCGCCGCCGGTCAGGTCAACGTCAACACCGACCTTAAATCCAAGTCGGTCAAAGAGCTGGTCATCGAGAACCTCTGCACGCTCTTTAACCTCATCAACCTTGTTCTGGCTGTCCTCGTTATCCTTACCGGGTCATTAAAGAATCTAAGCTTCATCTGCATTGTCGTTCTTAACACCGGCATCGGCATCGTCCAGTCGTGGCGCTCGAAGCGTATGGTCGACAAGCTTACGCTCCTTGCGAGCAAGCGCGCGACCGTGGTGCGCGACGGGGCAGAGCTCGAGGTCGATTTGGATCAGATCGTTCTCGATGATGTCATTCGCCTGGGGCGAGGCGATCAGATCCCTGCCGATGCCACCGTCGTCTCAGGAGATGCCCAGGTCAACGAGAGCTTACTTACCGGTGAGAGCAACCTTATTCGCAAGCAGCCGGGCTCGGAGCTCATGAGCGGCAGCTTCGTGGACTCCGGTCTTATTTACGCTCGCGTGATTCATGTTGGCGCCGATAACTATGTGGCCAAGATCAATAACGAAGCGAAATACGTCAAGAAGGTCAATTCCGAGATCATGAATGCGCTTAACGCCATCGTGCGTTTCGCGAGCATTATCATGCTTCCTCTTGGCATCGCGCTGTTTTATTCGAGTGTTCACGTAGCATTTGAGCAAGATGCCGGCTCGTTGACGTTTTGGGCATGGGCCTTCTCCGGCTCTCAGGCATGGTCTGATG
>CAKUGM010000010.1 GCA_934654625.1 uncultured Collinsella sp. | reverse complement strand
CTACCGCACGGGCCGATACTCAAAGCCCATTGTGGCACCCCGAGCCCGCGGAAAGAAGCTGCGCCGCGGGGGAGGCGACCTAAATGGCTTTCTCATATCGTCTCGTATGCGTGCCCACGCTTCAGTTCCAGCGACTTTGGAATCACGGCGGGATGCACGCCACTTTGCTTGCATGGAGTGCTAGCATATGACCGTTTGCAAGCAGAATGTAAGGAGTGCGTATGGCGCTGGGCGTAAAAGTCGATATGACGCAGGGGTCTCTCTGGGATAAGATCGTGCTTTTTGCCATACCAGTCGCACTCATGGCTTTTCTCCAGCAGCTTTTCAACGCGGCGGACGTTGCCGTGCTGGGTCAGTTTGCCGGTACCAATGCCATGGCGGCTGTAGGCAGCTGCGGCGCCATGTGCAGCTTTGTGGTGAGCTTGGGTACGGGCATGAGCCTGGGCGCCAACGTGACCATCGCAACCAATATCGGTTCGGGCAAGATGGATGCCGTGCGCCGCGCTGTGCATACGGCGATGCTCGCCGCAGTGGGCGGGGGCATTATTCTGGGTGTCGCAGGAGAGCTCGTGATTGGGCCCATCATGGCCATGATGGGTATCAAAGACCCCGAGGTCGAGGCTATGGCCCTTCTCTACATGCGCATCTATCTGGCGGGTCTTCCCATCCTGTTCCTGTATGACTTCGAGGCCGCTATCATGCGCAGCCAAGGCGACACGCGCACGCCGCTTATCGCGCTCACTATCTCCGGTATGGTCAACGTGGGCCTTAACCTGCTTTTCGTGCTGGTCCTCGGCATGGATGTCGATGGCGTCGCCTTGGCGACGGTCATCTCCAGCGCGGTGAGTTCGATGCTGCTCCTGTGGTGCCTGACGCATAGTGACTCCGTTATCCGCGTGAATCTGCGCGAGCTGGCGATCGACTGGCCCTCGCTCAAGCGCATCCTTATCGTGGGCCTTCCCGCAGGCATCCAAGGCGCGCTGTTCTCCGTCTCGAACGTTATCGTCCAGGCGGCCGTGAACAGCCTGGACACTGCCGTTATGGCAGGAAACTCCGCTGCAAATAACATCGATGCTTTCTCGTGGTACAGCCTCAACGCCTTTGGGCAGGCGTGCACTACGTTTGTGGGTCAAAACAACGGTGCTCGCCGTCACGATCGCTGCGTGCGCACCCTCAAAATCTGCTTTATCGAGGGGTATACCGCGTATGCAATCATCACGACGATCCTGTTGCTGTTTAACCGCCAGCTGCTCTCCATCTTCAGTTCCGATTCGGCGGTAATCGATGCCGGCTCCCTGCGCGTGCAATTCATTCTGGCCACGCACCTGTTTACGATGGTGGTCGAAATCATGTCCGGCTATCTGCGCGGATACGGCTGCTCGCTGCCTCCGACGATCGTCGCCCTATTCTCTATTTGCGTTTTGCGCGTACTGTGGGTGGCGTTTGTCTTCTCGGCGGATCACACCCTGTTCACGCTGCTGATGGTCTACCCCGTGAGCGTTGCCGTCAACGCCGTGCTCACCATGGCACTTACCTTTTTCATGCGCAACCATCTGGCGCGCCCGGCGACGGCGGCGTAATGACGTTGCTCCCGCGCCCGCTGTCTTCCCGTCGCGAGAGCCAGATCGACAAAACGCATGTAATATCACGTGAAAAATCTGGTAGGGGAAATATGGGGCTGTTGTTCCGCAACGCCAAGCGCGGTATACTTCCATCTGCTTGTTTGCAAAACACTGGGAGGAAACCATATGTTCCCTAAGGGTATGGAATGGATCGTCATTCTCATCGTTGCACTGCTGATCTTTGGGCCTAAGAACCTCCCGAAGCTCGGTAAGTCCCTCGGCTCCACGGTCAAGAACATCCGTGAGGGCATGGAGGGCGACGAGGCTTCCAAGGACGACGAGACTGTTGTCGCCGAGGAAGACGCTGATGACGACGCTGAGATTCGCGAGCTTGAGGCCAAGCTCGCTGCCGCCAAGAAGAAGAAGGAAGACGGCGACGCTGAGTAATTTCCGCCCTGTTATCATGGGGTGATCTTCGACCGGCTTACCCCTAGGGCCAGCCGGTCTTTTCTGTGTATAGGTGGCGGATTCGCCACACGTGAGATGCAAGGAGTTTGTGCGCATGGATGCAAGCGAGATCGTACTGACAGCCGAAGGCCGCCAGAAGCTCATGGAGGAGCTCGCCTGGCGCGAGGGCGATAAGAGCAAGGAGATCATCGAGCACATCAAGGAAGCGCGCGCCTTTGGCGACCTTTCCGAGAACTCCGAGTACGATGCCGCTAAGGAAGAGCAGGCCAAGAACGCCGCCCGTATCGCCGAGATCCAGGCCATCCTCGCCAACGCTCAGGACGCCGGCACCTCCCTGCACGGTCTGACCGTCTCCATTGGCTGCACCGTTGCTCTGGTCGACGCCGATGGCGTTGCTACCGAGGTCACGCTCGTGGGTACCACCGAGACCAACGTGCTGGAGCACAAGATTTCCAACGAGTCCCCCGTGGGCCGCGCGATCATCGGTCATGCTGAAGGCGAGACCGTCGAGGTCGTGACCCCGTCCGGTAAGACCCGCGTATACACCATCACCAAGATCTCCCGCTAAACCGCGGGCTTCAGTATGTAATGGCTCCCGGGGACACCGATCCTGCGGGAGCTTTTTCGCGTTATATAGGAGTGCAGCCGATGTCAGAGAATCAGACCGAAACCCCCGTTGCCGATACCCTTAACGACGAGCGCGCCCGTCGCCTTGCCGACCGCGAGGCCCTGTACGCCGCCGGCCAGAACCCGTATCCCGAGCATTCCGATGTCGAGGATTATGTGGCCGATATCGAGGCCAAGTATGCCGACCTCGCCGATGGCGAGGATACGGCCGACGTCGTGAAGATCGGCGGCCGCGTTGTTGCCAAGCGTGGTCAGGGCAAGATCATGTTCGTCGTGCTGCGCGACCCGACGGGCGACATCCAGCTCTTCTGCCGCATCAACGACATGAATGAGGACGATTGGAAGCGTCTGCGCAAGCTTGACCTGGGCGACATCGTGGGCGTCGAGGGCGTTGTGGTTCGCACCCAGCGCGGTCAGCTCTCCGTGGCACCTCGTTCCCTCACGCTTCTTGCCAAGGCCGTACGCCCGCTGCCCGAGAAGTTCCATGGCCTTTCCGACAAGGAGACCCGCTATCGTCAGCGCTATGTCGACCTGATCGTCAATGAGGACGTGCGTGAGACCTTCCGCAAACGTTCCGCCATCGTTTCGGCCTTCCGTCGCTACATGGAAGCCGATGGCTTCATGGAGGTCGAGACCCCGATCCTGCAGACTATCCAGGGCGGCGCCACGGCCAAGCCGTTCATCACGCACTTCAACGCGCTGAACCAGGAGAATTACCTGCGTATCGCTACCGAGCTGCACCTCAAGCGCCTGCTTGTGGGCGGTTTTGAGCGCGTGTTCGAGATCGGTCGTATCTTCCGCAACGAGGGTATGGACCTCACCCACAACCCCGAGTTCACCACGATGGAGGCCTACCGCGCCTTCTCCGATCTTGAGGGCATGAAAGAGCTGTGCGAGGGCGTCATCAAGGCTGCGAACGCTGCGGTGAACGATTCCGAGCAGATCGAGTATCAGGGCCAGACCATCGACCTTTCCGGCACCTGGCCGAGCCGTCCCATGTCCGATATCGTTTCCGACGTGCTGGGCTATAAGGTGACCATCGACACTCCTGCCGAGGAGCTTGCCGCTGCGGCTCGCGAGCGCGGCATCGAGGTCAAGCCGGAGTGGACGAGCGGCAAGCTCATCGCCGAGATCTACGACGAGCTGGGCGAGGAGACCATCGTCAACCCCACCTTCGTGTGCGATTACCCCATCGAGGTCAGCCCGCTCGCCAAGCGCTTTGAGGACGACCCGCGCCTGACGCACCGCTTTGAGCTGGTTATCGCCGGTCACGAGTACGCCAACGCGTTCTCCGAGCTCAACGACCCGGTCGATCAGGCCGAGCGCTTCCGCAAGCAGGTGGAGGAGAAGTTTGCCGGCGACGATGAAGCCATGGAGTACGACGAGGACTACGTGCGCGCGCTCGAGTACGGCATGCCTCCTGCAGGCGGCATCGGCATTGGCATGGACCGCGTGATCATGCTGCTCACCAACTCCGCGAGCATCCGCGATGTTCTGCTGTTCCCTCATATGAAGCCCGAAGGCGGTTCCAAGGGCCCCAAGCCCGCCGCTACCGAGGCATCGTTTGTCGAGGCTCCGAAGGTCTCCACCATCGACTACTCCAAGGTCGTTGTGGAGCCGCTCTATGAGGATATGGTCGACTTCGACACCTTTATCAAGTCCGATTTTCGCGTGGTGAAGGTCAAGGCCTGCGAGGCGGTCAAGAAGAGCAAGAAGCTGCTGAGCTTTGTGCTCGACGACGGTTCCGGCACCGATCGCGTCATTCTCTCCGGTATCCACGGCTATTACGAGCCCGAGGATCTGGTTGGTAAGACGCTCGTCGCCATCACCAACCTCCCGCCGCGCAAGATGATGGGCATCGACTCCTGTGGCATGCTCATCAGCGCCGTGCACGCTGAGGGCGACGAGGAGCGTCTGAACCTCCTGCAGCTCGATCCGAGCATTCCTGCAGGCGCCAAGCTCTGCTAGGCGAGCAACAACATGATGCGAACGAGGCATCGGCTTTTGTGGCCGGTGCCTCTTTTACAATAAAGATGCAGGTAGAGTTGGTATTTCTACACAAAGGAAGAATTGGCTCAGCAGGCTCCACAAACTCTACGCTTACGAAGCGGCCCCTTTTCGTGCTAGGCTGATTTCACCACATAAGTAGTCGCAGACGCATGCATGTGCAGGCGGGCGAGATGAAGTTTTATAAGCTCCATCTCGCCCGCTTTTTTGTCGCGACAAGAAAAGAGAAAGGAACTCTCCCTACATGCCTATCAACAAACGAGAAAGCCTTCTGTTCACCTTCATCATGTGCTTTTGCATGGTGTTGTGGATGAGTATCTACAACGTGGCTCTGCAGCACGGGGTCATTAACGGCGAGGTTATCGCCGACGCATGGCTCGGTTTCCCCATCGCCTACGTCTTTGCCATGTGCTGCGACTGGTTTGTGGCGAGTCCGCTCGCCAAAGGTTTTGCTTTTAAGTATCTGGTGACGCCGGGCAAGAGCTCGCCGCGCGCCATGACGCTCGCTGTGAGCTCGAGCATGGTTGTGCCCATGGTGATCATCATGTCGCTGTATGGCGCCGGCGAGGGGCTGTTCCATATGCCTGGTGGCCCGCTTGCCAACGTGGCGCTGGTGCCGATGATGTGGCTCGTCAACATCCCCCGCAACTTCATCATGGCTCTGCCCTGGAACTTGCTTATTGCCGGCCCGCTCGCGCGTTTTGTCTTTCGTCGCGCGTTCCCGATGGGCACGGTCTTTGCCGAGCCCCATATGGAGCTCGTCTCCTTCCCGGGGGTGGCTGCTGCCGATGAGGCTCGGGGTGAAAATGCGGCGCCGGTTGCTGCGGCCAAAGCCTAAAGCAGGCACTACAACAGAGCAATTTGCCCAGATAGCCACCCGCGAGGGTGGCTTTTTTGACGCCGAGAAAGATGAACCATCGGATTCCGTTATCATTATTCACGGTATGGGTAAAGAAGAACAAGCGCCGGTGACGGCGCGTGATTTTGTTTACAACTTCTAGCATGTTAGAGGTTTGCATATGTTGGATAGATTCACCGACCGCGCTCGCAAGGTCATGTCTCTTGCAAAGCAGGAGGCAATCGATCTTAAGTCCACCAAGGTGGGAACCGAGCACCTGCTGCTCGCGCTTGCCAAGGAAGAAGAGGGCATCGCATCCGAGGCCCTGCGCTCCCTCGACATCTCCTATGACGACATTTTGGAGCAGCTCAAAGAGATTCGTACCACGGTTCCTGCCGAGGACGAGTCGACCGAGGCTTCCAAACTCGCCTTCACGCCGCTTGTCATCACGGTGATGGAGCGCGCGTTTCGTCTGGCGCGCGAGAACAACCAGACATACGTTTCGACCGAGCATCTGCTGCTGGCCATTGTTTCTGAGGGCAACGGCCTTGCTATGGATATCTTCCAGCGCTTGGGCGTATCCGGCGCTTCTGTGCGCGCTGCGGTAGAGAAGCTCACGGCAAAAGACCAGGGCGGCAAGCGTCCCATGGCGGGGGCCGGTGCGGGGCGTCCCGGTGCTGGGCTGCCGTTCTTCTCGGGCGAGGCTGGTATCGCTGGTGCAAAGATCGCCGGCGGCACGCTGGAGCAGTTCGCCATCAACCTTTGCCGTCGTGCGCGCGAGGGTAAGCTCGATCCGGTCATTGGCCGCGAGAAAGAGATCTCGCGCATGATGGAGATCCTTTCTCGCCGTACCAAGAACAACCCGCTTATCTTGGGCGACCCCGGTGTGGGCAAGACCGCTCTGGTAGAGGGCCTGGCGCAAGAGATCGTTGCCGGTAACGTGCCCGAGAACCTTCTCAACATGAACATCTGGTCGCTCGACCTGCCCGGCCTCGTGGCAGGTGCCAAGTATCGCGGTGAGTTCGAGGAGCGCTTGAAGAACGTGATCGCCGAGTGCACCGAGTCCGACAATGCGATTCTGTTTATCGACGAGATGCACACGCTTATCGGCGCCGGTTCGGCCGAGGGCTCGATCGATGCGAGCTCCATGCTCAAGCCCGTGCTTGCGCGCGGTGCATTCCAGATCATCGGCGCCACCACGGCCGAGGAGTTCCGCAAGTATCTCACCAAGGATCCTGCCTTCGAGCGTCGTTTTCAGTCCATTGATGTGGAAGAGCCGAGCGTAGAGGATACGGTCACGATTTTGAAGGCCCTGGTGCCGCGCTACGAGGAGCACCACCATGTGCGCTATACGCCGGCGGCTATCGAGGCTGCAGCGAGCTTGTCCAACCGCTATATCCAGGACCGCTACCTGCCTGATAAAGCCATCGACCTTATCGACGAGGCTGGCGCCCGCGCTCGTATCGCCGCAAACCGCGCCCCGCAGGAGGTACGCGACGCCGAAAAGCGCGTGGCCGAGCTCTCCGATGCCGTGGAGGCCGCCTCGAACGGCGACGATATGAACCGCGCCGCCGAGCTCAAGCAGGACGAGCAGGCCGCCGAGATCGCTCTTGGCGAGGCTCGCGCCGCCTGGAATGCCCAGATGGATGCCGATCCGCTCGTGATCGACACCGCTCAGATTGCCGATATCGTCTCCATCACCTCGGGCGTGCCGGTGAGTTCGCTCACCGAGAGCGAATCGCGCCGCTTGCTGCAGTGCGAGAGCGTGCTCAAGACCCGCATCATCGGCCAGGACGAGGCTGTCTCCGCCGTGGCCAAGGCTATTCGCCGCAGCCGCTCGCCCCTCAAGGACCCGCGCCGTCCCGGCGGTTCGTTCATCTTCCTGGGCCCCACGGGCACCGGTAAGACCGAACTTGCAAAGACGCTCGCCGAGTACCTGTTCGGCAGCAAGGACGCACTCATCAGTTTCGATATGTCCGAGTACGGCAGCGAGTTCGAGGTCTCCAAGCTTATCGGTAGTCCTCCGGGATACGTGGGCCACGATGAGGGCGGCCAGCTCACCAAGGCCGTGCGCCGTCATCCGTACTCCGTCGTGCTGTTCGACGAGGTCGAAAAGGCTCATCCCGACATCTTCAACATCTTGTTGCAGGTGCTCGAGGAGGGCCGCCTGACCGACAGCCAGGGCAAGACGGTCGACTTCCGCAACACCGTGATCATCATGACGTCCAACGTGGGCGCGCGCGAGATCGCACAGGAGTCCAACGTGGGCTTTGGTACCACGGGCGAGACCGGTCTGAGCTCCGGTGAGATTCGCAGCCGTGCGATGGGCGAGCTCAAGCGTCTGTTCCGCCCCGAGTTCCTCAACCGCATCGACGACATCGTGGTGTTCCAGAAGCTTACGGGCGAGGACCTGAAGAGCATCGCCCAGCTGCTTGTGGACGACCTGCGCCAGCGTCTGATTGCCAACGGCATGAACATCGAGCTCAGCGATGCCGCTATTGATAAGATCGTGGCAGAGGGAACCGATCTCACCAACGGCGCGCGTCCGCTGCGTCGTGCCATTCAGCGCCTCATCGAGGATCCGCTCTCGGAGGAGCTGCTGGCAGGCGAGTGGGGCGAGGGCGATACCGTGCTGTGCGACGTGGCTGACGATAAGTTCGTCTTTAGCCATGGCACGGGCGAGATTCCCGCGCCGCGTAAGCTGGGCGCTTTGGGCAGTATGGCGGTCGCGGCACCGCATACGTCAAGCGCCGCGCCGAGCAGGGGCGTGACGGCTGGTCCCGGCGGCATGATGCAGACGGGTTCCGGCGCTCATTAGACATATAGGTTTGGATGATGGGCCTCGGGGGACACGACTCCTCGGGGCCCATTTTTTTGCCGGGGGAGCCTGTCGGGATCTTCCATAACATGCCATGTTTTCTTTTCATACGAGGTTTGAAAAGAAATGCGTGGTATTTGTGGCTGGTGGCGGGCGAGCGCCGGCATTCGTGTAACAATAAAATGGTGTGCCGAAACGCCATTCGGTACGAGCTCTTTAGCACTTCTGCCGGAACATGGAGGCGGACTATTGGAAAACGAGACGTTTAAGCCAACGCTGAAAGACGCGATTCGTCTGACGGCACCGGGACAACCGCTGCGCACGGCACTCGACATGATCATTGCCGGTCACCTGGGCGCCCTTATTTGCGTGGGCGACTCCGAACACGTGCTCAACGCGGGCAACGACGGTTTTCCGCTGAACATCTCGTTTACCTCAAACCGCCTGTTCGAGCTCTCCAAGATGGACGGCGCCATTGTTATCGATGGCGACCTTACGCAGATTCTGCGCGCGAACTTCCATCTCAATCCCGACCCCTCGCTCGCAACGAGCGAGACGGGCATGCGCCACCGTACCGCGGCGCGCATGTCTATCCTTACCGACGCCATCGTTATCTCTGTGTCCGAGCGCCGCGCCGTGGTGAACGTTTACGTGCACGGCAAGTCGTATCAGATCGAGCCCATTCCCGACCTCATGGGTTCGGTAAGCCAGCTGGTGGGCACGCTGCAGACTACGCGCAGCTCGCTTGACCGTTCGCTGCTTCGTCTGACGGCGCTCGAGCTGGACGACTACGTTACGCTCGCGGATATCACCGGCATTTTCTCGAGCTTTGAGATTTTGCAGCAGGCAAAGCAGGAGCTGGAGATTTGCATCGAGAAGCTTGGTACCCGCGGAAAGCTCGTGCGCATGCAGTTGGAGCAGCTTGCGGGCGACACCATCGATACCGAGTACGATTTGATGATTCGCGATTACGCGTCCGAGTCTTCTGAGGAAAACGCTCGTGCCATTCGTCAGCGTTTTGCCGAGATGTCCGCTTCCGATCTTTCCAATCCCAAGCGCGTGGCTGAAGTTTTGGGCTTTGACGACTTGGACGAGGATTCGGTTATGACGCCTCTGGGCCTGCGCACGCTTTCGCGCGTTTCGGTGGTTCGCGACGGTGTGGCCGAGAAGATCGTGGACGAATACGGCTCGCTCCAGGAGCTGATGGGCGATATCAAGAAGGACCCGGAGCGTCTGGGCGACTTCGGCGTCAACAACCCGGCGATTCTCGCCGATTCGCTCGCGCGTATGCATGGCAAGCGGGAGGGCTAGAAAATGAGTTCGGTGTGCGCGGTGGTCGTGGCCGGTGGCTGCGGAGCTCGCTTTGGAAACCCTGGTGGCAAGCAGTTGGTAAACGTCGCCGGAAAGCCGCTGATGACCTGGTCTATCAGGGCATTTGATCGCTCGGCGTTCGTGAGCCACATCGTGGTGGTGTGCCCGGCCGAAAAGATGGACGAGATGCGTCGCCAGGCGATTGAGCCTTACAACTTTGCCACGCCCATCACTTTTGCCGAGGCGGGCAAGACGCGTCAGGATTCCACGCGCTCCGGCGTGGAGGCTGTGCCTGAGGGTTACGAGTACGTGGCCATTCACGATGCGGCGCGTCCGCTTATCACGGCGGAGGTCATCGATCGCGCTATCTGTTCGCTGCGCTGCGAGTCGGGTATCGACGGCGTGGTGTGCGGGCAGGCGGCTATCGACACGCTCAAGGTGGTTGATGGCAATCGTATTGTAGAGACGCCCCCGCGCAGCCGCTATTGGGCCGCGCAGACGCCGCAGATCTTTGCACTCGAGACGATGCGCCGTGCACACGCCGCGGCCCTGGCTGATGGCTTTGTGGGCACCGACGATTCATCGCTCGTGGAGCGCATGGGTGGCCGCGTGCTGTGCGTCGACAGCCCGCGCGACAACCTTAAGGTGACGGTGCCCGAGGATCTGCGCCCGGTGACGGCGATCCTCCTCGGCCGCATGAGCGACGCCGATGCCATGCAAAACACGGGCATCCTTACCCCGCTCCCCTAAACACCCCGTGACAGGGGGTGCTGACACCATAACGACAGCTTTATTTTGTCACATTTCGAGAATCCGCAGGTCGGAGCCCACACTGGCCCCGACCTGCTTTCCTATCTCGCCCCCCAATGTGACAAAAAATCGACAGGTTTATTTTGTCACATTTTCACATCTCCTCCACATTTATAGGAATCATGCGGGTGCAGGGATGATCGACGCCCATTGATATGACTTGACAACAACGGGTCCATCGCTATAAGTTAACCATAGCTAACAAGTAAGCGAGGACCCATGAACCAAACGACTTCGTCAAACTCAAATAAATGCCGCCGATTGCATCGGTGCCTGTTCGGATCGCGCCATACCGGGCACACCGGAGGGCTCGATATATTGCGATCTATCGGCCCCGGTCTGCTGGTTACCGTTGGTTTTATCGACCCCGGAAATTGGGCATCAAACATGGCTGCCGGTTCTCAATTTGGCTATAGTCTTCTATGGGTCGTGGCATTATCGACCATCATGCTCATCGTGCTGCAGCATAACGCCGCACATCTGGGAATCGTGACGGGCGAGTGCTTGGCGGAGTCGGCCACCCGGCATATGCCACGTCCACTTTCAAGGTTCGTGCTGCTCACAGCCCTTGCTGCGTCGGTGGCAACGGCGATGGCCGAGATACTCGGCGGAGCCATCGCCCTGCAGATGCTCTTCGGTCTGCCCTTGCGAGTGGGTGCTGCCGTTGTTGCTGCAGTGTCGCTCGTGATGCTGCTCACCAATTCGTACACGCGGGTCGAGCGCTGGATCATCGGCTTTGTCTCGCTTATCGGGCTCTCATTTTTATTCGAGATTGCTCTCGTGCGCGTGGATTGGGCGAGTGCTGTAGTGGGCTCGGTTGCGCCCTCGATCCCTTTGGGTTCCTCATCCATCATCGTGTCGGTTTTGGGCGCTGTTGTGATGCCGCATAACCTCTTTTTGCACTCGGAGGTAATCCAGAGTCAGCGCATCGACAGAGAGGGAGAGAGCGCGATTGCCGAACGTTTGAGGAACGAGTTTGTCGACACGCTTTTTTCCATGGTGGTTGGATGGGCCATCAACAGCGCTATGGTGCTGCTGGCGGCATCGGTCTTTTGGAATGTGAGGACGCCGGTGACCGACCTTGCCCAAGCGGCAAGCACGCTCGAACCCATGCTCGGCGGTGCTGCTTCGACCGTTTTCGCGCTCGCGCTGCTCTTTGCTGGCGTATCCTCGTCCGTTACCGCGGGGATGGCGGCCGGCACCATATCGGCAGGGCTTGCGGGGGAGCCCTACGACGTGCGCGACCGTCATAGCTCGATCGGCATCGTGGCTACGTTTATTTTGGCGCTAGCGTCCATCTTCTTCGTTCAAGATGCCTTTCAGGGTCTTGTATGGAGCCAGGCACTGCTGTCGCTCCAGTTGCCTCTCACGATTTTCATGCAGATATGGCTTACAAGCTCTTCGCAGGTGATGGGGAAGTACGCAAACAGTAGGCCACTCAAGGCCGTGCTTGTGGCCATTGGGCTTATTGTCACGGCGCTCAATCTCGTGCTCTTACTGGGGGTGTGAGGTTTTGGCAGATGTGGAGCGCATATGAAAATGTGACAAAATAAACCTGTCGACTTTTTGTCACATTGCGGGATGAGAAAAGGATGCAGACCAGGGCCGGCAGCGGCCTTGACCTGCATCTTCACATAATGTGACAAAATAAAGCTGTCGACTTGGTGTCACGCGGGAGGGCTAGGAGAGGACCGTTTCGAGGTAGGCGGTTGCCTCTTTGAGAAGCTTGGTGAACTCGGCGGTCTTCTCGACGGTCAGGCGGTACGAGGGCACAGAGATGCCGATGCCGTATTGAATCTTGCCATCCACATGGATGGGCGCGGCGATGCACTCGATGGAATCGGTCATCTCGCCGCGATCATGCGCGATGCCCTCTTCGCGAACGATCTGCAGCTCCTCCCACAGACCTTCGAATGTGCGATACGTGCGGGACGTATAGGGCTGGAAATCGTCGCCCAGCAACGTGTGCAGCTCGTCGTGTTCGCGTTCGCACACGAGCGCCTTTCCGATAGCCGTGCAATAAATGGGCAGCGCACGCCCGATGTCGGAGAAAAGGCGTACAGGCTGCGGCGAGTCGACTTTTGCAATATAGAGTACCTTGTCGCCCGAAAGGATACCTGCCTGGCACGTTTCGCCGCTGGCATAGACGATGCGCTGCAGCTGGGCCGCAAGAACGCTCACGGCATCCTGGCCGCGCACGTAAGCCTTGCCGGCAAGGTACGTTTTGAACCCGATGCGATAGTGGTTCGTGGTCTCGTCGTAAGAGATATAGCCTTCCTCGGCCATGGTGTGGATGATGGGGAAGAGACTGCTTTTGGGCGCCTGGAGCGTGCGGCAGATCTCGGCCATGGTGAGTCCTTCGTCGGTGCGCGAGAGGACCTCGAGGATACGAAGAACACGTTGGGTGGAACGATGCGGGGCATCGGCGGTATTTGTGGGCATAGTTACTCTTTCATGGTTACGGTCTGCTGTGCGCATGGCCAAAACTAGTGTAGTTGTTCGTAATTACGAATCAATATCGCAATGCAGGATACATGGATAAACGGTGGAGCCGTCACGTGTTTAGCATGCGGCGATCGCCAAAGAAAGCATGATAAAAAAAGAGTCATCTAGCTTGGCTAATTCAATAAACTCCACAAGGCGTTCGTATATGGGACTACCGTTCGCGGAGGATTATCTACCGTCTGTGCAAGGACACAAAAGAAAGGGTAGATTCTTTTTAGGATAAAAACAGTTCGAGATTAGAACTATGGTTCCGATATACGAACAACGCATACAAGCCGCTGTGCGTGGGGCATCAAGGGGATGCACTACGATGTTGGACGATTCTGATCTAACGAGAGAAAGGCAGCCAATGAGGAATGGCGTAATCATCGACGACCGCGATAACGTGGTTGTGGCCATCTATCCGCTTCATGCCGGCGACGAAGTGACCTATGCCCTGCCCGGAGGAGAGAGCGGGCACTTGGTTGCCAATCAGGATGTTCCCCTGTTCCACAAGGTGGCTCGCCAGGATATCAAGGCTGGCGAGGCTGTTGTCAAATACGGTGAGTTCATCGGCCAGGCAACGTGCGATATCAAAGCGGGCGACCACGTGCACACGCACAACTGTGCAAGCACCGACGCGATGAAAGACGCGCTCAACGTGGACGCGAGCGTGAAGAGCGAGGCCGTGCAGCCCGCCGCTGCCGCGATGTGCACCCGCACCTTCATGGGCTACCGCCGCAGCGATGGCCGCGTGGGCATCCGCAACCACGTATTGATTCTCCCCACGAGCATCTGCGCCTCCGACACGACCGAGCGCATCGCCCGTGCGGTCGAGGGATGCGTCACCTTCCATAACCAAAACGGTTGCTCCCAGGTCGACGCCGACCAGCAGCTGACCGTGGACACCTTGGCCGGTCTTGCGGCCAACCCCAACATCCATTCCGTCTTGGCCGTATCGCTCGGCTGCGAAGGATGCCAAAACGATCTTGTTGTCGACGCGATTCGCAAGCGCACCGACAAGCACATCGAGACGCTTATCATTCAGCAGGTGGGCGGCTCCATCAAGGCTGTCGAAGAGGGCACGAGGCTCGCGCGCAAGCTCGTGCGCGAGGCTTCGCTGGAGATGCGCACCGAGTGCGGTATCGATGAGCTCATCTTTGGCACCAACTGCGGCGGCTCCGACACCTCGAGCGGCCTTGGCTCCAATCCCTTGATCGGCGAGGTTTCGGACTGGATGGTCTCCCAGGGCGCAACTACGGTTTTGTGCGAGACTCCCGAGCTGTTTGGCGGCGAGCACATCTTGGCACGTCGCGCTGCCACCAAGGAGATCGGCGACCAGCTGCTCAAGATCGTTTACGACTATGAAGCGTACGTCCAGAAGTTCGGCGCCGAGATGCGCGAGGGCAACCCGAGCCCCGGCAACATGGCCGGTGGCCTTACCACGCTCGAAGAGAAGTCCCTCGGCTGCATCCATAAGGCGGGCCACAGCACGATCAACGCGGTGTACCCGTATGCCGCGCCGCTCGAAGCGCACAAGGGCCTTGTTGTCATGGACACCCCGGGCAACGACCCCTCTTCGGTGGGCGGCATCATCGCCGGCGGCTGCCAGCTCGTGGTCTTCTCGACCGGCTTGGGCACGCCTACGGGCAACGCCATCGCCCCAGTGCTGCGCCTGACCGCAAACGGTCGCACGGCAAAGACCATGGCCGACAACATCGACTTCGATGCGCAAGCCACCATTTACGGTCCGGAGACTATGGAAGAACTGCGCGACCAGCTGATCGACCAGATCATCCGCGTGTGCAACGGCGAGCCGACGTGTGCTGAGGCCCTTGGCTACACCGAGACGGCGCTTCCGCATCTCTGCAATTACATGTAGGACATATCGCAGGCTAGCTGCGTGGTCAGATATTCGTTTGGTTCCAATGCGTCGGTGGCAGCCGATGCGCAACGTGTGTGCTGCAAGAGGCGGCGCAACAAGGAGGTTTTTGAAATGGATCTGCATCTCGAGGGCAAGGTAGTTTTCGTCACCGGCGGTTTTAAGGGCATCGGCAAGGGCATCGCTCTGCAGCTCGCTCGCGAGGGCGCTGTTCCTGTGGTTCTGAACCGTAAGGACGGTGTCGAGGACGAGTTCCGCGCCGAGATCTCCGAGATCACCAAGACGTTTGAGATGTACTACATCGACCTTAACGACACCGACGCCATCGCACCGATCGTCGAGGAGGTCTACAAGAAGTACGGTCACATCGACGGCGTGGTCAACAACGCCGGCCGCAACGACAACCTGGAGCTCGAGACCCTCGAGTGGCGCGACTTCGAGAAGTCCCTCCATGGCAACCTCACGCACTACTTCGAGCTCGTTCACTGCTGCTGCCCTTACCTCAAGGAGAGCAAGGGCTCGATCGTGAACATCGCCTCCAAGGTCGCCCTCACCGGCCAGGGCAAGACGACCGCTTACGCTGCCGCCAAGGGCGCCATCCTCGGTCTTACCCGCGAGTGGGCTGCTGCTCTCGTGCACGATTCCGTCCGCGTCAACGCCATCGTCGTTGCCGAGGCTTGGACCCCGCTGTACGCCAACTGGATCAAGACCTTCGGTGACGAGGAGGCCCAGCAGAAGCGTCTGTCCCTCATCACCGACCGCATCCCTCTGGAGCATCGCATGACCTCTGTCGAGGAGATCGCCGACACCACGTGCTTCCTGCTTTCCGACCGTGCAAGCCACACCACCGGCCAGTGGTGCAACGTCGACGGCGGCTACGTCAACCTCGATCGCGCTTTGGACTAACGCATGGCTTCTATAAAAGAAGGCTAGTTTATGACTGCTAACAAAAAGAACTCGTCCAAGGGCTCGGCCGCAACCGTCGCAATCGTCCTCGTGACCTCGCTCTTCTTCGTCTGGGGCCTGACCATGAACCTGGTCAACGCCCTTAACAGCCCGATGGCCAACTACCTCGCGCTTTCCGGCACCGAGGCAAGCCTGCTTCAGGTCGCCTACTACGGCGCGTACTTTGTGATGGCCATTCCCGCCTCTATCGTGGCAAAGAAGTTTGGCTACAAGGGCGGCGTCATCATGGGCCTTGCCCTGTTCGTCCTGGGCTCGCTCATCACGGTGCCTGCCACCAATGTCGCTTCCTACGGCATGTTCCTTCTCGCCATGTTCGTGATTGCAGCCGGCGCCTCTACCTTGGAGACCAACTGCAACCCCTACATCACCAAGCTGGGTGACGAGAAGCACGAGTCTATGCGCCTGAACCTTGCCCAGTCCTTCAATGGCGTGGGTAACATCGTGGGCCCGCTCATCCTTTCTCAGTTCCTGGGCTCCACGGTTGCTGCTGGCGATCCCGGCTTTGTCGAGGCTAAGCTTGCGTTTCTTTCGAGCATGCGTGGCATGTACATCGTCATCGCCGTCGTTCTTGCCATCGTGCTTGCCGTGTTCGTCTTCGTCAAGCTCCCGACGCCTCCTGGCGACGAGGAGGAGGCAGACGGCAACGCCGAGAAGGTCTCTATCGGCTCGATGCTCAAGCGTCCCTATTTTGTCCTGGGCGTTCTTGCCGAGTTCGTCTTCATCGGCTTGCAGGTTGCCGGCATGTCGCTGTTCTCCAGCTTTGCCATGCAGCAGTGGCCGGGCATGACGGCCGGCACCGCCGCGGCGTACCTCTCGATCCTGTCGCTGCTCTTTACCGTGGGACGTTTTGTGTCCACCCCGATCATGGCAAAGGTCGAGCCCGGTAAGTTGTTGGGCATCTACATGATCGCCTCTGCCGTGCTGTTCTTCGTAGCGTTTTTGGGTCTGGGCCCGGTGTCCGTTGTCGCGATGATCGTCTCGTACCTCTTCGTCTCCATTGGCTACCCCATGGTCTTCTCGCTCACGCTGACCGGCTTTAAGGGTTCTGCCGTCAAGACCGGTTCTTCTGCGCTTGTCATGTCCATCGTGGGCGCGGCTTTGATCCCGCTTCTCATGAGCGCTATCGCCGACGCTGCTGGCGTCAACATCGCGCTGCTCGTGGCGGTCCCGGGCTTCCTGTATGTTGCCTGGTATGGTCTGTTTGGCAGCAAGATCGGTTTGGAAAGGAAGTAGCCGCTATGGCTCTTAAAGTAATCGATTCCCACTTCCATGTGTGGAACCTGGATACCCAGGATCTCCCCTGGCTCGAGGGCACCGACGGTACCATCACCCACACCTACAAGGTCGAGGACCTCGAGGCGGAGTACGCCCACCAGGCCGGCGTCGAGTTCGTGGGCGGCGTGTACGTTGAGGTCGACTGCGCCGATCATGAGGCGGAGGATAAGATCGCCTATGACCTCAAGGCCGCCCATCCCAAGATGCTCGCCTGCATGCTTCGCAGTGACGTTTCCCCGTGGATGCGCGTACCCGCATTTGCCGCCGGCATTCGCGAGCCGCTCCACATCGACTCCGAGCCCCGTGGCCGCTGCCTCGAGCCGACGTTTATCGAGGGCCTGCACACGCTGGCTGCATGCGGCTTGCCCTTCGAGTCCTGCAACCGCGTGAACGAGCTCGAGGATGCTTACGAGGCCTTTGCTCAGGCTCCCGAAGAGACGATCATCCTCAACCACCTTGGCAACGTCGAGGAGCTCTCCGACGAGTACAAGGCCGTTATGAAGAAGATGGCGAGCCTGCCCAATCTCTACGTCAAGGTTTCCGGTTTCCCCACGCAGGACAAGAAGTTCGTCTCCGAGCTTCTTAAGTTCACCCGCGATACCTTTGCGCCCGACAAGCTGCTCTATGCGTCTAACTGGCCGGTCGTAAAGCTGTATTCGACCTTTGACGAACACTTCAGCACCCTGCGCGACGAGTTTGGCGATGATGAAGACTTCTTCATGAACAACGCCGTGCGCGCGTACGGTCTTAAGCTGTAGTTGATTTCCCTGCGCGTCGGTTGCGGCGCGCAGGCTCTTTTGGTTTTCGAGAAAGGAACGCACATGCTCAAAGGCATCTCGCCGATTCTTCCGCCCGAACTGCTTTCCATCATGTGCGAGATGGGCCACGGCGACACGCTCGTTATCGCCGACGGCAATTTCCCTGCTGCGTCGATCGCTAAGGATAGCCACCTTGTGCGTTGCGACGGTCATGGGGTGCCCGAGATTCTCGAGGCCATTTTGAAGCTCTATCCGCTCGACCAGTACGTCGAAAAGCCCGCCACGTTGATGGATGTCGTGCCTGGCGACGACTGCGAGACCCCGATTTGGGATACGTACGCCGAGCTCATCTCGAAGGTCGACGAGCGCGGCCGCGATGCGATTGGCACCATCGACCGTTTTCCGTTCTACGACGAGGCCAAGAAGGCCTACGTCGTGATCGCCACGAGTGAGCGTGCCCAGTACGCAAATGTCATCTTGCAAAAGGGCGTTGTGTACGAAAACGAGCAGATTGATTAGGTCTATATAATTGTTGATGTGCGCAAAGCTTGCTTTGGCTATGCCGAGCTTCGCGTCTATCTGTTGGATTGTGTTTGGATTGGTACGAGAGTGCTTATCCCAGAAAGCGAGTTACTGACATGTTTGAAGGCGTTTTTTGTCCTTCTATCACCATCACGGACGACGAGGGGAAAATCGATTTCGACCTGTGGGGTAAGCATCTTGACCATCTTGCCGATGCCGGCATCGACGGCGTGCTGCTGTTCGGAAGCATCGGTGAGTTTTACAGCGTGAGCCTGGACCAGAAGAAAGAGGCCCTGAAGTTCGCCGTCGAGCGTGTTGCCGGCCGCATGAAGGTCTTCGCCGGCGTGGGCGACACGACCTATGCCAACGTGCTGGATCTTACGCGCTACGCCGAGGAGGTGGGCGCCGACGCCGTGTTGGCGGTCTCCCCGTATTACTTTGGGCCGAGCGACCTTACCGCCGAGGTTTACTTCGGTGGCATTGCCAAGGTAACGAAGCTCCCCGTGATTCTCTACAATTTCCCGGCGCGCACGGGCACCGATCTTTCCCCCGACCTGGTGGCACGTCTGGCTTCGCAGCACTCCAACATCTGCGGTATCAAGGATACCGTCGACACCATCAGCCATACGCGCAAGGTGATCCGCGCTGCTCGCGCAGTCAACCCCGATTTCACGGTGCTCTCTGGTTTCGATGAGTATTACCTGGTCAACCGCGTGTCCGGTGGCAACGGCGTTTTGAGCGGCCTTACCAACGTGGAGCCCGAGACCTTCGTGCGCATGCATCGTGCTTACCAGGAGGGCGACTACGCCACTGCTGTCGAGGCCGCCGAGCGCATCTCGCACCTCATGGCCGTCTACGATGCCTGCGACCTGTTTATCTCGTCTATCAAGGTGGCAGTGAACCTTAAGGGCCTGCCTGTTTCGACCAAGATCTTCGAGCCCGCCATGCAGGCGACGCCGGAGCAGGTGGAGCACGTTCGCGAGCTGCTGGCGTAAGGCGGTTTGCTGAAGGCGTGGGGCGTTTCTCCTTTCGGCGCCTCGTGTGGCGGCCTCGCGCCGCACTCCATCATCCTCTCTCATGGGGCATGCACTCGTGCGGTGCGTGCCCCTTTTTGCGCTTGTGCGTGCGTAACCTGTGGAGACGCGAGTTTATCCGCGGCTTTTGCCGTCAACATGCGTACACTTGCACAGGCTGCCGGGAACGGCAAAGGCAGCGTGGCAAAAAACGGGCCGGAAGGTCGCCACGCCGCAGGTAAGCGACCAAGTATGGTTGCGTGATTGAAAAGCGCATCTAGAGCGCGGGAGGAGACACATGTCCGAGAACGAGAACATGGAACTGGACGAGACGATGGATATGGTCGAGCAGGCTGAGGTTGAGGCCGAGGTCGCTACGACTGAGGATGCAGATGTCGAGGCCACCGAGGCCGACGCCGAGGTTGTCGAGGACGACGAGGCTGCTGAGGACGACGAGGTCGCCGAGGCTGCCGAGGGCCAGACTGCTCCCGAGGATCTGGATGACAAGCTGTTTGATAAGGTGAACCGTGCTGCTCGTCTGCTGCGTAACCGTCGCGGTGCTCTTGCTCAGGAGGCCGAGGCCGAGGCCGATCGCCGTCGCGATCTGCAGCGCGCCCTCAAGCTTCTGGAGCTCAAGCCCAAGATGGAGCAGAAGGAGATGGCCGAACTCATGGGCATGGGCCTTCGCGACCTCAATGCCATTCTCGCCGAGGCCGAGAAGCACGACATCGTTGCTCGTATCGAGCCTGAAGAGCCCGATATGCGCAAGGTCATCGTTATGGCCAGCGAGGATGCCGAGGAGCTGATCGCCGCTCAGGCCAAGAAGCGCAAGAAGCTCGTTCCGCAGCTTTCCGCCGATAGCGTCGAGCAGATGCTCGCTCTTCTTGATCAGGTTATCGATCCGCTGGTCGAGATGGGTCTGGACGACGATCGCGGCCCGCGTGGCGGCCGTGACGACCGTCGTGGCGGCGACCGCAGTCACGGTAGCCATGGCGCTCCCCGCATGGGCTTCAGCGGTGGCCGCGGCGGCGATCGCGGTGGCCGTGGTGGCTTTGGTGGCGACCGTGGCGGCCGTGGTGGCTTTGGCGATCGTGATCGTGGCGGCGACCGCGGTGGCCGTGGCAACTTCGGCGGTCGCGATGATCGTCGCGGTGGCGATCGCGGTGGTCGTGGTGGCTTCGGCGGCGACCGTGGCGGCCGTGGCAACTTCGGCGGTCGCGACGACCGTCGTGGCGGCAACGGCGGCTTCCGCGGCAATCGCGGTGGTCGTTTCGATCGCTAATTCGACTCAAAACATACGCGCTCTGGCGTAAATGAGTGGTGCCCTCGGCTCTAGACAACCGGGGGCACTATTTTTGTGTGTATGTGTGTGGGCGGGACCTTTCGCTCAGGTCCTTACATCTGCAGGAAGAGCTGGTGTATGCGCAGGTCTTCGTCGAGCTCGGGGTGGAACGCGACGGCAAGCTGCGAGCCTTCGCGTGCAGCGACGATGCGCCCGTCCACGCGTGCCAGAACTTCGACTCCGGACCCCGCTTCGGTGATATAGGGGGCACGAATAAACGTCATAGGGACGTCTGACATACCTGCGCAGTCGGCCTGGGTGTGGAAGCTTCCCAGCTGGCGTCCGTATGCGTTTCGCTCGGCGGTGATGTTCATCGTAGCCAGGCGCGGCGTGCCGCGATCGTCGTGTGCGGCAAGGCTGCGCGCCAGCAGGATAAGGCCGGCGCACGTCGCAAACGTGGGCATGCCGTCTTCGATACGAGCGCATATGCCCTCGAGCATTCCCAGCTCTTCTAGCAATTTGCCCTGCACGGTGGATTCGCCTCCGGGCAGCACCAAGCGATCGAAGGGGCGCGCGAGGTCTGCCGCCTGACGTAGTTCGATGCAGTTTTCGCCCAGCTTACGCAGGCGCTGCTCGTGCTCGATAAACGCGCCTTGAACGGCAAGAACGGCACAGGCCATGGTTTACTTGCCCCTCTCTTCCATGATGAGCTCGATCTCGTCGGCGTTGATGCCCACCATGGCCTCGCCCAGGTTCTCGGAGAGCTCGGCGATCATCTTGGCGTCGGTGAAGTTTGCCACCGCCTTGACGATAGCGGCGGCGCGCTTGGCGGGGTCGCCGCTCTTGAAGATGCCGGATCCCACGAAAACGCCCTCGGCGCCCAGCTGCATCATGAGCGCGGCGTCTGCAGGGGTCGCCACGCCGCCGGCGGCGAAGTTCACGACGGGAAGCTTGCCCGTGGCATGGACCTCGCGCAGCAACTCAACGGGAACGGCGAGCTGCTTGGCTGCCTCGAACAGCTCGTCCTCGCGCAGGGCCACGATGTCGCGGACCTGCTTTTGAATCTTGCGCATGTGGCGCACGGCCTGGACAACATCGCCGGTGCCCGGCTCGCCCTTGGTGCGAATCATCGTGGCGCCCTCGGCCACGCGGCGCAGCGCTTCGCCTAGGTCGCGGGCGCCGCACACAAAGGGCACGTCAAACTGGGTTTTATCGATGTGGTACACGTCATCTGCGGGGGAGAGGACCTCGGATTCGTCGATATAGTCGATATCGATGGCCTGCAACACCTGGGCCTCCACGATGTGGCCGATACGGCACTTGGCCATCACGGGAATGGACACGGCCTCCTGGATGCCGCGGATCATGGCCGGATCGCTCATGCGGCTCACGCCGCCGGCGGCGCGGATGTCGGCCGGGATGCGTTCGAGGGCCATGACGGCGCAGGCACCCGCCTCTTCGGCGATGTGCGCCTGCTCGGGGGTGGTGACGTCCATGATGACGCCGCCCTTGAGCATCTGGGCGAGCTGGCGGTTGAGTTTGACGCGCTCGGCGGCAGTCTGTTCTTGCGGCATAGCGGTTCCTTTCGTTGTGTCCGGGACGAGGCGCCTCGGACGTTGTGCGCTTGCTTGGGCGAATATCCTATAGGGTTTCTAGGGAAATAGACATGACCAGGTTGGAAGGGAATTATTAAGGTCAGAATAAGGTCAGTTTGCAAAAGCCGATAAGGTCAGATGGAGGGTAAATGCTCGATTACGACTTGAGTGAGCGTGGGGCTGTCAGTCTTTACGAGTATCTGTACCAGCAGATTCGTGATGATATTCTTTCAGGTTCCATCGTTGCCGGCGAGCATCTGCCTTCGAAGCGCGGGCTCGCGCAGCACTTGGGCATAAGCGTGATTACGGTCGAGGGTGCATATGACCAGCTTGTGGCCGAGGGTTTTGTGCGGTCGTTGCCGCGCCGTGGGTACTTTGCTAACGAGCTGCCGCGGACGGCATCGACATCTTTGCTTAAGGACGCTGGGGACCGCGACGCGGTGGGTGCAGCGGGTCTGCCTGCGGCGGCATCGGCATCCAAGCTCGCAGATACGGACCTTGAGGGCGCTCGCCTTTGGCAGCGCGCGCTCAGGACCGTGCTTGCCACCGAGAGCGAACGCGAGCTATTTGCCCCCGCGCCGGCGCAGGGGACGGCCCGGCTGCGCTGCGCGATCGCGTCGCATTTGCGCGGCTCGCGCGGCATAGACGTAGACCCCGATGCCATCGTGATCGGTGCCGGCGCCCAGCTGCTCGATACCATGCTGGTACAGCTCTTGGGTCGCGAGAAGACCTACGCCGTCGAGGACCCGGGGTATCTTCGCCTTACGCGTATTTACCAGGCGTGCGGTTGCGACGTGTGCCATATTCCGTTAGATGCGGAGGGGCCGGATTTGCGCGAGCTCGAAAAGAATGGCGCGGATGTCTTGCATCTCATGCCGTCGCATCAGTTCCCTACGGGCCGCGTGACCTCTATTGCTCGGCGCTACGCTCTTCTTGGATGGGCCTCGCAGCGCCCAGGCCGGTATCTCATCGAGGACGATTTTGATTGCGAGTTTCGCTTGGCAGGCAAGCCGATTCCGCCGCTCGCTGCCATCGATGCGCCGGGTTGCGTAATCTACACCAACACGTTTTCTAAGAGCCTCTCTTCGGCGTTGCGCCTGGCCTATATGGTGCTGCCGGATCGGCTGATGGAACAGTACCGGCAAGAGCTGGGATTCTATGCTTCGACGGTGAGCTCTATCGACCAGATTGTGCTCGCACATCTTCTGGAGACAGGGGAGTACGAGCGACACGTGCGCCGTGTGCGCAAGCGCGCGCGGGATGCCCGCGACGCTCTAGCGGCCGCGATTGCCGAGGCCGGCCTGGAGGACCGAGTGCACCTTGAGCGCGCCGGCGCCGGGCTCCATGCGGTTTTGGCTATCAAGACGGAGCGCGATGAGCATGAGCTGTTGCAGGTGCTTGAGATGCCCGCGGGTTGTGCCTCTGCGCTTGGGGACCATCTTTGGTGTGCGGAGCATAGGACCTCTGACGGCCTTCGCCGCCTTGTGGTTCAGTATTTGGCGCTCGAGAAAGAATTAGGGGGAGAACTCGCGGAAAAATTGAAGACATTTCTGTAAGGTTTTCGCCGTTCGAAGACCATATTCTGCCGTTGCTCGAATCGCTGTTGAAAACTCAAATACGTCAAAATTATTGCGGGGCCGGCAAGTATCTTGGTGTCATGTCCTACATTCTTTCCAACATATCCGCTTTTCGCTTTCATCGGGTCCCACCGCAGGTTCTAGCGCTGTGCCCTCCCATCCCCGATGAAGATTGCGATCGTCAACGACTGTTATTGCGGCAGGACCTGCTTGTTAATCATGCGTTGGGCTTTCCGCTGCACACGTTGGTATCCAATCGAAAAGAGCGAACAAACCCCGCCCTCATCGTGCATCATCTTTGGTCTGGTCTGCTTCCATCCGAGGCTATATGGGGAACAGACCATGGAGTCCAGATTGCATCACCGCTGTTTACCCTTCTAACGCTTGCTCCGTATGTAAGCGAGGTGCAGCTTGCCATGATGGCATATGAGATGTGCGGCACCTTTGCGGTCTTTCGTCCATCTGACCTGATAGAAGAAGCGCTCAAAGATGCCTATGCATCACATCAATTGCCAGGGGATTTTGGTTGGAAACGATCGAGTAATCAGAAGGGCGAAGCGACTGATCTATGGCAGCGCTCGCCCCTGATTCAGATTGACGATCTGCTGGATTATGCGCAAAGCAATCGGAGCTGTCGCGGAGGGAAGAAGCTGCTCAATGCAGCAAGGCAGCTAAGTGGCATTACGGCTTCTCCGTTCGAAGTTCAGGCTTCTATGCTGTTTGGCCTTTCGCGACGCTTGGGCGGCGAGGGGCTGTTGTGCTTTGAGAATAACTATGAGATTGCCCTTGATTGGAAGGCAAAAAAGATCGTAGATAAAGACAAAGTGTATGCTGACATGCATTTTGTCTCGGCAGATGGTAATCGTTCGGTAATAGTTGAGTGCCAGGGGCGCCACCGAGCATGGAAAAATTGATGCGGGCATTCGGGATGCGGATAGAACCACGGCGCTGCAAAGTATGGGATACGATGTGATCCTGCTCACATACGAAAAGATGTCAGACAAAGAAAGCTTCCGTGCCGTAGCGGAGATGCTTGCAGACAAGCTCGGCTATCCCTATAGACCCAAAACGGATGCAATGAAGGCCCGCGAGGACGAGTTAAGGCGTGAATTGCTTATTGATTGGGCGACATTGGGAGAGTTCTAGGCTCAACGGAGCAAAAATAAATGCTACTGCAACAAAACAATTCGAAGTGCGTACCCTAATTTGAATCTGCAGAGTAGAGTGCGGTTTTCAACGATAAAACCCCAGGAAAATAGGGGGTTCAATAATTGGTCTACTTTGACTTTTCAAATTAGGGTACGCACTTCGAAGAGTTTTGAAAAATGGGGCGGGTTTCGATGCCCGAAACCCGCCCCATCAACGCTCATAACGTTGTTTTTGCTTGGCTTAGCCGAAGTAGCGCTTCAGCAGGCCCTCGAAGGCCTTGCCGTGACGGGCCTCGTCACGAGCCATCTCGTGAACAGTGTCGTGGATAGCATCGAGGTTAGCGGCCTTGGCGCGCTTGGCAAGATCGGTCTTGCCAGCGGTGGCGCCGTTCTCGGCCTCAACGCGCATCTCGAGGTTCTTCTTGGTGGAGTCGGTCACGACCTCACCAAGAAGCTCGGCAAACTTAGCGGCATGCTCGGCCTCCTCGTAGGCGGCTTTCTCGTAGTAGAGACCGACCTCGGGATAGCCCTCACGGTGGGCAACGCGTGCCATAGCAAGGTACATACCAACCTCGGAGCACTCGCCCTCGAAGTTAGCGCGCAGGTCGGCGACGATATCTTCGGGCACGCCTTCCTTGGCAACGCCCACGACGTGCTCGGCAGCCCAGGTGAAGCCGCCCTCATCCTGCTTTACAAAACGAGAACCGGGAACGCCGCACTGGGGGCACTTGAAATCCTCGGGCAGCTGGTCGCCGTCGTACTCTTCAACATAACCGCAAACGGGGCAAACAAATTTCATGGTTCGATCCCTTCGATCGATGGCGATGTGACGCGTGCCCGGTCCCTAAAGGGCCCTCTCCGGACGTGCGCCTTGACGAGTTCTATTATCCATAATTGGGACCAAAAGTGAAGCCTATTAGGAATGATTTTTAATAAAACAATTTTCAAGGTGTTGATCAGCAGCGTCCACAGAGCCCGCACCGGACGCATCCGTTGCAAATTAGCTGGCTCCCACAGGTCTTGCACCATTCGAAAAAGGGAGGTTTCCAGAGTTCTGAGCTGGGAACTTTTAATCCAACCGGATCTTTTAGGTCCCATTCGATCAGACGGCCCTGGTACTGGAGTCCGGACTTCCAAGCTTGCTCGCTTTGTAGGTTTTTGCCGCGAAGTCGATAGGTACGACCGTCCTTAACAAAGATGGAACCGGTTTCGATAAAAGCGAAGGTGGTGTTGGCGGCGACGCATTCTGCGTGCAGGTCGCGCACCCAGTCATAATGACAAGGGCGTGCTCCTCCGTAGTTTTCTCCACCTGCGATGACTTGTTCGATGCCGTCGGGTTTACCCAGACGGCCAGGAGCGGCTTCCTCAATGGAAACTGGTCCGATAAAAGGCGCGCACATCACGCCTCGGTGTGCGGCTGGCGTGGCAAGCAGCGGAGGGATTCGTTCGTTTGTCCTGCGTTGGTTTTCGCAGGTGACATTGAGCATCACGTTGGGCCAGCCATCGCCCCAATCCTCGGGCAGGCAGCTGCCCAGGCGTTCGGGTCGCTTGGTTAGAATGAAGAACCTTACGTCGGGACGCTGCCGGATGATATCCCACACCTCTGGGCGCCAAGCGTCGGCCTCGGGTAATAAAAAGTCGCTGGTCATGCAGATGCGAATGAGCTCGCCTGTACGGACCTTGTAGCTGCCATCTCGATGCCGCTGCAGGGGATAGTCGAAGCTCGATTTATTCTTGCTGATAACGGATGGGTCTACGCCGCGTTGTCCGTCCATGTAATACATGTAGCAGTTGTCGCAACCTTCGCTTACGCGGGCGCAGCCATGCCAAGGGTTCCATATGTCGTGCACGGATTGCGTCTCCTTTGCGTTGGGTACGGGGCGGACAAACAGCAAAATCCTACACCAGAACACACGGCGCACGAGGGGTTGAACAATATGAAGATGTTGATTGATTAACAGATGTCGTGCCCCATGTGACCTGCAGCGCGTACAATCGGTCGAGCAAATGATGACCAATCAACAACTTAAGGAGCCCCTTTCATGCATATGGTTCGTCGCGTCTGGTGCCGAGCGTACCAAACGGTATTTCGTATCGCATTGCCGGTGCTGCCCTATACCGAGCCGCACATTTTAAAGCATGCTGAGGACGTGCCCCCAGTGCTCCAAAAGCGCGGAGTGCAAAGCGTCCTGATCGTGACCGACCCCGGAATCGCGCGCCTGGGTTTGACGTCCTCGCTCGAGGCAGCGCTTGCACGGGCGGGAATCGGTTGCACCGTTTACGCAAATACCCAGGCAAACCCCACGGTCTCCAACGTGGAAGAGGCGGCTGCGCTGTACCGCGAGAACGGCTGCCGCGCCATCATCGGCTTTGGCGGCGGCTCGGCCATGGACTGCGCCAAGGGCGTGGGCGCGCGCATCGCGCAGCCGCGCAAACCTATCAACAAGATGCGCGGTCTGTTGCGCGTACACCGTCGTCTTCCCCTGCTCATCGCTGTTCCCACGACGGCGGGAACGGGGAGCGAGGTAACGCTCGCTGCTGTAATCACCGATGACAAGACGCACTACAAATACCCCATCAACGACTTCGTGCTCATCCCGCGCTACGCCGTGCACGACCCGCGCCTCACCTGTGGGCTGCCGGCGTCCATCACCGGCCAGACGGGCATGGACGCCCTCACCCACGCCGTGGAGGCCTACATCGGCCGCAGCACCAGCGCTTACACGCGCGAGGCTGCAAAGCGTGCCGTGCGTCTGATCCACGACAACCTGCTCGAGGCATACGAAAACGGCCAGAACATAGAGGCTCGTGCCAACATGCTCGAAGCCGCCTATCAGGCCGGAATCGCTTTTACCCGCAGCTACGTGGGCTACGTGCACGGAATCGCACACAGCCTGGGCGGCCGCTACGGTATACCGCACGGTCTTGCCAACGCCGTAATCCTTCCTCATATGCTGCGCGCCTACGGTCCGGCCGCCGAGCGTAAACTCGCCGAGCTCGCTCGCGATGCCGGTATCGCGCCGGCAACCGCAAACGACCAAACGGGCGCGCAGGCCTTCATCGAGTGGGTCGACGACATGAACGCGCGTCTGGGAATCCCGCGCTATCTGGATGGAATCAACGCCGTAGACGTACCGGCGATGGCTGCCCATGCTGCGGCGGAATCGAATCCGCTGTATCCTGTGCCTAAGTTGATGAATGCCGAGGAGCTCGCACGCATGTATCGCGTGGTCGCGGGTGGCCATTTTGCCGATGAACCCGCGGTGCACGCGGGCGAGGGACAGCGCCGTAGCACGGAGCGCCCCTCACGTATTGCCCGCACCGCCGAACGAAAGGTTGCCGCATGGTCGAGCAAGAAATAGCCGCGATCGTCGAGGAACAGCGACGCTACTTTAACACGCATGCCACGTTTGACGTCCCTACGCGAAAGGCCGCCTTGCGTGCACTTTTCGCGAGCGTGCGTGCCCATGAAGACGACATCGCCGCAGCCCTGCAGGCCGACCTGGGCAAGAGCCACAGTGAAGCCTACATGTGCGAGATTGGTACGTCGCTTGCGGAGATTCGCCATCAGATCGCCCATGTTGCCTCCTGGAGCCGTGCCCGCCTGCGCCCCTGCGACCTGGCGAATGCCATCAGCGTATGCAAGGTTCAGCCCGTGCCCTTTGGCGTGACCCTCGTTATGGCGCCGTGGAACTATCCGTTCTTGCTTACGCTCGAACCTCTGGCGGGCGCCCTTGCCGCGGGCAACACTGTGGTCCTCAAGCCGAGCGCTTACGCACCGGCTTCAAGCGCTGTGCTGCGCCAGATTTGCGAGGAGGCGTTCGACCCACGTCTGGTACGTGTGGTTGAGGGCGGCCGTGCCGAGAACACGGCTCTGTTGGAGCAGCGCTGGGACAAGATTTTCTTCACCGGCAGCGTGAACGTGGGCAAGCTCGTGATGGAGCAAGCGAGTCGCAATCTCACGCCGGTGACGCTGGAGCTGGGCGGCAAGAGCCCCTGCATCGTGGACGCCTCGGCAAACATCAAGGTGGCGGCGCGCCGCATTGCCTTTGGCAAGTGGCTCAACGTGGGCCAAACCTGTGTGGCGCCCGACTACCTGCTGGTGGAGGAGCGTGTGCATGACGAGCTACTCGAGGCCCTCAAGGGCTGCGTCCGCTCCATGTATGGCGAGGACGCGTTGAGCAACCCTGCGTACGGCAAGATGATCAACGCCAAGCATTTTGACCGCGTGCGCGGGCTTATCGACCCCGCCAAGGTCGTGCTGGGCGGCCGCGCGGACGAGGCATCGCTCAAGATTGAGCCCACGATTCTCGACGGCGTGGACCCCGAGGCCGACGCAGTTATGCAAGAAGAGATTTTTGGCCCCGTGCTGCCGGTCATCACCTATAAGAGCTTGGACGAGGTCGAGCGCTTTGTGGTGGACCGCCCCACGCCGCTTGCGCTCTATATCTTTAGCGAGGACCGCGCGGTCCAGCAGCGCTTTACCCGCTACGTGCCCTTTGGCGGCGGCTGTGTGAACGACTGCATCATGCATCTGGCTACGAGCCATATGGGCTTTGGCGGCATGGGGGAGAGCGGCATGGGCCAGTACCACGGTCGCGAGAGCTTTGATACCTTTAGCCATAAGAAGAGCATCGTGTCCAAGGCGACGTTTTTTGATGCCCCCTTCCGCTATGCGCCCTATGCAAACTGGAAAGACAAGTTCGTGCGCTTCTTTGTTCACTAGCTTAAGGGCCTAGCCGAAACACTGCAAAACACATAAGCCGATGCGTCGCGTTGAACTGCGACGCATCGGCCTTTTTAATAGCTGACGATTGAGTGAAGCGCGCTGGGGCTAGATAACAATCCCCGCGCAGTGGTCGCACTCGTGCTGGATGATCTGCGCCACAAAGCCCGAGAAGCTGCGCGTGTGCTCGTGCCAGGCGTCGTCGAGATAGCTGACGCGGATGCTGCGGTAGCGCGTGCAGGGGCGCGTGCCTTCAAGCGAGAGGCAAGCCTCCTCGGTTTGGTACTCGTCGTGCTGCTCGATAATGCGGGGGTTGAACATTACGAGCGTGTGGGAGCCCTCGGCTACGGCGATGATGCATTTGCGCTTGCCGATCATGTTTGCGGCGAGTCCCACGCACTCATGGGAATGGGCGGCAAGCGTGTCGGCAAGGTCGCACCCGATGCCGATGTCTTCCGGCATGGCCGGCGCGCTGGGCATGCGCAGCATGATGGGCGAGTGGACGATGTTGCAAACCATGGGTTCCCCTTGTGAATCGATCGCGGGCGGCTGCGTGTGAGTGTAGCCCATTGAGTCGCGGTGCGGGAGCTTCGCGTGCGGGCGGGCGGATACAATAAGAAGCGAGTGAGGTTTTGAGCTGAGAGGTGAGCTCGAGATGATTCGTGTGAAGACGGCGCTGCTAAGACGGGGCGCGGTCTGCGTCTTTGCAGCCGCTCTGGCTGCGATGCTCGCTGCCTGCTCGAGTGCGACGACGGCGCCGTCCGCCGCTGGAAGCGCCGACGTTCGATATGATGCCGATCGCGCGCAAAAATCCCTGGAGGCATTGGAGGCGCAGCGCTCGCGCGAATCGGGGGCTACGGAGGTTGACGCCGATGCTACCGCCGAGAACGTGGCCGAGCGCTTGCCGTATATCGGTTTGCCCGAGTCGCTTATCGATAAGACGTGGCTCGGGGTTCCCGATCGAGTGGGCGAGGTCATTGACAGCGGGAAGTTCAAGGGCGGCACGCCATATTACTGGAACGCTCAAAACGGTAGCGGTGACATGCTGTTCGATGCCATTGTTGTTGATGGCGTCGTGGTGAACGTGAGTAAATACAACCTGGCTAAGAATTACTGGTGCGATGCGACCGGCACGATGCGCACGCTGCCCAACCGCACGGCATCGGGCGCGCAGGTTGATGGCGGGACTACGCAGTTCGTCCCGCAAGAGGATCCTTCCGATTACGACTCTCCCGACGAGTATGCCGATGCCGCCGAGGACGAGTTTGCCACGCGGGGCAGCTCGAATCCTTGGCAGGATGCGTTTGATTATTGGGATAGTTGTGTGGGGTAGGGGCTGTAGGAGGGCCGGGCTCCCTGTTTGACCATGCGAAGTCTTGTCCGCCCAATCTGATATTCTGAGCCCAGCAGATACCTCGAGATTGGTCTTTTCATGGTTGAGCAAACAGCGAATTATCCTGAGCAGCACTCTTTTCGGACGGCTGAAGAACCTCGGCTTATCGCTAATTCAAAAGCTACAGGCGGAACCCTTTTGGGAGAGATTAAGCATCGTCTGGCAGACTGCGTAGCCTTTGATTTTTGCGTTGCGTTTGTTGCCGATGGCGGGCTGCAGGTTCTTGTCGATTCGTTTAACGAGTTGAAAAAGCATGGAGTACGGGGGCGTTTGCTGACCTCGACATATCTGAGCTTTAATTCCCCTGATGCGTTTAGAAAACTGCTCGAATACGACAATATCGAAGTGCGTGTCTTCCAGGGGAACCTGCATGCAAAGGGCTATGTATTTGACGAAGGCAATACGAGCACGGTAATTGTTGGAAGCTCAAACATGACGCAAACGGCCTTGACGTGCAATAAGGAATGGAACGTTCTCTACCGTACGTTCGGTGAAAGCGGGCTTCTCAATGACTTGAAGAGCGAATTCGAGAGACTGTGGAATGATCGCAATACCGTAAAGCTTGCGACTGAGTGGATTTTCGAATACGAGCGTGCAAGGCAAGAGGCCCTGTCTGCCTCCGTGCGTCGTGAGACTTACACAGGTGAAGCGGCCACCGGCTCTGTCCTTACAGACGAAATCAAGCCAAACAAAATGCAGAAACTTGCCTTGGAAGCGTTGGCCACGATTCACAGGAGGAGTGAACCACGCGCCCTGTTGGTCTCTGCAACGGGAACGGGAAAGACATATCTTTCTGCCTTCGATATCCTGAAGACAAAGCCCAAACGAGTTCTCTTCCTTGCCCATAGGCAGCGCATCCTTGATGCTTCTTTTCGCAGCTATAAGAAGCTGTTTGGAGATCGATACGCTTTTGCCTCGTATTGCCCCGGCATGAATCTAGCTAATACGAGCTGCCTCTTCGCAATGTGCTCAAGTGTCGCACCGCATCTTGACGAGTTCTCGCCAAATGATTTTGACTACATTGTTATTGACGAGGCTCATCGCACGGGCGCCGCAAGCTACCAGAAGATCATGAGTTTCTTTAAACCCGAGTTTTATCTTGGCATGACGGCAACACCGAATCGAACTGACGGTTATGACGTCTTTGAACTGTTCAATCACGTCATCGCATTTCAGATTACGCTTCAAGATGCGCTTGAGAACGATATGCTCGCGCCGTTCCATTACTTTGGCATCTCCGATTTGGAGATTGATGACGAGTCGGTTGATGACCCTACTCTTTTCGGGAAGTTAACCTCCAACGCCCGCGTTCGTCATATCGCAGAAAAGATCGAGCAGTATTCGGTTAAAAAAGACAGTCGATGCGGTCTCATATTCTGCAATAGGAATAAAGAGGCCAAGGAGCTGTCTGAAAAGTTCAACACGCTCGGCTATCGAACCACTGCGATTAGCGGCGCGGATTCTGACGAAGTGCGGAATGCTGCGATCGCGCGTTTGGAATCTGGCGAGCTTGAGTATATCTTCTCGGTCGACATCATGAATGAAGGCGTTGACATTCCTTCGCTTAACCAGGTCATCATGCTCCGCCGTACTGACTCAGCCATCATTTTTATTCAGCAGCTTGGGCGCGGTTTGCGGAAGTGCGAGAACAAGGAGTACACGCTCGTTTTGGACTTCATCGGAAACTACCAAAGCAACTTCTTGGTTCCTGTTGCGCTTTCGGGAGATAAAACGTTCAACAAAGATCGGCTGCGTCGATTAGTCCAAGAGGGCGACTCGGCGATACCCGGATGCTCGACGGTTAGCTTCGACCGCATCGCCGAGGCACGTATCTATCGTGCTATCGATGGTGGGGACTTTACATCTGCTAAGTTCCTTAAGGCCGAGTACCTCGACCTGCGACAGAAACTCGGCAGGATTCCTACACTGCTGGAGTTCGATAAGAATGGCTCCATCGATCCGCTTTTGATTTTTGCGAATAGCTCGCTTGGATCCTATCATGCGTTTCTTTCGAAATACGAAAAGGAATACGAGACGGTGTTTTCCGAGCTTCAATGCAATGCGCTGAAGTTCTTGTCTCAAAAGCTTGCAGCGGGTAAGCGCTTCGAGGACCTGTTTGTTCTCTATGAGCTTGTGCGACAAGACTCGGATGACTACGAGAGAATGCGGGTCGCCGCGCTCGAGCGTTTCAACGCCAAAATCAAGCGACATTCGATGCATTCCGCTGTTTCGGTCCTAAAGGGAGACTTCTCATCGCCTGCCAACTTTGTTCCGTTGCTTATTGAGGAAGACGGGCGTACGAGGCTGATGCGCCAGTTTGCCCAGGCTCTTGGCAATGAGGAATTTAAGCGCCAAGTGCTCGAGATCTTGGAGTTCGGCCTGAAACGCAACAGGCAGAACTACGCGAACACGTACGAGGAAACCAATTTCGTTCTGAATGCCAAGTACACCTATGAAGAGGTTTGTCGTCTTATGAACTGGGGGAAGAACGTCAACGGCCAAAACCTCGGTGGCTATTTCTACGACGAGAAGACTAATACGTTTCCGGTGTTCATCAACTACGACAAGGCGCCCGACATCAGCGAGTCGATTCAGTATGAGGACAGGTTTGAATCGCCTGATAGCTTGATTGCGATCTCAAAGAGCAACCGTACGATTAATTCGCCGGAGATTTGTCGATTGAGGGATTGGCCCGAGAATAAACTCAAAGTCTTTCTGTTCATGCGTAAGAACAAGAAGGACAAGGGCGGCAAGGAGTTTTATTTCCTTGGAAAGATGGTGCCAACGGGTGAGTTGAAGCCGATTAGAACAAAGAGCGGTGACAATGCCGTCGAGATTGGCTACAAATTGGATACTCCGGTTCGGCAGGACATCTACGAGTTTATGCTGAGCAATCTGGATGAGGCACCCGTCGGATAGGGGCGGCGTTAAGGTCTTTGCTAGCGGACGCCGGTCTTTTTCAGAAGTTCCTCGACGACTTTGACGTCAGCGGGGAGCCAGTCAACGTCCCAGATTTCTTCGATGTTGAGCCAGCGCATATCTTCGTGTGCATGCTCCCTGAATTCGCCAGATTCGATTTCTGCGAGATAACACTGCATCGAGAGGTGGAACGTTTCATAGTCATGCTCGACGGTGCAGAGATACTCGAGGTTACCGATGGTGACCTCGAGTTCTTCTTTAATTTCGCGAACGATAGCCTGCTCGCCGGTCTCGCCCGGCTCCAACTTGCCGCCGGGGAACTCCCATCCGTCTTTAAACTCGCCGTAACCACGCTGGCAGCTGAGTATCTTGTTTCCGTCGCGGATAATCGCGGCTGCTACGTTAATGTGCTTCATAGTATCTGGCTCCGTTTTCATATCAAACTTGCTCAAGTATACGCGTGTGTGGTCGATTGGGGTCCTTGGCCGCTATTATGGCAGCGTGAAAACTAGTTGTTTGCTGCGGTAGCATTGAATCGCTACTCGTTGTCTTTTGGTGTGCGGCAAAATGCGCGCTTATTGCTGAATAGGCCAGATGCGAGGGCATTGCTCAATTGATCTCTTCGGTTTTCTGGGCGATCATGAATAAGAAGCAAAGGCGCCTGTGTATTTGGAGTCCAAACATGAAGATCACGCCGGAGACTAAAAAGGTATATGAGCTCTTTCCTATTCAGGGGAAAAGAAGTTATGCGATTCCAACGTATCAGCGAAATTACTCATGGAAAAACGAGCAGATTGAGCAGCTGTTTACGGATGTGCTCGAGGAAGGCCGCGGCTACTATATTGGCAACCTGCTCGTTACGGATAGCAGCGACAAAGATGCATTCGACGTCATTGATGGCCAACAGCGACTTACTACCATTTCTCTGTTCTATCTTGCTATGGCGCACGAGCTCAGGGAATACAAGAAGCAGCCATCCATTAAAGATGACGAGGAGCTTTGCGACGAAATCGCCAGCAAAATCCAGGATATAAAGCGCCAGCTCCTCCTTCCCGGCTGCAAGGAGCCGCGTATATCGCTTTTGCCGCATGACCAAAAAATCTACCGTGGCTTAATGGAGACAGTTCTATCTACCAAAAAGGATCCTGTCAAAAAGTGGGGAAACCGTATCTTGAGCCGGCGGTACGAGTTCATCTGCTCGCTGTTCGAAGAAGTGCTTACAACCCCGAGGGAGCTTCTTGATTATTTCGAAAAGATCAATGAGCTTGAGGTTCTTCAGATTGAGGTTCCCGATATCGGCGATGCGTTCAACGTATTCTCATCTCTCAATTCGAAGGGTCTCCCCCTGACATTGATCGATCTCCTTAAGGGCGAATTCATCAGCGTGGGGTCTAACGGGGCCGGTGGTGCCGATAAGGTGCTGGCTCAGTGGGAGAAACTCACCGAGCTGTTTGCGGCTCAAGATGCCGATGCCGATAACCGTCTGGTAACCCAGTTCTTGCTTAACAATTACGATGCCTTTGAAGGATCCGGATCGGCGATTACCAAGGGAAAGGCTCTCTCGGAGTACCGAAAAGTCATCAAGGAACATTATCGCAACTACGAGGATTATCTCGATATATTGCTTCTTCGTGCAAAGGCATTTGCACAGCTGACGGGAAACGCTGCAAACGAGATGGAGGACCATGCACTCGAGGCTAAGATTGCCGCGTTGCAGAAACTCGAGTCCACCCAGGCTCTCCCCCTTTTGCTGTTCCTATTTGTCAACAAAGAGGAGCTCGACATTTCTGATCATCTTGTCAGCATCGCCGATATGCTCATATCGTTTTATGTACGACGCAACATCACCCTAACGCCTAAATCATCGAATATCAGATCTTTTATGTTGTCGACTTTACGCGAGATTCGTGAGCAGCGCCTACGCGGCCAAGATGTGGTGAAAGTCGTTTGCGATGCCCTTGCTACTCATTCTGCGAGTGATGAAATATTTGCGGCTTCTCTTGATGAAGGCATCTATGACAAAAACAAAAAGACAACGCGCTACGTGCTGATTGATATCGAGCGAAGAGTCGGCGGCTCGCCCCTCTTTAATAAGCAGCATCCCGACAGTCTGGACGATTTCAAGATCAAGAAAAATGGCAAGAACCATCCACGATGGTCTATCGAGCATATTCTTCCTGAGGGATCTCTTCCCTCCTACTGGTGCTCGATGATTGCGACCGATGAAGAACAAGATGCTGGAGAGATTCAATCCGAGCAAGTGCACCGATTGGGGAATTTGACGCTTACGCCCTACAACTCAGAGTTGGGGCAAAAGCCGTTTTATTGCGAAGATGATCCCGAGCAGAAATCCAAGCGCGACTATAAGGCTCCCGATAATGGTGAGTATGTCGGTCTTAGGTCGGGCCTCTTCTTGAATAGGAGCATCGCTGATGAGGCTGCAGGGGAGACACTGGAGGACAAGGAGACTTGGACGGCCGAGGATATCGATCGCCGCAATGAAATTCTAAAGCGCTATGTGCTGGATCTCTATAAGGTACCTGAGCTGAGTAACCCAGAATAGAGGACAGACTCTCTCTTCGTCGGATTCATATAGCTATCCGTACGGTCTTCTCTCCGAGAGACTCGTTTTGTATTCGCCCGCTTGAATAGGGATGCCGGCATGGGGCGATCTCTTATTGTGCTGGAGCGCGAACATGTGGAGAATGCACGCCGGGGTGCCTACCGGAGACAGGAATCGGATTGGTTTGAAGTGGCTTGACCATTGAGCGAAAGATTCTCGTCGGCATGTGCTCCTTTCTGTTCGCTTCCTTAGTTATGAAAATAAGGGAAGTGAAATCAATTTCACTTCCCTTATTGCCGAGGCGGGAGAGGTGAATATGGGCTGGAACACGATTGAATATGAAAAAGCGCTCTGGCATATCGCTTCGGCGATCGCATCGAAGGCATTGTGACCATGCTTACAAAGTTTGACGGGGGCAAAGAGCGACCTTTAGTCGGATGATGTCATCGAAGTTCTCGAGGATATTTCGGATATGCATTCGCTGAGAAGGTCTCTCGCAACAGGAATGCTGGCCTGATGCGCTTGACTTGCTTCTGGCGGCGGCCTTCTCAATCCATGTCCGCACGGGGCGGTACCTTCTAATCAACAAAAAGCCCGAGGGCGCGGGCGGGCGAGAGGCTCGCAGATGGCGCCCTTGGGAGGTTGGAAGGGGTAGTCATGTACGAGCCGTCACGTCAAATTTCTTCGTTCTACATCGCCGGATTCCAGTATTGGGACGGAGCCCTCGTCCTCTCTGAGCTCAAGGTAGGCGAGCGCCTGCGCTTGGTGCCGGAGTTCGACAATCCACACGATCCATCCGCTATGGCCATCTATCGCGGCGAAACCAAGATGGGCTTTGTGCCCGGATCGGAAAACGAGCTGCTTGCCCTCATGTTCTTCTATGGTCACTCCGATGACTTTGAGCTGCGTGTCTTACAGGTCTCTCCCGATCAAAAGCCGTGGGAGCAGGTGCGTGTTGGCCTGTATGTAACCGACGCCCGCTAGATGAGCGCCGCGGAGTAAATCTCAGCTTGCTCTATCATGCACAGGTAAGGGATTCGTCGGGTTCCGGCTCTGCCTGTGGGGTGGGGCCGGGGCCGCGGCTTTTGTATACGACGGCAGGGCAGGGGAGACGCACCATGATGTGGTTCACGGCAGATACGCACTTTGGGCGCTCGAATATTATCGAGCTCACGCATCGTCCGTTCTCGTCGGTCCAAGAGATGGATCGGCGTCTCCTTGCGAATATCAACGACCGTGTGAGTGCGCGCGATTCCCTCTACATCCTGGGGGACTTTTCGTTTCGCACGACGGTCGAAGAGGCGTACGCCATCCGTAAAAAGATCGTTTGCCAGCATGTGCACCTCATCCGTGGTAACCACGACAAGCACTGGATTGATAGCCCCTTCCCGGATGCCTTTGAATCGGAGCAGGACTATCTGGAAATCAAGCCCGGGTTTGCCAAGGGCGTCCGCCTCGATCTGTTCCATTACCCCATGTTGAGCTGGAATGGCAAGTGGCGCGGGGCCATTCATCTTCATAGGCACATTCATACCGAGGGGCCTGGCTATAACGAGCATAATCGCGAGCGTGGCATTTTGCGCTACGACGTGGGCGTCGATGCCAACGAGTATTGCCCTGTGAGTCGCGACGACATCTTGGCTTTCTTTGACGGTGTGGAGCCAAAGCCGGCGCAGCTGGCGTAGCGCGGTAGCGGGGGTGGCGTGGCGTGGCTGGCGAGGTCGGGCGGAGTTGCTGGCGGTTCCTTCGGCAGTACCATTCCGTGGCGGTAAATCGTGCATTTTGAAATGAGTGGCGGTTATTGAAACGTCTTGAGGGCGTTTTGGGACCGGCGACGTGCGATTGTCCGCCACTGGTTGATGCCGGGATCGCAAACGTGTGATTATCCGCCACTGGTTGCGGTGACATGCAGTAGCGTCGCTGTCGCCATTTGTGCCATCAGGCACGCCCGTGTCTTCTTGGGGCGGTATGCTGTTTGCGAAAGCAAGTCAGCGAGGGGAGCCCCATGAACGAGATCAAGTGCCCACATTGCGGCCAGATGTTCAAGATTGACGAGTCGAGCTATGCCGATATCGTCAGCCAGGTGCGTACCGCGGAGTTCGCGCACGATGTCGCTGAGCGTGAGGCTGCAGCTAGGCGCGAGACCGAAAGCGCCGTAGCGCTCGCGCGCGCCGAGGCGGACAAGCGGCTGCAGGAAGCCATGGCCGCGCATAACACCGAGATGGCAGACTTGCGCGGAAAGACGAATACTCTCATTCAGAAAGCGCGGGGCGAGGCCGAGGCTCGCGTGGCCGAGCTTGAGGCCAAGCTTGCCGCCGCCGCGGAATCTCGGAAGGCTGCTCGGAATGAGGCCGCCGCCGAGGCTCGAGCCGATGCACAAAAGACAGCTGCCGAGCTGCAGCGCGAAGTGGATCGCTTGCGTGCGGAGGCTGCTCGTCAGGCGGACGCGGTCAAGTTGGCGCAGGCCAACGCCGCAGCTGCCGCCAAGGACGAGCTTGCCGCGCGCGATGCCCAGATCGCTCAGCTCCAGGCTCGCCTCGATTCCGCCGATTCCGCGCGCGAGCTGGCCATTCAAAAGGCTCAGTCCGACGCCGAGCGTGAGGCCGATGCTCTGCGTTCTCAGATTCGCGAGCAGAAGAGCGAGGCCGCGGCAGAGCTTACGCGTGCTGTGGCCCAAGCGGAGCGCGAGCGCGATGAGGCCCGTGCCAAGCTCACCAGCGAGCTCGCAGTGCGCGATTCGCGCGAGCAGCAGGTCGCCGCAGCGCATCAGCTCGAGCTTGCCCAGGCCAAGAAGACAACCGAGGAACTCATTCGCTATAAAGACCAAGAGATCGAGCGCCTGCGTGACATGAAGGCGCGTCTTTCCACCAAGATGGTGGGCGAGAGCTTGGAACAGCATTGCGAAACGGAGTTCAACCGACTGCGCATGACGGCGTTTCCCAACGCGTACTTCGAGAAGGACAACGACGCCTCCGAGGGCACCAAGGGCGACTTTATCTTCCGTGAGTGCGACGAGATGGGCAACGAGATCGTCTCCATCATGTTCGAAATGAAAAACGAGAACGACACCACGGCGACCAAGCACAAGAACGAGGACTTCTTTAAGAAGCTCGACCATGACCGTAAACAGAAGAACTGCGAGTATGCCGTGCTCTGCACGCTGCTCGAGCCCGATAGCGAGCTGTACAACACAGGCATTGTGGACGTGAGCTATCGCTACGAGAAGATGTACGTCATTCGACCGCAGTTCTTCATCCCGCTCATCACGCTGCTGCGCAATGCTGCCTTGAACTCGCTTTCCTATAAGCAGGAACTCGCTGTGGTACGCCAGCAGAACATCGACGTTACCAACTTCGAGGCCAAGATGGAGGAGTTCAAGACCGGCTTTGCGCGCAACTACGACCTTGCAAGCCGCAAGTTCCAGACGGCAATCGAAGAGATCGACAAGACCATCACGCATCTGCAAAAGACCAAGGATGCGCTGCTCTCGTCTGAGAATAACCTGCGCCTGGCGAACAACAAGGCCGAGGGCCTGACCATCAAGCGCCTGACGCGCGGGAACCCCACGATGAAAGCTGCCTTTGAGGAAGCCGATGCCAAGCGCGAGGCCGCGGGGGAGTAAAGACGCTCGCTAGAGAATAGATCCAAGAAGGAAAACGCCGGCAACATGTCGGCGTTTTTTCTGGCGCACGTTCAAGGTGAACGGCTGTTTTATCCAGGCGAATGACAGAATGTGACAAATTAAACCTGTCGACTTTTTGTCACATTGACGTTAGGTAATTGTTTCCAGAATGTTTCGTGTAGCGGACTCAAAACGTCAGATAAAAGGCTATTGAGCTGGGAAAAGTCTGAGAACGTGCTCGGAGCGAGCGCGGGCGACGGTGGGGGATTAAATAAATGCCCAATGTGCCATCAAGAAAAACATTTATCCCTACAAATGTTATGTGAAACATAGCAATAGATACCGTTTGCGGGCACATTTCGACCATTCGAACGCGCCAATTGGCCCAAAAGCGTCCGCGAACGCCGTTCACAGAATGCAAACGGTCGGATTCTTTCTTTCACGCCTGCGTCAATTTCTAGCATTTCAGTCATTGAACGCCATGGGAGTCGACACCTGTGTCCAACAAACGATCAATGATGGA
>CAKUGM010000009.1 GCA_934654625.1 uncultured Collinsella sp. | reverse complement strand
TGAGCTCGGGGTCGACGATGGCGACATCAGGGGTGATGTTGAAGTCGGCCAGCGGGTACTTGATGCCCTTGGCGTAATCGGTGATGACGGAGAAGGCAGTAACCTCGGTAGCGGTACCGGAGGTAGAGGAGATGGCGCAGAAGTGAGCCTTCTGGCGAAGCTCGGGGAAGCTGAACGGCTGGATGATGTTCTCGAAGGACTCCTCGGGATACTCGTAGAAGACCCACATAGCCTTAGCAGCGTCGATCGGGGAGCCGCCGCCGATAGCGACGATCCAGTCGGGCTCGAAGTCGCGCATAGCGGCTGCGCCCTTCATGACGGTCTCAATGGAAGGATCGGACTCGACGCCCTCGAAGAGCTGGACCTCCATACCGGCCTCTTTGAGGTCGGCCTCGACGTCCTGCAGGAAGCCACCACGGCGCATAGAGCTGCCACCGGAAACGATGATGGCCTTCTTGCCCTTGAGGTTCTTGACCTCGTGGCGAGCGCCCTCACCGAAATACAGATCGCGCGGGTTAGTGAAACGTCCCATACCTTGCCTCCAAATCGACAAGCCCCTCTTGGCTTGCATTAATACGGAGCACCTATTTAGCTCCGCAAGGACCAAAACCTAGGCGAGCGCATCAGGCGATGGTGCGCTCAAACGCTTTACCATGAAAGGTTATTACTCCCTCTCATGATTGATTCCGTTTGCGGTTAAGGTTTCGAAAGAACATTCGAAACAGTCGCCGTTTCGCGTATCCATGCGATTGTAGGATTTCTTCCCCTTTTCGCCTTTCGTTTTTCCGTAAACGTAAGTTTTTCTCGGTGTGTTGCACATCTCCATCTTGGGTACATAGCACTTTGGCACAGTGACTTGGCTGCACTATACTTTTGACTATTACTTTTGACTATTACACACGGAGAGGAGAGGCCCATGGCATTCGATCCAATTCAGGAAGACTGCCTGCGTCTCATCCTGGAACTTTTACGTCGCGAGCATATCTATCCACTCGATAACGCCGCAGCTATCGAGCGCGGCATGACCCAATATCAGCGGGACCCGGACGCGCTGGTCAAAACCGACCGAGACCGTTCCTTCCACCTGGTGGCAAAGGCGGCGGAACTCGCCGATTACCGCGTGCCGTTTCTCACCGATGAAGACCAGATCAATAAAGAGGACGACCGCGCCGAGGCCATCTTGCGCGAAGCAGTGGAACTCGACCCTAAGAACTGGGACGCGCGTCGCATGCTCACGGCCATCTGCGCAAGTTCGAACGACGAGTACGTCTCCTACCTTTTGGACAACCGCGCCGCCGTCGAGCATGATGTCGAGGAACTCGTCAAATCTGTGGACAACCCCTATGACGAGGAATTCGCTCAAGACCTGGGCAAGCGGCCCTATCTTCGCTGGCTCGCCGCGCTTTCTTCCCGTGCCCTCATAGCGGGCCAATACAAACTTTCACTCAATACCGCACTCGACCTGCTGGAAGTCGCTCCCGACGACCCTGGCGATGTTCGCTATACCGCGATGCTCGCCCTCGCCAAACTTGAATGCGACATCGCCGACCTCAAGCGCTTTAAGGCCGAGCATCCTCGCGCATTTGCGGCCTCCCCCATCCAGCCGCGTCGCTCGGACCGGTCCGAGCCGCGTCAGGACGCCTGGAGTCTGCTGGCACAGATCAACGTCTTATACCGATCCTTCGACTTCGAAGGGGCAAGCCACGTGCTCCGCCTCCTTCTGCGCAGCTATCCCCACGCATCGCAGCCCCTGTTCTATCAGGCGGAGTTTCCCGACGGCCTCTACGCGCGCGTGAACGTGGTGCCCGGCAGCGAGGACGAGCTTATTCTCGCCATCAGCGAGGCGACTCCCCTGCTCCAAGAAGGCCTTGGAGCCCCCGAGAACGCCGGATTTGCCGTATGGCTTGCCAATCACGAACTCGTGCAGTCGTCACTCGACGAAGACGCCGCACAGCTCTCCGCGATGGCCAACGCCGCGCGAAAGCGGGGTAACAACTAATGGATCCGCGCAAGTATATTCCGGCTTTTCTGCAGTATGAGTACGAGCAGGAGCATCCCGGCCTTACCCCAGCAGCAGAAGATCTGCTGCGTGAGCGCATCGAGCAAGATCCCGACTCATACGCCACCTCTGTGCAGGCCCAGGCTCTGGTCTCGTACGCGCGCGTCCGCGAGCAGCTTATCTATGGCATCGAGCATCTGGAAGAGCTTCCCGACGAGGAATTCGACAAGAAACGCGAGGCGCTCTTTAACGATATTCGCCTCTCGCTCTTCAAGATCATCGAAACCGACCGCAGCTGCATCGACGCTCAATTGCTGAATATCCTCCTGGCCGATGTTCCCCTCGATAACTGCCTGGGCGACATCATGCAGCTCGAAAAACAGGCGCGTGAATATCTGGGTGCCACCGTTGCCGACTTCGACACAGAGGCTCCGCATTATTGGAACGAGGCGCTTTCCGAAGACGAGATAGCTCGTCGCACGCTTTCGTGTCCGATGATGATCGGCTGGCTCCATTCGCTCGAAGCGCTCTCGACCGGTTGTTTGGCGAGTGCCCGCTACCACGCCGCCATCACGTATGCCAAGCGCGTGATGCGCGCTCGCGGCTACGACAACCGCGCCGTCGGCACCATTTTGCTGGCGCAAGCCCGCCTTGAAGATGAAGATGGCTTTTTTGCTACCGTTCATGAAGGCGGCGAAGAGCTTGAATCGTCCCCTTGGTACCTGTTGGGCCGTACGCTGCTGCTCTATAAGCTCGGACGACGCAAAAACGCTCGTCGCGCCGCACGCGATTTTGCGCAGCGTTGCGACGGCGGAGCATTCTTTTTGCTCAATCCCACCTATCTCACGCCGTATCTGCCCACGAGGCCGGAGTCGCAAGAACCCTGGAACCTCACGCACCAGGCAGTATGGGAAGCAGACAGCATCATCGTGGACACTCCCGATTTTCCCGCCTGGATCCAGTCGATCGACGGCATGGAAGATTTTTCCGAAGAGTTTGCTCGTCGACAGGGATTCTAGGGACTGCATCATCGCGACTATCTCGCCCCCCCTGTAACACAATAGCCCCGGCAGAAACGGCATGCATGCCGCATCCTGCCGGGGCTATTTTCACGCTCTATATCTTTGCGACTATGCGCGGCCAAGCGTCGAAGAAAGGGCCTTGTCCACGGCGCATCCCGCACCAGCGCCAATGGCGAGCTTCGCAGCATCGGGCAAGATAAACGGCAAAACAGCGGCAGCCAGGGCCGGCGCCACACCCATCGAGCCGACGATCATGAGTTGAGCCGTTCCGCACGCATACGAGATGACGAGCAAGGCGATATCGCCCGCAAGCACGCGCGTGAAGAGAGGCACGGTCTGGGGCAGTAGGCGCACCAGCGTCGTGGCGACGATTATGCCTACAAGGAAGCCCCACAAAAAGCCGCCGGTCGGGCCAACAAGGCGCATCACGCCGCCCGAGAAGCCAGAAAACACCGGCAGGCCGATAGCGCCCAAAAGCAGGTATAGTGCAACCGCAAGAATCGCCGTGGGTCTATCGAGAACAGCAGGGATGAGAGCTAAAGCCATGGTCTGCAGCGTAAAGGGAATGGGGCCGAGGGGAACACTCACCCACGCGGAAACGGCCAAGAGCGCCACGCAAAGTCCGGCGCGGGCAATCTGCTGAGTTTTCATCTGAGCTCCTTGATCTGAGCAGTCGAACGAACAAGCAAGAAGACAGTATATGTGCTGTGCGCCCCCTCTCCCAGAAGTTAACTGATTAACATTGAGAATTAACATGAAAGATAGGGTTTTCGCATGCGGGATATCTGGTATACTCAACTGCGCTGTCCCCATCGTCTAGCGGCCAAGGACGCCACCCTTTCAAGGTGGATATCGCGGGTTCGAATCCCGCTGGGGGCACCATTTGAATTGAGAAGCCCGTTACCCTCCCGGTAGCGGGCTTTTTGCTATCCCTACGCCGGGATTCGAACCCGGCAGGGCACAGCATGTTTTCACTTGAGGCTTGCGCCGCGATGAGATGTCTCAAAAACTCGGCTCACACCGCCGTCCACCTCTTGCCCCCCATTCAAAACCACCTCTTCAAAAGCCCCATGATAGAATCGGGGCAATAAACGCACGAGGAGGCAACGCCATGACCGACGCTCTATCCTGCATGTTTCACGCCCTGCGCAACCATCTTTCGCGCATGCTCGCGCTCGCTGCGTTCTGCGCCCTAGGGCTTGCCCTTGCCGCAACGCCCGCTTTTGCCGATGACGTCATAACCACAATCGACATCTCTGGCAAAGGCGCCAACACCACCGTCACCATCGATAAGCCTGGATCCTACCGTCTTTGCGGCTCCAGCAGCACAACATGGGTTCACGTCAAAACAGGAAACGTCACTCTCTATCTCGCCGACGGCCTCAACATCAATCCCGGTATCTCGGCCAATACGGGAAAGACATGCCCTTCGATAAAGATTGAAAACACGGGCGGAACCGTCAACATCATCAGCGAGGCGAACGCCCAGGCAAAACTGTCGAGTTATCTGACGAGCCCCGCAATCCAAAAGGAGGGAACGCAAACAAAGCTCGTGTTCTCCACGGCCGATTCCGAACACCCGGGAACCATCAGCGCGACAGCGGCTACTGGCAGCATGTCCGCCGGCATTGGCACTAACTACAAGCTCGTCTCCAATGGAGTCACCGGAAACATCGTCTTCAAAAGCGGCAAAGTAATCGCTCGAGGCGGAACCGATGCCGCTGGCATCGGCGGCGGTTCCGGCGGCAGTGTCGACGGGATCACGATTGAAGGCACCGCAACTATCGAAGCATACGGCAGCGAGGGCGGCGCGGGAATCGGATGCGGCTTTCACGGGACCATGCGAAACATCACCATCAAGGGCGGCAACGTCACGGCAAAGGGCGGCGATGGCGGTGCCGGAATCGGATGCGGTCGCGACGAGCAGGGCCTCACCCATGGCACTATCACAATCGAGGGCGGAACCGTCAATGCCACAGGTGGCAAGTTTGGAGCAGGCATCGGCGGGTCGTTCCGCTCAAAGGTCAACAGCATTGTGATCAAAGGCGGAACCGTCAAGGCAATCGCCGGTGAATACGCCTGCGGCATCGGCAGTGGCGGCGGAACGGCCAACGAACACTGGTGCAAGTCGATCACCATATCCGGCGGAAACGTCACTGCTTTTGGCGGTGGAGCGAGCTCGTCCCACGCTGCCGCCATCGGCAATGAATGCAGGGCAACCGGACGCCAAACCATCACCATCACGGGCGGTATCGTCCGCGCCTACGCGGCCAGCGACCACGCCCACGCCATCGGCGGAGGCGGCACAAACGGCCCCGGGTCGTATCCGCATGTAGCGGTCGACATCAGCGGCGGAACCATCATTGCCAAAGGGGGCAGCAAAGCGAGCGCCTTCGGCTCCAATGGCAACGGATACAACACCCAAAAAGACAAATACTTTGCGGCGACCATCACGGGAGGTTCCATCCTCTTTGCTCCCGACGGTTCCGTAACCAACTTGGGCACATTCCAGGTAACCCCCACCGACGCTGCCCACAATAAGGTTTCACCCACAGCGGCAACCATGGGCACGCTGGAAAACAAACAGCTCGACCTTGGCAAATCCCAGGCCGCCGTCAAAGGTCTGAGCAGCAACTATGGCATGAACGATGTCACCGCGATAAGTCTTGATGACGAGTTTGGCAACGGCAAGAAAGACGTGCTCTTTTGCCCCTGGCTGCCCGCGGAGACAACGCTTGTACGCGTCGATGCAAGCGTGCAGTCGCAAAGCGTTCCCTATACGGGCTCCGCCGCGTCCGGAAAGACCGGAACGCTGTATCCGGCATGCAAGCTCACCCTCTCCCCGTATGGAACAGGAACAGACGGACACGCCCTTGCCCTGTTCAGAGAAGGCGTTGAGGCGATCCAGCCTGCCATCGCAACAGGGCAAGTTATCGAGCGATACACGGCCTCACCCAACCCTTACAGCGAGCAGGTGATGGATGCCAACGGGAAGCTCTCCCCAAACGTCACGGTAAACGACACTCGCTTAACCGACGCGCAGGGCAACTGGATCTACAGCGGCGGCACCGATGGCTCGGGATCCTACGGCTCGTATACGCTGTATGCGCAGATGCGTCCGGTCTCCTACACAGTCCATTTCGACGCCAACGCGCCTGCAAGCTCAAGCGCCACAGCATCGGGCGCCGTGCCCGATGACATAGTCGCCAAATACGGCAAAACCTACAAGATCGGCGAGGGCTCCACGCTCTTTATCCCCGGCTACACACTCAGTAGCTGGAACATCGCTGCCGACGGAAGCGGCACCGCCTTTGCCCCCGGAGAGGCCGCGAACAATCTTTCCGACACCGATGGAGCAACCGTCACGCTCTACGCCCAGTGGACACGCAAGCCCTATACGATTCATTTCGAAGGCGGAGAGGGCGCTACCGGCCATATGGATGACGCACTGTTCGACATCGACGTCGCAGGTCAGCTTCCCGCCAACCGCTTTAGCAAGCCGGGGTACACCTTTACCGGCTGGGCACCCTCCGCATCTGTGGGCGGCGCGATCTCTGACGGTGCGTGGGTCACGAATCTCTGTGCGAAAGACGTCGACGGCAATATCCTCCTCGACGCGAACGGCTCGCCCATGGGCCTAACTCTCACGGCTCGCTGGATTGACAACAGCGTCAGTGCGCATGACGTTACCGTCACCGTCAGTATCGACAACAGTGCCGCGAAAGGCTTTGCGTCGAGGCTCACGCTCGTAGACGGAGAGACCGTCTTTGCCCCCTTCGAGGAGAAGACCGACGCATCGGGAGCAACATACTATGCGTTGAAGCGCGAAGGCGCGCTTCCCACTGGCACGTACGCGCTTATGCTCGACGGCAAAGATACGGGCAAGACTGTCGAAGTAGGCGATGACGCCGATGTCTTGTCCCTCAACCTCTACTCGCTTGCTACCAGCTGCGATAGCAAGCTTGAAGGGGTCGATGTACAGCCGAGCTGGTCCATCACAGCGGGTACCGATACGGTGTACCTGGAGGGATCGCACGTGTCCCTAACGACGCACGGAACTGCACGCGGCTACGCATTCAATCAATGGACCTCGTCTGACGGCACCGCGCGTTTTGCCGAGGGCTCGTCCGAGGTATCCAATCCGACCACGATCGTTGTAGACAGGGCGCTCTCGATGTATGCCACCTCGCGCCCCATCGACTATTGTGTTCGTTTTGACCCCAATGCAGACGACGCCACGGGCACCATGGGCGAGCAGACGCTCACCTACGACACCGAAACAGACCTCTTTACCTGTGATTTTGCGCGCACAGGCTATACCTTTGCCGGCTGGAATACAAAGCCGGACGGCAGCGGGGACACCTTTACAGACGCCGCTGCTGTCAAAAATCTCATGGATACCGAGGGCACTTTGACGCTCTTCGCCCAATGGGAACCCATCTCCTATTTTGTGCATTTCGATGGCAATCTTGCCGATGGACCCGCCATGCAATCCATCGAGGCAACCTACGGGCAAGCCTTCTACCTGCCCGAAAACACGTTTGTCTTCCACAACGACGGACTGGCAGATTCGACATTTATCGGTTGGAACACGCAACGCGATGGATCGGGCGATACCTATGAGGATGCACAACAGGTCATAAACCTCTGCTCCGTGCAGGGCACCTCGATCACACTCTACGCGCAATGGCGCGATCCCGAGCCCGCGCCGACGCCGGTCCCCGAGCCCAAACCCGATCCCGAGCCGGTCCCTGGTACGAGCGGCGACACGGACCAGAAAACGCCTCAGCGACCAAACGGCACAAAATCAAAAGGTCATAGCAGCGGACTACCCGGCACCGGTGATGGATCACTCCTGTGGATAGCGATAGGCGACCTTGGCATCGCTGCGGTCTCCCTCGGAGCCTCTTGCATGAAAAGAAGCGCACGGTAGTCACAAGGCTGCAGCCACACCCCTGCCGCCTGCACACGGCATCGCTCTCAGGCTTTCCGGCATCCCCGCAACGCAAAAAAGGAGTCCCGCACAAAGCGAGGCTCCTTTCCATCTACCTTGGAAACTCAGTTGAGATTACACGTAGAACAGGATGTCGTCGTAGGTCGGGACGGGCCAGTAATCGCGGGCCACGAGCTCTTCCATAGCGTCCGCCCAAGCAAAACCGCATCCTGAAGCTCGAACGCGAGAGTCGCAGGCTCTGAATGGAGATCGACGCGTTAACACAAGTGGTGCTGGCTTCATTGCCAAGCATCTTGAATATAAGGAAAGGAAGGCATCACTTCGCTAAAGCCTGGTACGACTCCCCCCAAGCCCACATGGAATCCATGATGGGCCTCAGGCTTTGACCCAACTCTGCGAGGGAATACTCGACGCGGGGTGGAACCTCTGCGTAGACCCTCCTGACGACGAGGCCCGCGTCCTCCATGCTACGCAGGTTCGTGGTGAGAACCTTCTGGGATACGCCCCCGATGCTGCGCTGGAGAGCCTTGAACCTCATCGAGCCGTTCAGGAGCAGATCTCGCATTATGAGCAGCTTCCACTTGCTGCCGATCAGAGACACGCAGGTTTCCACCGGACAAGCGGGAAGGTCTCTTCTCTCGGGGAGCTCGTCATTGCGATACTCGGTATAGCCGATTTCATTCTCGCTCATTGCATACCACCTGTTCATTGATGGTTACTTTTAAGTACCTACAGCACTTTATAGTGCCTACTTTTGCTTTTGCACCATAGATTTTACCATGATGCCAAGCAAGCGGCGAGAAGGGCCGCAGACCTACAAGGAAAGGAACAGAAATGAGCAACATCCAGAAAGCACTCGACCTCATCGGCACATTCGCCAGCGGAGACGCCAAGCTGGCGGCGAGCCTCCTCGACGAGGGATACATTCAGCACAACCTCGCCTACGGCACGGGCCGCGATGCGTTCGTCGGGTCCGTGGAGTATCTGGCCTCCGCACCCGTCAAGACGACGGTGAGAAACGTCCGTGCGTTCGAAGACGGCGATAAGGTGTTCCTGCAGAACGTTTACAACTTCGCAGGGGCCGGCGAGCAGGTCGCCTTCGATATCTTCCGCTTCAACGGCGAGGGGCTTATCGCCGAGCACTGGGACAACCTCGCCAACCTCGCCGAGCCGAACCCCTCCGGTCGCACGCAGATCGACGGCATCACCGAGGTCTCCGAGCTCGATAAGACAGAGGAGAACCGATCCCTCATCAAGGCATTCCTCGAAGACGTCATGCAGGGGAAGCACCCCGAAAAGACCCCAGGGTACTTCGCGGGCGACGCCTATCTCCAGCACAACACCGGAATCGCCGACGGGCTCTCCGGCCTGGGAGCCGCTCTCGAGGCGCTCGCCGCGGACGGCATCCAGATGATTTACGACAGGACCCACCAGGTTCTCGCGCAGGGTAACTTTGTCCTGGGCGTGAGCGAGGGCACCTTTGGCGGCAAACCCACGTCGTACTACGACCTCTGGCGCATGGAGGACGGCAAAGTCGCAGAGCACTGGGACGTCATGGAGACTATCGCCGAGCCGGCCGACTGGCAAAATGAAAATGGCAAGTTCTAGCACCGCAACAGAACAGGACGATTGACCGCGGCGCCCTCTGCAAGAGGCGTCACGGTCAATCGTGAGGAGGCAAGAGATGGGCCAGGAGAGGGCATGGCAAGGGCGGGAAGCGCAAGACGGCCTCGGCCTGGCGGCATCCAGCCGCATACCCGTCACCGACGCCGGACAGATTGGCGCCGGGTATTGCCCGCACTGCGGACCGTGCGAAGAGGCGTGCCCACACGGTGCGATGCGGAGGATAGAAGGATGAAGCAGATGGAAGACCTCACCTATTGCGTCAGCTACCTGGCCGCAGAGCGATTCGGGGCGAAGAAGGCCCGCGAAACGGTAGCAACGTTGGAAGGCGACGAGCATGCCCTCTTCGAAGCCTACCGTACCCTCGCGAACGTGCGCGAGCCGATGCCGGCGACCGACAAGTTCTTCGCCGCACAGGATCGCATGCTCCAAGGCCTCATCGCCGAAGCGGGAATACTCGACGCCAGCGCGCTGCCCCGCACACCGTTGGATGGACGTTTGAGTCTTTGGCGCGGCGACATCACCACGCTCGCGGCCGACGTCGTGGTGAACGCGGCGAACTCTCGGTTGCTGGGCTGCTGGGTGCCAGGCCACCACTGCATCGACAACGCCATCCACACTTACGCCGGCATCCAGCTGCGCACGGAATGCGCGCGCATCATGCGGACGCAGGGCCGCCCCGAGCCGACGGGCAAGGCGAAGATGACGGAAGCCTACAACTTGCCGGCGAAATGGATCGCGCACACCGTGGGCCCCATCGCGAACGGAGGTCCCGACGACAAAGACCGGGCACTCCTAGCAAGCTGCTACGAAAGCTGCATGAACGCGGCCCTGAAGGCGGGGGCAACGAACATCGCGTTCTGCTGCATCGGGACCGGCATATTCGGGTTCCCCCAGGAAGAAGCCGCCAAGATCGCGGTCCGCACGGTACGCAGATGGCTGGACAAGAGCGGATCGGATATCCACGTAGTGTTCGACGTCTTCCTGGAATCGGACGAAAGGATCTACCGTGACATTCTTTTCAGCTAACTTGTTCGCCAACGGCGAGTACGCGCACGCCAAGCGAGGAGCGGCCCTCGTGCGCGGGGCCGAAACGACAGCAGAAGAAGCGACCGAGGCGATAAGGCGGGAACTCGACGGATGCGACGCCGTCCTAGTGGGTGCAGGCGCCGGGCTCTCCACCGCGGCAGGCTTCTCCTATTCCGGCAAGCGCTTTGATGAGAACTTCGCAGACTTCCGCGACCGGTTCGGGATAACCGACATGTACTCGGGCGGGTTCCATCCCTTTCCTGACCTGGAGACCTACTGGGCGTGGTGGAGCCGCGTCATCCTGCTCAACCGCTATGAGGCAGGAACTGGCAAACCCTACCTTGACCTCCTGCACATTCTCGAAGGGCGCGATTACTTCGTCCTCACCACTAACGTCGATCATCAGTTCCAGCTGGCGGAGTTCGACAAAGCTCGGCTGTTCTACACGCAGGGAGATTATGGCCTGTTCCAGTGCGCCCGCAATTGCTCCGACGAGACGTACGACAACGAACGGCAAGTCCGCGAGATGGCCAGACGCCAGAAAGACCAGCGGGTGCCGGTCGAGCTCATTCCCCGCTGCCCGCATTGCGGGGCACCCATGATTCCCAATCTGCGCATCGACCGCTCTTTCTGCGAGGACCGCGGATGGCACGAGGCGCTCTCCCGCTACCGCGCGTTCTGCAAGGCACACTCCGGCGACCGCGTCCTATATTTGGAGCTTGGTGTCGGAAACAACACGCCCATCATCATCAAATACCCCTTCTGGAACGCCGCGGGTCAAAACGCCCGTGCGACGTACGCCTGCGTGAACATGGGAGGAGCGTACGCCCCAGCCGCCATTGCGGGCAGGAGCATTCTCGTAGATGACGATATAGACGAATTTCTTCAAAACGTTTTAGTCTGATTACGTTTTCGCTGCAGCCGTCCTTCCGCGACATGCTCCGGGCGATTCCGGCCGCTTTTGGCGCACACTCGAAGAACCGATTGAGCCGCTCGAACCGCCGAGGCATGTTGGGGCTGGTCGACATCGACCGCGCGGTCATCTCCTTGCTGGCGGAGCCGCATGCCGGCGCAAAAAAGGAGCCCCGCGCAAAGCGAGGCTCCTTTCCATCTACCTTGGAAACTCAGTTGAGATTACACATAGAACAGGATGTCGTCGTAGGTCGGGACGGGCCAGTAATCGCGGGCCACGAGCTCCTCCATAGCGTCAACAGCGGCGCGGAGCTTGTCCATTGCGGGGATGACCTCGTGAGCATACTTGTTAGCCTGCTCCTGGCCCTCAAGCTCCTCGGCCTCCTTGTGAAGGGCGTCGAGCGCCTTGATGGAGTCGTTGATCTCGGTGATGCCGTTGCAAAGCTTGTTGAGCGTGTTCTGCTCGCACTGCATAGCGGCATCGGCACCGGCTGCGCGAATGGCCTCAAGGCCCTTGGCGACCTTGGTTGCATAGGCGGTGATGACCGGACGGTAGGTACGGCGAGCCTCGCGAACCATCGTGGTAGCCTCGATGTTCATGAGCTTGTTGTACTTCTCGAGCTTGCAGTCGTAGCGGCACTGAGCCTCGGCCCTGGTAAGAACGCCCATCTCCTCAAAGAGCGCAATGCTCTTCTCGGCAACGAAGGCAGGCAGGGCATCGGCCGTGGTCTTGTTGTTGGCAAGGCCGCGCTTCTCGGCCTCGACGGGCCACTCGTCGGAATAGCCGTCGCCGGAGAAGAGGATGCGCTTGTGCTCGGTCAGGACCTTCTTGCAGTAATCGAGCGCAGCATCCTGGAACTTGTCCTCGGGCGTACCCTCGAGTGCGTCGGCAAAAGACTTAAGCGACTTGGCAACGGCGACATCGAGCACCATGTTCGGATCGGAGACGTTCTGCTCGGAACCGCAGGCGCGGAACTCGAACTTGTTGCCGGTGAAGGCAAACGGGGAGGTACGGTTGCGGTCGGTGTTGTCCTGCATGAGCTTGGGCAGCGTGTTGGCGCCCAGGTCGAGCACGCCGTGCGTGGCATGGACAGAGGCCTTGCCGTCGGCGATCTTCTCGACAACCTCGGTAAGCTGGTCGCCCAGGAAGATGGAGACGATCGCCGGGGGTGCCTCGTTTGCACCCAAACGGTGGTCGTTGCCAGCCGAAGCGACGGAGGCACGCAGCAGCTCCTGATAGTTATCGACAGCCTCGATCACCGCGGTGAGGAAGACGATGAACTGCAGGTTATCGAGCGGCGTCTCGCCCGGATCGAGCAGGTTCTCGGACTCGGTGCCAAGCGACCAGTTGTTGTGCTTGCCCGAACCGTTGATGCCCTCGAAAGGCTTCTCGTGCAGCAGGCAGACCAGGTCGTGACGGGAGGCGATGAGCTTCATCTTCTCCATCATCACGAGGTTCTGGTCGACTGCCTCATTGACCTCGCCGTAGACGGGAGCAAGCTCATGCTGGCACGGGGCGACCTCGTTGTGCTTGGTCTTGCCCGGAATGCCGAGCGCCCACAGCTCGTCATCGAGGTCCTTCATGTAGGAGGAGACGGTGGGGCGAATAGCGCCAAAGTAGTGCTCCTCGAGCTCCTGGCCCTTGCAGGGGGTGGCACCAAAAAGCGTACGGCCGGTAATAACCAGGTCGGCGCGCTTACGATAGGCATCCTTCTTGATCAGGAAGTACTCCTGCTCGTCACCGACGGAGGGAACGACCTTCTTGGGCTTCTTGCCAAAGAGAGCAAGCACGCGCTTGGACTCGCGGTCGAGTGCCGTCATGGAGCGCAGAAGCGGGGTCTTCTTGTCGAGCGCCTCGCCGGTGTAGGAGCAGAAGGCCGTGGGGATGCACAGGACCTCGTCCTTGATGAAAGCGGGGCTCGTGCAGTCCCATGCGGTGTAGCCACGGGCCTCGAAGGTCGCACGCAGGCCACCGTTGGGGAAGCTCGAAGCGTCGGGCTCGCCCTGAATCAGGTTCTTGCCCGTGAACTTGGTGATGGCGGTACCGTCGTGATTGGGCTCAAGGAAGCTGTCGTGCTTCTCGGACGTAATGCCCGAAAGCGGCTGGAACCAGTGAGCGTAATGCGTGGCGCCCTTGGAGATAGCCCAAACCTTCATGGCGTGGGCAACGGCGTTAGCGACGTCCAGGTCCAACGGCTTGCCGTCCTCGATAGTGGCGGCAAGGCGCTTGTAGATGTCCTTGGGAAGAGACTCTTTCATAACATCTTCCGAGAACACCATGGTCCCGAAGCGGTCGGTAAGATCTGCCATGCGGAACTCCCTTCATGTTCACACCGGATTGCAGCCGGCGTTTGTTACCAACGAACGATTCGTAGGTTAGGCACGACGTGTTTCGACGGCATTAACAAGACGTTGCCAGCCGGAAACCAACGTGTTGAGAATACCGCAGCTGCAGCTCAAACCCAACGTCAAACGATTTTTTCAGAAGAACGGAAAAGACATGCGAAACCTGCGCGCCATCCTGTTGCAACGGTTAAGAAATCTGTTCGTCACGATTCTGTAGCAAGAGTGCCCAGCAATAGATAAAACCTATGATTAACAAATCAAACCGCTTGGATGCTATCGCTGCAGCCTGCGGTAAAATTTCTGCCACGCAACGGCAGAAGTGCCGCACCCACACACTTCGGAGGTTCCATGAAAGTTGCCGACATCTTCTCTGCAGCAAAGGCAACGGGCGCTCAGCCCATTTCGTTCGAGATGTTTCCGCCCAAAGGCGAGCTCACGCTTGAACGTGCCCACGAGGTTGCCGAACAGTTCCAGGACCTTCAGCCCGATTTTGTAAGCGTCACCTACTCTGCCGGCGGCTCGGGAAATTCTGGTGCCACGGCAAAAATCGCCTCGATGCTCACGCGCGACTTCGGCATAACCTCCGTCGCCCATCTCACGTGCATTTCCCTTACGCACGACGACTTGCAGCGCAAGATCGACGAGATGCACCAAGCGGGCGTCGAGAACGTCCTGGCCCTTCGCGGTGACCTTCCCCAGGGCACCGATCCGGCAGAAGCCGCCCGGGCCGAGTACCCTTACGCCAAAGACCTCATCCCCGCCCTCGTGGACGCCGGTTTCTGCGTAGGTGCGGCAGCCTATCCCGAAGGGCATATCACCTGCGAGAACCTCGAGCTCTCCGTCGAGCACCTCAAGCAAAAGCAAGATGCCGGCGCAAGCTTCTTCGTGACGCAGCTCTTCTTTGACAACGAATGCTTCTTCCGCTTTCGCGAGATGGCCGACCGCGCGGGAATCACGGTGCCCATCACCGCAGGCATCATGCCATTTATGAGCAAGCAGCAGATCAGCCGCATGGTCTTCATGTGCGGTGCGTCGCTGCCGTCTCCGGTCATCAAGCTGTTGGCCAAGTATGAAGACGATCCGGAAGCCCTGCGTGAAGCCGGCATCGAATACGCTTGCCGCCAGCTCGAAGGCCTACGCGACGCCGGCGCTGACGGCCTGCACGTCTACACCATGAACCGCCCCTCCGTTGCCCACGCCGCTGTCGAGGCTCTCAGGAAATAATGGACCTCCCGGCGTCGCTTGCAACACCCAAACTGTATCGGCCAAACATCTCCGCACGTCCCCGCGTGGACCGCGCGGAGATGTTGCGCTATCTGGGCTATGGTGGGCAAAAAATAGAGCTTGACCTCGAACGCCGCATCGAACGGTGCGTCGAGGAGCTGGAGCTTTCCATCGATCCCAAAGGCGTGTACCGCACTTTTCGTGTCGATGCTACCGGCACCGACAGCGCGGGAATGCCCTGCATCCGCCTCGAGGGCAGCGAGATCGTCCCCACCGGACGCGACATCTACCGTCACCTCAAAGACGCTGCCTTCTGCACGGTACTTGCCTGTACGCTCGGCATGAGTTGCGAGCGCAAGCTTCGCACTCTGGCAAGCCAGCAGGCACTCGACGCCGCCCTCTTCGATGCCGCTTGCTCCTCGTATGTCGAGGCCGCAGTGGAGCAGATAGATCGCGACGTGCGCGCACAAGCAGCCGAGCTGGGATTGAACGCGAACTGGCGCTTTAGCCCCGGTTACGGGGACTGCCCGCTCTCAGCCCAGCCGAGTATCCTCGCCGCACTCAACGCGAGCCGCCTTTTGGGCCTCACCACCACCGCAACGAATCTGCTCATGCCCACAAAGAGCGTGACTGCGTTCATCGGTCTGTTCGATGGCCCGGTGCACGATGCCGATACGCGCCCCACCTGCAATATCTGCAGACTGCGCCCCACCTGCGCCTTCCGTGCCCGGGGTGAAACCTGCTATGGTGAAAAGGCACGATAACCCCAGCGTTGCTTCGTCCATAGATTTATCTGCACATCCAAATACCCGCCTTTGAATATGCGAGGCTCAATTATGAAATGCACGCTCAAAACCACCGACGTCAACGGCCATCCGCTTACCGCTCCCATCGATAGCGCCCGGCGCGAAGGGGCGGCCTACACCCCGCGCACGATCGACACGTTGCGCTGCGATGACCGCCTGCGTGCCGTTTTGCGCGGCGAGGAGCACCTGCTGTTTGACGGCGGCATGGGTACCATGCTGCAGGCGGCGGGCATGAAAGCCGGCGCCCTGCCGGAGCTTCTGAATTTCTCCGACCCCGATGTGATCACGGACATCCAGCGCCAATACGTCGAGGCGGGATGCGACGTGATTACCTCCAATACCTTTGGCGCCAACGCCCACAAGCTCGACGGAGCGGCCAGCGTGGAAGACGTCTTTGCCTCTGCCGTCGCATGCGCCCGCGCCGCCGGAGCGCGCTATGTGGCAGGCGACATCGGTCCTATCGGCGCCTTGCTGCGCCCCTTGGGCACCATGTCGTTTGACGAGGCGTACCTGCTGTTCAAGGAAGAGGTCGAGGCGGGCGTCAAGGCGGGCGTCGACCTGTTTATCATCGAGACCATGACCGACCTTGCCGAGACCAAGGCCGCCGTCCTTGCCGCTAAGGAAAACTCCGACCTTCCCATCTTTGCCACCATGACCTTCGAGGAAGACGGCCGCACGTTCTTGGGCACGAGCCCCGAAATCGCCGCCATTACGCTCGATTCCCTGGGAGCAGACGTTGTGGGTATCAACTGCAGCCAGGGCCCCGCCGATCTTCGCCCCTTCGCCAAGCGTATGCTCGACGTTACCGATAAGCCCGTGCTCGTGCAGGCAAACGCCGGCCTGCCGCATGTGGATGACGAGGGCAACACCGTCTTTGACATCGACGCGCCCGAGTACGCCCAGGCCGTTGCCGGCATGATCGAGGACGGCATCGGCGTCGTGGGAGGCTGCTGCGGCACCACGCCCGAACATATGCGCCTACTCAAGCAGCTCATCGAGAGACGCGTGCCGCAGGTGCGCCATCACGACCCCGCCATGTATGTCACGAGCGCGCAGAGCTGCGTCACCCTTCCCGTCGCGGGCCATCGCATCGCCGTCATCGGCGAGCGCATCAATCCCACGGGCAAAAAGCGTCTGCAGCAAGCCCTGCGCGACGGCGACCTCGACTACGTGGTGTCCCAGGGCATCAGCCAGCAGGAACAGGGCGCCGACATCCTCGACGTCAACGTGGGCCTGCCCGAAATCGACGAGGTCAAGATGATCCAGGCAGCATGCGAGCAGCTCCAGGGCTCCACGCTGCTGCCCCTGCAGATCGACTCGACCGACCCCACCGCAGTCGAGGCGGCGACGCGACGCTACGCCGGCAAGCCCATCATCAACTCGGTCAACGGCAAGCGTCAGATCATGGATGAGATTCTGCCCATCGTGGCCCACTACGGCACCAACGTGATCGGTCTGGCGCTCAACGAGGACGGTATCGCCGAAACGGCCGAGAAGCGCTTTGCCATCGCCGAGCGCATCGTGGACGAATGCGAGCGCTACGGTATCGGCCGCGACCGCATCCTCATCGACTGCCTGGTTATGACCGCCTCCACCAATCAGGCTCAGGTGATCGAAATCCTCCGTGCCGTACGCATGGTCAAAGAGCGCCTGGGGGTGAAGTGCGCCCTCGGCGTCTCCAACGTGAGCTTCGGCCTGCCCGCACGCCCCCTTTTGGGTTCGACCTTCCTGGCGGCGGCTTTTGGCGCCGGACTCGATGCGCCCATCATGAACCCCGGATCCGAGCGCTTCATGGACGCTGTACGCGCCTATCGTGTGATCAATGGCGAAGACGAGGGCTCGGTCGACTACATCGCTCGCTATGCCGAGTGGACCGACCCCTACAAGATCGCCGCCGACCCCGCTCTCGCGCAAGCGCCCGCAGCGGCGACGACAGCGTCCTCCGCTCCTGCAGATTCCTTGGCAAACGAGGACCCCATCGCCCGCCTCGTCATCAGCGGTCGCAAGGGCGAGATCGCCGCCACGACCAAGGAGCTTCTCGCAACGATCCCTGCCATGGAGCTTATTAACGACCATTTCATCCCCGCGCTCGACGAAGTCGGCGTCCTATTTGACCAAGGAAAGTTCTTCCTGCCGCAATTGATGGCGTCGGCCGAGGCCGCACGCGTGGGCTTCGACACCATCAAGGCCGCCATGCCCGCCGGTGAGATCGCCGACAAAGGCAAGATCTGCGTCGCCACCGTCAAGGGCGACATCCACGACATCGGCAAGAACATCGTCAAGATGCTGCTCGACAACTATGGCTACACCGTCTTTGACCTGGGCCGCGACGTGGGCCCGCAAGTTGTGCTCGACACGGTGCGCGAACGCGACATCAAGCTCGTGGGCCTCTCCGCCCTCATGACCACAACGGTCACGAGCATGGAAGAGACCATCCGTCTGCTGCATGCCGAGGTACCCGACGTCAAGATCATCGTGGGCGGTGCCGTTCTCACCCCCGAATACGCCAAGCAGATCGGTGCCGACTACTATGCCAAAGACGCTGCCGAATCGGCTCGCATCGCCGAGGAAGTCTTTGGCAGCTAGATTCGAGCCGCGGCGACATCATCGCAGGTTTTATCCCCGTTTTTTGACAAATGGGTAACAAGAACGACGCCCTATCGCCCCGTGTAGGCAAGCACGGTAGAATAGTGTCCACAAGCTGAACCCAAGCATAAGGAGCGCGCATGGCGATCACGCCTCAAGAAATCGCAGAGACCCGCGGCATGGTCGAGGAGCAAAACCTCGACATCCGCACCATCACCATGGGCATCTCCCTCATGGGATGCGCCGACGAGAACCTCGACCGCATGTGCACCAAGGTCTACGACCACGTGACCAGCACGGCCGAGAAGCTCGTGCAGACCGCCGAGGACCTCGAGCGCGAATGCGGTATCCCCATCGTTAACAAGCGCGTCTCCGTCACGCCCGCGGCAAAGATCGCCGCGTGCTGCAAAGACGAGGACCTCACTCCGATCGCCCACGCGCTCGACCGCGCAGCCGAGACCCTGGGCATCGACTATCTGGGCGGTTTTTCCGCCACTGTTCAGAAGGGCATCGGCGACGCCGACCGCCGTCTGATCCAGTCCATCCCCGAGGCTCTCGCAAGCACAAGCCGCGTCTGCTCGTCTATGAACGTAGCGAGCCTGCGCGCCGGCATCAACATGGATGCCGTGCTCATGGCGGCTCACACCATCATCGACGCTGCCAAGCTCACCGCCGACCAAGAATCCGTGGGCGCTTCCAAGTTCGTCTGCTTTGCCAACATGGTTGAGGACTCCCCCTTCATGGCCGGCGCCGTGCACGGTGGCGGCGAGGCCGATGCTGTCATCAACGTAGGCGTCTCTGGCCCCGGCGTCATGGCCGCGGCCCTGGAAAAGCTCCCCGATACCGCTTCGATGATGGAGGTCGCCGAGAAGATCAAGCAGACCGCCTTCAAGATCACGCGTGCCGGTGAGCTCATGAGCCGCGAGGCCTCCCGTCGTCTGGGCGTGGAGAAGGGCATCGTCGACCTCTCCCTCGCCCCCACCCCCGCCATCGGCGACTCTGTCGCCCGCATCCTCGAGATCATCGGCGTGGGCACCTGCGGCGGCCCCGGCACCACGTGCGCTCTCGCCATGCTCAACGATGCCGTCAAGAAGGGCGGCGTCATGGCCAGCTCCAGCGTCGGCGGCCTTTCGGGCGCCTTTATCCCCGTTTCCGAGGATGCCGGCATGATCGCCGCCGTCGAGGCAGGCGCGCTCTCGCTCGAGAAGCTCGAGGCCATGACCTGCGTATGCTCCGTTGGCCTGGACATGATCGCCGTTCCCGGCGACACCTCCGTCGAAACCATCGCCGGCATCATCGCCGACGAGATGGCCATTGGCGTCATCAACAACAAGACCACGGCCGTGCGCATCATCCCGGCCATCGGCAAGGGTCTGGGCGAGTGCGTGGACTACGGTGGCCTGTTTGGTCGTGCGCCCATCATGCCCGTCAACCAGCATGCCGGCACGGTACTTGCGCATCGCGGCGGCCGTTTCCCCGCTCCGCTCAATTCCCTCAAGAACTAGCACATCCTGTTTGATGTGTGTTACAGGCCGGTTGGACTCAGTGCCAACCGGCCTGTTTGCTATTGTTTGGGACTACGTACCAGTCACCCCGCAACAGAGAGGCTGTACATGAAGAAGTTTTTTAAGACCTTCGGCGGCGTACTCATGGGCATCGTCGTCGTATTCGGTATCCTATCCGTCCTATCCAACACGCTGCTCGCCGGAACGCCGCTGGCATCCGCCTTCCAGCAGCTTGGAGGAGACGCTGGAGCAGCAGCGGCCAACGCCGCGCTCGACGCCTCGGGCATCAAGGGGAAGATCGACAGCGAGCTTCGCGCGCATACCGGCGATATCGCCTCAGCAACCGGCCTTTCTGAGGGCCAGGTCGAAAGCATCATCAATCAGATCGATATTTCTTCTTGGAGCATCACGACGCTTCCCGCCGATGCCACTGTGGCAGGAAGCTTCCAAACCTCATACCAGGGCACAAACGTCACGGTCACAACCTATACCGACCCGTCCTACGTTTCCATCAACCCCTGGGGACAGACCATCACGCTCGCCGTGCCCGAAAGCTCGCAAAGCTACGTGTCCTATCTCTCGTATTTATAGGGCGGTTACGTCCCAAGCTCGATACTCTTTGTCGCTCCATCGCCAAATTCGAGCTTGAGCGTGCCGTCGGCGAGTTCCGCCGCCCGCACGCTGCCATCTCCCCGGGCAAATTCAACTGGTACGCAGCCGTCGCCCAGAGCAAGGCTCGTCACACAGTAGGACGTATCCGTTGTCGAAATGGCATATACCGCGCCCGCATGCTCGATAACGCCCACAGGCGTTCCATCCATCTTGCAAAGATCGTTCGCAGCGGCCTCGGCACCCTGGGCATATCGCTGCAGAACGCAACCGTCAGCCGTTGTGGACAGGCGATAGACATAACCTCCGTACTCGAGGCTTTTCTTTACGGCGCCATCTGAGGGTCGACTCACCGCAAGTTCCGCCTCACTCGCTGCCGCTCCATCTCTATGATGGGCCACACCTGTCAGGGCACCGGCAAGCAGATATACCACCACGGCTGCCAGTGCGATTCCTATCAGTGCTGCCGCCAGGGAAAAGACGCGGGGCGAACGTGGGCGCGCGTCACGCGATACCGCGCGCCTCGTGCCCGCCGCGGCAACACGCAAGCGATCCCGCTCTTCCGGCGCAGCATGCGCCGCCCGCTTGGCGGCGTCGAGAGCGTTGACAGGTTGCTGAGCCCGAGGTGCCGGCCCACCGACCACCTTTTTGCCCTCCCATTTGCTCTCCATCGCCATCCGCGCTCCCCTCTGAGCCGTACCGCAATTGTGTATGCATAGGTTCTCGCACCCATGCGGTGCTGCGGTACGTTATCGTATTGCACGGAATAAAGAGTAACAGCAGAAAGTGAGCTTTCCATGGCCCTCACCGGTAAACAGGTTCGCCAGCTTCGCGCCCTGGCGCATCACCTCAATCCCGTCGTCAACGTCGGCCGCGGGGATATTAACGACGGCGTCGTCGCACAGACGGAAGAGTGCCTCGAGGCACACGAGCTTATCAAGTGCAACGTTCAGGACGGCAGCGACCTTACGGCACGCGAGGCCGCAAATGAACTCGCCGAGCGCTGTGGTGCCGACGTGGTCCAGGTCATCGGCCATCGTTTCTCGCTCTACCGCGTAAGCTCACGCAAGGATATCGACCATATCAAGCTCGACTAGCCTGCATTCACATGTTTTCACTCAAGCGCGCCCCTCTTTTTTGCGAGGCGCGCTTTTTGTCTGCCGCCCATGCCCCTAAAGCATGACAGGAGCTTTGGAGCGGCCGATGATCTGCTCGTAGGCAATGCGCGTCTCTTCCTCGGGAAGCGTATGCGCCTCGTGTTGCAGATAATGCAGATGGCTGTTGTAGAGCTCCACTACTTCTCGGCGACGTCCGCATAGGTCGAATACCGCCATGGCTCGCCTAATCACGTCCTCGCGGGTCGCCTCCTGCCTCAAGGCAGCCTCGACAAGCCAGGTTGCCGATGCCGTGTTTTCCGCCTCGATCGATAGATCGATTCCTCGAATCATGCAGTCGATGAATTTGGAATGGTACATGCGTCGCATTTGCACAAAGAACTGCGTATTGCCAATGCTCGGAATAAAGAGCGGGCCCATGTACACTTCCTCGAGCTTGAGGCAATCATCGATGACCTCCTGCGCGCTTCTGCCCTTCTTGCGCAGCAAGACCTCGCGCGCCAGCACGTCAAAGCGGCGTACATCGGAAGAGACGTAATCACCATTAAATGAGATGGCGTCCGCTTGCGTTACCACGTACTGTGGACCATCTTTCCGCTGGTTCAAGGCGCTGCGCAGCGACGATAACGCCGTATAGAGGCTTTTGCGCGCATGCGTATAATCCATCTCGGGCCACATCTCCTCAGAGATTGCCCGGCGGTCCACAAAAGTATCGATCGAGAGCACCAGGCGCGCAGCGAGCGCGCTTGCCTTCTTGCGCTTCCACACCTCATCGGTCAAGGTATGGCCGTTGCGCAGCACATGAAAGCCGCCAAAGAGGTTGATGGTCACCTGGCCCACCTCGGGCGTCCCCAGATAGAGCACCGTTTCATACGGCTCTATCTCCTTTGCCTCGTCGATCACGCCCCGATACTGCAAGACATGTCGAGGCGGGACCAGGCGACGCACCGAATCCGCCCTCTCACCCAGCGTTGACATGGCAAGACAGCCGCGTGTCGCAAAAGAGGCGCTCAGCAGGAGGGAGCGATGCATTGAGAACCATGCCGAGAGCTCGGCGTCGAAGCGCGCCGCAGAAAGATGTAGCGCTGTGGACCATGCGCAGGCAGGATCTTTCGCGCGTGACGTGAGGTCCAATAAATCTGCCTGCTCGCGAACGGTCACCATCGAGGCATCTCTAAGCTGAGCGCTTTGCACCAGCAAGTGTGCCCAACCGCGCAAAAAGAGATAGGATTTGTCCGCAAGCTTCTCCACCTGCTGTCCGCGAAACTGCGCGTTCATCACCTGCCCAAGCGTCAATGCCTGCCAGCCCTCTGCCGCAAGGCAAAACAACTGGGTAGGCAGATCGGATTGACGCACCGCCATCGTATTGGCGTCGACAAACGCTCGCTCGTCGGCAATGGGCTCAAGACGTATCAGATGCCCTGTCGCTTGCGCCATTCGGACCCGTGTAGCACAGGGTACGAGCCTACGCTCCAAAAGAACGTCGCGGACACCGTCCAAGCGTGACATGACTTCGCCGAGGTCTTCTGGACGTCCGCAAAAGGCCTGCTTGAGTACCTCGACCGAAGATTCAAAAACCTCAAGTAGGTCGATCCGGTTTTTCCTCCTGTTTTGCGGCAGGGGCTCCGGAGCACTATAGGAATCGATGTTTCCATCCCCCGCCATAAGCCGATCGTACGCGACAAGGCACGCCTTCATGCGATCGGCACGCTGCGACTTCGCGCTTTTGCAGAACTGCTCGGAAAGAGACGGCAGCGACACGCCCGTGCATGAATCCCAAAGCGCCACAAATGCGCAGGCGCACATCCACTCCGCCGCATCGATATCTCGTTCGATATCGTATGCGCGCTTTCGAAGCTCAAGGGCCGCCGAGCGGGCAAGGCGCAGGTCACCGAGCGTCAATGCCGCCAAAAATGCAGCAAGCAAAGCGCCCGCCTCCAACGGCTCCTCCGTAGTGCTTTCGTAGCGGCCCAAAAGACGGCTGACAAACAAGCCATGGCCGCTCAGGACAAAACCGACGGGACGCATCGCAAGCAGTGCGATGGTGTCGCTGTCTTCCAACACGTTTTCGCACAGTTCGACCGCATCGTCAAAACGCGAGGCTTTTACGAGCATGCGCCCCGCATGGCTAACGATTTGGACCGAAAGCTGTGCCACCGCCTGTTGGAGCGAGCGCCTAATCTGCTCACCCGCGCCCAGGCATTTGAATTCCCCGGTGTTGACCGCAAAGCCGAATACAGGCCAGTCGCGCGAAAGCTGTAGCAGCACATTCGGCTTCACGCGCACGCCACACGCTTCAAGATCGTCCATCGTGCCTGCTCCCATCGCTAGCATAAAGCAAACGATCCTGAACAGGTTGTCATGCGCTTGCTCCAAATCGTTGAGCACCGCCTGGTAGATGCCCAGGATGCCCATATTGAGAGAGCGTTTGTCGGTATCCTGCGAGCTCACGCTTTGCAGCATGGCAATAAGGGCTGGAACGCCCTGCGTCAGATGGTAGACATCGAGCGAAGCCGAAATGGAGTACACGCGCGCCCACTGGGCATACTCCCGCGGCTGCACCAACAAAGATCGCGCGGGAATTAGCGATGTCTCCCCCACCGCCTTGATAAAATCCCGATTGGTGGGCAGGCAGGAAACAACGACTTCGAACCCCTGATCACGCATGTCAAAAAGAACGTCGACTACACGTTGCAGCCCCGCTTTTCCGAATCGCGGCATATTGTCCACGATAACAACGGGCGAAGCGCTCGGCACGATTTCGCTTTGGATGCGCCTCAGGCGCTGCGCCAGCTCCGCAGGGCGCATTCCCTGCGCATCGACAAGGCCCACGCCGCCACGAGTCATGTCGTCCTTGATACTCTCCGCATATTGCAAAAGAAGGGCTGTCTTGCCAAACCCAGCCGGCGCACTCACAACGGCAATACCGGTGTCTCGGCACTTGCGCACAAGGTCTTGCACCAACCGGTCCCTACGCGCAGAAAACCCAACTGGCACTCGGCAGAACTCCTTTGCGTCTTGTTGGCTCTCTAGGTCTCCCACATACGTCTTGGCAACATTCACCGTATCCCCCACTCTCGCGCAACGTGAGCCTTGTCGATTCAAGATACGAGCCGGTTACTAGGGGGCCATAATAAATTCGGTGGAATACTCTCGTTTGTTAGATTTGAGGGGAGATACCTGACATATCGCTCACCTCAGTCGATATATACCGCCTGCTTTCCAAGGCATACTCATTTACCTGCTGTTTCTCTAGAATCTGCCTGCATTTTTGATAATTGGACGGTAATATTTGTCAACGCAACTATACATTCGCTACCGCCTATGGCGCATTTTATGGCCTTCACCATTGCATATTTGCCTGACAGATTAAAAAGTGATAATCACTTCTTTTGCAAATATGAACAGCTGCTGTTTGATTTCTTTAAGATTGCTGTAAGAAAACGGTTAGATTCCCACACTTTTGTTGAAAAGTCGACATAAAAAAGCGACCCCGAATCACTTCGGGGCCGCTTGGACCACAACGTTCTTCACGCCATGGCATATGTTCAGTCAAAAACTAGGCGAGCTCGTCCTTGCACAGGGAAAGAGCCTCTTCGTCGGCAACAAGCGTAACGTTGGTGTGCAGCTGCAAAATAGAAGCAGGGCACTGCGGGGTGACCGGGCCAAAGCACATATCGTGAACAGCCTGGGCCTTCTTCTCGCCGTTAGCAACAACCACAATGGAGCGAGCGTTCATGATGGTCTGGACGCCCATGGTGTAGGCACGGCGCGGCACATCCTCCTCACGCTCGAACAGGCGGCTGTTAGCTTCAATCGTGCTCTCGGTCAGATCGACGCAGTGCGTGCCCTTGGAGAACACGTCGCCCGGCTCATTGAAACCAATGTGGCCATTGCGGCCAATGCCCAAAAGCTGAAGATCGCAGAAACCGGCGTCGGCAACCATCTTGTCGAAAGAAGTGCAGACCTCGTCAACATCGGTGTTGGAACCAGCGGGAACGTGAACGTTCTTGGGATCGATGTTGATGTGATCGAAGAAGTGAACGTTCATGAAGTAGTGGTAGCTCTGCGGATCCTCGTCTGCAATGCCATAGTACTCATCAAGGTTATACGTCTTGACCCCAGAGAAGTCGACGTCGCCCTTCTTGTACCAGTCGATAAGCTGATCATAGGTTCCGATAGGAGAATCACCCGTAGCAAGGCCCAACACGCAATCGGGCTTCAGGATAACCTGAGCGGAGATGATGTTGGCAGCCTTACGGCTCAAGTCCTTGTAATCGCGCGCACGAACGATCTTAATCATGGAAGGCCCCTTTCAAAGACCGATAACAAACCCCCAAAAGCATACCGCGAAAAAGGGTGTGATGTGGTCTTTTATTGAGTTACCTCTTATCGAGTCACCTTTCGCGCGCGGTAATGAGCTCGTCAAGCTCAGAAACGGTGGAGCCCACATTGCCCTTGATGCTGGCAAATTCAATGGAGTTGCAAATCAGAATCGGAGCCGTCACTTCATAGCCGGCATCCTTGATAGCCTGACGATCGAATTCGATAAGCACCTGACCCTTTTTCACATTCTGGCCAATAGAGGCACATACATGAAAGTACTTACCATCCAAGCGATCGGTATCGAGCCCCACGTGAATAAGGACATCCATGCCTTCATTGGTATGAAGGGCCACGGCATGGCCAGTGGGGAAAATCGTTTCGATTTTTGAATCAGAAGGAGCGACAACATGGTTGCCTGTAGGCTCTATAGCAACGCCTTGGCCAAGAAGTCCAGCAGCGAAAGTATGATCGTTGACCTCGGAAAGAGGAATCACCTTACCCGCAATCGGCGAGAGTAACGTATTGCGTTTGCCCCGCATGCCCAACGTCTTGAAAAGCTTGCTCAGCATGGTCCTCCTTGTCGTGCGCGATATCGCGCAGACATCATCGTAACGCTTAGCGCGCCCGATGCAAAACAAATTATTAAAAAGTGTCAACAGCTAGACGGTTTAGCGCATGCGCATACACGCCCTCGGACAACAGACATGAAAAAACGGAGCCCGCCGAATATACGGCAGACTCCGTTTTGAGTCCAAATACCAGGCGTAAAGCTTAGCGCTTGGAGAACTGCGGAGCGCGACGGGCCTTCTTCAGACCGTACTTCTTGCGCTCGACCACGCGAGCATCGCGGGTGAGGAAACCGGCCTTCTTGAGGTCGGCACGGTAATCGCCAGCGTTCAGAAGAGCGCGAGCGATGCCCAGACGAAGGGCGCCGGACTGGCCGGAGATGCCGCCGCCATCAAGAAGAGCGATGACATCGAAGGCACCGAAGGTATCGGTGACCTTGAAGGGAGCGAGAGCGTCCTCGACCAGCTGCTTGCGGCCAAAGTACTCCTCGGCATCGCGCTTGTTGACGGTGACCTTACCGGTACCGGGAACGAGACGGACGCGGGCAACGGCGTTCTTACGACGGCCGGTGCCGTAATAAACAACGGTGTTCTCAGCCATCTTTAAGCCTCCAGGTCAATCTTGGTCGGGTTCTGAGCAGCATGCGGGTGCTCGGCACCAGCATAGACCTTCAGCTTCTTGAGCTGCTGACGGCCAAGCGTGGTCTTGGGGAGCATGCCGCGGACGGCGCGCTCGATGACCTGCTCAGGGTGCTTCTCCATGGCCTCAACAAAGGTCTCGGCCTTGAGGCCGCCATTGTAGCCGGTGTGACGGTAGTAGACCTTCTGGTTGGACTTGTTGCCGGTAAGCTGGACCTTGTCGGCATTGATGACAACCACGAAGTCACCGCAGTCAGAGTTGGGGGTGAACTGAGGCTTGTTCTTACCGCGCAGGATCATTGCGACCTGAGTGGCCAGACGGCCCAGAACAGCACCCTCGGCATCGACGAGAACCCAGTTGCGCTGGACCTCGCCCTGCTTGGCGTAGTGAGTCGATTTCTGAATCACTTGACTCCTCCATGTACATTACGTGTCTTAACAGAGATTCACGGGGCTCTGCAAAGTAACTTGTCGAGTATACCGCGCAGTCGCCTTAAGTCAACGATAATTCGGCGTTCTATCAGAGTTTCTGCACATGCGGACAATCCCTTCGCACAAACGTGAAGGCCTTTTGTACAATACGGGGAATCGATACCGAAAGGAAGCCTCTATGCGGGTGCGGGAGCGCAAAACACAGTGGGCACAGACAGGATGCCGAGAGCTTGTCAGCCTGGCCCTGTTCTTTTTCGTCTTCCTCACGAGCACCTTTGTTTTCGACGAGCATGCGGCGCAGCTCTTTGACCCCTCCCTCGTCTCGTCCCTAGAAAGTCTCATGCTCGGCTCCAGCGTCATTGGTTTCATCTTCAGGCCCTATCTGTGCTACCGCTTCCCCACCAGGCGTCACGACGTCTCGACCCTCATGGGCACGCTCGCCGTCGCCGCGATCGTTGTTTCGATCATGGCGAAACGCACTTGGGTGTTCCTCGCCGGAGGTATCGTCCTCTTCGTGGCCCTCGGCTATATCGGTAGCGCAGCCCATTCGTTCCTTGCGCGCCGGTATGCCAAGACGCCCTACCTGGCGCGCGCCGTCGCCATCTCCTATGCTTCGGGAGTCGTCCTTCAGCTCATCTTCCATATGCTCGTACCTGGCGACATGCCCAACCAGATCGCCCTCGTGATCTCCACACTCACCATGGTGACCCTTCTCCACACGATCGCCGAGGCAAAAGCGCCCGATGCTGCCGCATGGCAGGATCTGTCGACCATGGGCGCCCCATCCACTCCCGCAGCCAAAGAAACGGCCGTGCGCCTCGCCGTGGCAACTTTCTGCCTCACGGGAATCTTTGCAGCCCTCAATGCCGCGCTCACCCTGTCGCACGCCTCCGATGCCATCGACCTCGGCTCATGGCCGCGCCTCGTCCTCGCAACGAGCGCCCTTGCTGCCGGCATACTTTTCGATAAGTTCGACGCACGCCGCATTGGCGCGATCATGACCGCCGTCGCGGCGTTCTCGGCCTGTGCCCTTTTCATGCTCATGGGCAATACCGACATGCGCGCGAGCATCGTCGTCTTCTACCTGGGATCGGGCGCGTTCGTCGTCTTCTTCACCACGACCCATATGAAACTCGCCGCGCACATGCGCATGCATGAGCTGTGGCCGAGCATGGGCCGCGTGTTCAACAACATCGGTTCGCTGCTCGTGGGCGCACCCGCCATCGCCCTGATCGACGACGGCGACCTCCTTGGCGCGATAGCTGCCACAGTCGTCCTGCTCGCAGGCGTCGCCGTATCGCTTCTCCCGACCGCAGCAGCCGAGCAGGTCGGACACGAGGACCCTCGAGCCGACGTCGATGCCAAAGATACGACGCAAGCAGCTGTCACGCGCTCGAACGAGGCGATATCGGCAGCACCCGCTGCTCTCTCGCTTGAAGAGCCTCTCAAGCGCTTCTGCCAAGCATACGGCCTCACCCCACGCGAAGGCGATGTGCTGCGCGCCCTTCTGACCATGGACGGAAACGTGAGTGACATCGCGTCTGCGCTCTTTCTTTCGCGCTCGACGCTCTACCGTCTCATCGCATCGATCAACAAGAAAACGGGCACCGCTTCGCGCACGGCTCTCATCACGTTCTTCTGGACCTGGCACAGCGCTTCATAGCGACACGACGTCGCTCCATGGAAAAGGGTCCACCCCGAACGGAGTGGACCCTTGAGGGGAAGGGGCAAAGCTGCGTCGTATCGGACGAAGCGTTAGCGCCGGCGTCGCCCGTAGACGATGAAGGCGATTCCCGCGATGGCGAGCGCCGCTGCGATGACCATGACCGTCACAGCGGTATCACCGGTCTGAGGCAGGAAGCTTCGGGTGACGATGCCACCGGTCTTGCCGGGACCCTTAGGCGTAGTCGACGGTATGGGAGCGTCCGGTTTTACCGGGGGCTTCTCGGGAGTCTTCTGCTCGGTGAACGTATTGCAGAACTCGACCGCCTCGACAGCCTCCCCATTCTTGGTGTAGTGCAAGGATGCTTCGAGCTGGCCCTCTCCGTTATCGGCGACGGTAACGGTAACCGTATAGGCACCCTCGTCGTAGGTCATTCCCTCTTCGGTACCCTTGATCTCGGTAATCGTGAACGTGTAGGTGCCGGGTGCCTCGAATGTCAGCTCGTCGAAGGATACGTTGCCGCGCGCATCGTTCTTGGCGGTTCGGCTCATATCGGCCACGTCACCCTCGCCCGTAAGCGTAAAGGTAAACTCGCCATCTTTAAGATCCCGCCCGGTGAGCGTCTTGGTCGCTGTGATCTTGACACTCGCGGGAGCAGCGCGATAGACATTGGTGAAGGTCGCCGCCTGAGCATCTTCGAGCGCATGCTCCACCGAGAGTGTGCCGCCTCCGTTGTCGACGACCGTGGTCACCACGGTATAGGAGGCACCGCTGAACATTACGCCGCGATCGTGCGTTCCTGCGCCGCGTTCGCGGAGAGCATACGTGTGCGTGCCGGGTCTATCGTAGGTGATAGGACTCAGCGCGATGCTGCCGTCCTCGGCGTTGGTTCCCTCGGCAACCACGGTACCGCCCTCGATGAGTTCGAACGTGAACTCTCCGGCGGCAAGATCGCGGCCCTCGAGCACCTTGGTGGCGGTGATCTGGTCGGTTACGCTCGACGTGACGGGCGTCACGCTATAGGTGTTGGTGAACGTGAAGGCGGGACCCTCTGCGGGGCCACGCGTGACCGTCAGGTGCCCTGCGCCGTCGTCAGTCACGGTAAAAGAAACCGTGCGTGTGCTCGCGGGATCGTTGGTAACGCCAGGGGCGCTTCCGCTCTCGGCGATGGTGTATACAAAGGTGTGGGAGCGAGGTGCCGTCGCCGCAGGTGCTGCGGTGCCGACAATCTCATACGCCACAGTTTCGATTTCGGGCATGCCGAGCAACATGGGCTCATCGGATTCGATGATTGTATCGCCAACGGGGCCGGACTTCTCGGCGGGAGCCGGGGCCGCATCCCCGCTGTCATCGTCGGCGGCAGGAGCGTCGGGCACCGAAGCGCCGTCCGACACCATGGGACGCTCGAGTTTGAACGTCGTATCGTCCCCTACGGGCGTGCTTTTTGCAGCAGCGCTTTCGGCGCCGTCGAGCGCCTGGGAGTCTTCACCGGTCGCTGCCGTATCAAGCTCAGATGCGTCCTCATCCGTCGTGCCGTCGTCGCCAAGGGCACGGTTGAGGTCCGCGAGCGTGAAGGTGATGCTGCCGAAGTCGATGTTGCCGTCGGCATCGTTCGTTGCGATCGTGCGCTCGGGCATGGGCGCGCCGTCCTCGCCCGTCACGGTAAAGGTGAACTTGCCCGCGATGCTCGCCGGCGTAAGGCCATCGGCAGCGGTTAGCGACTTGATGCCGTTAAGCTGCATGGTCACCGGATCTCCCGTAGAGTACACGTTGCGGAATACGCATCCGCCCTCGGGCCGTGCTGTCGCCGTAAGGCCGCCGTCGCCGTTGTCGACGATGCGCACGGTCACAGCGAAGCTCTCGAGCTCAGCGCTCACACCCGCGAGCAAGACGGTCGTGTCCTCATATGCCACGTACCCAACGGTCCACACGAAGCTGCCGTCGTCGGTCGTGTCCTTGGTGGCGTGCCCGCTGTCGACTAGTTCTGCCAGCATGGCGGTGTCATAGGAAAGGGTCCCGAAGTCGACGGTGCCGCCCACGTTGCGCACCGTGCGTATGGGAGTAGCGGTACCGGCATAAGCCAAATGGAACGTGAACTCGCCGTCAGCGAGCGGACGTCCCTTCATCTCCTTGGTGGCAACGATGGCTGCGGTCGAGCCGCCCTGCTCATTGGTGGAGGCGAAGTAGCTGTTGATGAACGGAACCTTTGCCGTCTCGGACGTCTCGCCCGTGGCGTAGGTATAGGTCTTGCTGCCCGCGGCGCCACCAGTAACGGTCGTGGTGGCCGTGAGCTTGCCCGCGCCGTCATCGGTCACGGCAATAGTCACCGTGCGCACGGGGGTGTCGTAGGTATAGCCCGAGGCGCCGTCATTTTTCTCGCTGATGGTATAGCTATACGTCTTGCCGGCGTCTGTCTGCGTGAACGTGATGTCGCGCCCGCCGAGGATATCGATGGATACCGTCGCGCCGTCAGCGGCGGCAGGACTCATGAACGTATTGGAGCCCTCTGACAGGCCAAGTGCCTTGGCAGAAGCGGCGTCCTTGGGTGTCACGGTGAAGGTGAACTGCCCCGCAGCCATGTTGTGACCGTTGAGCGTCTTGGTGATAACGAGACCACCGGCGGCAGAATAGCTCAACTCCGATGTATACGTGTTAGTAAAAGTGGGGTTCTCAATCTTGGTGACGGCTGCGGAGAGCACACCGTCCTTATCGATGGTGACCACCACGGTAATCCTGGCGCGGTTGGTGCTGTAAGCGATACCGTTCGCGTCGCCGGCATTCTCAGAGACCTCGTAGACATAGGTGCCGGCCTTGGTGTAAGTGATGGTGCCGAAGTCGATGGCGGCGAGGCCTTCTTCGTCTGCGTCGGCCTTAGTCAAGGTAGCGCCCGTCTTGGGCATAGCCTGGCCCTCGCGGTCACCGGACACGAGACTTGCCTCGAACGTGAACTCGTCGGCATCGGTCCACGCGCGACCTTCGAGCACCTTGGTCAGGTCGAAGCTCGCTTTGGTGTCGAGCTCGGCGGGCGTAGTGTTCAAACTAAACGTAATCCTGCCGTTGTTGCCCAGGCGGGAGTTGACATGCGTGGCCGCAGCCAGGCTCGAGCTGTCGTTCCACTCGGGATTGAGCACATCGCGCGCAGTACCGGTGACGTTGCCGCCCACGGCGGCCTTTTCGGTGTGGAGCTGGTCGATAAAGACCAGGCGCGCGGTGCCTTTGGCAAGCGCATAACCGGTGCCGTCGGAGATAAGGGCGCCGCCGAAGCTCTGGATCATGCTGCCGTCAACGGCGACCACGGTATGGGCGTCCTTTGGCTTGCCGTCATCGCCACGAATGACGTACTCGTCCTTGTAGTAGTACGTCGAGCCGCCTTCGGGACTCCTGGTCGCACGCTGGGTGCACGCCTCATCAATGTAGAGAGGCGTCACCTTCTGGAGATAGTAGTATCTGTTGGTAGCAGACGGGCGGAAGCTAGCCTGCGTGTCGCCCAAGTCTCCGCCGGACCACTTGTTGGCCAAGAAGCTCACCGTGTTGGCGCCACGGTCCCAGTTGGCGTCGATGTAGTCGGTGAGGCCAGGGACCTGAGCGGGCGTGAAGAGGTTGTCGCGCGCGACATCCTTGACGCTCGAGGCGTACGTCACGCGCAGAGGCGTGACGGCATCGATGTCCGCCACCTCGAAGGTGCCCTTTGCCTTATCGATCTTGTACTGGCGCAGCGGGATGAGCGACGCCGGCACCTTGACGGTAACCTTGTCGCCCTGGCGCGGATTCGCCTCATCTGCACGCTCAACGGTAACGACCAGGTCCTTTGCCGTACCCTCGAACGTATAGGTGTCGGTGTTGCCCTCAGTGGACATGCCGGCGACCGAGAAGGATGTGCCGTTGATCTGGGCGCTACGGAAGTCGTCGACCTGCATGAAGTCGCCCAGGGTGTCGGTAAACGTGATGTAGCCGGTCTCGTGCGTGCCAAACCCCTCCTCAATGTGGGTGGGATAGCCCGCCCCCGTGGTGATGGAGCTGGAGATGCCGCTAAAGACCTTCTCGAGCTCGGAGGCCGTGGCCGCAGACTGGTAGTAGTTGGAATCCTGCGCGCGAGAGCCGAGCGCACCGGCGTCGAACGATTCGGCGAACGGGTAGTTGCTCGACACCGCGTGCATGAACCTATTCTCTTTGCTCGTGCCGCTCTTTGTGGGATCGTCGGCGGGCTTTGCCCCGTTAAAGATGCCGATGGTGTAGATGGTGGCACCGGAGCTCTTCATCGCCTTGGCGGACGTGACGGCGCTGGTGGCAACGTTGCTCTCGAAGCCGTTGTTACTGGTAGGAGAACCGTCGGTAAAGAAAACGACGATTTTCTTTGCGTCCGCGCGTCCGTTGTTCGCAAGCTGCGATTGCGCGAGCTGAAGACCAAAGTCGGCACGCGTGGCGCCCGCGGGGCTAATCGAGTTGACGGTGTCCTTGAGGCTTGTCGCCCCGGCGGTATCGCAGGGCGTAAGCTCCTTCATGACCTGCGAGTAGTTATGGACATAGCCACCGCTGCGGTAGCTGCCGTTGCCCACGCTGTTGGACTTGCTGCCCGCGAACTTGACGACCGCGACCTTGTGCTGCTTTTCGGCGGAAAGGCCCTTATTCTGTTTGGCGATCGTGTCGATGAAGTCGCCAGCCGCACTCTTGAGCGCCGTGATGCGCTTGGTGCTGTCGTAGCCGCCCATCGCATCGTCCATCGATCCGGATGCGTCGAGCACCAGCACGATATCGAGAGGCTTGACCTCGGTCGTAGTGGTGTCGGAGGTAGACGACATGACCGAAAGCGTGGTCAGGAAGTCGGATTCCTCGCCATCCGCCTCCCGAACGGTCTTGTCGGTCCAGATGCGCCCGATGTTCTGCGTCGAGACGTGCGACTCATCGCCGCCCGCCACCCAGTGGCGCCAACGATCGCGGGTATCGGGATCGACCTCTACGGTTGTCTTGACCCCTCCCCCTTCGCTTGCAGGAAAAGCGTTTACGTCTGGGATAGCGCCCATCGCCAGTGCCGGCAGAGCCAGCAACAAGACGAGCGCCATCATGGCAAATCCCCTCATCTTCTTGCTCATAGCGAGCCCCCTTTCTTTTGCCAGACGTCCTTAGCCTGATTGTTTAGGAAAGGGGGCAGCCATACCAGGTGACATACGTTCCAAAAAGAGTTTGAGACGATTGTCTCAACGCGCAATCAGCGCAGGAAACCCTGCATAGTTCGAAAGGGTCTCACTGAAACAGAGGGGGATATTAACGTGAACGCGATTGCGATTTGGCGAATGCCATGGCCGCCGCTGTGCTCAAGTGGGGCCAAATCGATCGCTCGTTTTCTTAAACGCTAAAGAAGCGCTTACCTCAGCGTTACCCCTCTCATTCTCTCTTGATAGGGGCAAACGAAACGCCCATCCTCGTCCCACGACGGCTGCATCGATACGTACACGCCCCTGACATGAGGTGGATATCGCAACTCGAAAATGTATATCGGCCTGTATGGGCCGTATCAATCAGCGTATTCAGCCGAAGGAGCACCTTGATGACAACCGACAAAACCCCGCCCTCCTCTCCGCGGAAAAGCGTTTCGCGCCGCGACTTCCTCAAACTGGCGCTCGCCGCAGGCGGCGGCCTCGTAGCAGCAGGCGCCCTTAACCCCAACATCGCCTGGGCAGCAGAAGGCGGCCTTTCGCGCGAAGGCGTCAAGGCGCGCCTGCTTATCGGCAGCGACCTGCACATCCAGGCGGCCATCGGCGGCAACGAGGACCGCGATGCCGATAAAAAGCTCGAGTTCGCCATGGACACCATCTATGCGCTCGATCCGCAGCTCGACGCCTTCTGCCTGGTGGGCGATATCACCGATAGCGGCAACGACAAGCAGTATCAGCATCTGATGGCCCTGCTCAACGGCTCGCACAACACGGGCTACAGTGCGGGAAACGGGCACACCAAGGTCATCTTGTGCCAAGGCAATCACGAGACCTATACCTATGGCGTGACGCAGGCGCGCTCGGTTTTCGAGTCGAAGACCGGACAGCAGGCCAATAAGGTTGTCGACATCAACGGCGTTCCTGTCATCACCATGGGCCCCATTGGCGCGAGCGACCACAGCTACTCGGCCAATTACGACTTCTTCTGCAATGCTCTCGACGGTCTCGCAGACCGTAATGCACCGATCGTTCTGCTCACGCATCACCAGGTCCGGGGCACTTCGTATACCTCGACTGAGTGGTACGGCGACTATGGCGAGGGAACGGGCAGCGATATCGTCGCCGTCATGAAGCAGTACCCCAATATCATCCACTTCTCCGGCCATAGCCACGCCACCCTCGAGGACGAACGCTCCATCAACCAGGATCTTGGCTTCACAGCCATTCAGGATTCGACCATCGGCGCCTACTACGAGAACGAGACCGGTAAAGTCGATCCCGACTCCGGCAACGGCGCGTCCGTTCCTCCCCAGACTTCGCCGGCATACACCGATGTCAAGAACATCGCCGAGGCTTCGCAGTGCGTCATCCTCGACATCATGGAGGACGGCACCGCAAAGGTGTACCGCCTTTCGCTCGTACGCAGCAAGGTCGAAGGCGCGGGCACGGTCTTTTTGTATGAGCCGTGGACCATCGACATCCCCGGCATGGTGAGCTCTGGCGGCAATACGTCCGACACCAGCATCTACCGCTACACCTCCGCTCGCGAGTCCACCGCAGCGCCCGTCTTCCCTGCCGGCGCCAAAGTGACCGTCGATGAGGTCACCGAGACCAGCGCCAAGGTTCACTTCCCCTCCGCCGCAGCAGGCAGCGACAACAACCTCGATATGGTGCATGAATACAAGATCATCGCGACCCCCACTGCAGGAGACCCAGTGGTGAAGCGCATCTTTGCCGACTACTACCGCCCGGCGGCATATATCCGCAAGACTTGGGACGTGCTGGTCAAGGGGCTTCTCCCGAACACTTCCTACACCGTGAGCGTGGCAGCTCAGACCTCTTGGAGCAAAGAGCGCGGCTGCGAGGGCTCCGGCTCACACCCCAACAGCACGGGCGCCGCACCCAATTCGACCTCGGCGGCAATCGTGTCTGCCGCGTTTAGCACCTCGGCAAAGGCCCCGGCGCCGCGCGCGGTCCTCGACATCGACTTCCGCAACGGCAAGCCCGACGACGCCATGGGCCATTCGTTCCAGCTCTTTGGCACCGGCGCGATCGTGGATGACACCGATGTTTTGGCAGGAGCCCCGACCAAGGTCTATCAGTCGGCAGGCAACGGCGGCTATCGCTACGTGATGGCAGATGCCGATTACGACGCGTTCGACACCACCTCCACACTCGAGGTCATGTTCAAAACGAGCGAGAACATCCAGGATGAGCAGGCGATCTTCTCCAACCAGCAAAGCGCCGGCGCCGGCCTTGAGTACAACAAGGGCAACCTCGAGTACTGGTATCGCGACGCCAAGAGCAACAGCTACGTTAGCGTGACGGCCCCGCTCGAGGCGCAGCGCTGGATTCATGCCGTTGCCGTTGCCGATGGCAAAAAGGTCACACTCTATGTCGACGGCAAGAAATGCAGCGAGGCTGCTGCCAGCGGCATGGTGATTCCCGACCCCAAGTTCTACTACGTGGGTTGCGACACCAACAGCGACGGTAACCCCGAGTTCCTGACCAAGTCGGGCACGCGCATCGCCTTTGCGCGCCTGCTCCCCTACGCCATGACCGCCGAGCAGGTGCAGACAGCATGGGCCGCAGCCCAGCTGCCTCCCGCACCCGAGCTTCTGCTCGATGTCGACTTTGCCAAGGCGACCTCCACGGCAACGGTCAGCGACGCATGCGGCCACGAAGCCGTCAACGTGCTGGCGGCAAACGCCGTAGTTGCCGACGAGGTCTCCAGCCGCAACGTCTTTGTCGCCGACGGCAACTCGGCCATTGGCTTCAAGATGACCGATAGCGACTATGCCTACTTGGGCAACGAACACGCCCTCGAGCTCCTGTTCATGATGGGCGAAACCGACTCCGACCAGTGCTTGCTTTCCAACCAGCAATATGCAGGCGATGGTCTTGAGGTCGCAGGCAATGCTGCCACCAAGGGCAAGCTCGCGTTTTGGCTCAATTCCAAGAAGAGCGGGACGCCCAAACCGGCAGGCTCCATGGACACGGGCACCTGGCATCACGCCATGGGCACCTATGATGGCCACATGATGCGCCTGTACATCGACGGCGTGCTGCAACAGGAAGAGGAAGCTCTTGGCGGCATGAAGGTACCGGCCGCGAGCTCGCGCGTGTTCTTCGTCGGCTCCGACGTCAACGGAAACGGAATGCCTGAGCTGGTCATGCAGCAGGGCGGCAAGATCGCCTTTGCGCGCATCCTGTCGAAAGTCCCGACCGCGGAGGAAATCGCCGCAAGGGCACAGGCCGCGCTCGACAGCACGAAGAAGCCCGACACAGGCGACGGCGGTACCGGTGGCAGCACCGGCGGCGACCAGGGCGGAAGCGGTGATAGCGGCAACACCGGCACTGGCAATGGCTCTGGTACGGGATCCGGCAGCGGCACTGGCTCGGGCTCCGGCACCGGCACGGGCTCCGGCACCGGCACGGGCATAGGCACAGGCGCCGGCACGGGCGCGGGTACCGACAGCGGCACAGGCTCTCAAAAGAAGCCCAGCACCACAGGCGGCCTCCCCAAGACCGGCGACCCACTGCCCCTCATCGGCACCCTCTTTGGAGGTTTCGGCACGCTCGCCTTGGGACTTGCAGGACGTCTGCACCATCGCCAAAACGCAGAGGCCGCAAGCGCACGGACGCTTGGCGACGCCTTCGACTCTGCAATCGATACCCTCGAAGACGACGAGCTGTTCTAAGAACGACTCCCACCTCATCCGAACTCGATTATCTTGACGCCAGCCGCCGGTATGTTGCCACCGCAACGTATCGGCGGCTCTCTCTCGACCCACAGCCTGCACCCATCGATGAATGGCGGTAAAACGTGCATTTCAAAATGAGTGGCGGATAATCCAACGTTTTGAGGGCTATTTCCCTCCCCAAAGACACGATTCACCGCCAGTGGATCAGAAATGCACCAAAACCCGCCACTCGGCAGGAGTACCACCGCGCAAATCGGAAATAGCTGATCCAAAATGCACCAAAACCCGCCACTCGATTAACTGCTTCTTAATCGCTAGCCGCACTCGATCGTTAGCCGCCCTTTGAGCGGCCGTGTCAATTGCACGAGCCCCACGAGCCAATAACGCCAGGCTATTCTTAGCGCTTTGGCTACTGAACACGGCGCTCAACGTTTCCGCATTGTTTCCCTTTGTGCTTTTTTGCAGGCAGCGGCCCCATTCGTCGTATTCTGGTTAGTTAGCACGCGTAACTTTCTCGCATTAGGTTGCAAGGGGGAAGGGAATGAGTCCCTTCCGGTTGCGTCGTGCGGAAGGGGTAAAACAACTTTTTTGGAGGCTCTCATCATGGAGAAAAACTTCGGCGCGTTTGGTCGCGCATGCTCACGCCGCGATTTCCTTAAGCTCAGCGGCATCACCGCGTTCACCGTCGCGGGCGCAACGTTCCTTACCGGCTGCGGCCCTGCCGCACAAAGCGCCGGCTCCAATGCAGGTTCCTCCAAATCCGGCTCTTCCAAGAAGGCCGCCGGCAAGCTCGGCGACGGCAAAACCCTGCGCATCGGCATGGAGGCTGCATACGCCCCCTATAACTGGCAGGAGTCCAAAGAGTCCGATACCACGATTCCCATCGAGAACGTCTCGGGCGCCTATGCCGATGGCTATGACGTGCAGATTGCCAAGCGCATCGCCGAGGCTCTCGATATGGAGCCCGTTGCCGTCAAGATGGAGTTCGGCGCGCTTGTCGATGCCCTCGGCAACGGCACCATCGACATCATCTGCGCCGGCATGTCCGTCACGCCCGAGCGCGCCCAGTCTGCCGACTTCACCGATTCCTACATCGATGACGAAGTAATCATGGTCGTGAAGAAGGACTCCAAGTACGCCAATGCCACCAAGCTCTCCGACTTCACCGGCGCCACCGTCCTTGGCCAAAAGGACACCTTCTATGACGAACTGATCGACGAGATCCCCGAGGTCAATCACCTCACGCCGGTTGCCACCGTGCCGCTTGTGGTCGACGGTATCGAGAACGGCACCTGCGACGCCATCACCTTCTCGTCGATGTCGCTGCCTAACCTTCTCGAGAACTATACCGACCTCAAGAAGGTCGAGCTTGCAGACGGCGAGGGCTTCTCCGATCCGAGCAACCCCGACAACGCTGCCATCGCCAAGGGCCAAGACGACATCTTGGACGAGCTCAACAAGATCATCGGCGATATCTCGCAAAAAGAGCGCCTGCAGATCTGGCAGGACTGCATGGATCGTCAGCCGGCGTAATCGTCGCACATTGCACGTATGTTGAGGGCGAAGATCCATATCTTCGCCCTTTGTTGATTTACACGAAGGATTATTATGGCGTCCGCATGTTCTCGCATCGCCTCATTTGCACGCCGCGACCATCGCTATGTGCTGCTCGGCAGCTCCGTTATCGCCGCAATTGGTATGATGCTCTCCAGCCAACCCCGCTCCTCCATGAGCTTTCTCGCCCACGCGTTCACTGTCGAGCTCGTGATGTATTACCTGCTTGCAGCTTGGATCGTCCTTTCTATCGTGGCGTTGCTGTTCAAGCTCACGCATTGGAAGACGTACGCGCAGACAGCGCCCTTTACCAAGCAGGGCGTCGCTCACGCGCTTCGCTTTGGGTCATATATCGTCTGGGCAATAACAACCGTACTCGCGCTCGACCGCGTTGTGCTGGGATTCGCCTCTGCATGGGCAGCCGCCGCAAGCGCTACGTCCATGCCCAAAGACATGCTCGTCCAGGTGCTCTATATGTTCCAACAAGGTAAGCAAACGTACCTGACGGGTGTCATCACCACCATCGAGCTTGCTGTTTTTGGCACGGTCATCGCATTTTTCCTGGCAATTCTGCTGGTTGCCATCCGCATCATGGAAATCGATCGATCCGATAACGATTTCACGCGCTTCCTCAAAAAGGTTGGCGTGGGCTTTGCCAAGTTCTACTCCACCGTCGTGCGCGGCACGCCGATGCTCGTTCAGGGCGTCATCATCTACTACCTGGGCATTGCCGTTGTAAGCAGTTTCGGCTTCAGCATCACCGAGGTCAATAACATCTGGTCACGCTTCACGGCGGGTCTCGTCGTGGTTTCGCTCAACTCCACCGCTTATATGATGGAGGTGCTACGCGGTGGCATCGAGTCGGTCGACATGGGACAGATGGAGGCCGCGCGCTCGCTCGGCCTTTCGCAATGGCAGGCCATGATCAAGGTCGTATTCCCCCAGGGCATTAAATTTGCCATCCCCGGTCTTTCCAACGAGCTCGTTATCAACATCAAGGATTCTTCGGTCCTTTCCGTCATCGGCGTTTTCGACCTCACCTTTGCCGCCAGCACCGTCGCAGGCATCTATTACAAGCAGCTTAACGCCTATCTCGTTGCAGCCGTCGCCTACCTCATCATGACGGCCATCGCATCGTGGCTGCTCGGGCGTTTGGCGCGCCGACTCAACGTCAAGAGCAAGCCCCTTGGCAGCACCTCGGACGCACAGCCCCTTTCTCTGGGAACGGAGGCCTAGTCATGGCTTTAGACGCAACTTCTTCCTCCTCTTCTGCGGTTGAGCCCGTCATCCGCGTTGAAGGGCTGCGCAAATCGTTTGACGGCAACGTCGTTCTGCGCGATATCGAGCTTTCCGTCATGCCGGGCCAGGTGGTCACCATCATCGGCGCATCCGGCTCGGGCAAGTCGACGCTTCTGCGCTGCCTCAACCTGCTGGAAACCCCCGATGCGGGCCATGTATGGTTCCACGGAGCAGACCTTGCCGCCGATCACGTAGACGTCAACAAACTGCGCGAGAAGATCGGCATGGTGTTCCAGGGATTCAACCTCTTTAACAACATGAACGTGCTGGACAACTGCACGCTCGCCCCCGTCACGCTTAAGAAAATGAGCAAGGACGAGGCCGAGCAGACGGCTATGCGTCATCTCGAAGCGGTGGGCCTCGCCGATTTCGCCCATGCCGACGTAACCCGACTTTCCGGTGGCCAAAAGCAACGCGTGGCCATTGCTCGCGCCCTGTGCATGCAGCCGGATCTGATGCTTTTCGATGAGCCAACCTCCGCTCTCGACCCCGAGATTTCCGGCGAGGTGTTGAGCGTCATGCGCGACTTGGCCGCAGATGGCATGACGATGGTTGTTGTGACTCACGAGATGGCTTTTGCTCGCAACGTCTCCGACGAGGTCGTCTTTATGGATAAGGGCATTATCGCCGAAGCCTCAAGCCCCGACGAGATGTTCACCGCTCCCAAGCTTCCCCGCACGCGCGAGTTCCTCTCCCGATACCTGGATTAAACCGCGGTCTGCGACGGTCCCTCACACATATCGATCCGCACGCAACGGCAGGAAAGCATGATTTTCAGGCTTTCCTGCCGTTTTCATATGCGGCGTTTGAATCACGCCCACGTAACCAGGGATGCGTTTTGTTAGGTACCCTACGTGACAAAATAAACCTGTCTTATTTTTGTCACATAGTGGTAGAGGCGGGGAGAATCCCGTGAAAAATACGGTTATAGGTAGGTTATGGAAGAAATGGCGAGTATACGGAGCTGAACCCCTGTTTTTCCCGCATAAACGTCAGGAAAAAACAGGGGCTATTCTGTTCTCTTGGTTAAACCTACCTATAACCGTATTTTTGAGGCACGGTTGCCCCTCTTGCTCTCTCGAAGGGCACCCCTTATGCAAAGAGTTCGATTCTCCGCAAGGCTCAACTGTAATAAAAAAGCAGGTAGATACCCATATCTACCTGCTTGTTACATGTGGTGGAGGTGCGGAGAATCGAACTCCGGTCCACGAAAGCCCCCTGATCGGCATCTCCAAGCTCAGTCGCTGGTTTAGTCTCGGACGCTTTGCGCGCAGCGACACGCTCGCGGCATCCCAATCGGTTCGGTCTTAGCCTGCGCCATACCGATTACGTGCGCAGGAGCATTCCCCTAAAATGACGTCGCGCCGGTGTCGGGGAAATCACCGGGTTGACGCGCCGCTATAAACTAAGCAGCGAGAGCCATAGGCTC
>CAKUGM010000008.1 GCA_934654625.1 uncultured Collinsella sp. | reverse complement strand
TGGTGCCCTTGAGCACGGTATCGCAGTGTACGCCCACGCCAAAGACGATCATGAGGGCCGTTGCGCCGAATTCGCAGAGGAGTTTGGTAAGCATAAAAACCTTATCTTTCTTGTCGGTTATAAACGATTCGTTTGGGCCACGCACTAGTGCTGCGCGACGACAACGCCCAGGCCATCGGGAATGACAGCGACCTTGGCATCGGCACCCTTCATCTCAAAGGCAAGCTTGAGCGCCTCCTCGAGGGTGTTGACCGGTGTCATGTGCATATCCTTGAGCATCTGGTGATCGCACAGATCGGTAACCATAATCACAGGGTGATGCGCCAGGATGCGGGCGAAAATCTGGCTCGTCCACTGGTCGGGCAGGGTCTCGTCCTTGGGACGATCGATGCAGGCACGCTCAAACTCCGCCGGATCGTTGTCGGCGATGTTGTGATAGAAACCCTCGCCGCCGTGACCGTCGGCACAACCGGCGACATCGATGATCACGCCGCCCTCGGGAAGCGTGGCCTCGGCAGCGCACATGCCCTTCACGGCCTGATAGATGTTCTGATCGAGCGGGTAACCGCCGTTGGTGGTAATGGCGATATCGCACTCGACAGGCTCGACACCTGCCAAGCTCTTCACGAACTCGCAGCCAGCCTCATGTGCCTTGTGGATGTCGCCGGCAAAAGAGCCGATAACCTCGTGCTTGCCGTTAAGCACCACGTTGAGCACAAAGGCAAGATGAGCCATCTCGGCGGCGGCAAACATGTCCTCGCTCACGTGGTTGTGGCACAGGTTGCCAGCACGCGAGTGGGAATCATTCACAAACTGACCATTGTGGTTGTACATGATGGTCTTGTAGCTGGCGATGCCGGGCAGGACGGACTTGCGGCTGCCAGAAAAACCGGCAAAGAAGTGCGGCTCAATAAAGCCCTCGGCAAGCAGCAGATCGCAATCGGCGGCAATCTTGTTGATAATGCACTCGCCGCCAGAAGGCAGGGTGCCGATCTTTTTCATCATGCTGTCGTCAGTCGCGACGTGCATAACGATTTCCTCGTTGGCAACGATCTCCTCGCCGTACTTGTTGACGAGCTCCTCGTGCGTCGACGGACGATGCATACCCGTTGCAACCAGAATGCGAACGCGCGCCTCAGGCGCAGCGGAGTGGATGTGATGCAGCAGGATAGGCATCGTCACACGCGAGGGAACGGGACGTGTATGGTCGGAGCTAATGATGACAATATCCTTTTTGCCAGCACAAAGCTCCTCGAGCGAAGGCGAGCCATAAGGGTTGGCAAGTGACTCCTCTACCAGCTCTTCCTGCGATTTCGTAGTCTTAAACTCGTTTTGATGACCTTCCATCACACCAGCGAAGCTCTTATCCTCGAGCTCCAGATGCAGCGTCTTGTGGTCAAACGGCAGTTCACATTCAAACAACGACGAACGCCCTCTTCCTTTCAACTGACACACCAAAAAACCGTTGAGAGGATACGCCGCTCGCCAAAAAATGCCACCGTTTGCTCACCCGTTAACAGAACATTCATATTAGAATGCTACAAAACGGCCGCAGCCTCAAAGAGGACCGCGGCCGCATGCGCAAAGGCGCTAGGGGCAAAGCGCCACACGCACCCAATGAATCTCAAACCCAGCCGAAAAGGCGCTGGGCGCGAACACCCGCCGGGACAGACCCCCTCCAAAACGCGCAAAGCACGCCGCTCTTCTTTTCAGCTTCAATCCCAGAAGAACGAGGGCGAAGGGGACCGATGAAATCCACAGGGCTATCGATTACCCCGTGTTTTGCAATCCCGCCGAGACACCGGTCACCGTCGAAAAAATCAGGCTCATATACTCGGCCTTCGCCTCTTCCGAAAGCTGATCTTGGTTCATACGCACCTCGCGCAGCGCGCGGACCTGCGCAAGTGAAAGCGCGTCGACATACGGGTTGCGCACGCGCACGGCGCGGCCCAGCACGCGACGGCCCTGCAGCGGCCAATCGTCTCCGGTGATAGCGAGCGTCCACTTGCGCGTGAGCTGCATCTCCTCAAACACCTTGGATGCCAGGTCGCTGCGGTCCCCCAACGCCAAATACATCTTGGCGATGCGACCGTCGGTCTTGGCAATCGACATCTCGATGTTGTCGATGAACGTCGAGAACAGCGGCCATTCGGCATAGGCGCGGCGCAGCAGGTCCAGATCTCCCAGCTGCTCGCACGCCGTGCCCAAGCCGTACCACGCAGCGAGGTTGATGCGCGCCTGTGACCAGCTGAAAACCCAGGGAATCGTACGTAAGTCGTCGAGCGACTTCGCGCCGAGGCCACGCTTTGCCGGACGGCTACCGATGGGTAGCAGGCCAACCTCGGTCAGCGGCGTCACCGTCGAGAACCATGGGGCGAAATCGTCGGTTCCCAGCAGATCCAGATAACGCTCGTGGGCCGTCTCGTTCAGGCGCTCCGCCATATCGGCAAACTCTTCTGTCATGCGCGTGTTGGTGCGCTCGATGCTCGGCGCCGAGTTGAGCAGCGTCGCTGCGGCGACGCTCTCCACATGTCGCTGCGCAAGCGTCTGGTTGCCATAGCGGGCAAAAATGATCTCGCCCTGCTCAGTCACCTTAAAGAAGCAGTTCACCGATCCCGCGGGCTGCGCCAGCACGGCACGGTTTGCCGGGCCGCCACCGCGGCCCACAGCACCGCCGCGACCATGCATGAGCACGAGGTCGATGCGGTTTTTCTCGGCCCAGCGGGCAATGCGCTCCTGCGCTGCGTGCAGTGCGAGCGTCGCCGTGGTGGGGCCGGCGTCCTTCGAGGAATCTGAGTAGCCAAGCATAACTTCCATGCGGCGGTTGGTCTGCGCGAGGCGGGCCTGAACCGCAGGCAGCTCGAGCATCTGGTCGAGCACATCCACGCAGCCCTCGAGGTCCTCAAGCTGCTCGAACAGCGGAATTACATCAAGGGCAGGCACGTCCTCGGCATGAGCAAACGCCAAGCGCGCCAGCTCGTACACGTCGGCCACATGCTGGGCGCTCTTCGTAAACGAAATGATATACCGGCGCGCCATCTTCTTGCCGTAGCGACGCTGGATAGAGCCAATGGCGCGAAAGGTATCGAGCACCTCGCGCGTCATGGGCTGCAGCTCGCCGTTCACACCGTGTTCGCGAATGTCCGCAAGAGCACGGGCGTGCACGACCGAGTGCTGACGGAACTCCATCTCCACCATGTGGAAGCCAAAGGTCTCCACCTGCCAGATAAGCGTCTGCACCGGACCATATGCGGCGCGCACGGCACCGGCCTGAGCCAGTGAACGCTGAACAACGCGCAGGTCGGCCAAAAATTCCTCGGCGTTACGATACATGGTGTCGGCATTACGCGAGACCGTCGCCTCAAGGCGCGAGGCCATGACGATCATCACCGCGCGATGCGGCTCGGATGCCGAAATGTCGCGCGCACGCGAGGTGAGCACCTCGCTCATCTCTATCTGATGATTCCACAGGTTGAGCAATTCCTCGGAGGGCTCGGTGTAGCCCGCCTGCAAGGTCAAGTTGCGGCCAACGCGCATGCACTTATGAGCAAGCGTCGACACCATATGGCCCGAAAACTTGGCAGCTACCTGGCGGCTCACCTTGGCAGTCACGTTGGGATTGCCGTCGCGGTCCGAGCCGATCCAGCTGCCGGGATGGAAAAACGCTGGGCACACCGGAGCCACGCGACCGGCGCGCTCGCCTAAAATCCAGTCGTCAAAGCGACGATAGATGCGCGGCACCGTCTCGAACAGCGTGTTGTCAAAGATGTCGATGATGGTATCGGCTTCTTCGACCGGCGTCGGCTTTTTGATAGCGATAGGGGAAGTGCGCACCAGCGCGTCAATCTCCTGCAGCAGGTGGCGCTCGTTTTCCACGAGGTCGGAACCGCCCAAGCGAGGACGTTCTGAAAGCAGACTCGAGATGCGGCGAATCTTGCCTTCGACGGCTTTGCGGCGCGCTTCGGTGGGGTGCGCGGTAAAGACCGGATGGAACTCGAGACGATTAAGAAGCTCCGTTGCACGCGACACACCAGCTTCCTCCACCAGCTGATGATAGGCAACGGTGAGCTCATTGCCGGGGTCGACATCCATGTCGGTGCCCACGCCTCGCTCGCGCTCGTGGAGCGATTCCACGCGATAGTTCTCCTCGGAGAGGTTTGCCAGGTGGAAGAAAGCGGTAAAGGCGCGCACCACAACCTGGGAACGCTCCACCGGCAGCGAATCGAGCAGCTCTACCGCGGCGCGGAAGGCACGGCTGCTATCACTTGTGGAGAGGGGAATGCCCTCGTCGTCTACCGGTTCGTCCGCAGCGAGGCGGCCCGGATCGCCTTCGTTAGCAGCGATAACGCAGGAGAGCAGCTTGTCGAATAGATCGCAAATCTCCGGATCGTACTCCGTGAGCACACGACGTTCCAGGCGCAGGAACAGCGCCAGGTTGTCGCGAAGGGTCTCGGGGATATCGATCTCGGTTAACGGGGTGACGGCGGTATCCGGCAAGGCCTCCGTCGAGGCCGCGGGGCCTTGTGCAGCCATATCGGCTGTGGGCTCGCTCATATCGACGCTCCATTCTGGATTGTTCCACGCTATCGGGCTGTCCATTATTGGAGTGTAAGTATAAGCGCCCTATTTTGCGAGCGGCAAAACGCTTGCGCGAAACGGGGCTTTCTCTAGACTGCAGAAACCGTTTAGAAATACTTAGCGTTTGTTCGTGGACATATGGTGGCAAATGTCGTCAAATGGCCCGTCTTCTTCTCACTCAACGTCGTCCGTAAAATGCTATGCCAACAAAACAATTCGAAGTGCGTACCCTAAATCGAAATCGCCAAGCATAACGATTATTTAACCCCCTGCAATCCTGGAGTTTTGTTGGCCTAAAACAGGTGTCTACTTTGCACTTTTGATTTAGGGTACGCACTTCGAAGAGTTTTGTATTTCACGACACCGATTCGGGTCCTTTTTTCAGCCAGCGCAGCCGTTTTACGCAAGGCGCGCTGTGCTGCTGCACCAAAAAAGGCGGCCGCGCATCGCGCGGCCGCCTATAAAACAAACAACGAGCAAGCGAATAACGCTCATGCCCTACAGGCGCGACGAAACCTCGGTCACCACGGCGTCGCGCGAGACAAGAACTTCCTCGTGGCTTGCCATGTCACGCAGCTTGACCTTACCCTCTGCAAGCTCATCGGCACCGATAACCACCATGAGGGAGGCGCCCAGCTTGTCGGCCTGTTTGAACTGGGCCTTAAGCGAACGGCCCTGGTAATCGGCCTCGGTATGAATACCCGCCGCACGCAGTTCGTTGCTCACGGCAAAGACATCACCGCGCTGATCAGCCGAAACGTTGGCCACATACACACAGGGAGCGGCCACCGTAGTCATGCTTCCGCCAAACGCCTCGAGGGCCAGCAACGCGCGCTCAAAGCCCACGGCAAAGCCAACGCCCGGCGTATGCTTTCCGCCTTCGAGCTCAACCAGGCCATCATAGCGACCGCCGCCGCCAATAGAGCCAACGCCGGCGCCCGGAGCCTCGACCTCAAAGACGGTACGCGTATAGTAATCCAGGCCGCGCACGAGCGTCGGGTCCTCAACATACTGGATACCGGCAGCATCCAGGTAGCGTTTGACCTGCTCATAGTGCTCGCGACACTCGTCGCACAGATGCTCGCGCATAAGCGGGGCATCGGCCATGATCTCGCGGCAATGGTCGTTTTTGCAATCGAAGGCGCGCAGCGGGTTGATCTCCGCGCGCTCACGGCACTCGTCGCACATGTCGTCCGCATGGTCCAGGATGAACTGACGCACCTGATCGCGATAGGCGGGACGGCACGCAGGGTCGCCCATCGAATTGATCAGAAGACGCAGCTTGGACAAATCAAAGCCCAGGCGCTTGTAGAACTCCATGAGCATGATGATGCACTCGGCATCTGCTGCGGGATCGGGAGCGCCCAGCCACTCGATGCCCACCTGATGGAACTGACGCAAACGGCCCTTCTGTGGGCGCTCGCCGCGAAACATCGCCTCGGCATAGTACGCCTTGAAGGGAGCGGAACCCTGCGGAACCAGATTGTTTTCCACCACAGAGCGCACGACACCGGCCGTTCCCTCGGGACGCAGAGCCAAGCGCTGCTTTGCCTTGAGCTTGGCGTCGGTGCCCTCCTCCAGCACGCGCGCAAAGTTGGCGCCCGAAAACACGCGGAACATCTCCTTGCGGACCACGTCCGTGGACTGGCCGATACCATGCACAAAGACATCGACCTGCTCGATGGCGGGAGTCTCAATCGGCTCGAAACCGTACGGCTCAAACACGCTGGCGGCAACTTCTTGCATGTGCTGCCACGCACGCATCTCGCTGCCGATCAGATCTTTGGTACCTTCTGCCTTCTGTGCCTGCATGGAGCACACCTTTCCTTCAGCGCATTCAAACGCCCAATATTATAGTGGATACGCAACCGACCAGTTGATTTGCATCAATTTCGACGCAGAAATGCGAAGTGCGTCTCCGAAAGAACGATCGAGATGAAGATCAGCGCAAACCCGAGCAACAAGCGGCCGCTGAGCACTTCCCCGCCCAAGAGCACCGAGAAGAGCACGCCCGAGGGCGACTCGAGCGAAAGCAGCAGCGAGCCCGTCGAAGAGGGAACATGCGCGAGGCCCAGATTCTGAACGAGCATGCCCACACACGTGCACATCACTGCAAGGAACAATACCGTACCGATAAGTGACGGCGTGAATATCGAGGCCGGAGGCATCTGCTCGGTCAGCGCAAACCCGGCGACACACAGCAGCGCTACCACCAAGAACATCCAAAACGTGATGGCATTGACGTCGAGGTCGCGCCCGAACTTCGCGGCGACCACGATCTCGATTGCAAAAAAGACCGCCCCCGCAAGCGTCAAGAGGTCGCCCTTCCCCACGGTAAAGCTATCGAGCGCCACGAACGCGATACCCGTGAGGCACAAAAAAGCCGCCCCCAGGTTATAGCGTGTGAGCTTCTCGCCCATCACCGCATGTCCGATAAAGGGCACGAGCACGCAGTACGTTCCCGTCAAGAAGGCGTTCTTTCCCGCCGTGGTATCGACGAGACCCACGGTCTGCAACACGTACGCCGCCCACAATGAGCCGCCCATCAAAATACCGGCAATGATATAGGTCCGGTTGAGATGGGCGCGAATGCGACGAAAAAACAGGACGAGCATAATTGCCGCTGCAATGAGGAAGCGGCAGGCAAGCAGCAGGAACGGCGGCAGCGCGTCGAGCACGTCCTTCATCATGCAAAAGGAGAAACCCCACATGAGCGCCATGGCAACGAGCATGAGCTTCCAAAAAAGCGGGGAGCGGGCGCCCGCGCCGCGCAGCTCGCCCGGCGCGCGATCCTCGGGATCTACCGGTACTCCGTCGTCAAACGGCTTTGCATTCGAAATATCCAGCTTGTTGGCCACAGCCCTCTTCCCCCGCAAAAACACGACAACTAAACCCGAGGTATTGTCACACAAAAAGGGCCCCGGAGTCCTCCGAAGCCCTTTTGAAATCAAAATGAGTCTTGGCCTTATGCGCGACCAACGGAGCCCAGGTTCTCCATGCGAATCTTCACGATGTTCGTGATCTCGGCCATGCCCTCGCGGCCCGGCTTCTTGGGATCGAAGCACTCGGGGTTCTCGGACATGTAGCGCATGTAGCCCTTGGTGAAGGCCTGGCGCAGCTCGGTGGCATAGTTGACCTTGCAGATGCCATTCTTGATGGCCTCGGCAACCTGCTCGTCGGGCACGCCGGAAGTGCCGTGCAGAACCAGCGGGATATCGAGCTTGGAAGCGATGGCCTTGACCACATCCTGCTGGATATGCGGGGTTCCCACATACACGCCGTGCGCGGTGCCCACGCCGATGGCGAGGCTGGTGCAGCCGGTGCGCTCCACGAACTCCACGGCCTCATCGGGGTCGGTGTAGGGATTCTCGCCCTCGACCGCCGGGCCGTCGTCCTCTTTGCCGCCAACTTTGCCAAGCTCGGCCTCCACGGGCACGCCCATGGCGGCGCCGGCGTCGGCAACGGACTTGGTAAGGGCGATGTTGTCCTCGAACAGCTCGTGGCTACCGTCGATCATGACGGAAGTGTAGCCGGTACGCAGGGCCTGCATGCAGCGGTTGTAGCCATCGCCGTGGTCCAGGTGAAGCGCCACGGGGATCTCGGTGCGCTCGGCCGCGGCCTTGACCATGCCGTAGAAGTAATCGAGGCCGGCGGTTTTGATGGTGCCCGGGGTGGTCTGCATGATAACGGGAGACTTGGTCTCTTCGGCAGCCTTGAGCACGGCCATGACGAACTCGAGGTTCTCGATGTTGAAGGCGCCCACGCCGTAGTGGTTCTTCTTGGCGTCGAGCAGCATCTCCTTGGTGGTAACGAGCATGATCGCTCCCTTCTGCACGGGTTCTCCGGCATAGTGGCCCCGCGCATCCCCGCGCGGGCAAAACGTTGCCGTTATTGTATAAAACCGCGCCCGCTACCTGCGAAGCCGTCGCCTGGCGAAGGAGGCCTCATTCACAAGCAAACGCAACCATCGAGCATCTCTCCTCGCTTGGTACCACCTGCTTCGAGAGCTTCATCCCCATTGCCCACCTTTTCATTTACGTAAAAGGCAAGCAAACGATATGTTTTTCTTTACGTAATACGAAAATAAAGCAAAATAGAATCTGCACATTTCCCTCGCGTGACCGGAGGATTCACATGAGCAGCATCGCGCACACCTTTGCCGAAGAACGACGCGCAGCCATTCTCACCATGCTCGAACACTCCGCATCCGTGCAAGTCGCGGACCTCGCCCAAACCTTTAGCGTCTCCGCCGTCACCGCCCGTGCCGATCTTGACGCCCTCGAAGCCGCAGGCAAACTGCGGCGCACGCACGGAGGGGCCGTGTCGCTTCACAAAGCGCTCACCGTCTCTATCCAAGACAAACGCATCAACCTCAACGTTGCTGCCAAGCAGGCCATCGCGCAAACCGCCATTGCACTCGTCGACGACGGCGACTCGATCATCGTAGACTCCGGCACCACCGCGCTCGAGTTCGTGCGCGCGCTTGCCGCACGCCGCGATATAACCGTCATCACCGCAGACGTCACCATCGCCAACTATATCGACGACAGCCTTCCTCAAACCGACGTGGTCCTGCTGGGGGGAACTCTTCGAAAAGGCCATCGTTATCTCTATGGACCGCTCGCCTTGCGCGCGCTCGAAGTCCTTCACGCCGACAAAGCGTTCCTCTGCCCCACCTCGTTTGTGCCCAACCGGGGCCTCATGACCAATTTCGAGCAGATGGCGCAGGTAAAAAGCGCTTTTATCGAAGCCGCCGCCGCCTCGATCGCACTCATCGACTCAACAAAGATCAATACCGGTGGCCTTATGCTCTTTGCCCCACTGAGTAAGATCGACACCATCGTTATGGACAAAGACCCGGAAGGAATTCTTGCCCAAGAAATCGCCGAGTGCTCCGAGCGCGGCGAGCACGCGCCGCGCCTGCTCGTCGCCTCGTAAGGCATCGCTTTCACGCATAAGAACAAATGGGGCCACTCGAATGCAGTCGAGTGGCCCCATCTAGTTCAAAAATGTCGGCGACACGCAAGAATGCCGGCTACTCCCCCGCCGGAACGAGCACACCGCCCAGATACGTTGCGTCAAGCGTCAGATCATCGTTGAGCATAACGAAATCGGCGCGGCGACCCGGGGCGATAAAGCCACAACGATCGCTGATGTGCGCAGAGCGCGCCGGCACCTCGCTACCCATGCGAATCGCCTGCTCGGCCGAAACAATGCTCCAGTCGAAGACGTTTTTCACCACGTCGCACATCACGGCAACGGAACCGGCCAGGTTGCCCGCATCGCGCAGATAACAAGCGCCGTCGCGCATAACGACAGGCAGGCCGCCGCTCACGTACTCACCGTCAGGCATACCAGCGCAGCCCAGGGCGTCCGTGATGAGGGCCACGTGGTCCCAACCCTTGGCGCGGACGAGCGCCTCGATCGCAGCGGGCATCACGTGGTGGCCGTCCGCGATGACCTCGGCATACGTATCGGGCGTGACCATCGCGCAGCCGACGATGCCCGGGTCGCGATGATGCAGGCCACGCATGCCGTTATAGGTGTGGGTGAAGCACGTGGAGCCGGCATTCACCGCAGCAAGCGCCTCGTCGAAGGTCGCATCGGAGTGGCCGATGCTCGTCACGACGTTCTCGGCGGCGAGAGCTGCGATGTACTCGAGCGAGCCTTCGTGCTCGGGGGCAAGCGCACTCTTGACGATGCGGCCGCCCGCGGCGTCCTGCCAGTCGGCGAACAGATCGTAGGACGGATCGATCAAAAACGCCGGATTCTGCGCACCCACGTGCTTTTGTGTGAAGAACGGACCTTCCAGATAGACGCCCTGGATGCGGGCGCCCATGAACTCGTCGCCACGTACTTCGTCCGCCTCTGCGATCGCTGCGCAGGCAGCACGAATATTCTCCGGAGACTCGGTAAACGTAGTGGGAACCCACGAGGTGGTGCCGCGACGAACGAGCTCTGCGCTGGAAATATTAATCCCCTCGGCATCACAATCGGTCGTTGCGTGGTTATAGAAACCGTGGATGTGCGTATCCACAAAACCAGGCGCGACCCAGCGTCCCTGGCAATCGACGATCTCGCACTCAGGGACTTCAGCCTGCCATGCTCCAAAGTGACCGTCAACCACTGGTAGATACCCCGTGTTCATAACCCTGCCGGGTAGAACGAAGCGAGCGTTTGAAAGTGCATAAGTAGCCAATTTATTACTCCCTGTCGTATCGATTATCCCAACGATTCGTCGCCGTTATCAACCCTGCTGGAGCGGATCGTTCCGGTAGTGGAAGACCTTGTATTTGAATTGGTCGGCACGAGCCACAGAAAGCGTGTACTCGATGATCTCGTTATGCGTGTTGTACGTCACGCGCTCGAGATCCAGCACCGGCGCGCCCTCGCCAATGCCCAAAAGGCGAGCATCCGCCGGGCGAGCGATGCTCGCATAGAACTCCTCTTCGGCCACGCGCACTTTTTCGTGGAAAACACCCTCGATAACCTCGTAAAGAGATTTCCCCTCGAGCATCGGACGCTTGAACATCATGAACTTTCGCATCGGCAAATGCGTGCGTTCGATCATGAGCGGCATGTCGTCCGCACAGCGCAAGCGATCGATCTTGATAACCTTCTCGCCCAAGCGCAAGCCCATGTGCTCGGCAAGGTTTTTATCGGCCTCGACCTCGGCAAACTCCAACGTAATGGTCTTGGGATCGCGGCCCATCTCGCGCATCTGCTGCGTAAAGCTATAGGTCTGCATGAGGTTTGCGGTATGGACGGAGCGATCGGCGACAAACGTGCCGCGCCCATGCTGACGAACCACCAAACCAAGGCTCTCAAGCTCCTGAAGGGCAAGGCGCACCGTCGTGCGAGAGAGGCCGTAGCGTTCCGAAAGGTCTCGCTCGGAAGGAAGCATGTCACCCGGGAGGAACTCATGCTCGATCTTCTCGCTCAAAATATCGACCAGCTGATCGTATAGAGGCTGCTTCCTACTTGTTACCGCCACGTCGGACCTCACTTTCACATGTCCTCAAAAGCTAATGCACCGGCCCGCTTGCCTCCACTCGAACCAGCACGTAAATCTATTCGAACAAAACGCTCAAATCTTCTACCGGCGCGCTTGGGACGCGCTGAACCTCAAGCTCGACACCGAGGTCGCGCAGTTCCCTAAAGGCAGCGACGTCCGCATCGTCCACCGCAACGCTCGTGGTAACCTGACGGCGACCTTCGGCCATATGCATATTGCCAACGTTGACCTTGGAGATGGGAACGCCACCGCGAACAAGCGTCAAAACATCCGTCGGGTTATCAACCACCAGGAAAATCAACTGATCGGAAGATGCTTGATGAATCACATCGATGGTTTTTTGCAACGAGAAGTACCGCATTGCGACGCCCTCGGGAGCGGCCATGTCCATGAGTCGCTGACGGATGTCGTTGTTGGCAACGCCGTCATTGGCGACAAGAATCAAATTTGCCCCGACTACGGCATTCCACTGGTTAACGACCTGCCCATGGATGAGCCTGTTATCGATACGCGTCAGAAGAATATTCGGCTCCGCCACGCTACGCATTCCCTTCAAACTCACGTCGCGCGACTCTCCGCGCGAGATCTCACTGCACCGACTGGCACTGGCGGTCAAAAGCACGAGGACCCTAGCGATGGCTAAATGCCTTCCCCCTGCTCGCTAGGGTCTTCGTGCTCGACCAACCTTCGCTTAGGCAAATTTCGGTGAAGTACGCCATCTTTACCGGCCGCAACAAGCTCCTCAACCATTTCGTCGAGGCTGTAGTCGGACTCACGATAATCGAGCGTTTCGAGAAGCATCGGAACGTTCGCGCCGGCGACAACCGCAACATCGGAAAAACCCTGAGTCGCAATCATTGCCTGGTTCCAAGGGGTGCCACCCATAAAGTCAGTAAGGACAATAACCCCATCCGCCTCCGAGTTAAGCGAAGCGATAGCTGCATGCAACTCGGCAGGATACGTGGCAGCGTGATGATCTTCAAAAGGAAGGGCATTGATAAGGGGCTGGGAGCCGGCGACCATGTTGATTGCGCTTAATAGCCCGCAAGCAAACTGGTCGTGACCAGTCAAAAGTAAACCTATCATTTTTCAGCCCCCTCTTTATGCGTCTGCCCGGTCTCTGGATGTAACCAGTTGGAAACGTAAATTGGATTATACCAGCGCGTAAAGCCTTTGCTGTCCATATATCGAAAAAATAGTGCCTGACCATGGGAAATGTTGAAAGTGACACCATAATTCGACAATCGCTTGAGAACCGATTCCGCAAGCCCGTATACCGTCCCGAAACACATAGCTACCGTTCGGCATATAGGAGAGCCAAACTATCAAATCAAGGAATGCGCTCTGTTATAATTTATAGGCTTTTACCTTGTGTTTTCTAGTGAATTGGAGACCAAAACATGGGTTTGTTCGATCGCTTCAAGCAGGCCGCGGAGCCCGTCTCGAACAAGACGACTATCACTGCTCCGGTAAGCGGTGAGCTCCTGCAGCTTTCCGAGACCACCGAGCCGGTTTTCTCGAGTGAAATGATGGGCAAGGGTGTTGCAATCAACCCATCCGAAGCAACCATTATCGCCCCCGTCGACGGCACGGTCACCGTTGTCATGCCCCATGCCATCGGCATCGTTACCGCTAACGGCATCGAGGTGCTGATCCACGTGGGCATCGACACCGTGGACATGAAGGGCGAGGGCTTCGAGAACAAGGTGGTGCAGGATACCAAGGTCACCGCTGGTACCGAGCTCCTCACCTTCTCTCGCGAGAAGATCGCCGAAGCCGGTCATGACGACACCGTTTTCGTCATCATCTCCAACACCCCCGACTGCCAGGAAGTTGTCCCCGTGGCAGACGCTCCCGTCAATGCCGGCGATTCGGTGATCACCGTCACCAAATAGCCCTTTTCCAAAGACGTCAAAGCCCCCGTTGCAGCATCCTGCAGCGGGGGCTTTTGTTTGGAAAAACGAGCTTGAATGCACGTAATTCGTGTCCTCTTTTGGTGCTTTACCTGCGCTCTTTTCGCAAGCAAAAATCAATTTTCGCCTTACCTCGACACAAAAAAGGCCGTCCCCGCGGAGAGGGACGGCCCAATCAAGTGATGAGTCAATGACTCGGCTCAGATGCTAGATGAGCTTCTGGAGCTCGTCGCACACAGCCTGAACCTGGGTGCCGATGATGACCTGAGCGGACTCCTTGGAGGGAATCATAACGCCCACGGCGCCGGCCTTCTTGCAGGCGGCCTCGTCGACCTTACCGGAGTCAGCGACCTCGAAGCGCAGGCGAGTGGCGCAGAAGTCAACGTTCTTGACGTTGTCCTTACCGCCCACGGCAGCCAGAACACCCTTGGCGATGGCAACGTACTTGTCGTCGCTGGAAGCGGCAACGGCGGGAGCCTCGTCGGTGTCCTCGTCCTCACGACCAGGGGTCTTGAGGTCGAACTTGGTGATGGCAAAACGGAACACGAGGTAGAACACGATGAAGGCTGCAATGCCCAGTGGGATGATGAGCCAGGTGTTCTGAGCAGCCGGGAGGGAAGCGGAGAACAGAAGGTCAGTAGCACCAGCGGAGAAGCAGAAACCTGCACGGAAGTTCACGTAGTACACGATGATCGTGAAGATGCCGTAGAGGGCAGCGTACACGACGTACAGCGGGAAGCACAGGAACATGAAGCCGAACTCGAAGGGCTCGGTGACGCCGCAGACGAAGGCGCAGATAGCAGCGGAGAGAACCAGACCGATAGCAGCCTTCTTGTTCTTAGCGGTCTGAACGATAGCCAGGGCAGCACCCGGGATACCGAACATCATGCAGGGGAAGAAGCCGGACATGTACATACCGACGCTCCAGTTGGCACCGTTCTGGCCCATGACGTCGCCAGCCCAGAAGTGGGACAGGTCGCCGAGGCCGATGGTGTCGAACCAGAAGACGTTGTTGAGAGCGTGATGCAGACCGGTGGGGATGAGCAGGCGGTTGAGGAAGGCATAGATGCCAGCGCCAACGCCACCCATAGCGGCGATGCCGGTACCAAGGGCAACGAGACCGTCGAAGATGATGGGCCACACGAAGAGCAGGATAACGGAGACGATGATGGAGACAACAGCGGTCATGATGGCAACGCAGCGCTTGCCGGAGAAGAAGGCCAGCCAGTCGGGAAGACGGGTACCCTTGAACTTGTTGTACATGGAGCCGCCGATGATGGCAGACAGGATGCCGATGAAGCAGTTACCGGCGATCTTGGAGAACGCGATGCCCTCGGCGGTGGTGAGCCAAGCAGCCTGAGCGTCAGCGTCCATGCCGCGGATCGTGCCGACGACTGCGGGGTTGAGCAGCTGCTGAATCATCAGGAAGGCGACGAGGCCAGCGAGGCCAGCGGTGCCGTCGTGATCGTCAGCCAGGCCAACGGCAGCGCCGATGGCGAACAGCCATGCCATGTTATCGATAAGAGCGCCGCCTGCCTTGATGAGCAGGAAGCCTACGGTGTAGGCTGCACCGGCTGCCTCAGCACCGGGAACGCCCATGACTGCGGGAGCGAGCAGGTAGCCAACACCCATGAGGATGCCGGCGACGGGCAACGCCGCGACGGGAAGCATCAGCGCTTTGCCGAGCTTCTGGAGGTACTTCATCATATTAATTTCCCCCTACCTTTCTTCGTTGTGGTTTTCGTGATCCACACCTGCGCCTGTAACATCGGCCCCTCCGCGGGCCACATGAGTTCTTGGCGCGCATTACGCAACCCAGCCGTGCTGGGAGCTGGTTACTACCTTATCACGAGATGTCCAAATCTCATTCATAAAGCCTTCAAATTTCGATTTGATTGCCGAACGGTAAGAAATCCGACCGTGAGTGGTAGTAACCATTGTTTTTTCAAGAAGATGAACGTAGTGTCAGTTCTATCTGCGCCCTTTTTCTTCCACACGAGAGATAAAACCCGAGGAAAATGATGGGTTTATGGGCCTTAGATCATCAACAGCCCTCTTTTAGAGCTTTAATCGGGCTCGAAGGAGTCGTGAATCGCAGGCGTAAATGGACCCGGGGTGAGTCCTCATTCCGGGTGCAAAAAGGGCCCCGTTGCCGGGACCCTCCTCTTGACGATGGAGCCAACGAGCGGATTCGCGTATGCCTCCGGCATCTGCCGCCGCCCGCTCGCACGCTCGGCTACGGGCAGGCCACCAGCCTGCCCACTTCACGCCTCGCGACCTCATCGGTTCGAATCCCCGTCTCCCCCAAATGCAAAAAGGGCCCCGTTGCCGGGACCCTCCTCTTGACGATGGAGCCAACGAGCGGATTCGAACCGCTGACCTACGCATTACGAGTGCGTTGCTCTACCAGCTGAGCCACGTTGGCATATCATGCGGTTGACGGGTAATACGCGTCAACGGTTGATAATCATACGGGTAAGTGCGAAAACGCGCAAGACCTTTCATTAAATGTGTCAAATTAAACCTGTCGTTTTTCCGACACGCACAGTGAGCGACCGACACAGTGCCGCAGATTGCCCTGAAAGAGGAGGGCGCACGCCTTGCGTGCGGCGCCCGACGATTGAGCGCCGCGGTGCGGTGCTGTGGCCGGTCGCCGTTAGTGGCCGCCCAGATAGGAGATCGTACCCTTGAGCACGCTCTGAGTTGCGGCAGCGGCCTTCTCGGCGGCGTTGAGAACGTCCTCGTGGCTGTTGTCGATCATGCCCGCCTTGTTGGTCACGAGCGTGACGCCCAGGACCTCCATGCCCAGCGCCTTGGCCATGATCGCCTCGCACACCGTCGAGCAACCAACATAGTCGGCACCCAGCGTATTGAGCATGCGCACCTCGGCAGCAGTCTCGTATGTGGGGCCCAACAAGCCGGCGTAGACGCCCTCAGCCAGATGCAAGCCTGCGTCACGGGCGGCAGCACGGGCAAACTCGGCAAGATAGCCGGAATAAGCGCCCGCCATGGGAACAAACGGCGTATCGGATTCGGCGGCAGCAACGCCCTGGGGAGTCGCCAACGGGTTTTGCCCGGTAAGGTTGATATGATCGGTGATGAGACCCACCATACCCGGGGCCACAGCAGAAACGGCACCCGAAGCGCAGGTAAGGATAATGTCGCGGCAACCCAAACGATGGGCGTGGCGCACGAGCGACGTCACCTGCAGGGGGCTATAGCCCTGGTACAGGTGCACACGACCCGGATACACCACCACGGGCACGCCCTCGAGCGTACCGATGATCACCTCGTAGCGATGTCCCTCAACGGGAATCGCCTCGGTGGGAAAGCCGTCGATATCATCGTATTTGATGCGGCGCACCACACGCACCTCGTCGGCAAGCGCTGCCAAGCCACTGCCCAGCACCAATGCGATGGGATGCTCCATGCTGGGTTCGCAATATTCAACAAGCTTCTCGTCTGCTACCACGATGTGTCCTTCCTGTTCAAACAAAGCGGCCGCCACGCCAGATGCGGCGCGAAGCTGCCCCGAAAATGTGCCGTCGTATATGCGACCGAGGCCGCACGATGGGCTCCTGGATTTCAGGATAGCAAGACTCGCACCGCATGCGCGTGCGATATCGAGCGAACGGCGAGCACCGTCCGCGTACGCACGGGTCACGTCAGCACCGTCGGCGGTGACGATTCGACGGCCGCGTCGCTCGGCCGGCGGCCGCGGGCAGGAAAGACCGCCCAAGACCTCGGGACAGATGGGAGCAACCGCCCCTTCTCCCCCGCGCTCGCGCACGCGCGCCGCCAAGCGCATGACCGCTAAAGAAGGCTTGGCGCCCCCGTCGTAGCGAACGGGAGCGCCAAGCAGGCATTCACTTATGAGAACACGAAGCGGCATCGCGTCTTCCTCGTGCCTTTACTGATACAGGCCGTACAGAGTGATATCGGCCTTGGCATACAGGCCGTTGACAAACTCGGTCCACTTGGTGCCAGACTCAGAGCTAGCCTGCGCATACTGCTGGTAGGCCGTGTAGTAAGCGGTCAGCGCCTGACCATACGTGGCGGAATCGGCCGTGAACTCCTGGCCTTCGAGGGCCTTTGCATACGTACCGTCGGTAGAGGCCCAGGTGCCCTTCTCGGCATCCCACTCATCGCCCGCAAGGTTGATGATGTAGTCGGCATAATCCTTGGATGCGGTGTCCTCGTTGCCATCCTCCGGCTGCGTAGGAGCCTCGGGCATGGTGGCAGAAGAGGTGCCCACGATCTTGTCATAGAGCTTCTGCATGGTGGTCTGCTGCTTGACGATGGTTTTCGCCTGGTCCTCGGTCACGCCGTACTGCTGGGACATCTGGCTGTAATCGCTCATGCCAAGGGCGCTCTCGGCGTACTCCTCCATCTCCTTGTCGGTGACGGAGATGCCGCGGGCCTCGGCCTCGTTGAGCAGGATCTGACCGCGTGCATAGGAAAGCACGATATCGGCGGAAGGCGTGGGGTAAGTGCCGTCGCTCTGCTTCACGCTATCCAGGCTGTACTGGCTCTCGATGGCCTCGCGCGCGGTAACGTCGACGGCCTTACCGTTATAGGAATACGAAGCCACGACGGTATCGAGCTGATCGGACGTCAAAGAGGCAGAATCGGCCCCCTTGTGGGAAAAACCGCCCGAACCGATGAAGAAGCCCAGAACAGCGGCGATAACCACGGCGACAACCGCTACGGCGATGGCGATCTTCTGGCGCTTGGCCGCACCGGCAGCCTCATCGTCCTCGTCCTCGTCCTCATCCTCGGGCATGAGGTTCTCGTCCGCCGCATCCTCGGCCATCTCGCGCTCGGCGCGCTTGGCCTCTTCCTCGGCGGTAGTGCCGGCAGCCACGTGCTCGGCAGAGGTGCCCTCGACAAGCTCAACTTCGTTCTCGTCGATGCCGCCCGGCGTGCCGCCACGGCCGATAATCTCGATGCCGTCGACCTCTTCGCGGTCGTTCTTCTTCTGAATCAAACCCATATCGTGTATGTGCTCCCTGTTCTTGAATATCACGATTGCGCTACATAAAAATGAGCCGCGATACCTTACATCGCGGCTCACATAATAGCATCCTTACAGATTGGCGATTACCGCATCGGCAAACGCCTGGGTGCCCACACAACCCTCGGCAGAACCGGTCTGCGCGCGACGAACGTCGCCCGTCACCGCCTCGCCGGCGGCAAGCGTCTTTTTGACCGCCTCGCGAATACGCGTGGCGGCGGCACCCTCGCCCAGATGATCGAGCATCATGCAGGCAGAGAGAATCTCGGCCGTGGGGTTGGCGATATCCTTGCCGGCGATGTCGGGGGCGCTACCGTGCGTCGCCTCGAAGATGGCGATATCGCGGCCGATATTGGCGCCCGGCGCCATGCCAAGGCCACCCACCAGGCCGGCGGCAAGGTCGCTCACGATGTCGCCATAGAGGTTGGGCAGGACCAACACGTCAAACGCGTACGGATCTTGCACCAGGCCCATGCAGGTGGCGTCGACGATCTTGTCGTTGAACTCGATATCCGGATAGCGCTCGGCAACCTCGCGGGCAACGCGCAGGAACAGGCCATCGCTCGCCTTCATGATATTGGCCTTGTGCACTGCCGTCACCTTATGGCGGCCACAGCGGCGCGCATACTCAAAGGCGTACTCCACGATACGGCGCGAACCGGAAATGGAGATAGGCTTGACCGAGATGGCGGAATCGGACTTGAAGGTCTTTTGTCCCGATGCCTCGATGAGCTGGGAGAGCTCCTCCACCTCGGGCGCACCCTCGTCAAACTCGATGCCCGCATACAGGTCCTCGGTGTTCTCGCGCACGATCACCAGGTCGATATCGGTATAACGGCTGCCGTCGCCCGGCATGGACAGGCAGGGGCGCACGCAGGAATACAAGTCGAACTCACGACGCAGGGCCACGTTGACGCTGCGAAAGCCCGTTCCCACCGGCGTGGTGATAGGGCCCTTGATGGCAACCTTGGTAGAGCGAATGGCGTCGAGCACGTGCTCGGGCAGCGGTGTGCCAAACTCGTCCATCACGCCAGCGCCGGCATCCACCACATTCCACGCGATGTCGACGCCTGCAGCGTCCACCACGCGGCGCATGGCAGAGGTGATCTCGGGTCCGATACCGTCTCCGGGAATGAGTACTACGTCGTGGGTCATCTGTTACTCCTCGTCGTCTTCGACCTCGTCGGTTTTCGCCACCGTACGCGCGCGCTTCTGGGGCTTTTCAAGCTTAAAGCGCTTGACCAGCATGTTGTAAATCTCAGAAGAACGCGCCTTGAGATAGCTGCCCTTGCCGTTCTCGGCATCGAACTGCAGGCGGCCCGCGAGCTCGGCGGCAACGCCGCCCTCGATCTTGCCCTCGGCAAACTCGTGCAGGCAACCGAGCATATCGCGGTACTCAAGATCGCCGTGATAGCACTGGATCGCCTCGTCGAGAATCGGCCAGACCTTCTTGGAACGACCGCGCTCGGTAGCGCCCCAGGTGACGAGCAGGCGGAAAGCCGAGAAATGCAGGATCGAGGAAAGGTCATCGAACAGAGCCGCCTCGGCACCGTCAAAAGCGGCACCGATCTCTTTTGCATGCTCGGGAACGAGCAGCGTCAAGGCGTCGAGGATCTCCCAACGCGTCTGGGCCTCCGGACGATAGAGCGCATCGATCAGGTCGGGAATGAACTCGGAGAGCAGCTCGGGCTCGCGCTGTGCCACGAGCAGCACCACGTGAGCAGCCATCTGGCGCTTGCGGCGGCTGTGACCGGCAAGGTCGTCGACCAGGGCGCTCAGCGCATCGCAATCGTTCTCCACAAGCGCGAGTTGCTCAGCTTCCTCGGCGGAGAGCTCCTGTTTCATTTCTTCTGCCATGACCAATCTACCTTTCGTTCCTATTTACGCGAACCGGGCGTGCGGGACTTGTCTTCCACCGAGATAAGGTCGGGGGCGTCCTCACGAGAGGCACGACGCCGGCGGCGCTCTTCCCCGCCTCCCTTCTCGGCGGTCTCGCGATGTGCGCGGTTCACGTTAAATGCCTTGTCGTGCACGGCCCACGGACCCACCGACTCACCGAAGGCCATCTTCAGACCCACGATAACGCCGGCAAGCAGGCCAACGTCCACAGAGTAAAACAGCGGAACGGAGGCCAAGATGAACGAGAGCAGCACGGCAATGACAATGGCAGCGGCGTTCATCTTCCAATAATCCGCACGCGTGATAGCGCGCACGCCAACCGTGTTTCCAATAAGAAACCCGATATACACGCTAAATGCAAAGAGCAGCAGCGAACAGACCAAAAAAGCGATGTCCATTACGTCCTACTCCGCGTCGTGGCCGTGGCCACCGCAGCAGCAGCCGCCCTCATGATGGCCATGGTGCTCGCCACGGCCGCCGCAGCACTCGTGTCCCTCTTCGTGATGATGGCCACAGCCGCACTCGTGCTCGCCCTCGTCGTGCACGGGAGGATTGTAGAGCGACCAGTCGAGGCCGGCTGCCACGGCATCGGCCTCCTCCTGGTACAGCAGCGTGATGGCCTGCGTGCCCAGCTTGCTGCCGCCAATGGCGTCGAGCATGTCATACAGGGTAAACGCGGTGTCCGCACCGGGAAGGGCGAGTTCCTTCTCCTCGGCAGCGGCGAGCGCCAGACGCAGGTCCTTGAGGAAATGCGTCACCATGAAGCCGGGCTTCCAATCGCCCTCGAGCGCCTTGGGCGCAAGCTGCTCCATAGCGCCGGAGCGGCCCGTGCCGCCCAGGATCATCTCGCGCGTCTCGTCCAGGTCGAGGCCCATCTGCTGAGCGAAGGAGAGGGCGTCGGCCATGCCCACCATGCAGGAAGAAAGCGCCACCTGGTTGGCGAGCTTTGCGGCCTGGCCCTTGCCCGAGCCACCGAAGCAGTAGATCTTGGAGGAGAACGTCTCGAGGATCGCGCGAACGGGCTCGATACCCTCGTCCGTCGCACCCACGATCAGCGTGAGGGTACCGGCGATGGCACCGGTATCGCCACCGGTCACCGGGCAGTCGAAGGCATGCTTGCCGTATGCCTCGGCAGCCTCGGCGATATCGCGGGCGAGCTCGGGAGCGCTCGTGGTGAGGTCGATGAGGTAGGCACCGGGCTTGGCGGCAGCCAGCAGGCCGTCGCCGGAAAGATAGATCTCCTCGACGTCCGCCGGATAGCCCACCATGGTGAAGACGACGTCGGCATCCTTGGCGGCGGCAGCAGGGCTATCGGCCCACACGGCACCACGAGAAACAAGCTCGTCGGTCTTTGCCTTGGTGCGGTTGTAGACGGTGACCGGATAGCCGGCGTCCAGGATATGGCCGGCGATCGGCGCACCCATGATGCCCGTTCCGATAAAGGCGACAGATAGCTTCTTGTCAGACATGCAGGTACTCCTTAAACGTCAAACGTGTGCATGTAATTGATAATCGAGAGAAAGAGGGACTATGCCTTGGGGCTTTCGGCACCGCGCACGCGATTGGCGATACGATCGGTAAGCGAGATCTTCTCCGTGCGGTTCTTGCCCCAAAAGACGATTGCGACCATACCGGGTCCCACATGCGAGCCAATCGTAGGGCCCACCGAGGCGCGCAGGACGGTCAGGTCGGAGCATCCGTCCTCTTTGCGAATGGCCGTCTCGAGCCAGTCGCCGTCCTTCTCGCAATCGGCCGTGAGAATGCCCACCGGCAAAGCCGGATCGAGCACGTAGTTTTCCTTGAAGGATTTGACGAGCGACTTCAAGCCCTTCTTGCGACCGCGGTTCACGCCCACGAGCGTAAGCGAGCCGGACAGGTCGTAAGACATCTCGGGCTTGATATCGAGCTTGCTGGAGAGCTGTGCCGCCGCGGGTGGAATGCGCCCGCCAGCCGCAAGCGAATCCAGGCTATCGATCGTAAAGAAGCCATGGATATAGTGCTTGGCCTCGTTTGCCCAGGCAGCGAGCTCGCAAGCGGTAAGGCCGGCTGCACGCTGGCGCACCGCCTCGAGGGCCAACAGACCGGCAGCGCCGCACGGCGAGCAGTTGTCCACCACGTAGATCTCGAAATCGGGATACTGCTCGCGCACCATATCGGCCGCCTGGCAAGCGGAATTGTAGCTGGAGGAAAGGCCGGCGGTGAAGCTCAGGTACACCGTGGGCGTACCCTCCTCGGCACAGCTGGTAAAGAACTCGACAAAGCGCCCCAGCGATACGGCAGACGTCGATGCGTGCGCGCCCTGACGCAGTTTCTCGTAAAACTCATGGGGCGTAATGGATGACCAGATGTCGTCGGTATGCTCCTCGCCGTCCAAGATATAGGGGAAGCCCAGGATGTCCACGTCAAGCGTGGCGGCGATTTCGGGCGAAAGATCGGCGCAGGTGTCGATCACGATACGACAGCGGCTGGAATAGCCTCCGACGTTGGGTTTGCTCATCGGCAAAGCTCCTTCATAGAAAAAGGCGACCACCCCGCATGGGATGGTCGCCATCCTTATTCATGCATTACCATGCATAGTTTACTCGTCGAGAGTCTCAATCCTCGGCTTGATGATGCCGTATCCACCATTCTTACGGTGATAGACCACATTTATCAGGCCCGTCGCGGCATTCTCGAAGACATAGAAGTCATGGCCCAGAAGATCGGTCTGCACGAGTGCCTGTTCTTCGGTCATGGGCGTGATGTCGATGACCTTCTCGCGCACCAGCTGATCGTCTTCGTCTGCGGGAAGCAGCAGGTCGGCAAGGTCTTCCACGGGCTCGACAGGAACGACGTCTGCAGCAGACGCACCCTGCTGACGATTGTCCACGACCTTGGTCTTGAACTTGCGAAGCTGGCGGGTTGCCTTATCGGCTGCGGTATCGATGGCGGCGTACATATCGGCACCGTGCTCGGCCACGCGGATCACCGAGCCGCGGGCGCGAATGGTGACCTCGACGATTGCCGGATTGGGATTCGCCGGGTTCTTCTCGTAGCGAAGAACGACGTCAACCGTCATGGGATTGATATCGAATACCGAGCAAGCCTCGCCGATCTTCTCTTCAACGCGCGCACGCAGAGCATCGGTAACGGTCGTCTTGCGCCCAGAAACCTTGATATCCATACGCGACTCCAATCTATTGGGGACCTTAAAGTACTCTGTTCATACCCAACTTGCCCGCGCTGTTAACCGAGAAATGTAAACCCCCGTTTACGTAATGGATTGCACCAGCCGCCGATGACTTGCGCCCGCAACCCTAAAGTGGGCTACGGGCGCAAGCAAATTGCAAGGGTATGTCTGAGCTGGTCTTTTTATCGATTTACGTCGTTGATATCGACTGTCAGGGGCTGCTCTTCGGCCGCAACCGATTCGGAATTGGAAGAATCGTCCGCCGTATCGTCCACAGCATCGTCAGAATTATTGCCCGAGTCCTGTTCGCTGATCGTCAGGCCGGAGATGAGCGCGTTGGAAAGAGAGGTAGGAGCAGATCCATACCACAACGTATGAATGGCATCGAGCGTGCCGTCCGAACAGATGGTGTCGACGACCTTTCCCACCTTTTCCGCCAGCTCGTTATTCTTGGACAAGACGGCAACGCCGAATTTTGACACGGACCCGATGGTTCCCGCAAAGGAGATGTCGCTGTAGGCGCGCGAAAGATAGGAGCCGGCCGTCATGTCGCAGGCCACATACTGAACCTCGCCGGACTCAAGCGCCGCAAAGCACTCGTTGACGTTGGTGTAGGTCTTTTGCTGTGCATTGATGCCCGCGCGCGAAAGAGCGTCCTGCGATGCAGAGGACATCTGCACGCCGATGGTTGCAGAAGAAAGGTCGGAAGCGCTCACAGTGGCATTGCCCGAATCGGACTTGCCAAAAACCGCACATGCGTCCTCGAGAACATCGCCCATAACCTTGACCTTAGAAGACGCATCGTCAGACGTGGCACCCAGGTAGATATCGGCCTCGCCCGAGGTAAGAGCGTCCTCTGCACTCGCGGAATCGACAAAGGCGACCTCGAGACCGAAGTGCTGAGCGATCGAACGGGCAAGATCGGCCTGGTAGCCGCCGATACTGCCGTCCTGGTTCGTCATGGCCTGGGGAGCATTGCTGGTGTCGAGGGCAACGGTAAGTTTGCCTTCTGCCACAAGGGCGGAAGAGACGATGTCGGTCTTGGCAACCGCGCTCTGGGTGTCCTCGCTCAAAGAAGGCGTGAACAGCGAGCATCCGCCCAGGCCGAGGGTCGCCGCCAAGGCAAGCGTCATCATGGCTGCAAGGGTCATCTTCCTTACGCGCAGCATCGTATTCTCCATTCCCCCAAGCAGGGCGTTTGCTTCCGGTCCGCGCATGCGCGGGTAATATACGTTGCGTCCCCCCAGCTGACCTGGTTTTTGACCCCACACCTGCGCACTGGGGCGTTTGCTCACGCCGCCGCAGCGGCCCTCACTACTAACCCGCTCGCCCGGGAGGCAACCATTGCCTCACAAAAGGAAAGACGGACGGTGCGGCTTACCTCTAGGACGCGCCATGATCGCGCCGCGCGCACGCGGACGCTTACGTGGATCCCTTTGACCGCGTCTGTCTTGGACTGAGAAGCGCTTATGCGCCCCCGCAACCACAGCCTGGGGAGAACGAAGCGATTATATCAGGAGTAAAGCGTTTGCGCACGTAAACGCGGCCAAAATGCAGTGATGCACACGTTTGGACTCTCACCATACTCGTGCGAATGCCAAGCGGTCGACCTTCTCGACCCCAGCCCGCCCCAAAACCTCCGCGCAGGCATCCATGGTTGCCCCTGTGGTAATCACGTCGTCGATCAAAAGAAAACGCATCCCCGCAACAGGTTCCACCACGTCATATGCGTCCGTCGCGTTGGCCAAGCGCCCTCCCCTGTCGAGTTTTCTCTGGTCGCGAGCGTCCTGTTTGACAAGGGCATCGAGCACGGGGATACCCAGCAGCTTTGACGTCTCGTAGGCAACCGCTTCCATATGGTCGAACCCGCGACGCCGATACGCTACGGGCGTTGCCGGGACAAAGACGATAGCGTCGGCGTCGAGGGCGAAGGAATCCATACGTTTTGGCACCGCGCACTGAGCACGATGGGCGGCATCAGCAAGCGAGCAGGCGATCCATGCAGCAAGGCGGCGCTCGCCTCCATCCTTGTAGGCGCGCACGATGCGCGCGGGTACGCCCTCGAACACGCAGGCAGCAAGGCAATTGCCCACATGGCCCTCCTCCTGCGACTCAGATTGACACTCCGTGCACAGAAGGCTGCCAAAAGGAGCCCCGCAGCGCAGGCAGGCAAAGATGGGATCGATGGTCGCGATCTGCGCCGCGCACTCATCGCACACCAAAGCCCCCGGGCGCTCACAGGCAGCACAGCGCGTGGGCGAAAGAAGCTCGAGCGCCGCTGCGCGTGCGCGCTCCCACGAGGTTGATGACAGGCCAAAAAGCACAAAGCCCCCTTGTCGACAATGGCAAGAGGGCTTAAATCAAGCATACATGCATGCGCAATCGCGCAGACGTGCATCTGCGCGAGACGCGCTATCTACTCGGCAGATGGAGTGTTGTCGGCGCTTCCAGCGGCACCGTCGGCGCCTCCACGCGGCTTGCGCGAACGACGACGGCGGCGGCGCGGGGCCTGCTCGTCCGATGTCGCACCACCAGGAGCCTGCTCGGCAGCACGCGCCCCTCCACCATCACCGGGACGACGACGCGTAACCTTGACCTCGCCCGAGGCAACCTGGTCGGCAACAGAGGGGACCTGCGGCTTGGCCTGGGAGCGCTCGCCTGCTGCCTGCCCGGGCTGAGCCGCGGTATGGCGACGGCGGCGGGAACGACCGGACGCACCGTCCTTCTCCGATGCGGAAGCCGCCGCCTCGCGAGCAGCCGCGGCGCGGAATGCGTCATCGCGCTCCTCGCTCGAAAGATGACGGCGACGGCGACGCGAAGGAGTCTGGCCCTCGTTTGCCTCGCGTGCAGAGCTACGGTTATCGCGGGCAGCATCCGGAGCGGCACCGGCGCCCGAACGACGACGGCGACGGCGCGGCGTTTGCTCGTCGGCCGCGCTCTGACCGTGATCATCGCCCCCACGACCGCGCTGGCCACGCTGGGAGCGCTCTTCGCCACCTCGCTCGCCCGAGCGCTGGCGGCGATGACGCGCCGGGGCCTCGGGCACCAGACGATCGGCACGGGAAAGGCCGTCGCCCACGTCGAGGCCGGCCTCGCGGTCAAGCTCCATGAGGGCAAGCGCGATGTCCGGAGACTCGATACGCTCCAGGATGTCGCGCGTCACGCAATCGGGGCGGCAGTTGCAGCCCTGTTCCTCGGCACGCTTCTTGCAGCCCTCGGAGCACGTCATATCGGAGAGGTTCACCCTAAAGACCTTGCCGCTCTCCAGACGCAGCACCAGCTGTTCGCGCGGCGTGTTGTACTCCTGGATCTTCGCCTTGCCAAGCGGGGTATCGATCAGCGTCTTCTTCTTGGGCGCACGGCTCTTGAAGTCCTTGTAGGCCTCGAACTCATAGCGCAGACAGCACATCAGACGACCGCAAACGCCCGAGATCTTGGCGGAGTTAAGCGGGAGGTCCTGCTCTTTCGCCATGCGGATGGACACCGGTTCAAACTGGCCGCCAAAGCGCGTGCAGCACAGCTCCTGACCGCAATGGGCAAAACCGCCCACCAGGCGCGTCTCGTCGCGGACGCCGATCTGGCGCATATCGATACGCGTATGGAAGCAGGCGGAGAGGTCCTTGACCAGCTGACGGAAGTCGACGCGATCCTCGGCGGCAAAGTAGAAGACGATCTTCTCGCCGCCAAACAGGTACTCGACGCCCACCGGCTTCATGTCCAGGCCGTTTTGCTTGACCAAGCGACGGAAATCTTCCATGGCGTCGTCGCCACGCTGTGCCAGCTCATCGGCATAATCCAAGTCGTCATCGGTGGCGATGCGCAACACGGGCTTGAGCGGAGCGGAAAGCTCGGCCTCGGGAACCTCGAAGGGGTCTGCAGTCACCAGGCCGATCTCGCATCCACGCTCGGTGGAGCAGATGGCGTGGTCTGCCTCGACGATGTCCAGGCCTTGGGGGTCAAACCACAAATCGCGCGAGGCGAAAGCGAACTTAACGGGAACAACTACGGGCATAGAAGTGCCTTCCTTATATCAAAGAGCATGACCTCGCAGGTCAGCTGGGGAGTTATGTTGCGCACGATGCGGCGCTCGGCATCGCCCACGGCCTCGATGGCGCGCACGATGCCCGTACACGTCGTATGTTCGGCCAGACGACACGCGATGTCTCGCGCGTCTTCGTTGACGATCGCGGCCTCGCTATCCTGCACAAGCAACAAGACATCGCGCAGCAGCGAACGCACGCACGCTAGCGCCTCCATGATACCCGAACGCTCGCGCGCCGTAAGCTCACGCTTGTTGCGATCCTCCAGCTGCTTCAATGCTCCACGCGAGAGATAATCCGAGTCGCGGTCGAGCATCGCCTTCTGAGCATCCTTGAGCTCTGCGAGCGGTGCCTTGATGACGCCGAGCAGGTCGCGCACAGAAAGCAGGATATCCGCCTCGTCCGAACGCTTGAGCATGTCGATGGCGCGAAGCATCTGACGGCGCACCTCTTGGCGCTCGGCGCTCTTGAGAAAGCCGATGGCGGCGTTGGGCCCGCCCGTCACGGCCACGGCCATACGGCAACGCGTAAGGTCGACGCCGGTCGCACGCGCCACGGTCTGAGCCGACTCATCGAGCGGCAGCGTGCGAAACGGCACGCACTGGCAACGCGACACGATGGTGGGCAAGATGGTATCGGTCGAGGTGCCCAACAGGATGAACGTCACCGTCTCGGGCGGTTCCTCGATAGTTTTGAGCAAGGCGTTTGCCGTATTTGCACGCATCTGCTCCGCACGGTCGATGATATAGACCTTGTGCTTGGCGCGGATGGGCGCCAAGGAGACGTCCTCCAGCAGCTCGCGCGTCTGGCTGATGAGATAACCCGTGGCGCTCTCGGGAGTGTAATAGTGCACGTCCGGATGCGTACGGCGTGCCGCGCGCATGCAGGTATCGCAGGCCCCGCACCCGCCCTCCTCGCATAAAAGCGCCTGGGCAAGCGCCCAAGCGGCCTCGAGTTTGCCCGAACCGGGGGCGCCCACGAACAGATAGGCATGGGCAGCACGGCCACCCTCGACCGCACGCGTCAAAAAGTTCTTGGCGCGCATCTGACCAGAAAGCTTTGACAAAAGCGATGCGGAAGCCACCATCAGGCCACCTCGATCTGCTCTGCGGCAAGAGCCGCCCGCGCATCGGCATCGGACAGGGCAAAACCTGCCTCGCGAGCGCAAGCGACCGTCTGCGCAAACACCTCAGCCACGCCCGCCGAGGCGTCAATCAGCTTCACGCGCCCGGGCTCCTGCGCCGCAATGGCGCGAAAACCCGCAGCGACGCTCTCCTGAAAAGCATCGCCCTTGAGCTCCATGCGATCTTGGCCCGCACGCGCAGCGCGACGGGCAAGCGCCTCGCTGACGCTCACGTCGTAGACGAGCGTGAGGCGCGGGGCGCACTCCCCTACCGCAAGGGCATTGGCGCCGCAGACCATCGCGTAGTCAAGGCCGTCGGCAAATGCCTGGTAGGCCGTGGTCGAATCGAAAAAGCGGTCACACACCACCACCTGGCCCGAAGCCAAGGCGGGGAGGATAACTTCCTCCACAAGCTGCGCGCGCGCCGCCTCGAAGAGCAAAAGCTCGCACGTCTCGCTCATCGCCGCGTTGGCAGGATCGAGCAAAAGCGCACGGATCTTCTCAGAAATCTCCGTGCCGCCAGGCTCGCGCAAGTGCAACACCGCGCAGCCCGCATGCTCAAGCGCCGCCGCAAGCAGGCGCGCCTGCGTCGACTTGCCGCAGCCGTCAATGCCCTCCACGGTGATAAAGGCGGGCGCGCTATGGATATCAATCGTCGGCATGAACTCTCCTTGCCGATTGCGTTCGTTGTGTCCACCTATCATACCGCGTAAGACAGACAAAGCCCGCCGCGCGACAGGCGCAGGCGGGCCTCATGCACTCGCATCGAGCTGCCGACTGGTTAGTTGCCAGAGTCCCCCGACGTGCCCACGAGACCATCGTCACCGTTGAGGGCCTTGATGTAGATGACATGCGAGCCATCGGAAAAGGTGCCCATCTCGTAGTCGCGCGTGATAAAGAAGATGCCGATGTCATCGCGGCCATAGCGGTCCATCTCGTAGAGGTGATCGCGTACGTCGCCAGTATCGCTGATACCGGGATTGGCACGAACGAATGCATCGATAGCGTCGGAGGCCAGGCTTGCCAGCGTGTCCTTGTCGATTCCCAAGGCAACATCGGCGTCGACTTCGGTGCCCTTCGAAAGGTCGTAGTAGACCACCGCATTCTCATTCCATCCATGAGGGCCGCCCGCCGTGTAATAGCGCTCCTGGAAGACGCAAGCGATCGAGCCGTCGAGAGACACCATGGTGTCATATCGACTCTGCAGCATCTCGTTAGCGCCACCTCCGTTGCCGCTCAAATCGAGCTTCCAAGAGGATGTAGCGTCGACATCGGCGTCAAAGCTTTCCTTGAGCTTTGCATTGAGATCTTTACAGGCACCCGCCTTGCCGTCCTTGGAAAACTGGAGATACGTCCAGTCGGTATCGACAGGATTGGAAACGTCGCTGGAGGCGTCGGGCACCGGCACGGAAACCGTCTTTGTTTCGGCGGAGTACGATGCGTCCTTTGCGGTGTCGTCCTTCTTGGTCGCAGCGCCCGCTTCGAGCGTCTGCATCGTCTTCGACACGACGCCGGGAAGGTCCTTCACCGGGTAGTACGTTCCCTCGTCGTAAAGACTGTCATTTTGAATGAAATTGACGAGGCCATAGCTCAAATATGGCACGAAAGAACTTTGGAAGTCTATCATCTCATCGAACGAGGCATCTTCGCCATTGATGGTATAGGTTTCGTCGGATGGGCCCGAAGACACATCGACGTCGGAGCGCGTCGATGCCTCCTGCTTGAACTCCGATCCGTCGTAAGCATAGAAAAACGTATCGTATGTCTCGTTGTAGGCGCCGCCGCCAAGATCTGCGTAGGAAGCGTCAGAAGTGACGAGGTGGAACTTGCTGTCTTTTTGATACACGCACGCCCACATGATGCCGCCGTTGGCGCCCTCAACAACCGACTTATCAAAGACCTTGGAGATCTTGCCATCGCGGTAAGCCCATACTTCGGTTTTGAACGACTCTTTCTGCCTGTCAAAGCAAGCTTCCTGGTTGAAGTCTACAACCTGCGTGTTGTAGACCACGAACAGCTCGTTTATGCCGTCGCCGTCAAAGTCAACAAGATCGGCTACGCACAGACCGGTCGCCAGATTGTAGGAGCCGCCCCATTCGATCGATCCGCAGGCGCCGTACGCATCGGTCAGCTCCTTGATCTTGTTGAGAAACAGGCCGTATGCCTTCTGTTCGTCGGTCTCCTCGTCCTCTTTTGCAGGAGCTTTCTGCGGCTTTGAGGGCACCGCGATAACCACCTCGGAGGAAGCCTTCTTGTTCTCCTCGTCATAGTTAACGGGAATCTTCTGCTCGCTATCGGCTTCATCGGAATCGCGGCCGACGATCACCAGCGTATAGCGATCGTTAGGAAGATCTTTGAAGTCCGAGGGTTTGAAGCCCTGATCGCCCTTGACCGTAAGGTGATACGGCGTGGTCTTGATAGAAGAGACGTCCCCTTTCGCCTTCTCGTTGATGAAATAGGCGTCGTAGGACTTCATGAGGTTGCCGTCTTTGCCGCGCGGCCTGATGACGGTCGTCACCGCGAGCTCGACCTCGGTATCCTGGCCAAATTCAATATCGCCCGTGCCCTTGTTGCCCAGCAAGAAGAACGCGAGGATACCGATGATGGCGATAACGAGGACCACGGCGGCGATGATAAACGGGGTCTTCTTTTTCTTAGTAGAAGAAGCGGATGGAGCAGACGCAGAGGCATCGGCAGCGGCTTCGGATACGGCGGGTGAGACATCGGGACCCGGCTCGGCATCGGAGGCCGCATCTGCGGGCGCGGGCACGGGAACCGCAACGGTTGCATCGAGGACATCGTCTCCCGGAGCGCCCGTCGGCGCATCAGCCTCATCGTGGGCAGCAACCGGAGCGCCGCATTTGCCGCAAAAACGAGCGTTGTCGCTCAGCTGATTCCCACATTTCGTACAAAACATCGGGATCTCCCCTCGCAAAGTGCTATCCGGGGATAATCCTATATCAACGGCTGCAGTCCATCTATATGAAAAAAGCCCCGTCCGAAGACGAGGCTTTTAACATTTGATGGCGGGAAGTACGGGACTCGAACCCGCGACCTCCGACGTGACAGGCCGGCGCTCTAACCAGCTGAGCTAACTCCCCATCAGCAGGCGTTGCTGCGAGAGCTAGTATACACAGAACTTCGAGATGCGCGCAACACTTTTTTAGAAATTTTTTCCGCCAATCTGAAACAACCACTTTGACCAGGCATTTTATTGCATCTTATCATCAAAATAGCCACCCCGTCGGGACTTGCGCGCATAAAAAATGGCGCCGGGCTCAGCCCCGCGCCACGCTACAGATCGATGATGTCGGCAGAAATAACCCGGCCATCGGCCACAAAGAGACGGGCCATGGTGTCGCCGCGCGCACTGCGCGGATACGTGGGCGAACCAGGATTGATAACCAGGCACTTGCCCAGTTGCACGATCTTGGGGCGATGCGTGTGCCCGCAAATGGCCACGTCGACCGTCCCCACCGGAAGCTCCTCGCGATAGTGAGCCACGGCGAAGTTCAGGCCCTCGTACGTAAACGTGTTGAGTGCCGGCACGCTCGGCCCGTAATCGCGATAGTAATCATTGTTCCCCAAAACGGCCTTGATGGGAGCGATGGTGTTGAGATGGTCCCAATCGGCCTCAGACGTCATATCCCCCGCGTGGATAATCAGGTCGGCGCCTTCAAGGGCGGCGAGCAACTCGTCCGAAAGATAGCCGTGCGTATCGGAGATGACATCGATACGCTTTGCGTCCGCCATCCTGTCCATTACAGGTTCAACGCCTTTTTAAGCGGTACAACGCGACGGCGCGACACGGGAATGCGGTCCTCGACACCGGTGATGCCCAACCGGATCGCACCGGAAGCTGCGGTCTCGACGTCCTCCACGCACGCAAGGTTCACGATATAGCGACGATGCACGCGGAAGAAACCAAAATCGCCCAGCTTGGATTCGAACTGCGCAAGCGACGTCGTGGAAAGATAGCGATCGTCGTCGGTGAAGATGCAAGAATAATCGTCCTTGGCCATGATGTAGCGAATCTGGTCCACGGGGATGAGCACCTTGCGGCCACCCTTCTCCACGGGGATGCGCTCGATGGACGACTTGTTCTCCGCGACCGGCTTGACGCGCGCGAGCACCTTGCCGATAGCCTGGTCCAAGCGAGCCTCCTCGACCGGCTTCATGAGGTAATCCACGGCGTCCACATCAAACGCCTCGACGGCGTGATCGCTGTAGGCGGTAACGAAGACCACCGCCGGGGGGTTCTTCAAACGATGAAGCGCCTCCGCAAGCTGGAGGCCCGAAGCTCCCGGCATGGAGATATCAAGAAACACCACGTCAACGCGATTCTCCATGAGCATCTCGATGGCCGAGCGAACGCTCGACGCTTCGTTAATCGACCCGATTTTTCCAGTCTGCTCAAGCAGAAAACGCAGCTCAGAGCGTGCGGGTGCTTCGTCGTCAACGATCATCGCACGTAGCATCAATATGGTCCCTTCGTTGGAGTAACCACCGGTCTTGCGGGCACATTAAAACCCGCGCGATGCCGGCGTACAATGCTGAACTTCTATTCTAACCCTACTCGAGGATACTTTTCTGCAAATCGAGGTGCAAAACAACGGAAGTACCCGCCCCAGGGGAGGAAATAACCTGCGTGCTCGAGCGGGGTCCGTAAAAACGCACGATGCGATCGGCGATGTTATGCATGGCCACACCGGCGCCGCCGCCCTGGGGAGCGTCGGTGCGTGGAGCCTTCCGGTCCGTGCTGAACAGACGTGCCGCCGTCTGCTCGTCCATGCCCACGCCATCGTCCTTAACCTCGATGCGCACCATGGATTCGCCCTCGGAGGCAACCGAGATCTCGATATGAAGCGGGTCTTCGTCATCCATCGCGTGACGCACTGCGTTTTCCACCAGCGGCTGAATCACGAATGCGGGCACCAGCGTCTCCTCGACCTCTTCGTCGATATCAACCTGCACAGCGATGCGATCCTCGCCAAAGCGGGCCTTCTCAAACGTCAGGTAGCGCAGCGTCTGCTCGATCTCGCGCTCGACGGGAATGAGCGAGCCCGAGTTGTCGAGCGTCGCGCGGTAGAACGAGGCGAACTCGCGCAACAGCTCGCGCGCACGCAAGGGTTCGGTACGCGTAAGGGACGCGATGGTGTTGAGCGTGTTGAAGAGGAAGTGCGGGTTGATCTGAGCCTGCAGTGCGCGGACCTCGGCGCGGGCGGTAAGCTCGGACTGCAACTCGAGCTCGTGGATGGCGAGCTGAGTGGAGATGAGCTCGGCAAAGCCGGAGGCCAGTGCATACTGCGTTCGATTGACCTCATGCGAGCGTCGATAGTAGAACTTGAGCGTTCCCACAGCCTTGCCGCGCACCTTGAGCGGCGCGATGATGCCCGCGGGAATCGCGCGGTGCCCGCGGGCCTCGCTCTTGACGTCCACGGCATGCGTGAAGCTCTGCACGATACCGTGCTCGAGAACGTAATGCGTGGCGGGCGTATGGATAGGAGAGCCGGGCGGGAAGTCGTTCGCGAGGTCGCCCGCGCAGGCCAGCACGCACGTATCGTCGGTCATGGCGATAGCCATGGCTCGCGTCTCGGTAAGCAGTCTGCGGCAGATCGCCTCGGCGCCCTCAGGGGTCAAACCGTCTTTGATGTCCTCCAGCATCTCCGAAGCAGACGAGAGGGTCTGCTCGGTGTACTGGGAGCGCAAGATGTCGGGGTTGAGGGACAGGAAGATAAAAATCAGCAGGAATACGCACAGAAGAGCGCAGGCGAACACGGTCGCCAGGGGCTTGCTGTCGACCATCAGGGCGTAGATGAAATAGAAGATCAGAAATGCCGCGCACAGCGCCACCAGGATGCGCACCCCCGACGTAAGGCCATCTTGCGAAGATGCCTCGTCCTGCGTGGTCCTATTGTCGCTCATCGTCCTCCTCTTCGGATTGCAGGAGCATGGCCTGCATATCGATATCGTTCCATAGCCCATTCATGATAGCGGGCCAAAAGCTCTGCAGGCGCACATAATTGCTCGCGTTGGCGCGCGCATAGGATTCCGCCTCGGGAATGCCGTTTTTCAAGATCTTGAGATAGGCGAGCTTCTCGGGAGTCAGGGCGGCACGCGCCGCAGCCGTCTTGCGCACACGGTCGTCAAGCTGTTTGGAAATCCACGGCCCCGGATACGGCATGAGCGATTCGGGCGTCACTGGGCTTAGGTCGTGCTGGCGGTTGGCGTAGGCGATCTTTGCGCGCTCGTAGTACCAACGGTACACGTCTTGCATGAAGCGCGGCGCGCGCTGGGTTATCGCGGGCGGCAGGTGGCGAACCACCCACTGGTTGTCGAACCATACCTCAAAGCCCCACAGGCGCATATTGAAAAGGTAGTCGAGGTCCTCACCGCGCGTGATCCAGGGGTCAAACGCCACATGCATGTAGGCGCGCGCGTGCAGGGACAGGCAGCCGCCGCACACGTAGTTGGAACGGGAGATACGCGCCCCTGCAAGGGCGCGCTTCATCCAGCTATTGAATTCGAGACGTTTGGTCCACCAGCGCGTCGTGGGACCAGCTTGGGACGTATCGGCCATAGGCGAGCCGGCGCGGTCGTAAAAGTAACCGCTCTTTGCCAAAATGGGAACACCCTGCCTATTCTGCTGGCCCAGGGCGTAGAGCGCCTTATCCATAAAGTCGGGGCCGAGCACTATCTCGTCGTCATCCAAAAAGACGACGGCGTCGTGGCCAAAAATCGCCGCAACGGCTAGGCCCATGTTTCGAATGGCTCCATAGCCGCGCAGCGATATAGGCTCCCCTATGACGTTGGGGGCAAGTTCGGCCACGCGATCGATAATGTGCGACGACTCGGTGTTCGTCACGACCAAGGTATCGATCGAGGGGTGGCCCGCCGCAATCTCCTCCACGCGTCGACGCACTCGCGCGGTCGCTGCTGCGGGACAAACAACAAGAATGACAACGCGCGGGAGCTTGCGCACCTGCTCGAGTGAACGCAGGCAGCGATCCAGGTCGGGCGTTGTCGAATAGATATCGGTAGCATGGTCATAGCCGCCCGGCGTGCAAACGCCATCTTGGCTTGCCTCCCAGTACGTGGGAATCACGACAACGGGTTTCATGCTGGCTCCGTCCATCGCCGCGCATGCCCTATCTGTCAGCCGCGGCGCCACTCGACCCGCATGCGTGCTACCTCGCCGTTACTTATTCATACCCAGCTCGGCGCTTTCTGTAGAAAACATCGGCGTTTTTGCCAGCGAGCGCGCCAGAGGGTACCCAAGTACATACATAATAACCGCTTCGCCCACGCCGGTGGTCACCAAGCCGAACAGATACATGAACGGCCAAGAGCTATCGAGCGAGATCGTCGTGAAGGGGATGGTATAAAAGCCCACACCCTGCAGCAGAAGCGGAAGATAGGCGGGCACGATCAGCGCGTTTGCAAGCACGGGGCCCGCAATCGCCACGAGCGGATGGCGGCGCATCTTCCACGTAAAAAGGGCGCCGGCGAAGGTGGCCAGCGAACCGAAGACCACGTCGAGCATGCCCAGCATGCCCGTACCGGAAATGACGATGTTCATCACGTTGGCGATCACGCAGCCCAGCGTCAGGCCGGGAATGGCAGCGGGCGTGAACAGGGCGAGTACGCACAGCGCCTCGGACACGCGAAACTGGATGGGGCCCCAGGCGAGGCTTCCCAGGAAGAGCAGGGCAATCAGGGTGCAGGCTGCATAGGCGGCAGCGATCACACCGACACGGGCAAGATAGTTCGATTTCATTGTTCCTCATTCACCTTCTACAAAAACGGAGGGCTTTACTGTGCCGTAAAGCCCTCCGTTCCAAGACAGGTGTGCGCGCGTCCGCTTACGCAGCGGATCCCTGCATCTTGGAGAGCTTTACTAGCAAAACGAAACCCACAACCAGAAGGATCCCGATGGAAAGCACTCCTAAAGAAGGATCCCCCGTGAGCGACGTCACGACAGATACTAGCAGAGTTCCCATGACGGAGGCGTAGCGTCCAAAAATGTCAAAGAAGCCATAGTATTCGTTGGACTTCTCCTTGGGGATGATCTTGCCAAAGTAGCTGCGCGAAAGCGCCTGCACGCCGCCCTGGAACATGCCGACGAGGATAGCGAGGATCCAAAACTCGGTAGCGGTCTTGAGGAAGAACGCGGCGAACAAGACGATGCACATGTAGGCGACTACCGCCACGGTGATCATGCGCAGGGTGCCCACGCGACCGGCAAGCTTGCCGTAGATGATGGCCGAAGGGAACGCCACGAACTGCGTGACGAGCAGGGCCAAGACGAGCTGCGTCGAGTCGATACCCAGCGAAGAGCCGTAGCTCGTGGCCATGGAGATGACGGTATGCACGCCGTCGATGTAGAAGAAGAACGCCACCATGTACAGGATGACCACCTTGTCGCGGGCGATCTCTTTCATGGTATGGGCAACCTCGGAGAATACGCCGCAAACGATATGGCCGAGTGTATCCTCGCTGCTGCGCTCGCGACCATACTTCTGCTTATAGGTGCGCAGCAGGGGCAGGGTGAAGGCGAGCCACCACACGCCGGTGATGACGAATGCCATGCGCGTGCAGAGCATCGTCTCGAGACCGAGCACCGAGGGGCCGGCCATGATGAGCGCAAGGCAGATGATGAAGGGGATGGTCGAGCCGATGTAGCCCCAAGCGTAACCCGAACTGGAAACAGCATCCATGCGCTCGTCGGTGGTAATGTCGGGGAGCATGGCGTCGTAGAACGTCATGGACGAATTGAGGCCGATCGTGCACACCACGTAGATCACGAGAAACGCCATGGCGCTCATGGGAACAGCCTGCGCAAAGCACAGCACCAGACCCGTCAGGAAAAAGCCGATGAAGAACTTGATCTTATTGCCTGCGTAATCTGCGAGTGCACCCAGAATCGGCATGAGGAACGCCACCACAAGCGAGGCAACCGTCTGGGCGTTTGCCCATGCGGTGACCAGGCCGGCAGAGCTGGCGCCCGCAGCAAGCGCATTGAAATAGATGGGCACCACGGATGTCTGCAGCAGCACGAGTGCGGAGTTGCCCACATCATACATAACCCAGTTCCGCTCGAGCTTGGTGTACTTCATGGCGTGCGTCTCCCTTTAGTTGGCCACAGCGGCGATTGCTCGGAATATCAATAGACTATCGTACGACAAGTTGTATCAAGGACAGGTCAAGAACCCGTCAACCCTGCATGAACCCACCACCCCAATGTGACAGAAAGTCGACAGGTTTATTTTGTCACATTTTATGGAGACCCCAGCTAGATGCATGAAAAAGCCCGCGCGAGGCGGGCCTGATCGAACGAATTATGTGACGAGTGCAAGTCAGACGACGCACTACTCCTCGCGATCGAATTCCTCGTCGACGGCAAGCGGACGACCAGAATAATTGACATGTCCGGTCATCTGCTCCATGTCGGCGCACTCGATAAAGCACGCAGCCGCACGAGCATAGTCGTCCAACGCGCGGTCGAAAACCTCGGGGAAGCTCTCGTGCGAGACCGCTTCGATGAAGGGGTTCTTCCACGCGATGTGGTTCAAGTTGCCCGCGCGCACCGGCTGCTCATCGGTCACGGGGTGCGCGAGCGACGCCAACAGGGAGTAATCGGACACAAGGCCCTCGAGCTTGCCGATGACATCGGTCTTGAGCGAACCCGCCGGCTCGATAACGCGGTACAGCACCTGCATGTCCGCCACGGCGCCACCGTACTCGGCAACGCCCACGTCGAGGCCGTAAACGCTGCGCGCCACGTGGCTCATCAGCGCGCCGCCCACCTTGTCGATGCGATCGCTAGTGACGAGCTCGCTTACCGGCGGATAGTCCGCCGTCGTGGCGCCGTTGCGCTTGAGTTGCAGCATCAACACGTCCAGGTCGCTCTCAATCACCGCATGCACCTGGCTAGCCGCCGACTCAAGATCGGGATCGGCATCGAGCACGCCAAACTGCTGCTCGTAGACGAACGGATGGGCGTTGCGGTCAAGCACGTAATGGGAGAGAAGGCCCAACGTGAAGGCGCGACCAAGCTGCGCATCATGCTTCTGCAGATGGCTCACGCCGTCGCGCAGGCAGGCAAACTGCCTCGACATGCGCGAGCGGTGCATCACCTTGGCAAGCTGCATGCAGTCGCGCATATGCGGCGTACGCACACGGAAGAAAAACGGATCCGGTCCCTGGTTTCCCAGCAGGAACGCACAACGCTCCTCGTCCGACGTGACGATTCCGGCGGGCAAGCGATCGATGCTTTCCTCACCAAAAAGATGATGAGTGATAAGTGCAGGCATGGGAGATGTCCTTTCTTGGACGCGGGGACGATCCCTCGCGATAACGTTCATGCGTCCATTATGCCCCGATGCTCCGTCATCAAACGCCAGCATGATTTCTTCGCCTCGAGGCAAGGCCGAGGCCGCAGGGTCCCAAGGCTGTTCTCCTGAGCGATTCCGCAGCGCGAAGCGCGAGGACCAGCCCACACGGGGCGCCGCAGGCGCGCCACCCTTCCTCCCCGCCCCGCGATTCCAAGGGCGAAGTCGCAAGGGAGGCCCGGGGCCGTTCCCCTGAGCGATTCCGCAGCGCGAAGCGCGAGGACCAGCGAAGGGGAACGGCCCCGGGCCTCCCGACGGGAAGACAAGCCCTTACGCGCTCCACCTGTTTCGCTCGCCAAACGAGCCGGCCACGACAATCTCGCCGTCTTTCATGATGACATCCATGTTTTCGGGCGTAAGGTCGTGAATGTTCACGGCGGGATCGCCATTCACGACCAACAAGTCAGCGCACTTGCCCGCCTGGAGCGAGCCGGTCTCATCATCGCAATGAGCCATCTTGGCGCCGTTGAGCGTGGCGCAGGTGATGGTCTCCAACGGGGAGATGCCCACCTTGTCCACGAAGTCGTACATCTCGTCGATGGTGACGTAGCCGTACGGGGTCACGAACGAGAAGGAATCGGACCCGATAGTAAAGACAACGCCGCGCTTCCTGGCCTCGCGCAGGCACTCGTAATTGCGCTGCAGCTCCTTCTCGACCAGCGTGTCTCCAGGGAACTTGTCATGAATCTCAGACACGTAAACAGGCGGATACGTGCTATACCAGGTAGGCAAAAAGCCGATGGTGGGCGTGAAGAAAGTGCCTTGTTCGGCCATAAGGTCCATGGTTCGTTCATCAATATCGAATCCATGAATCAGTTGCTCACAACCGAATCGGACAGAATCGTACGCGGCGGAATGCGAATTGTAGCAATGGCTCCAAACGGGAATGCCCACCATCTTGGCCTCATCGACCACCGCCTTGATCTCCTCGGCACAATAATGCTGATCGCGGCCAGAGTCCCATCGCCAGATACCGCCGCCGGTAGCCCAGATTTTGATGGCGTTGGGATCCTCACGCAGACGTTGACGCACTGCACGGCGCAGCTCCCACGGACCGTCAACCTGGTCTCCCCAAGGATGCGACTGCTTGTTCTCGAGCTGGCTACAACGATGCGAGTCGCCATGCCCGGCAGTGCGGCAAAACCCGAGACCCGTCGCGTAGATGCGCGGTCCCTTGAACACCCCGTTGTTGACGCAGTTACGCACATGGATACCAAACCTCCCGACCTCGCACACAGTGGTGAGACCATGGGTTAAGCAGTCGTACGCCTGCTTAACGGCGATGGCCTGTTTTTCCAGCAGCGGCTGCATGACCCAATCGGTATCATCGTCGGTCAGGTTGCCCGAGAAGTGCAGATGGGTGTCGATCAGGCCCGGCATGACGGTTTTGCCCGCGGCGTCAATAAGCTCATAGCCGGCGTCGGCAGAAACGTCCTCGTGTTTGCCGGCATACTCGATCTTGCCGTTCTCGCCAATAAGAATGAGAGCATTCTCGACCGGCGCCGCACCGGTACCATCGACGAGTTTCCCACCGACGATCGCATACTTCTTCCCCACGGTTCCTCCTCCTGGGCCATCTGACGAGAGGCCGCTTGCGCGCGGCGGCAACACGAGGCGGCGCGCTCTGCACACTCTTATTCCTCGGCAGCTACCTTAGCAGGAAACGAGCGCGCCACCGCCGAGAGCAAATAAGATCGGTTGCGCGACGACGCCGCCACGGTCCATTGACTCGTTTCGCGACAATTGCCCATCATTGGACAGAGACTGCCATATACGTCAAGTCCCCAGCGGCAAAAGGGCCCAGGGTCGGGACCAGCGGTTAAACATGCGGTAAGCCGAGCTCAAGAGGGTCAAATGCCCGCTTTGGGCTAGAATGGGGACAATCTTTGCGCCTTAGGCGAACGAGCGCCAGCGACGGAGGGCCATGGATACACGAGGAGACAACAGCCGTTACGAAAGCAGGACCGTGCGTCCCACGGTACGCCTTGCCTCCGCACGGCCCAGGCTCCCTCAGCAGCCCCCTCCGCGCGAGCCTCAACAAGCCCCGCATTTTCGCCAGGCCCCCTCGCCGTCAGGACATCCGAATCGACCTAAAACTCAAACGGGAAACAACCGGCGCTCGCATGATTCTGCCGCACATCATCACGCCGATGACCTCGGTCGCGCCCAGCGCACCTACACCCCCGCATCCGGTCGGAGGCTCACGAGTGACCTTGGCACCCGTCCTTCCGGGCCCGCCAATCGCAGCGCAGGCCGTCCGCAGCGCAACACGGCGCGTCCAGTCCGCGAGGGCCAGCGCTCGACCCGCGATCTTCCGCGCCAAATGCGAGGCGCCGGACATCCAGCACGACGAGGCTACGAGCCTTCCTCTCCGCGTTCGCGAGGCTCCGTAATCGGACAGCCGCTCCGCCGCGGCGCCTACTCAAATAGCCACATGTACTTCGCCTCCGGACGTCCCGGCATGCGTGGGGCGCGCCGCGGGGTCATGGCCATCGACGGCCCACTCCGCATTCGTCGTGGGCTTTTGGCTGCCCTTATCGTGCTCTTTGGCATTATCGGCGCCCTCTTTGGGGCCGTCTCCGCTGGCATCGAGCCTGCCGTCGAAGTGGCCCAACTCGATATGCCTCTCCTGAGCCCCGCAGACCTTCCCCTGTCCACGCCCAAAAAGTCGTGGAAGAAAGGCGCGATGCCCTACCTCTACCAAACCGACCCCATGTGGGCACAGAGCCCCTACGGAGGCGGCACGGTCCGCGACAACGCGTGTGGACCGACAGCCTTCACGATGGTCTACATCTATTTCACTGGCAATACCGATTACACGCCAGCGAAGATGGCGGCTTGGGCCGACGATCACGGCTACGCTCCGAGCGGTGCCACCGAGTGGTCGTTCATGAGCGATGGAGCTGCTGCCTTCGGTATCAGCTCCAAGATGATCGACACCGACAAAGACCAGATTACCAGTGCGCTTTCGCAAGGAAAGCCCGTCATCGCGCTGATGAATGTCGGCGATTTCACCACCGTTGGCCACTTTATCGTTCTTTCCGATATCGATAGCGATGGAAACGTGACCGTTCACGACCCCGCAAGTGCCTGGCGCAGCTCCCACAGTTGGCCCATCGATACCATCGTGGACCAATCGACCTACAGCTGGATCTTCTCCCTGTAGCCATTTAGCAACTACGTCAGAAAACGTCGAGTCCGCGACTCCACGCGAGACAGTACTACGTAAGGATGCCCGCGCGCTTCTTAACCTCAAGGATGCGCTCGACCGATTCATCGATCCGGCTTTCCTCGATCGCGCCCCCATCCACTGCCGCAAGCACCCCTCGATAAGCCTCTTGCAGGTTCTCAGGCATCAAAATCATGTCGCCGCCTGCCTGGATAAAACGCACGGCAACATCGCCCGGTGCGTAACGCTGCGTGATAGCGCCCATGACAAACGAATCGGATATCACCACGCCCTCAAAGCCCAAACGTCCCCGGAGCTCATCGGTAATCATCGTTTTGGAAAGCGATGCCGGCAAGCCATCTGCCGCCAGGCTCGGCGTCTCGATATGCCCCACCATCACGAAAGGACAGCCGGCCTCAATCCCCGCCTGGAACGGCTTGTACTCGCATGTTCGAATCTCGTCTGCCGTACGCGTGGAAACAACGGCACCCGTATGTGAATCGCCGGCGGTATCGCCATGGCCGGGAAAATGCTTGATACAGGGCATGGTGCCCGTCTCGAGCATCTCTGCCACTTCCGCAGACACCATCTGCGCCACCACGTCGGAATCGGAAGAAAACGCACGCGGCCCAATAACCTCGTTGCGGGGATTGGTGAGCACATCTGCGACCGGTGCAAAATCGACATTGAAGCCAATCTCATGCAGATATTCGCCTATCGCTGCTCCGACATGGGCCGCCTGGGTCTCGTCCCCTGTAGCCCCCACCTCGGCCATGTTCGAAAAGCGTTGCACGTCGAAATAGCCCGAATTGGCAACGCGCGCCACTAGGCTGCCGCCCTCTTCGTCCACCGCCAGAAACGGCGCTATGCCGGCACCGGAACATGACGCCATGTCATAGGTGCCCGAAAGAAGGTCTCGGAGCTGCTGATCTCCCGTGATGTTTTGCGCAAAATAGCACAGACCGCCCACCGGCATGTCTTCGAGTGCCTGCCGGGTTGCAGAGCCCGCGGCAACCGCCTGGGACACACCGGTAAGCTGCTCGGGAGTAACAACGAAAAGCTGTGCCACCTTTTGCTCAAGCGTCATGAACTCAAGCTTTTGCTGGACAAGAGGTTTCTGCTCGGACGACTTAACAGAGGAAGACGAACCAGATAGATCTGCACTCCGTCCACCAGAAGTGCCGCACGCGCCCAGCCCCGCCGACATCGCGACAAGACCCACCGAAGATATGAGCGCACGACGTGAGACGAATGCGTCCATAACTACTCCCCCTTGAATGCGACTTCACATCAAGCATATTGTCACACCCTCGACTGCACATGGCAACAAACCGACGCAACGGCAACCTTCCGCCTAGGCAGCCGCAGCCCTCTATCGTCCTCGTCCGAAACGCACCGCCGGCATCGCTCGCAACAGCGTCATCGCAATACAATGCATAAATGCAAGCTGTATATGCATAAAAAATCGCTGGCACATCTCCCGCCGGAGAATTTTGCATCCGCAGCAGCTCGAAATGGTGGAAAAGTTAAAAAATGTACGATAGAGCGGGCTTTGATGCGCCGCAAAACAGGGCAAATCAGCGCTAACTCGAGCATGAACAGTGTTCATATTCCGTATGGAACTCTCGTACGCCCCTTAGAGCTTTATGCATGCAAAATCGATAGCCTTTAATCGTACATATTTTGACTTTTTCACCAAAGCGACGAAAGCAGATGCGGACATGCGCTCGAAGCAGACCATAATCACAGCCGACCCGCCAAATGCAAAAAACGGGCGGCGGGACCATTGGCCCCACCGCCCGAATCCTTTTGATAGCTTCCGCGGTCCGTCAACGACCACCGCGCAAGCAGTGAAAACCTAACCTAGTACGCAAGTCCCATGCCCGGCAGGCGGAACGTCTTCAAGCGCTCCTCGTACGACGCGCGCACATCGTCCTCAAACGCAAGGGGCGCGTCCTTTTCACCGATAAGGTCGAGCAGGTAGCGCATGAAGTCGGGGTTGAGCGGCAGCAGCGGGCCGATAAGCCAGGTAGCCATCAGGTTGTTCTTCCTGAAGCCTTCCTCACTGCTTTGCTTATTCAGGCCAAAGCCCACCTCGTTATGACAGAACGGTTGCTGGCCCGTGCTCGTGCCAGCCTCCATCTGAGTGAACTGGATCTTAAAGCCCACGACCTTGATAGCTTCATCGCGCCCAGGGGCGTTGAGGTCGCCGATAACCACATCGTGATAGCGTGCGGGAGTATTGCAGTGCGTCACGAAATCAAGAAGGCCCAGCGCCGGCGTCTCCGAGCCGTCTGGACTCACGATCTTGGTACCCAAAACCTCCGGAGCGCTGCCCGTAAAAAGCATGGGCACACCGGCATCGATGAGCTCGTTCAAGCGATCGCGATAAGGCTGCAGCAGCTTGATCGTGTTCACCTGTTGCGCCTCGGACATGCCGCACAGCAAAATCAGCGAGGGCTCGTGCTCGGCAAAATAGGGAACGTCATCGTGCGTCGTCTCAATGAACTCGGCATCGGGCAGGCATGCGCGCAGATACATGGCATTGCCGTTGTCCCCTGCCTGGTTTGCATACTCGGGGTAGAGCACCTCGATGACAGTCTTTGCATTAGCGGACATCAGATGCCTCCTCGATCTTCTTCTTAATGAGCACACGGCTCTTTTCCACGTCATCGCCGTTAAAGATGTCGAACGCCCAGAATACGGAATCGACACTCATGGGGTCGACAGCCTGGGCTGCCTGCTCGGGAGTCTCGACCATACGAAGCTTCGCCGGGTCGACATTCGCCAGGCGCAGGCGCGGCAAAAGGTCGAGATTCGTAGCACCCTGAATCACGATCTGCTCGATCTTCGGGTCGTTGAGGTACTCGAAATCGGTCTGATAGTACCAGCCGATGTACTCGGTCTCCTTGGGGTTCGCCGCCTTGTGAGCATCGGCAAGCATCACGATAACTGCCTTGCTACCAGGCTCTTTGCGAATGGTGTCGAGCGCCACCGACGTCGCCGTGCTGTTCTCGCCCTTAGACGCCACCGCGACCAAACGCTTACCGGCAACCGTCTCTTCCGTGTAGCGCAGCGCCGTCACATTGATGCCGCGCTCGAGCGAAGCCGCAATGGCCTCGGCAGAAAGGCCGAGCTCACGAGCAACCACAACTGTCGAGAAGAGGTTATAGAGGTTCGTGATCGAGTAGTTGCCATAGCGATACGTATGGGTCGGCTCCCCCGCATGGCTGCGCTCGCATACGGTAAACGTATGCGCGTCGCGGTCGAGAGCCACGAGCTCGTAATCGGGAGCGGGGTTGGTGAAACCGCAGCTCTTGCAATGGGCACGACCAAGATGGCGCAGGTGACAGTAGTCGTACTCGAGCTTGCCACCACACTGAGGG